>CAXBLZ010000038.1:0-32783 GCA_963976735.1 uncultured Halioglobus sp.
GGCCCTCATGGCCGGTGTGTGAGCTGCCGCCGGAAGCGCCGAAGGTCGTCAGATCGATGAATGCACTGTCATGATGGGAATGCGGATCTGTTGCCGGCGAGCCCGAGTCGTTCCCGGCGCCATAAGAAGGCGCCGTCAAAACCATCGGCAGCAGGGCAGTGACAATACTTGCTGTGGTAATGCAGCGCCAGTTCGGTGTGGCCATATCTTCGGGTAACATCAAATGATTTCCTATGTGCTGGCGCCTGGAGTGTTCGCTCGCAGTGCTGTTTGTTTTATCAGCAGGTATCCGACAAGACACTCGCCCGTTTGTTCCGGACGGCTGATCAACGCGGTACCGGCCACGATCCGGCTGTAGGGGCTACTTAGGTAGTGTAGGCAATACCGGCTGTGGCGCAAGAAATAACCATATGATATTTAATTGTAATAAGAAATAACCAAAAGGAATATACGGGGTGGTAAATTGAAGAGACTGGCACCATCAAAAATCGCTACTGCAACCGGGCGATACCACTAAATGACGATTGGATCACGGATTCCTGATTCTTATCTAGCCGCAGACGATTTGCTGTTGTAGCTTCGCGAGTGTCTATTGCCTTCTGGCAGCGGCGGATAGGGTATTTGCCTGCCGCTTCACCTGCGGAGCACCATCGCAGAGTCGCTGTCCAGAGCGTCTTGAGGCCCGGCGGTACGACCGGCCAATGACGAGCGGAGGAATCTCAATGCGCCGTCTGAATACCCCGTCCATAAGCCTGTTACTCGGCCTGTTGGTGTTGAGCACCGCCGCGCATGCCGCGCCGTTTGCCTACATCACCAACGCTGCCGACAGCACAGTCTCTGTCATCGATACGGCAACCAGAGCGGTGGTCACTACCTTCGCGGTGGGGATCGGCCCCTTCGGCGTCGCGGTGCACCCGGACGGCCGCACCGTGTATACGGCCAATCTCTATGACAACAACGTCTCCGTCATCGACACCGCGAGCAACAGTGTGGTGGCTACCGTGCCGGTGGGAACCTGGCCCTTTGGCCTCGCATTGCTCCCGGATGGGAGCGCATTGTATGTTGCGAACTTCATCGACTCCACGGTGTCCGTCATCGATCCGGCCGTCAATGCCGTGGTTGCCACTATACCGGCGGGGCTCAACGCCCGTGGTGTCGCTGTACATCCGAACGGCAGCACAGTCTATGTGACCAACACCAATGGCAACTCTGTGTCCGTCATCGACACAACTACCCATCTGGTGACGGCCACTATTCCGGTAGGGCTTCAACCCCGCGGTATCACTGTACACCCCAACGGCAAGACCGTGTATGTGACGAACAACGCCGGTAACACCGTCTCTGTCATAGCCACCGTAGCTAGCGCCGTGGTTGCGCCAAATACCGTGGTGGCGACGATCGCCGTTGGGCTGGGCCCTATCGGTGTCGCCGTGCATCCGGACGGCGGCGATGTGTACGTGGGAAACCGTGACAGCGGTGATGTCTATGTCATCGACTCGCGCACTAACACCGTGGTGACGACGCTGTCCGTCGGGTTCAGTCCTCGCGGCGTCATGGTGCACCCGGATGGCAACAGCGTCTACGTTTCAAACTCCCTCAGCAACAACGTCTCGATCATAGACCCAATCACCAAAACCGTCGTGGATACGGTAGCGGTGGGCGCGATCCCTTTTGCCTTCGGCCAGTTCATCGGGCCACTCGACAGCGATAGCGATGGCGTTTCCGATCCGCTTGACAACTGCCCGCTGATTGCCAATCCGGGCCAGGAAGATGTTGACGCCAGCGGCCGCGGCGACCTCTGTGACGCGCTGCCGCCGGGGTGTTAATGAAGCGCTTCTGTTTGCGGTGGGTGCGAAACGAGGCTGCAATATTTCAATAGGCCCGCCTCGTTTATTAAGCGTTCTACTTGCTAGCGACGATTTTTCGACTACGCTGTATTCATCATATTGCGCCAAATAGGCCGATCCGCCATTGTCGGCCCATGTGCCTTCATCTGAAGTACCTAAACCAAGGTTTACGCACGGCATCTTCAGATCGGGCATAATTTTTGATCATCGCAGACAGGGAGTGAGCCGATGACTAAAAAGCCTGTGATCATATTACATGGATGGAGTGACACCTCCGATTCATTCAGGCATCTGGCGGCGAGGCTCAGTGAGGAAACCGGCCGCAGGACAGATCACATCTGGCTGGGTGACTATGTCTCCCTGGATGACGATGTAAGGATCTCAGACCTGGCTGCCGCCCTGCAACGTGCCTGGCAATCGATGAGCCTATCCACCGAACCCCACACCCAGGATGTGATACTCCACTCTACGGGGGGGTTGATTCTTCGCGCCTGGATGCAAATTTACTACACGGAGCAATCCAGGAAACCGCCGGTAGAGAATGTGGTCATGCTGGCCCCTGCGAACTTTGGATCCCCGCTCGCCCATAAGGGCAGGTCAGTGATCGGCAGGGTATTCAAAGGCTCCAGTTCAAACAAGTTGTTCGAGACTGGAGAAAAGATCCTGAAGGGTCTGGAAATGGCGAGCCCCTTCTCCTGGAGACTGGCCGAGCGCGATAGATTCTCCCCCAATGCATTCAGCGATGGCGGCGTCTACTGTACTGTCATTGTCGGAAATGAGGGATATCGTGGCATACGGGGCATGGTCAACGAAAACGGTTCAGATGGGACTGTTTATGTCTCTACCGCGAACTTAAACGCCGCAAAGTTACATATCCAGGTCGAGCGAAATGACACTGGAACGATCGCCATATCGAATCAGCAAGAGTCGATTGGCAAAACCGCATTTCTTATTCTGGACGGGTACGATCACAGTGAGATCACCGGGAACAAGAAAATTGATATGAAGTTGCTGGCCCCCATTCTCAGGGGGCTGGAGGTTAGCGGCAATACATTCGATGCTTGGTGTTCCGAATGCCTTTTGAGCAATCAGGCCATACACGAAAAGTACTATCGGCGCAGAGATAAAGCGCAACACGCGTTTCAGAACACCATTTTTCATGTAGTGGATGATCACGGCTACGACGTCAGTGATTATGCCATTGAGTTCTACGGTGATTTCGAGGAAGAGGACGATTATTGGGCCTACGTATTCAACAAGAACATCTCCGGGAAAACGCACGTTTACTCGGATAACCCGTCGTATCGCAGCTTCATGATAGATGTCACCAGTTTGCAACGAGAACTGGAGGATGACCCACAGCCCCTTAGAGTGAGTCTTACTGCGTTACCCAATGTAGAGGAAGAAGGCAGTTTGGTGGGCTATCGGTCAGTGGGTGTAAACGAAATAGGGCATCTCATCCTGGACGTCAACGCGCTGAAGGAGTTTTTCCAGCCCAATCGTTCACTGCTGATAACAATCACACTGCCAAGATATCAGAAGCAAGAACTGCTCAAACTGGCGCAGTTCACAGTACTGTAAGGAGACATCTTCATCCACACAGAGGAATTGTTGGGTGTGACATTCAAGAGGTTTTGCTGCAAAAAGGCCGCCTCTGTTGCTGGTTGGGATGCCTGAATCTCCCATTTCAAGCTGGCCCATCAGGGGCAACGGGGAGTAGAAGTTTGCAAAGCAGGGATGTGATAAGAAGAGCGTAAGGATAACGCGATGTTATGAACTTTTCAGGCGCAAAAAAACTTATTCCAAGCCCCGCAGTTCTTGTTGTTCTGGCAATTATCGCAGCTGCGTTTGTGGTTTATATCATTGCCGTAAAGCAGGCGACGGCCCAGCTGAACCAGCGAAATTTCTATTATCTATCTGTTACGGAACGCAATCTGGAAGCCTCGCTTGCCGCAGTGTCGACAATCTCAAAAACGGTTCAGCACTTCATGTATCTCTTGCCTGGTGAGTTCAAGGAACGATGCAAGCAGAAGCCAGCTAATAGTGATACTAAGCTATGTGATCCGAGTACGAAGGTTGCTGAAATCTACAGGGAAATAATGTACGGGCGACTTTCAGGCACAAACAAATTGTTCACGAAAAAAGACCAGATTAGCGTCTCACCCGTCTATCCGCGTTCACGGTTGGCGTATTATGCCGAGGCACATGAGGAACGACAATCCGTATTCTCAACATCAGGCATCGTAGTTGCGTGGAATGAAGAGGTAAAGGTAAAGGGCGATGTTGATGCTGAAACCCATTTTCTGGACGTAAAAATTGAAGTGCCTTATGCCAATATACGAGGCATAAAGGATCATCCGAACTATTTCCAGAGTGTCATCATATTCGGCGCAGAATCCAATCGAGTCTATGCCGATACCAGTGACCTACCCTCACGCAATAGTCAGGACAGCATTGCACATGGCCTTCCGAGCGCACGTGCTCAGTCGGCCGAGAAACTGTCGTCCCTGGAAGTGGTTAAAGCGCTTTACACCATTCAACTGAAGCACAAGCTTTCTCGATCAGCCGACGACAGTGCATCCCCGTCCTTACCCGACATCGCTTTCACACAATCCGATATAGTCAAGTTTGAAATGGGCGACAATACCTACCTGGCATTCATACAACCCACCGATCTGACTATTGAGAACGAGCCGATGGTGCTGCTCGGCCTGGTGCCGGAGTCGGATTACCAGGTCAGTAAATACTCCATTGATTTGCTCACCTTTACCTACATCGGCCTGGTACTTATCGGGCTTTCTGCGTTGATACCAATCGTACGACTGTACCTTTTCCACAGTGAGGCCATTCTTCGCCCGGGGGACTGGGTTCAACTGGCTATAGCGGTTCCGTTTATAGCAACGGTCGTGCTGGTATTGATCAACACGGTCCTTGCTCAGGTCGACTTCGAATCAAGTTTTGACAAGCAACTTAAGCATATTGCCTCAAACATGGGTGATGAATTCAAGAGAGAGACAGAAGACAAGTTCGCTCGTCTGTACAGCCTGTCTGAGAATGCCACGCAGGATGATTACAAAGGAGAGGCACACCCGGGAAGATATTGGGAATATGGAAAAAGCTGTTCAGCAATGTGGCTGATAGAAAGGAACAGAGAAGAATGTAAGCGTGCTGATCAATATCCTGGTTCATGCGATCTGCTCTTTACTGGCGTCTTCGCAGTGGATGGGTCTGGCAAACGAACCGGTGAATGTTTCACTGCTTTGCTTTACCCTACTTTCAAGGTTGACGATCAGGTGAGTGCTACAAGGACAGACCTCAGTCAGCGCGCATACGTAAAGGGTATTCTGCAGTCATCCGGCTTCTACAACTACGCTGCTAATGGACGTCCGCGGGGGTATATTGAGCGAGTAGAGTCAATCATCGACGGAGTGCTCGAAACGGTCTTCTCAATACAGCACCCCTTGCACAAAGGTTCCCGCGCCGAGAACGAGCGGAGTAAGACTGAAGATTCTGGTGCGAACACGCCTTCTGTCGCTGTCGGACTGAGTACGATGCAGTCATTTGAAAGCGCGATTCTACCGTTTGGATTTCAGTATGCTGTCATCGACAAAGTTTCGGGGGACGTGATTTTCCACAGCGAGGATGCCAAGGCACTTCGGGAAAACTATTTTCAGGCCGTTGATCATGATGGAGACCTTCTTGCAGCTGTACTTTCGGACACGAACGGTCTTTTCGATGCCAACTACAATGGCGCCAGTGTTCGGGCTTTTCTGCAAGCTCTGGAGCAAACTCCGTGGACACTGGTCGTGTTCTATGACAGGGAAATAGTACAGGCACAGCTGTTCCATTTCGCGACGGCCGGCATTTCAATGCTGGTGATCTATGTGCTCGTATTGTTCCTGTTTATTCTGATAGTGATTTTGCTGGCACTAGGTATCAGGAAGATATTTGGTGCTATCGCCCCCACCAGTTTCGAGGAATACTACTTTGGATCGATAGCGACAACAGGCAACAGCAATGTCGCACCATCCAGATCTGTGTTCGAGATAATGCCATTTCGATTGCTGTTCAATGACGTCGGCAAAGCGCGGTCCCATCCAGAAGATGAAAAGGGCGCAAAACGGGCGGTGGATAGCCCCGGTCAATCTCTGTCGAGAGGTTCGCTGCCACCAGATGCCACAGTGGAGAGTCCGGCTGGGGAAACCCCAGGGGCAGCGAGTACAGCATCAAGGCTACCGGAGCGTAGTCGACGGTTACAGGCAGCTCTGGCAGTATCGCTCTTTCTCAGCTTATTCGCCGCTATCCTGTGGCTTCATGATACAGAACAGGTGGTGTATTTAGTGCTTTTCCTGTCACTGGCATGCGTCGTCTTCGCGGCCTTGCTTTTGAGTGCATTACTGGCTTCTCGCCAGGAGAGGGTAACTTCCCAGCGTTATCGACGAGAGAAGTATATTGGTCAAAACATTAATGGCCATATCAAAGAAAAAGGAAGACTGCTGACAATCGCCATGATACTGATGGGCCTCGCCTTTCTGGTGAATGCGTACCTCAAGAGTACGGGCAGTGTGGGCTCGCAGGTGTCGATTTACCTGCTCGGATTTTTCGTTGCATACTGGCTTTTCAAGATTGTGCTGTGTATTACCAAGCCAGACTTTGAATCCGCTAATACCGTTTTGGCGTCGCCTGTTTTTCGGCTGTCTATTGATGCTGGCGTCTTCTTTCTGCTTTGCGTCGCCAGCTACCATGCCAACACCACGAGCGACATATTTCTGGTGTTGGCTTTTTCGATACTTTACGGTGCCAGCAAGTTACTGGAGTTCACTGTCGACACCACGCAAAGAGAACCACAGGTTGATCGCAACCGGGGGCTTTACGAGCTGGCCGAAAGAGGAAGCGTGGTGGTCGTGTTTCTATTCCTGATTCCTTTCAGTCTGTTGCTTAATGAGAACTTTGATCTTCACGAGCGTTCCTGGGTCAATTTCAACAACTGGCGCGACACTCACACAGTCAGGGACAAATATGTGGAGAGTCGAAATAGCCAAAGACGCTACTTCAAAAAGGAGGAAGCCAAGCAAATGGCATCCTTTCAGCCATTTTCGCTCTGGGTTGGATCGCATTCCCGCTACTTTTATTTTCCTGGTACGTTTATAGCAGAATGTTCTAAGGAAAATGGGGGAGACAGCACATCGAAGAACCTCATTACCAAATCCTTTTCACGCACAGCGGCACGTCAAGATGATGTCGCTCAACCCGAGATAGATGACATGCGGTTAATGGCCCTGATCGATACCAGCGAGATGAGTAGCCACTGCCATTACACCGGTATCAGTGTTCAGTCAGCGCAGACGAATAATGCAAAATATTTTGCGGGAGACGGCCCCGAATATCATGGCGAACCTTCGGTGGATAAGGAACACTACCTCTCGGAACTCTTGTATTTTATTCCGCACTTCAGCAATATCGGGGCAGTCTTGCTGCAGTCTTCCGGCAAGAGCAATGCCTGGCTTAAAGAATGGACACAGTGTAAAGCTGGCTCAGACTTTCTTTGCACGGTTATTGACTTCCCTGGCATCGATGCCGCCTTTGCCATCACGCAATACTATCCTCATACACGCACGCCTGATAACACGGGCTTTTATATTTATCTATCAGTCTTATTGCTTCTCTCTTTCCTCGTATTGGTGTTGATGCGAATATCCTTGCCTGTGCTCGTACCCAATCTTACCTTTCAATGCCCCAGGGAAATTGGCAAGGAGGAACAGGCGTATTTGCGGCCACTGTATGTCAGCAAACAGCGGGAGATAGTCATGGCTAATCTGGCTTACTTCGGCTTGGCCAACCCGAGGAATACCATCGCGCTCGATAGCTTGCTCGCTGAGGGAAAAATCAGGGAACGACGGATGGGATACGAAATTGCGGATGCCACCGAGATTAGAAAGGCGAAGAGCGCGTTGGAAAAATCAGCGATGATCAAAGTCGCCAGGAGAGAGGGGCAAGGCGCATGGCGCCATGTACGAGCGCCATTGATGCTGCTGATGCTCGGTGCGGTTCTATTCGCCATTTACGCTGCTCAGGATGAGCTCAGTTCGATACTTCAAATATTCGGCTCCATTGCCGCATTACTTGTGACTGCGAAGTCAGTGGTGGGCAGCTTCAAGAATAACGGCGAGTAGGGGCGTGGCGTTTTTGACCAGCAGCAAGACAATCGCTGTAGCCGATTAGCCAATTCTTGCCCTGCCATTCTTCGCCCCCCGCTTGCGCCACCAGATTATCACGCCGGTCACCGACAGCATGGCAATCACCACCCCCATGACGGAGATCAGGATGCGCCCTGGCAGCCCAAGAATACGCCCCGACCACCCGCGCCGTGTCCGTCTTGCGGACAGAAAAACTCAACGCGATATACGCCAAAGTTACGCGCGTAGAAGATTGCCTGCGGCGGTTCCTGCCAGCCCTCGTTGCACGCAAGGATGTCGGGGCGCTCCAGCTCTCGGTAAATGCGATAGGCCCGGTTTTGGTTCCAGCAGTAGCTCTTCACATTGCGTATGATCAAAAAGCTGAAGTAATGGATCCTGACATGTATCTGTGTCCTGGCGCACAGACCTGCCTGACGCTATAGGGCAAGGTGCACCTGAGCTTCGCTACTGTGGCCGCGGGAAGTCGTTGATTTCTTTAATGTACTTATCCGGAGGCGCTAGTGGGGAATTGGTCCGGCGGTTGGATGCTGTTTCACTATTATGATGCGCGTATCCGGCTCTTGAGCAAGCGATAACGTGGGACAGAGTTTTACCCGGAACGTAAAATATGCAATTGCAGCGAAGAAAATCGATCATTAAGTTCAGCATCACACTAGTGATTTCCTGTGTCTCGCTAGTGCTCATCTCTTCCACAGTTCTGGCGGTATCGAAAAATAGTATTCTCATCGCCGCAAAAATTGTTGATGCCAGCGTCACAGCCAGGGTTAGTTCAAGGCTGATGTTGAGCGCCTATTCAGATAGCAAGTCCACAGATGTCGCCACACGACTGGGTAAAGTCACATTGACGGGTACAGCCGATACGATAGCTTTCCGCCAACTCGCCAGCTGGATTGCCAGAAGTACAAGCGGCGTGACAGCAGTCGATAATCAGCTGATCGTCAGGCCCCCGATTGCGACTGTGCTTTAGCTATGCTGGTGAGGCGAAATTGTCGCCAGCTGCATGGCGCGATCACGGTGAGTTGCATTATATGGGTCTGATGATGAACTGCCGAAAAACCAGTGTGCCGAGTCCGCTTGCGTTCCTTCTGTGCCATGACTGCGGACAAGCCTTATTCAGGTTTTGGCAGAAGTTAACGGAATTAGTCCTGTATCTGTGCCCCAGCGCACAGACGTGATTGCGCAGATGGGTCACGCTATGCTTGAGTATCATTATGGCGGCCTTCAGGAATGGTCAGCCGGTTATGAGGCTTCGCAATACGATTTCCATCAATTTTATACTGCAGCGTGGGCAATCAGCCGGCGCAACCTATCAGGAGTAAGACATGAGCATTAACAAGGATCAGGTGAAGGGCACAGCCAACGAAGTAAAGGGCAAGGTAAAGGAAGTTGCCGGTCACCTAGTGGGTAATGAGAAACTCGAAGTGAAAGGCAAGATTCAAAAGAACCTTGGCAAGACCCAGGCCAAGTACGGTGACGTCAAAAACGCGGTGAAAAGTTAAATAGAAAGCGCCTGAATCTGTTTCAGGCGCAAGGAGCCTTCCAAATCAACTCGGCGGTGATACCTTCATCGCGTAGCGATTATCCACACGGCATGTACCACGCCTGGAATATAGCCGAGCAAAGTCAGTAGTATGTTAATCCAGAACTGCGGTCCGATCCCCACCTGCAGAAACACGCCAAGGGGTGGTATCAAGATCGATAGAATAATACGCAAAAAGTCCATGTCATCTCCAGATTAAATGACGCACAGTACGATCACCCATAGTCGTGCAGCGCGGTTGAAGTTGCTTTGGCCGTAGACGGCAGGATCAACATGCGGTATCCCGACTTAAGTACCCCGTTATTCTCGCAAGTCGGCGGATGAACTCTTTGCCGCGACTTCAGGCAGCCTGCGTAAAACCTTTAAGCCTGGGGAAACTGAAGCACGCTGACTTCCGTTATCGCCCGCATTAATGGCGCGGGTAAAAGCGCCATTACCGCCCTACTTGTGACTGCGAAGTCAGTGGTGGGCAGCTTCAAGAATAACGGCGAGTAGGGGCGTGGCGTTTTTGACCAGCAGCAAGACAATCGCTGTAGCCGATTAGCCAATTCTTGCCCTGCCATTCTTCGCCCCCCGCTTGCGCCACCAGATTATCACGCCGGTCACCGACAGCATGGCAATCACCACCCCCATGACGGAGATCAGGATGCGCCCTGGCAGCCCAAGAATACGCCCCGAGTGAACTGGGAACTGCGCCTGTACAAAAAGGTCTGCTACCGTACCTTGCCAGGGTTCGTACACACCCAGTTCACGGCCGTCCTGCGCGTCTATGTGCACGGTTCTGTGCCCCGCGCCACCCGCGCCGTGTCCGTCTTGCGGATAGAAAAACTCAACGCCATAGACGCCAAAGTTACGCGCGTAGAAGATTGCCCCCGGCGGTTCCTGCCAGCCTTTGTTACGTGCAAGGATGTCGGAGCGCTCCAGCGCCGCTGCGAAATCCAGTTGCGGCGGTGGTGCTTGCTCATCGGGCACTCGCTCACGCAGGTCAAATATGCTGGGTGTTACATCAGACACCAGGGACATCGCCGGGAAAAACATCTCGCGGTACAAGTTCAGCGAAAATGCTGTGAAGGCAATCACTAGCAGCAGGCCCCATGTCCACAGGGAAAACGCGCGATGCAGGTCGAAATTCAGCTTGTAACTGCCGCCGCGCCAGCGGATTTTCCAGGCTGGCGCCCAGCGCTGCAGCCAGCTGCTGCGTTTTGCTTCACCGCCAAGGCCCTCGCTTTTCACTCGCTGATCGGCGCTGGTATCGTGCGCCAGCCCAGTGTTTACGCGCGCTCGCCTGCGCAGCGGCAGCGTCAGGTAAAAGCCGGTGAAGCAATCGATGGTCCAGATCAGCGCCACCACGCCCATCAGCCAGACACCCCAGCGCTCAATCCCGAACATTTCTGGCATGTGCAGGCTGTAATGCAATACGTACAGAAACGATACGACATTCTTCCGCGTGATTGGCCAGACCGAGCCCCACTCCCGTGTGCCCAATTCGGCGCCCGTAACCGGGTCGACAAACACCTGGTTGTAGTCAACATCGAACAGCTCGCCCGTGGCCTCATCCACGCGTGGCTCGACGAAGAATGACAGTGCGTGCCCGGGTTCCGCCGCCAGTGGTACATAGCTCACTTTGATGGCGGGATGGCGCGCTTCAACCTCCTGCACGATCGCCAGCGTCGGCAATGCGGGGCCCGATGAGGTAGTTTTTGTCAGGTCGGCATTCAGCCATTCATCCAGCTCATGATCCCATGAGATCACGGCGCCCGTAGCGCCGGACAGAAACAGGAATGCGGCAGTGAACAAGCCTGCCCAACGGTGCAGCGCGACAAACAGGGAACGCATTTTACTTACCACTCATAGCCAATGGAAGGAAGGTGCGGCAGCGGCGACACCTTGGAGAAGTTGCTGTGTTCAGAATTGATAGCGCACTTCCGCGCTGACATTCCTGGGCATGCCGTAGGCCAGCTGGCTGTAAAAACCAATCTGGCTGTAGTAGGTCTCATCGAACAGGTTGCTGGCGTTGAGCTGTAATGATAGTTGCTGGGTGACGTCGTAGCGCGCCATCAGGTTCACCAGACTGTAGTCGTCCTGCTCAAGATCTTCGGCCGCGCCGGTCGCCGGGTTGATGGCGCGGGTGTAGTTGGCATCCTCCCAGTTGATGCCGCCACCCACGGTGAGGTCGGACCAGGCACCGGGCAAGGTGTAGGTGCTGAACAACTTGAACATCTTACGCGGCTGGTCGGTGTTGACGTCCTGGTTGTCCGCGTCCTGGGCCTTGAACTGCGTGTAGCTGGCGCTGATTGCCCAATCCGGCGTGATGGCACCGACCACCTCCAGCTCAAAGCCCTCGCTGGTGGTGCCCTGGGCAGCCCGCGAAGCTTCGAATATCGTGCCGGGCACAAGAAAGCCAGTATCGGTTTGGGCGAGATTGTCCTGCTCGATCCGAAATAGCGTGATATTGGTGTCCAGTGCGTTGGCAAAAAAGCCCATCTTTACGCCCAGCTCGTAGCTCTTGCCGATGATCGGATCGAGCTGATTGCCGTTGCGATCCAGCTCGCTCTGCGGTTTGAAGATTTCGGTGTAGCTGAGGTAGCTGGTGATCGCATCGTTGAAGTCATACAGCGCGCCTGCGTAGGGTAGGAAGACATTGTTGTCGCTGTAATCGACTTCCGCGCCGTATTGCTGGCCATCGGTTTTCCAGTCGGCCAGACGGCCGCCGAGCACCAGTTTGAGTGCGTCGGTCAGCGACAGGCGCGATGCGACGTAAAAGCCCGTCTGCTTCCTGTCCAGATCAATATCCCGAGTGCGCGCACCCCATTCGGGTTCGGGATAGGAGCCGTCCCACTCGTTGAAATTCCCCACATCCGGAACACTCAGCTCGGGGAAGTAGTCGGTTTTTGCCGTCTCTTTACTCCACGAATAGCCCAGCACTGCCTCGTGCTCGCGTCCCAGCAACGCGTAGGTGCCCGCTACGTTGACGCCGATATTATTCTGGGAGCGGCTGGTGTCGGAGCGGTATGGCGAGGCGGACATTCCCAACCCGGTATCACGGTCGGGCGCGCCGGACAGGTACAGCAGGTGCAGGTTGGCATCGTTCTCGGACCGATCCAGATCCAGCGCGGCCTTCCAGCCATTGGCGAACTCGTGGCTCAGGCTGGCGAAGTAATTGGTATTGGTGGAGGCCCAGCGCGTCCAGTCGGCGCCCACGGTTTTGGAGTCGTCCCAGTCGGTGCGCGAGCCATCGCTATACCAGGCGGGTAGGCCGCCCCAGGTCGAGGCGGTCGGGTCGTTGTCCTGGTAGCTCGCGCCCACCCGCAACAGCGTGCTGAGGCCGAGATCGGCATCGACCGTGCCGTAGGCCACTTTGCGGGTATTGCCCAGCAGATCCACCCAGGAATCGCCATCCGCGTAGCTCAGGACAGCGCGCGCACGCACGGAACCATCGCTGGTGACTGGCGCACTCACATCCGCCATCGCGTCGTAATTGTTCCAGCGGCTGGCTCCCACCGAGGTGACGCCGGTGAATTCCTTGCTGTCGGCGTGCTTGCGCACCAGGTTGATAGCGGCCGACGGGTTGCCGGCGCCGGTGAGTAAGCCGGTGGCGCCGCGCACGATTTCGATGCGCTCGTACAGTGCCATATCGGTCTGCGTTTCACCGGCGTCGCCACCGGGTGTCCAGGTGATGGGCACACCGTCCAGCTGGTAGTTATCGATCGCAAAGCCGCGGGCGGAAAAGCTGGCGCGGGAACTGTCGAGTTCCTTGGAGGACACGCCGGTCGCGTTGAGCACCACGTCCGTCAGTGTTTTCAGGTTCTGGTCCTCGATGCGCTGGAATGTCATCACACTGACGGACTGCGGCGTCTCCCGGATCGACAGGCCCAGTCCCGTGGCGGAGTCCAGGCGGTCACCGGTGGTGTAGGAACCGCGTACGATCACTTCTTCCAGTGCGGTGTTCTCGCCGCCAGTGGCGACCTGTTGGGCGTGAGCGGCAAGGGTGTGCAGCCCGCCGAGACTGACCGTCAGGGCCGCGCCAAGTAGCTTCAGGGTGGCCCTGTAAGATGTGGAGTGGGCGATGTGCATGCGGGATGTCCTCTGTAGACCGGAAAACCGCAATAGTAATGATAACGATTATCATTTGCAAATAAAGTTCACGGTAAAACAATGCGATCAGTGCGTGCTTACAGCGAATGTGTACGTGCCAGCCCGTGTGTGGCATGTGTGGGGTATAGGGAGGATGATAATGCCCACCAATGGTGGGCTATCTTTCAAGCGTGCAAACTATGCTGTAGAGGTGAATTATCACGTGATCCGAAGGGAGCACCCTGCTGCCCGTACTATTTATGTGGATCTGGCGACATCTTCTTTACCCCACTTGATATAGCCACGAATATTCATGCCGAAGAAAGTGAAGTTGGCAATGACAAGTGCAATACTGCCGGTCAGAAACCCCAAAACCATCCAGCAGAAGTTCCCGCACATCATTGTGCCAAATCCAGCACGCGATTTGTTACCGAGCAAATAGATAGCAATAAGCGTGAACGTCATAGCGATCCAGTCAATTCCGTAATACCGCAATTCACTCACTCCACTCACTCCTCTTCTACTATGTCCCGGTAAGCATGCCAGGTGGCATGCCCCAGTAATGGCACTATCAGAATCATTCCCAGCATCCAGGTTGCAAACCCGAACACTACCAGCGCCACCACCAGTAGTGCCCAGAGCATCAGTGCTGCCCAGTTCCTCACCGTCGTGCGCAAACTGGTTGAGACCGCCGTTCCCACGTCGACATGGCGGTCTACTATCATCGGTACCGTCACGACTGAAACTGCAAACACGACGCCAGCGAGGGTAGCAAGCGCCAAGGAGTAAACGAGTAGCTGCGCGCGGCTAAGCTGGTTGACCACATCACCCCAGAGCGTCGCCGTGATTTCTGGCGCAATAGCGCCGCTGGTCATGTAAAGCAGCAGCGCCGCAAGCGTAAACCAGACCGCTGCTAGAAGTAACAGTAACCCGGCAAAAAGGCAGAGGCTGCGACGAGAGACGGACAAGCCTGTAAGAGACGTCTGAAAGGAAGCCTTTTCGCCGTGGTCGCGCCTTCGCGACAGTTCACATACACCGGCGGTGATCACTGGCCCCACAAACAAATAGGCGACTATGGTAGCGGCCACGTAAACCGGATGATGAAAATAGGCCAGCACCAGCGCACCCATAGAGGCGACCAGCCAGCCGTAGGCAAGGCTGGGGGCAGGGTTGCTTCGGATATCACTCCAACCCCTACCCAACCAAATAAAGGGGCGTGTGATCGGCACATCGTGCACAGGAAATGTCGGGGTGGACTGATTTACGATCGTCATAGCGCTCCTCCTCACTTACAAATTTTCGCTCCGTTGCTCTATCATCGCCAATGGCGCGGTGGCAGCGGGAAAGCAATTGCCGACCACCTGGCTAGTTATCCCGGTTGCATCGCAGTTCCATACAAGGCTGTCTCAAACACTGTTACTTAAGCAATTTCCGTGCCTTGCTATTGCGTTTGTCTCCGGCTTCTACCCAATGGAAATAACTGAGTGTGCTTTAGGTACGCAATCTGCATGCAATCATGATCGGAAGCATCGCAGCGTCGCCCGCTGGCGATGGAAATTAACCGATGATTGCAAACATTGCCGGAAGTTGGGAAAAGTTTACAAGACGGGAAGACCTGGCAGCCAGGCAGCTAGTGCCGTACCGAAGCACCAGGGTGGCACGGGGTTTGCGTTAGCGGGATCACCCGCAGTTCTTCCTCGCTAGAGCAAGGTCCTGGCGAGCATCCAGAGCCCCATCGCTATCATCATCAGGTTTTCCGTCAGCGACACAAACCCAAGCGGCACCTTGCTGTCGCCACCGACACAGGCACACTTGATTTCGCGTTTATCAACATAGACGGCTTTGACAACAGAGATGGCGCCGACCGTGCCGATAAAAAGTGCGACCGGCGCGGCTAGCCACAGCAGCACGCCCGCCAGCATCAGGATCCCGGCCAAGGCTTCTCCGAACGGATACAAATAGCCATAGCGCACCCACCGTTTTGCCAGCAAATCGTAGTTCAGGAACATGGTAGAGAAACTTTCAACATCCTGTAGTTTCTGTAGCGCCAGCAGACACATCGCCGTGGCGACGAACCATTCCGCCGAGCGCAGGGTAACGACACTGTCAAACGCCGCGAACCCCACGGCCAATGACATCAGGAGCGACATCGCAAATATCGCAATGACCGGTTGGTAGCTGGTCTCGTCCTCGGACTGTGGCGCCTCACCGAAATATACGCGCAATTCGTCGTAGCCACCGATACGCTCGCCATCTATCCATGTTTGCGGTGTTGTCTCGACCTGGTGTTCTTGTTTGAAGCCGTTGGTTTCCGCGCGGTTGCGGAGATGGCGATCTACCACATCGAATCCCTTGCGTTCGAGCAAGTCCTTCGATTTCAGGCCGTACGGGCAGATATGGTCATCCATAACCATGCGATAGAGAATCGCGCTCTGCTTATTGTCGGGCATCTTGTGTTCCTCCTGGTTTGGGAAAAAACGAAGCAGCTCATGCCGTTTTTTTAGCGCTTGGGCCACCACTTGCAGATACAGCGCGCAGTCATCCGAGGTCCACCGATGAGGTGTCCCAGCCGTGTGGCCCTTCGAAGACGTATCGGCTATGCGTGTTGGCGACGTGTCAATCAACGCCCGGTCGCCCTCGACCGTCTGTGAGCAATGATGGCGCGGCTGCATCTGAGCGCCTGATGTTCAAAGGCATTCAATAAGCATGCCAATATCTGCTCGATTGTTTCCGCCAGGCTTCTTCATCATTCAAATCTCGGACTACCTGAAACGGATGTATTGAGGCAAGGCCTGACTGAAAACAGGCAGCGTTGGTCGCTTTTTTGTATATTTTTCAGGACCGGTGTAAAAAGCTCACAAGATCGGCGTGCCGAGGCGGGCCTATGCGTCCCCGGCAGGGTCAGCTATCAAGCCAGTCCTGCGGAGGAGCCAGCTGAAGCCTTTCGAGCGCCTCGTGAATCTCGTGCAACCAACTGCGAGTGGAATACCAGCGTCCGCAGACGGCCAGCATGTCCTCCTCGTTTTACAACTTCGGGTCACCGCTACAGGCACTTGGCACGAGCTTTGCGGTACTTTCCATGTTATTTGTTCGAGCTGTTTCAGCTTCTCTATTGGACCTGCCAGCGGGAGATTATTGATGCCTTACGATAAACGCAGTGAATTGCCCGACTCAGTGCGAAAGGCGTTACCTAAAAAGGCTCAGGAAATCTATCAGTCAGCGTTTAACAGTGCCTGGGATCAGTACAAAGACCCTCAGGACAGGGACGGTGACGATAGCCGGGAAGAGGTCGCGCATAAAGTGGCGTGGGCGGCGGTAAAGCAAAGCTACCATAAAAACGACGCTGGCAACTGGGTGGCCAGCTAGCGCGCTGCGAGGGAGAGCTCAGATGCCTTACCTGGACGTTGGCGACGGCCATCAGCTGTACTACCAATTGCAGGGGGATATCAGCGTCGCGGTTCCGCTGTTGTTTGTGCACGGTGGTCCCGGGGCCGGGGTCAGGCCAGAGAACAAACGCTTGTTCTCACAACTGCGCCGACCGGTGATCTATTTTGACCAGCGCGGCTGCGGCAACAGCAAATTTGACGAGCGCCTGGCTGCTAATACCACCGCGCATTTAATCGAGGATATTGAAACGCTGCGTCGCGCGCTGGCGATCGAGAAGCTGATCCTGGTTGGTGGCAGCTGGGGTAGTACGTTAAGTTTGCTTTATGCTATTCATTATCCGCAGCGGGTGAGCCGCCTGCTGCTATGGGGGATTTTTTTATGCCGGCAGCAGGAGCTTGACTGGTTCTATCTCAATGGCGCAAACCACATTTATCCCGAGGAATACGAACGCTTCCTGGCAGCGGTCGATACCCCCAGGTCGCCAGTAACAGCCTATTTTAACCATCTGAGCAGTGGCAGTTTGCAGCAGCGAAAAGCTGCAGCGGTTAGCTGGGCAAGGTGGGAAGCGGTGAATTCTTTCCTGACAGCTGATGAACAAAAAATCGCCGAATTCACCGATCCAGAAATCAGTTTGCCAATGGCGCTGCTGGCCAGCTACTACTTTGAAAATAAGGGTTTTATTGCCGAAAATTATATCCTGCGCCACTGTGAAAACATGCGATCTATTGCCGTCAATATTGTGCATGGCCGCCTTGATACCATTTGTCCCTGTGTCTCGGCCTGGCAATTAACCAATCAGCTCGAGCAAGCGCAACTGGCCATCTCGCCGCTGGCAGCACACGATGCCAGCGAGCCTGAAAATTTCGCTGCTCTGCGCGCGCTACTACAAGCGATAGAACCGGAGGAATGAGACCACGCTTCAATATCACTATGTTCAAGAAATAGATCAAGGAACTGCGACGTGATCTCTTACCAATGTCCAGTTGGCACTTTCCATGCTTGCGCCGACAAGCTGCGCCTGAACCCCGCGATTGCCGCAGCGGCGATAAGTCGGTGTAGGCAATTTGGTGCGTCTTTAATGGGCCTCTGTTTTGGAAATTATGTTGAGGGTATGGCCGGTGTACGTAGCAGTTGGTTTGCGCAAAGCGCGAAATCACCAGACGCCTATGGCAACAGCCCGGTGCTGCGCCAGTCACTGATCGAAAGTCGAAACGGAGAACTGCATCGGGATCCGGTGCAGGTCGTCATCGGCCTGATTGATCGACGCCGTGCTGAGTTGCAAGCAGAGGCCTGGCCTCTGGGGTCGAGATTGTTCGCGGAGAAACCTAAAAACCTGGTCGGCCGCTGCGGCGCCTACTGGGACATATGGCGAAAGGGATGACACAGTGTGTCGTCATCCCTGATAATGCCAGTTTGCCCTTGTAAACCAGGCCGTCACATCATGCAGGCGTGGTCCGAATAGCCGCTTAACTCATTACTTGAACTGCGACTTGAAGTAATTGACCGAGCTGGTGAATGCCGACCAGGCGTGTTCCACGCCATCTTTGAGATCTTCCCACGCATCCTCTCCGGCTTTCTCAATTTCATCCATTTTCTTCTCAAGTTTCTTTTGCGCGTCCCGGGTTTTTTTGATCTGCTCTTTGTATTTTGCCTGCATGTCTTTCGATGCTTTCTCGCTCTTTTTCTGGAGCCCATCAATGTCGGCGTTCAAATCATCAATTTGCTTTTTCATCTTGCGTACGTATGCATCTCGTTGTTTGGACATAGTATTACCTCATAACCAGAGTAATTGAACAAAAGCCCCCCTAACGTCTTTAACGTTAGCACAACATGGAGTGATACGCTGCATTGACGCGGACCTTTGCTGCAAATGTCCTGGCCATTGTGGCCTACTGTTGAGTGAGCTACTGACTGCACCGCTCTTGTCCTGCTCGTGTCCGGTGGTGAGCGGCGCCGTCGTGAACTGAACTGACCGTAATCTCCTGTATAGTGCTCTTCGGTATAAGCAGACCCCGTGATCCCAATCAGGCCATTGGCCGTATATCCGACAGGTTCATTACGGTCATAGCACAATGTGGAAATACACCGGGCAACAACGCCCTCCCTTTGCCGAGCAGCCAGGGCCCGGACAGGAATCGGTATGGGACTATCCGCGCCCACCGGCACTGGTGAGCACCGATGCTGTTGTCGAGGTATTGTTCGGTTCGCTCATGCTCGCCAGGTCCAGCGCCTGCTTGCGCGTTCTGGAAACCGCCAGTCCGCCCACCTATTACCTTCCATCGCAGGACGTCGACTGGACAATGCTGGTTCGCACCAGCGGCACCAGTTACTGCGAGTGGAAAGGCATGGCGACCTACTGGGCGCTGGCGTCAAATCCCGCCGCGGGTAACGTGGCCTGGCGCTACGAGGATCCGTGTGAGCGCTTCGAGGCAATCGATGGCTATGTGTCTTTCTATCCCGGGCGCGTTGACTGCCGCGTTAACAGTGAGCAGGTCAAACCGCAGCCGGGGGCGTTTTATGGCGGCTGGATAACGCGGGGCATCACCGGGCCCTACAAGGGCGAACCCGGTACCGGTCACTGGTAGGGGCGGCGACTAAAAACCGCTCGCGCCGATCAGATAAGTGCTGTGGCATGTACGGCCGTGGTGAGGGTGTCGCCGGGCGCATTTCTTGTTATATTCAGGCCACTTGTCGGCAATCGACTGAGGTCCTTGATGAAAATAATTACCGACTCCAGAGCGGAGCGTTTCCTCGGGCGGCGCACCTTCCTGAAACTTTCCAGCGCGGCAGCGGCCGGTGCATCGCTGTCCACGCCGCTGTTGAGCGGCTGCAGTGACGGGTCGAACAGTGACGGGTCGAATAATATACCAGCCGTCGACGCTCCGATGGTGGTCGATCCCGCCACGCCATGGTGGCTGCAGAACAACTTCGGCCCGGTGTATGACGAACTCAGCGTATACGAGCCCAGTGTGCGTGGCACCATCCCGGAGGGGCTGAGTGGGCTCTACGTTCGCAACGGCTCCAACCCACGCAATGCCGATTCCCCGCACTGGTTCTTTGGCGATGGTATGATCCATGGCGTGCGTTTCGAGAACGGCAGGCCAACCTGGTACGGCAATCGCTACATCCAGACGCCACTGTACGAACTGGGCCTCGGCTTTGGCGATCCCAATGCGCCCCCATTCGGCGGCAATAACCAGAGCAATGTCAGCGCTGTCTACCACGCCGGCAAATTGTACACCTCCGGCGAGATCGGCTTTCCCTATCTGGTCGACCCGGACACGTTGTCAACGATCGGCGCTTATGATTTTGAGGGGCTGCTGACGACGTCCTTTACCGCGCATCCCAAGATCGATCCGGCGACGGGCTACCTGCACTTTTTCGGTTACTGGTTTTTACAGCCCTATCTGACTTACAACGTGGTGGACACTCTCGGGCGTATCATCCACTCGACCACGATCAATGTTGGCACCACCACCATGATGCACTCGTTTGCCATCACGGAGCGCGACGTGGTGTTCTGGGAGCTGCCGGTGGTCTTTGACTTTGAGCAAGCCATGGCCGGCGTCGCCAACCCATTCTTCTGGCAGCCGGAATACGGCGCGCGCATCGGCATCATGCCGCTCGGTGGCTCCGGCGATGAAATTCGCTGGGTCGAGATCGATCCCTGCTATGTCTTCCACGAGGTCAACGCCTATCGCGATGGTGACACGGTCGTCATTGATGTCTGTCGCCACAACCAGGCTTTTGGGGAGGCCGATGCAGAGGAGGCCGGGCGGATTCACCGCTGGCGGATAGATACCAGCGGCGCCCAGCTGCGCTTCCGCGATGAAATAGTGTTGGACCGTGAGTTCGAATTTCCATCGCACGATCGGCGCTTCACCGGGCGTCGGCACCGCTACGGCTGGTTTGTCGATCAGCGCAAGCACCCCGACACCACCGACCTTGCAGGTATCGGACGCATGGACTTCGACAGCGGCCTGACCTCTTATTGGGACCCTGGCAGCACGCGTCATGCCAACGAGGCATTTTTTGTGCCGCGCGGCAACGGCGAGGGGAACGGCTGGCTGCTGAGTTTTGTCCACGATCATAAAACCAATGAAAGTGTGCTCGCGGTTCTGGACGCCGAACATGTGGAAAGTGGGCCGATCGGCGAAGTCGTCATGCCAAGGCCAGTGCCGCACGGCTTTCACGCCACGTGGGTTCCCCCTGGCGACAATCGCTCTTAGTGCAAGCCTTTCTTCGTTTGCTATAACACGGCGCGCATGCACGTTATCACAATGTTCTCAAAGAAGTACCTGGACATGCTGGGCGTGAAAGGTGGCAAGGACTGGGGTATCAACGAAGCTGGCATGAAACAGATGGACGACAACATCGGCTACGTCCTGAAGAAACTGTAAGACATGGGCGAGCTTGATAACACTATCGTTGTCTTCACCACAGATAACGGTGCTGAATCGATTACTTATCCGGATGGCGGTATAACGCCGTTCAGAGCAATATCGCCGGCGGACCTTCCGGTGACGGCCTCAAGAAGCAGATTAAGGCCCGCAAGTACCCCGGCATCGTCTATGACTGGGACCTGCATCCTATCGTGCAACTGCTGTGGCTGAAGGAACTCGAGACATACAGGAACTTCCCGTGGCTGCAGACTCCGGCTAGCTACAACCTGGATAACGTGATCAAGGCGATGCAGGATTCATCACTTACTGCTTCTCGACTTCACCTATAACTGGCGTTGATCAGTGTGAGATAGCGCAGGTGTCCTTGTCGATCGCATGCTCATGCTACAACGCCCATGCTTCGTTCAACACTTACGGTGTCGCAGCACCCACTGTATTTGCCAGTCGATCATACTCTGTGCATTCCGGTGTTTTAAACTCGCCCGAATCATATAGCTGGGCGCAGCTAAGCGAGGCCATACTGCGCAGGCAGCCATCCGCTCACTGTTGCCAGCGTCACCGCCACAACCAGCGGGGGTATCCACGCCGGGTTTGGCAGTGCCAGCGACTAACGGGGCAATCCGATGCCATGCACGCGGTACAGGTAAAACGATTGCTGCAGTTATTGGGTCTGGGACCTGGTAGAAATACTCTCCGCGTCCATCGAGGTTCCCGCGTCAGATGAAGCGGTGGGCGTTGTCATGCCGTCGCCTGGTTCCGGTCGAGTTGGACGTCAGTTGAGGATTGCATTCTCGGCAGAGGATCCGTAGCACGCGTATATGCGGCGGCTCCTCTGCTGACTGTCCCCGTCAGCAACTGACGCTATCCGGGTACACGGTGCCCGGCTTCACCGTGAAAGACGTCACGACTAAATATCGTGGAAAACTGGCCAGTTGACGGGAGTGGGGCCACTTACCATACTGACTCCACAGTCAATGAATATGCATGGACATAGCCTATGTATAGCGATAATAGGGAAAAGTGGTCACTGATTTGCCACAAACGGCTATGTATTGGTGCCCTGATCGCCCTGTTTTTGCCACTGGCTTCATTGGCCTCCAATCCCGACATTTCGATCCGCTCCTGGGTCGAGTATCCCTTTCAGAATAGCAGCAGTAATTTCTTTCTGGGAGGCACTTCCAGCTACGTCGACGTCACTGCGGTTGCAAGCAGCGATCGCTATGCGCTGCTCGGTGCTGGCTATCCTCGCCTCAAAACACGGATGGAATGTATCTATATATTTATCGGCTGCTCAGGACTCTCCACTCATGCTGAATACCAGGCAAATCCTGTGTATGTGATCGGTCCCTGGGACGGCTCTGAGTCATCAACGTTAAGCATCGCAGCACCGAACAACGCACTCGGCGTGGAAGAATTTGGTAGTAGCCTGGCGATACAGGGATCGCGCATAGCGGTCGGAGCCAGCTCTGTTTTCAGTTGGGATCACGACATCGATCCGCAGACGAGTGAAATCACTGTCACCACCCGCACAACCGGGGCCGGCCAGGTGCATCTCTACCAGATTAATGGCGCGGTAATCAGTGCTGAAAGAACGGTTGCTTACGGCGGCCTTGAGGATCGATTTGGCGCATCACTGGCAATGGATGCCGAAACCCTGCTTGTCGGTCGCCCTGGCGCAGTGCCTGCCGCCGCTGATCTGTTTGATCCCGACACGGGTACTTACATCACCTCGCTGGTGTCACCGGGCATTGGCGACGGTTTTGCCACCAGCGTTGCACTGGCAGGTGACCTGGCAATCATCGCTGCTCCGGATATCAATACCGTCTATGTCTATCGCCATGGTGGCGGCGGTAACTGGCAGTCCGTCGGCATGCTTGATAGCCCCGGCGCTGACAGTGAGTTTGGTGTTTCTGTGGCCGCGGATGGCGAACGCATTATCGTCGGGGCGCCAGGTATTGACCGCGCCTACATCTACGAGGACGATGGCGACAGCAATTGGCCGGTGGTGGCTGAGTTGGCCGGAGCCGCCACCAGTCGCCTGGGAACAGCCGTTGCGATCATCGGGGAAGTGGCATTCGCCGCTGCGCCACAACTACTTTATGGCCCCGTGCGAGTGGGTATTGTGGTGCGCCATGAAAAGCTGGATGGCAGCTGGCCTTTCGTAGGCTACGCCAATCCATCGCCCAGCCTCGACGGTGATGCCTACGGTACACTTATCAGCGCTTCAGCCACTATGCTCACCGCAGTGCAGCCCGGCAACTACAGCAGCCTGCCCGATAGAGTTTATATTCATACGGGAGCTGGGCAAATCTGGGATACCGATGGCGACCGTGTGGTGCAGTTCCTCGACAACTGCCGCAATGTAGCCAATACCAATCAGGCCGACTTCGACGAGGACGGTATCGGCAATGCCTGCGACTCCGATGGTGACAATGATGGTTTGTCAAACCAGGATGAGATCATCGCGGGTAGCGATCTGTTCAATCCCGATACAGACGGGGACGGCATGCTGGACGGCGAGGACCCGGAGCCCCTGGTATCAGATCTGGATCGCGACGGCGTTGGCGATGACGACGAGATCGCAGCGGGCACTGATCCACTGAAACCCGACACGGACGACGATGGCAGGAATGACGCTGAGGATCCATTTCCACTAGACCCCAACGATGGCTGGATACTATATGAGCGCCTGAATATTGATCATGCCGAGCTAGCTTTGGGCAGGGAAGTACTCCTGATACGCAAGTCCAATGGTGATGTGCAAGCCATGCGGCGAGGTGCCCGGGAATGGGAGATCATCCCCGCACCCACTATCAACGGCTCCCCCCTGCCAGCGATTGCCAGCATGCAGATGAAGGGCGCGCGCGCAGTTTTTGTCGAGGACAACTCGGTGCAATTGAAGTATATTTTTCATGTCTTCGACTACGATGCAACCACCGGCTGGACATGGCTGGCGACAGCCAATACATCATCCGCCCTGAAAGCGTTTTCACATATTACGGATATTGCTGTTGATGGGGACACCGTTGCCGCCATGGTTACCTCTGGCGGCAAACACATTCCCCTCGTATTTGGCATCGGTCGCGATGGCATCGAGCTACTGTCTAAATACCCTACGGCTGCGGGCAAGGTGGCTGTCTCCGGTACAACGGTCGCTGTAGGAACCAGAGCAGCCTACAACGGGGAGGGCGCGGTAGTGATCCTCTCGCCAACCAATAATTACGTACCGCAGGTGGTGCGCCGAGCACCAAGTGTCCGCGGTAATGGACAATACGTTGGACAAGATGTCAGCCCGGCCCGAACGGGGGAATTCCTGGTGGGGTCTGAAAGCGGCGGATTCTGGTTGAGCAACACCGGCGGCAACTGGCAGCTCACGAAACTCGGCATTCCGCCACCCTTTCTCTGGGCCAGCAGGGACTACTGGCTAGTCGGCGGCGGACGAAATATTGTGATACATGGCCTGGTAGATTGGCTGGTCTACAATGGCTCGGACAAGTCCCTATTGGGTACACTGCGCGGCAAGGTCAACTACAGTGAACGTCCTCTCACTAACGGTGAGATCGTGGTGCATGGCACACAGCCGCACACTGGTTCAGATTACATCGAAATCTATCACACAGCGCTCACTGTCCCGCCTCCAGGCTGCTGAAGTTTCACGGCAACACCAGGTTTGGGTGCCGAAATGTCTTCGGGGATCCTTGACCAGAATGGCGCCCTAGCCCGGCGCTGTGATCAATGCCGCGGCTAGACCGCGACATCAAAAGCAATCCCGACGAGTGCGGTTGCTACCATAGCGAGTGCACCCCAAAAGGTAACTCGTGCCACACCAATATACATTTTTGTACCGCTCAAAAACGACGACACGCCACCCAGCAGAGCCAGAAAAACCAGTGAGAAACCTGCAATAACAAAAGACAAATTGTCGGCGGTGTATAAGTACGCGACGACCAGGGGCAGCAATGCACCCACAGTAAAACTGCAGGCCGAAGAAAAAGCGGCCATCAGGGGTTGTGCTTGTGTCAGCTCTGAAATCCCTATCTCATCGCGAGCATGGGCACCCAGGGCGTCATGGCTCATCAATTGCCTCGCAACGGTCACCGACAACGCCGGGTCAACACCACGGTTTTGATAGATTCCGGCCAATTCAGTCACTTCCTCCTCATAATTCTTTTTCAGAGACTTTCGTTCCTGCCGCAGGTCAGATTTTTCTGTGTCGGCCTGAGAACATACGGAGACGTATTCACCTGCCGCCATAGAGATCGCCCCGGCAACCAGGCCCGCTGTCCCCGCGACGATAATGGCGTCGTGCCCTGAGTTCGCGGCTGCGACACCAATAATCAGGCTTGCGGTGGAGACGATACCGTCATTAGCACCGAGCACAGCGGCTCGTAACCAGCCGACCCGGTGTTGTCGATGATTTTCCTCGTGCGTCATTACTGGCAATCCATCTGTGAGGGCAGGGGTTCAATACTATCCAGCGATGTTAGAGCCCGCCCAGCGTCATTCACATTAGGCTGCACGGTTACTGGTCTATCTGAGAGAGGTGGTTGCACTAACCCGCTGTCGCTGCCCCGATGGGTCAGCGACAGCGGGTGGCGCAACACCGCATTATAACGGTATGGAGCCTGCTACCAGCTTGCCAATCGCTATGAATCAGGATTGGTTCAGATCAAACCGATCCAGCTTCATCACTTTGTTCCAGGCCGCAACGAAGTCGTCAATAAACTGCGCGTTGCTAGCGGCGTAGGCTTCCGCGACCGCTCGCAGCTCGGAGTTTGATCCAAAGATGAGATCCACGGGCGTAGCCGTCCATTTGAGATCGTTGGTAGCACGGTCTCTCCCCTCGTAAACGCCTTCAGTCTTGTCGGATTTCGTCCAAACGGTGGACATGTCGAGCAGGTTGACGAAGAAGTCATTGTTCAGCGTACCCGGCTTGGCGGTAAGCACTCCGTGTTGCGTCTGCCCGGTATTGGCGTTGAGAGCACGCATCCCGCCAATCAGTGCTGTCATTTCCGGTACGCTCAGAGTCAGCAGGTCAGCCTTCTCCACCATCATTTCCGTCGGTGAGCCGTAGCTCGCTTCGCTATAATAGTTGCGGAACGCGTCTGCGGTGGGTTCCAGCACTGCAAATGAAGCGACGTCGGTCATCTCCTGCGAGGCATCGGTGCGTCCCGGTGTGAAAGGTACTTCCACACTGACACCGGCGTCCTTGGCCGCCTGTTCCACACCGGCAGCGCCGCCCAGAACAATCACATCAGCCAGTGACACTTGCTTGCCACCTGACAGGGATTTGTTGAAGTCCTCTTGAACCCTGGTAAGTGTTTCCAATACCGCTGCCAGTTCCCTGGGGTTATTTGCGGCCCAATCTTTCTGCGGCAACAACTGAATCCGCGCGCCATTGGCACCGCCGCGCATGTCGGAGCCGCGATACGTCGAGGCAGACGCCCAGGCTGTTCCAACCAGTTCCGGCACGGTCAAACCGGATTTCAGAATGTTCGCCTTCAGTTTGGCTGCATCATTGGCGTCGATCAATGTGTAATCGACCGCCGGCACAGGATCCTGCCAGATAAACACTTCCTCTGGGATTTCGTTACCCAAATAGCGAGTGGTGGGCCCCATGTCGCGATGCGTCAGCTTGAACCAGGCCTTGGCAAAGGCGAGATCGAACTCATTGGGATTGTTCAGGAAACGTTCAGCAATCTCCCTGAAGCCAGGATCTTCCTTGAGCGCCAGGTCAGTGGTGAACATGATCGGCGCATGCCGTTTGTTCGGGTCGTGAGCATCCGGCACCATGTTGGCGGCAGATTCATCCGTTGGAATCCACTGTGTGGCACCTGCCGGACTCTTGGTTTGTTTCCAGTCGAACCTGAAGAGGTTGTCGAGGTAGAGAATGGACCACGCGGTGGGGGTCGCGGTCCAGGCGCCTTCGAGGCCGCTGGTCATGGCGTCGGCCCCTGTACCGGTGCCACATTTGTTCTTCCAGCCAAGTCCCTGCTGTTCAATCGGGGCCTCGGCCGGGGCTGGCCCAATACAGTCAGCGGGCTTGGCACCGTGGGCCTTGCCCAGCGTGTGACCGCCGGCAATGAGCGCAACAATCTCCTCATCGTTCATCGCCATGGCGCCAAACGACTCGCGTATATCTGCGGCCGCAGAGAGCGGATCGCTATTGCCGTTGGGGCCCTCAGGATTCACATAGATCAGGCCCATCTGTACGGCTGCCAGTGGTTTTTCCAGCTTGCCGTCTTTATCGTAGCGCTTGTCATTTGCGAGCCACTTGGTCTCGGAGCCCCAGTAGACGGTGTCTGCCTCCCAGTCGTCGACACGCCCGCCGGCGAAGCCAAGGGTCTCAAAACCCATGGATTCCAGCGACACATTGCCCGCCAGTATCATCAGGTCAGCCCAGGACACGTTGCGTCCGTATTTTTGCTTGACCGGCCACAGCAAGCGGCGTGCTTTGTCCAGGCTGACGTTGTCTGGCCAGCTGTTGAGCGGCTGAAAGCGCTGCTGGCCGCCGTCGGCACCGCCGCGTCCATCATAGATACGATACGTGCCTGCACTGTGCCAGGCCATCCTGATCATCAGGCCGCCATAGGTACCCCAGTCTGCTGGCCACCAGTCTTTTGAATCTTTCAGCGTCGCTGCAATGTCCATTTTCAGGGCATCGAGATCAACACTATTGAATGCCTCGGCGTAATCGAAATCCTCACCGTAGGGGTTGGAGCGGTCATCGTGGGCGCGAAGTGGTTGCAGATTCAGGGTTTCTGGCCACCAGAACTGGGCGGGCCTGTTCATTTCCTCTGCAGCCAGGGCGCTTGTCGGTGCGACTGCGGCTATGCCTACTGCAATGGCGGTAAATAGCGGTATTGATAATTTCAGCATTTGAAATGCTCTCCTGAGATGAACTGATCACACACCAGTGTAGTGGGTCAGTGCGGATTAGCAACCTTATTCACTTGACCTTGATCAAACCTGTTAAGGATCAGTTGTGCACATGCATCAGAGGCTGTCCGGTAGTGTGCACAGTGCCTTTTTATCGCTCGCTGTGCGTTCGCCTCTGCCCTCACGGGTAGCAACAGATACGATATTGCCTGATCGTATACGGTTGCAATATTGGTGATGACTGTAGCGACCGCGTCGGTCTGGTAACATTGATGGTGAATCTGCAGCAGCCGGTCGCGGGCAGAAACCTGAGGAGAATGACTATGCCTACAGAGATTGAACGCAAGTTTCTGGTCACCGGCCACGGCTGGCGTGGAGGACAATTCAGCGATTACCGGCAAGGCTATCTGAGCATCGACAAGGAACGGAATGTTCGCGTTCGTATCGCCGGTAGCGAGGCTTTCATTACGATAAAAGGCATCACACACAATGTCTCCCGACCCGAATACGAGTACGCCATTCCCGTTGCCGACGCCGAGGAAATGCTCGACAGCCTCTGCCTGCAGCCACTGATTACGAAGCGTCGCTACCGTATCGAGCACCGGGGTATGACCTGGGAAGTGGATGAGTTCACTGGTAGTAACTCGGGCCTGGTGGTAGCCGAGATCGAATTGGAGCATGAGGAGCAGTCTTTCGAAGCGCCAGACTGGATCGGCGATGAAGTGACTAATGACTCGCGTTACTATAATGCCAGTCTGGTCGATGCACCTTATAGTAGCTGGAAAGAGTCACTCTGAAGGCGACAAATGCGGTCTGGAAAACTTGTATAACCGCGGACAGCAGGGAGAGTGACGATGTCTATCGAGAGAGTGAAAAGTGAAGGCCTGGCGCAATAGTCATATGTGGTCGGCAGTAATGCTTGGGCGTGCGTTTGGTCGAACTGGCTCATGGCCAGACAGCGAGCAACCCAAGCCCCATAATCAAGGCTGACAGGCCACACCCCAGTATCCATTTGCGCAGTAATGTGGAGCCCAGCAGCGCGGCGGCGCCGGTCTTGAAAGCGAGGTTGGACAGCGTGGCGAGGAAAATCGCACGCCAGGAGGTATCGGCTGGCAGGTGGCCCTCGCTGAAATGCTGGCCCACCGAGAGTGTCAGCGCGTCCACGTCGGTCAGGCCGGAGATGAACGCCACCAGGTAAATCGCCTGGCCCCCGATCATGTCTTTGGTCATGGCGACCGCAAAGAGGATGATGACGTAGGCCACTGCGACACCGACTGCCATGCCGAATTGTGCCGGGTTTTTCTGCTCAGGCATTTCCACGTCGCCGCCGGTGATATGCCGGGAGATGAAAACGGCCATCAGCGTGAGGATTACAGAATAGATTGCCATTGGCGCCACAGCATGGCGCACCAGTTCCGGCGCAACCACTAACAGTTCGATAAGGACCCGGCCGTAGACAACGGTGGAAGCCACGATGATTACCAGTGCCGCCGCAGTACCAAAGTGCTTCTGGTGTTTGCTGATGTTCGCGTAGCTGATGGTGGTGGCCGTACTCGAGATCAACCCGCCCAGCAGGCCGGCAAGCCACAGGCCGGATGATTTACTGGTGAAGCGAAACAGGATGTAGCCGACAATATTGATACCCACGATCAGTACGACGAACAGCCAGCTCTGGAAGGGGTTGAACACATCGTAGGGTCCAAAGGTCCTGTTCGGGAGCAACGGCAGCACGATCATGGCGATCAGGGTGAAGCGGGCGATGATCTCGAAATCCTGCGCGCCAAGCGTATCAATCCATTGGTGCAGGGGCCTTTTCCAGTGCAGCAGCAGCATCGTGGCGCCGGTGAGCACCACCGACTCCACCCACATGCCGGAGGCGGCCATGGCGCCGATCAGGAATGTGACCAGCGCTGCGATCACCGTTGTGGCGCCGCTGCTCCTGTCGGTGTCTCTCGTCCATTGCCGCAGGACCCTGAACAGCAGCGCTGTGGCGGCCAGCAGTGTCCCGACAACGATCAGGGCGCTGTATTGTGCTGCCAGCACCGCTGAGGTCGCACCCGCAACGCTCAGCAGGGCAAATGTGCGCAGTCCCAGCGGCTTTTTATCTTCCCATTCCCGCTCGATGCCGATCAGGAGGCCCAGCCCCAGGGCGAGGCCGATGCCGAGCAGTTCTGTGTCGATAAACTCCGTCATATCATTCCAAGGATACAGAAAACCTGCCAAAGCATAAGAGTAAATGACTATTGCCCGCGCACACAAAGGGACGCGGGCCCGGGTCACATGAATCAGTGGCTGCTATCGTTACTCAGGGGCAGTAGCAGGTCCTCCAGGAAAAAGGCCGACAGCTCGGCTCTGCCAGCCAGCCCTGATTTTTTGTAAAGCGCTCGTGCCTGTTCCCGAATGGTTCGTTCGCTGGTCTGCCGCACCTTGGCGATCTCCTTGTGACTAAGGCCTTTGAGAATGAGCAAGCCGATCTCTGCCTCGGCCTTGGTGAGTCGCCAGGTGCCGAATTGCTTGTTGATCGCTGCGCCAAGACCCTGCAGGAGCTGGCGATTTTCTCGTGACCACTGCTCGTTTTCAACCAGCGCTTGGGCGAGATCCGTCCGGGCCCGAACAAGCTGTATCCAGAGCAGTACGGTGCCACTCGCCGCCACTGACATGACGAATACCTCAATAGCCATGTGACCGAAATTGACTCTCTCGCGATAGTCGGCAACAACATCCCAGCCAATCAGCAGGGCGATGATGGCAAACAGTAAAATGGCAGCTTTTGTGTATCCGTGATGTACGTCATTAGACATATGGAGTGCTATCTCCGGGAAAAGGGCGGCTATTGGGCATATGGCGTATGGTACCAGAAGAACATTCAGGCCATGTTATCCACAGGAACACAGACAGAGGTAGCGGTTTAAGAACGCGCAAAAACGGAGCCAGTGAGGAATAATGGTGAAGCGGCACGTCGTCATGTGTGTTTGCGGACAGGCCAGGCAAGGCAAGGCAAGGCTCTGAAGCCTATGATTGGATGACTCGAATAGAAACTTTTTTTCGCGGCCAAATACACGGCGAACGAAACCAACGTATCAAGCAGGAATTTTGCAATGAAGCACGAATCTGACCTCAACCACCTCAAGTCTTATCGCGTATGGGATGTGCCCACGCGTTGTTTTCATTGGATAAATGTGATTTGTGTGTTCGCGCTCGCCGGGTTTGGCCTGGTGATACTCAATGCGGGTGCTCTGGATATCTCCAATGCCGGCAAGGTTCTACTGAAGACCTTGCACGTCTGGGTGGGCTATGTGTTCGCAGTGAATATCGCGGTGCGGCTGGTGTGGGGCTTTTTTGGCAACCATTACGCGCGCTGGCGCCAGATGTTGCCGGGAGGCAAGGGCTACCTCGGCCGCCTGCGCAGCTACGGCGCAGCATTCGCCGCAGGTCATCCCCAGTCTTATCTCGGTCACAATCCGCTGGGACGCATTGCCGTCACCGGGTTGCTGCTGGTCATGATCGTGCAGGCATCGACCGGGCTGCTGCTGGCTGGCACCGACATATACTTTCCGCCTTTCGGCGCCTGGATTGCACAATGGATCGCTGCAGCAGGCATCGACCCCGCCACACTGGTCCCGTACTCCCCTGAGATGTACGACGAGGCATCTTACGCGGACATGCGGTCGATGCGCGCCCCGTTCGCGACGATCCACCTCTACGGCTTCTATGTACTTGCCGTCGGTATCCTGATCCATATTGCCGCAGTGGTGATCACAGAACTGCGTGAGGGTGGTGGCCTGACCTCGGCCATGATCAGCGGACGCAAAGTGCTGAAGGAGCCGCCCGTCGATGTGGCAGATGGCGTATCCGAGGCTGCTGAATTCGCAGGTCAACAAGACACACCCCCGGGCCGCTAGCACTGTGAAATTTTTGCCGCCCAGCACCGTGAACACGCTTCAACCTGTATTCTGAGGCTATAGCAGACCATTAAACCCAGAGGCACAAACCGCTGCCGATGATCATTCAACGACCCATGGGAGTATGATAGATATGAAAAAACTGGCTAGTCTGAGCAGCGTCGCACTGGTATCTGCCGTGTTAATTCAACCGCTGTGTGCCCAGGAGGGTAGCGGCGTCCAGCAGCAAACCGCAAACCAGGCCCAGTCGATGGCACAGGAGCAGGCCCAGGAGCGCGTGTACGGTTCCAGTCTCATGACCCAGCAAGAGCGAAATGAGTACCAGAACCAGATGCGGCAGATGAAGACTGCGGAGGAGCGCGCGAACTTCAGGGCCCAGCATCACGAGCAGATGAAGCAGCGCGCACAGGCACAGGGCAAGGTCTTACCCGACGATGTGCCTGCCAAAAATAGAGGGCAGGGCGGTGGCATGGGCCAGGGTCAGGGCCAGGGCCAGGGCCAGGGCGGCCAGTCGATGGGCGCGGGCAAAGGCTCGGGCGGCGGCAACAAGGGTC
>CAXBLZ010000039.1:0-32670 GCA_963976735.1 uncultured Halioglobus sp.
CGATGTCTGCGGCCTTTGCACAGGAGGCCGGCGCCAAGCCGGAACGCGAAACGCGTCGCACGCCAGCTCTTAGCAATGCGGTTTACGAAAAGCTGTCGGAAGCGCAGGTGGCGGCCGAGGCAAAAGACTACGGCACAGCCAAGGCCATTCTCGATGAACTGTTAGCTACCAGCGGCAGTAAAGCGCTGAACAGCTATGAGTTGGCCAATGTCTACAATTTGTATGCTTTTATTCAGTACTCCCGGGAAGATTATGCTGGCGCACTGAAGTCCTACGAGAAGGTGGTTGCGCAGCCTGAAATCCCACTGGCGATGGAGATCAATACCCGCTTTACGATTGCCCAGCTTTACTTCGTGCAGGAGCAGTGGCAGAAGGGTATTGATGCGCTTGAGAAGTGGTTCGCAATGACAGAGACGCCCAATGCCAACGCCTATATTCTGCTGGCTCAGGGTTACTACCAGGTCAAGGACTACGACAAGGCACTGGTGAATGTCGATAAGGCCATTGCGATGAGCAAGGCAGCCGACAAGGTTCCCAAGGAGCAGTGGTATAACCTGGCGCGTTTTCTCTATTTTGAAAAAAATGACGTGAACAATACTGTCGCGGTGCTCGAGGAACTGCTCAAGTACTACCCGAAGAAGGAGTATTGGGTGCAGATTTCGCACATGTACGGCGAGCAGAACAAGACCAGTCAACAGTTGGCTGCAATGGAAACTGCCTATGTGCAGAGCATGCTGGACAAGGACAATGAGCAGGTCACCATGGCTTATCTGTACCTGAATGCCGATGTGCCCTACAAGGCCGCCAAGGTGATGGACAAAGGGCTTGGCGATAAGTCGATTGAAGGAAAATCCAAGAACTGGGAGCTTGCCGGTAATGCCTGGCGACAGGCCCAAGAACTGGACAAGGCCATTCCTGCGATGGAAGAAGCGGCGGCCAAGTCGGACACGGGCGAGCTCTATGCCCGTCTCGGCAATATCTACCTCGATAACGACGAATTCAGCAAGGCAGCCACTGCTATCAACAAGGGTTTGTCCCGCGGTGGTATCAAGCGGCCCGACACCGCGCGCCTGGTGTTGGGTATGGCCTACTTTAACCTCGACCAGTACGACAAGGCGCGCGAGGCATTTGCGGCGGCCAGCAAAGATGAGCGTTCAGCAACCTATGCCAAGCAGTGGATCGATTACATGGATTCAGAAATAGCGCGTCAGGAAGCCTTGCAGGCAGAGGGGCGCGCACTCAGTGAAGAGCTTGAACAAGTGCCAGAAGTGTTGCAGTCAGAGGAGAAAGAGGCTGGCGGCAGTTCAGAGGATCAGGCTGCAGGCAACGAGGCAGAACAACAGGCGGGAGGGTGATCGTAGATTGGCTACCACAGTATTGTGGTTGCAAAACAGATCGAACTATAAGGCATTAAAAAGGGAGCTATCAAAGCTCCCTTTTTTTATTTCACCCGGTTAGAGCGGAACCACATTCTCAGCCTGCGGACCTTTCTGACCATCCGTGACGTTGAACTCAACCTTCTGGCCATCGGCCAACGTTTTGAATCCGTCGCCCTGGATAGAGCTGAAATGAACGAACACATCGGGGCCATCTTCACGCTCGATAAAGCCGAATCCCTTGGTTTCGTTAAACCATTTAACAGTACCTGTTGTCTTAGACATAATGTTTACCTGTATAGCTAGCGGCGCCATGTCCAGGCGCCTTTACATTTATAGTGTTATTTATGGTTTACGTACCGATTATCTCGATGAATCTTCGACTTCGACCGTGAGCATAAATACTGCTGAATCCACTCAGCCTTATGAGTGTAGCACCATAAAGCGCGATTTACAGGAACGCCGACAAACTATTTTTTGGGCAATTTGGGTCACTGGCAGAGAGGATATGTGCGTGTTTTCAGGCGCTTGTCCACGGGTCAGGCCGCACAGGTGGGTGCATGTGCGGCGCCGATCAGGCCGGTTACTTCGCTTGTGATAATCGTCACTGGCACCTGCGCCAGGTGCGGTTGCATCTTTCCTTTCTCCTGAAACCGCTTTACAAAAGCGCTTTGTTCCAGGAATTTGATCATCCTCGGCAGGATGCCGCCGGCCAGATAAAGTCCGCCATAGGCTCCGTTGGCCAGAACATAGTCACCACATATCGAGCCCAGCAGCGCGCAGAATGTGTTGAGGGAGAGTGTGCAGAGCTCGCAGTCGTTGCCCTGTGCCCTGGCAGAGATTTCCGCTGGCGACAGCACCGGTATCTCGCGACCCTGAATCGCGCCAATTGCCTGATAGAGGCGTTGTAAGCCCGGGCCGGAAACGAGCAGTTCGGCGTAGACTTCACGACCTGTCGATGAAAAATACCGGAACAGCTCCAGTTCCAGCTCCGAGGCCGGCGTCAATCCCATATGCCCGGGTTCGCTGGCACAGGCGACGGCTGTGCCAGCCGCCCAACTCAGGGTCGCGCCACCAAGGCCGGTGCCGGGGCCGACAGTCGCCAATTTTGCGCCCGGCCGATTGCGGCCCGGTTGCAGTACCGTGAGGTCTTGTTCATCAAGGTGCGGCAGCGCATAGGCATTGCCTTCAAAGTCGTTGATGCCGCGCAACTGTGTAAACCCGAATCGCCGCGCCATGGCACTGAGTGAGAAGGACCAGTCCATATTAATCATGCTGACGCGATCGTCGAACGGCGGCGCGGCTATCGCCAGGCAGCACTCGCCGGGCCTGGGCTCCGGCAATACCTGCAACCAGTCACGCACGATGTCCTCAAACTGCGCATAGTCCCGATTGATATAGGTGCGCAGTGAGCGCAACTCGTCGCGAACGGGGTCGTACAGCCCAAGGCGGCTATTGGTGCCGCCGATATCCGCCACGAGTCGATTGCTGGGAGACTTGGACAATAGTGAACCCTAGCGCACAGGTAGTATTTTCATGATGTTGGTTGAACCGGCGGTGCCGATACGCTCACCCTTGGTCAGGATAATGGAATCGCCTTTTTGCAGGTAGCCGCTATCCATTAAATACTCTATTGCCCTGGTATCGATGCAATCTTCATCGAAAGCGGTGGCGTCGAAAAAAAGCGGTACCACGCCCCGGCACAGGCAGAGTTTCTGCAGTGTCTCGCTATAGCTGCTGAGCGCAAAAATAGGCAGGCCCGAGCTGAGGCGCGACATCAATCGCGGTGTGGTGCCGGACTCTGTGAGGCAGGCAATGCCCCTGACGTTGTCGAAATGGTTGGCGGCATATATTGCCGACATGGCAATCGCATCCTGGGCATCGGTGAACGCCCGGTTGAGCCGGAACTTGGAGGTCCTGGCCACTGGCTGGCGCTCCGCACCGAGCGCGGCATCGGCCATGGCCTGCACTACTTCCACCGGGTAGCTGCCGACGGCGGTTTCCGCCGATAACATAACCGCGTCCGTGCCATCCAGCACCGCATTGGCGACATCGAATACCTCCGCGCGAGTGGGCATGGAACTGTTGATCATGGACTCCATCATCTGTGTGGCCGTTATCACTACCCGATCCATAGTGCGAGCCTGGGAGATCAGCGCTTTCTGGATGCCTATCAACTGTGCATCCCCGACCTCGACGCCGAGGTCCCCGCGAGCGACCATGACGCCGTCTGAGGCCGACACAATACCCTTCAGGGTGGCCTCGTCGGCGACCACTTCAGCGCGTTCAATCTTGGCGATGATGGCGGGCTGTAACTGGTGTTGCTGCAGTAACCTCCTGGTCTGGAAGATGTCTTCGGCGTTGGAAACGAAGGACACCGCGACAATATCCGGTTTAAGCTCGCTCAAACTGTCGATATCCGTAATATCCTTGGCGGTGAGTGCCGGTGCGGCGAGCCCCCCGCCCAGGCGATTAATCCCTTTGCGTGATCCGAGCTTGCCGCCGATGAGAACAGTGCACTCCACCGCGCGGGCCTCGACATCGTCCACACGCAAGCGGATACGCCCATCATCCAGCAGCAGAATATCGCCTCTCGCCACACTCCTGCACAGCGCTTCGTACTCCAGGCCCACACCGCGAAAGTCTCCCTCACCATCAGCCAGATCCTGGTCCAGCCGGAAGCGGTCGCCACTCGCTATTTCCACGGCGTCGTTGCGAAAACTGCTGATGCGTATCTTGGGGCCCTGCAGGTCGGCCATCACGCCGACATACTGCCCGGCGATGCTCGCCTGCTTGCGAATACGTGCGGCTACCCGAATGTGGTGTTCGGCTGTGCCGTGGCTGAAATTCAGGCGAAAGACATTGACACCGGCGGTGATCAATTTCGCAATCATGTCTTCCGACTCACTGGCGGGGCCAATGGTGGCGACTATTTTTGTGCGTCTTAGGTGCTTTGGATTCACGGTGCTTCCGGTTGTCAGTGATGCGGCAACCCTCGGGTTACCGCATGGTAGTAACGCCATCTCAGGTGGCGCGTTGGATTGGCGATGATGCGGACGATGCCCCGTTAGTCACCAGCTCGCAGTGTACGACATATCGTGTTGTGGCCGCCAATATGCGCTGTTATCGTGCCGTGTCACGCGCCCGGCCCAGCCCGCCTCAGGTAGTCGACCACGAGATCGGGAAAATCCGTAAACAGCCCGTCAACCCCGGCCTGCTGCAGGAAAATATCGAGCAATTCCTCGAAACTTGCAACATCCGCAGGCAGTTCATCGCGCCTGAAGGTATAGGGATGGACGGCCAGTCCGCGCGCCTGTGCCTGCGCCACCAGTGCGCTTAGCTGGACCTCGCCTGCGGCTGATTTGCCGAGGTAAATATGGGGCAGATAGGGGCCGATACCCTGGGCGTAGCTGGCGATGTAGTCCAGTCCGGCCGGCGTTCGCAGGAAGTCGTAATCCACTGCACTGTCTTCACCCCAGCCATTTTCCGCTATCAGTTGAATCATTGGCAGAGGTGTTTTAACGGCACGCCGCAGGTGCTGCAATGTCTGGTCGTCAAAGCACTGCAGGAACACCTGCTCGGGCTTGTCTGAATACCCCGTTTGCTGCAACACTGCCAGCACCGCCGCTGACAGGTCCAGGCCCTGCTCGCGATGCCAGTTCGGTGACTTCAGCTCAATATACAAACCGGTGCGACAGCCGCGGCTGTGATCGAGCCCTGCCAACATGTCGATCTCCTCGGCCAATGTGGGGACATGGAACAGGGCGTGTTGCGCCGGAAAGCGCAGCGGATACACTGCGCTGCCGCAGCGCTCGCCATCGAGGTGGGTGCGCTCGTGCAGTCGCAGCTGCTGAATTTCAAGCAGGTCAAAATCGATGGCGTAAAAGCGACCGTCGCTGCGGGCGCGGTCGGGAAATCGCTGTGCCACATCCGTGGTGCTGTCCAGATGGATATCGTGCAGTACGATGGCGACGCCATCCCTGCTCAGCACCACATCCTGCTCCAGGAAGTCGGCTCCCATGGCGTGGGCCAGCGCCTTGGCGGCGAGCGAGTGCTCCGGCAGATACCCGCTGGCACCGCGATGCGCAATCACAATTGGGTGGCTACTGGTGTTCATTGTGGCAGCATTTCCTCGCCCGGTCGTGTTGGTACCGTGTTAAAAACAAAAAGGGCGGGATGAGTGATCCGCGCCCTTTTCGACAGTGAGAGTAAAACCTGGTGATCAGGGTAGCGCAGCAACCCAGGCATCATCTTCAAACCATTTTTCCCGCAGTTTGTTCAATACACCGGTTTTTTCATAGGCTGTAAGATAGTTGTCGACGAGGTTGAAAAACTGCGGATCGTCCTTGCTCACAGCGATCCCGATTGGCTCCACCGTCAGCGGTTTTTCCAGCGTTGTCAGGCCCGCATCCGGATAGCGCATGACAGCGAGAATACACTGTGTCATATCTGCCACCATGGCATCGCCCTTGCCATCAATCAGCATGGCCACGCCCTCGTCATAGCTGCCGAACTCGATCAGCGTCGCATCCGGGGCAATTTTCTTGATGAAGTTGGCGTGGGTTGAATTCTTCAGCGCGAGTAACTTGAGGCTGTCGCGATTAAATTCCTCGGCGGAAGTGATGGTGCCCAGTACATCACTTTTGGTCAGTATGGACATCCCCGACATCATGTACGGCCCAACGAACGAGACTTTCTCCGTGCGCGCCGGTGTGATCGACATGTTCGACAGCACCATGTCAATCTCGTCCTCCTCCAGCGCTTTCATCAGATCGCCAAAGGGAATGGTCTTGATCTCAAGTTTGACATTCATCGCCATCGCCAGCGCCTGAGCCAGATCCACGTCAAAGCCCATGAGCCCGCCTTCCCGGGTGGTCATTGTCATTGGTGGCTGATTGCCGGACATCCCGACTTTGAGAACCTCGAAATCGACGACGCGTTCCAGGGTGTCATCCGCGCTAGCCTGGAAGGGAAGTACTCCCAGCAGCGAAACAACGCCTGCAAGAAGGAGGTGGTAGATCCGTTTTTTCATTAGCAATTTCTCCGGTAGATTGATTGTGAATTCGCAGCGCTTGAAAAACGCGTGTTCTGCAGATCAGCCCAATCGTTGCGAAAGCGTGGTGCAGTCCAAACAGTGTAAGTCTGATCGGCAAGGATGCCAAAACCTTTTATCATGCAGTAGCCTGATGCAATACAGCGAGGATGCGCCATGGCCGATAAATTTGATCGAATCGTGTTGGCGGTCCCGGAGCTGCCGGTCGCGGTTGAGCAGTATCGCCTGTTATTGGGAAGGGCACCGGGTTTTCCCGCCACCCCGGATGAGTCGACTTCGGCGTGGTGGGGGCTATCCAACACGGTGGTAGAGCTGGTGCAAACCGAAGTGCCCAGCGCGCGCGTGCAGGGTATCGTGCTCAGCTCGCGCACCGCCGCGCAACACGATATGCCGGTGGCAAATTCACTGGGCATTGATGTCCGCTTGTGTGATGGCAGCGCCACTGAAGATTTTTATCGACGGCAGCCCGAGGCGCAGTGTCCCGGCTTGTCGATAGATCATGTGGTGCTGCGTACTGACGACGCTGACACCTGTGTGGAATTGTTCAGCCGCACACTGGATATTCGTCTTGCACTGGATAAAACGGTGCCGGCGTGGGGTGGACGTATGCTGTTTTTCCGAGCCGGGAAACTGACACTGGAAGTGATTGCATCAACCACCGACAATGCCAGCGGCGGCACCGCTTTCTGGGGTCTCGCTTACCAATGCCCGGACCTGGAGGGCTTTGCGCATGCACTGACTGAGCTCGGCATCTCGGTGTCACCGATTCGTGATGGGAGAAAGCCGGGCACGCGTGTGGCGACCGTTAAAAGCCACTGCCTGGGAATCCCGACGTTGCTGATTCAGCCCGCTACGGAATAAGGCAGTATCGGGTGTAGCTGGCCGCTTCATTGGCCGTCCAGTCACCTTTGGGTTTACCGGATAAGTGCTCGCACCACTCCCTGGAGCCTATCGTGCTGCTGTCGAGCAGGCAGCTACTGGCGAAGGTGATCGCATCTGAACTGGTCCATTCGCTTTTGGCCTGCTCCTTCTTCTGCTCGCACCATTTTTCACTGCCTGGCTCAACACTACATGCACCGAGGAGCAGCGCGCTCCCGATAACCAGAATCTTGCGCATACGATCTCCGTTGTCGGGTGCTATTTCTTGACCTGCATTTTGATCGTGCTTTCGGTGGCCTTGCCGTATGGGGGCAGCATGCCGCCAATCTTCGCGATATTGAATTTACTCTGGCGATAGATCGACTTTGCATGACTGAAGGTCTGGAACCCCTTGAACCCGTGGTAGGCGCCCATACCACTGGGGCCCACGCCACCGAACGGTAGCTCTTCCTGTGTGACATGCATAATAACATCGTTGATGCACATGCCACCGGAAGTGGTGCGGCTCGTGAGTGCAGACTCTTCCTGCTTGTCTTCACCAAAGTAATAGGCAGCAAGCGGACGTGGTTTGCTGTTGATATAGTCGATGGTTTCTTCAAAATTGCTGTACGTGCGGATGGGGAGCAGAGGTCCGAACAACTCTTCTTCCATCATGCGCAGGTCATCCGCCGGCTCCGGAATCAGTGTGGGCGGAATCTTCAGCGTGCCCTGCTGCGCGCCAAAGTCTTCACTGCCAGGGTTGATGGGGATAATCTTCTGCCCGCGTTCATTCGCCTCGGCGAGGTAGCCGTTGAGGCGCTGGTAGTGGCGCTCGTTGATGACGGAGGTGTACTGCGGGTTATCCAGCAGTTTCGGGTACATCTGGGTCACGGCCTTTTGGGCGGCGGCGATGACTTCGTGCAGTTTTTCCTCGGGCACCAACAGGTAATCCGGTGCCAGGCAAATCTGCCCTGCGTTCATGGTCTTGCCCAGCATGATACGACTGAGGCTTTTCTCGATATCAGCGCTGCGCGAGATGACCACCGGTGACTTGCCGCCCAGTTCCAGCGTGACCGGGACCAGATTGCGCGCCGCCGCCGAGAGAATGTGGCGTGCGATAGAGGTCGCGCCGGTAAAGATCATATGGTCAAAAGGCAGGCTGGAAAAAGCTTGCCCGACTTCTGGTCCACCATCGAATATATCGACTTCTTTCGGGTCGTAGGCCTCGGCGATCAGTTCGGCCAGCAGCGCGGACGTTGCGGGGGTAAATTCGGACGGCTTGATCATTGCACGGTTGCCTGCGGCCAATACGCCGGCCAGCGGCGCAAACACCATGTTTACCGGGAAGTTCCACGGCGCAATCACGCCGACAACACCCAGTGGCTGGTACTCGATGCGTGACCGGCCCCCTAGCAGATTGAAGGGAAACATTGAGGGACGTTTCTCAGGCTTCATCCAGGTGCGCAAGTGCTTTATTGCGTGTTTCATCGGCGCAATGCCGGCGCCGACATCGGTCAGCAGTGTCACTTCCCGAGGGCGGCAGGTAAAGTCGGCGTTCAGCGCATCGACAATCCGCGCCTGGTGCTTGACCAGCACATCGATACCACGTTGCAGGCGATCGATGCGCGTTTCTGCGGTAACTACACCCTCTTTCAAATAGGCTTCACGCTGCAGGGCCAGTGAGGCTTGCATACGCTGTTCGATATCGCTTTGACTGGCTAATTGTTCGGGTGCATTCATGATCAGTTCCTCTGGGTTGGTGCTAATCGGGTCGCTATGTTAACGCTCAAGTATAGACCCGCGGTGGACGAATATTAATCAAATTCAGGGGTCATTTTTGGCCAACACCGCAAGGGAGCTCATCACACTTGGCATTGTGTGAGTGAACTGCTATTAATTGCGCATGAACCCGGATAATTCTTACCGCGATACCCGCACCCCCTCCCCGCCCTACGGTTATTCCTGTGAGTGTACCTACTCGCGGGAGCAACAAATTCATATTGTTGCCGAATTCCATGCGCACAAGATCCGGCCCAGTCGGATTGCATACCGCATCGGTATCGATATCGCGTTTATCGAGGAGCTCATTGCGGGAGAAACCGAGGCCGGGCGCTTCGCGCAACTGGTGAAGTACTATCGGCAAGGACGCTATCAGCAGCGGTTGCGGGAAACGCAGAAAAGTACCGGCGTTACGCGATATGAGTTGCAGCAGAAAATCGAGCGGGAATACGAGCAGGAAATCGACCTTTAACGGCGCAGAAACAATAAGGAACAATCTGGATGAATACGCTGGAGATTTGGCATGACATGCTCCGTGGGCGCGATCTTGGGCGCCTGGATGACATCCTGGCCGAGGACTGTGTGTTTCTCTCGCCTGTTGTACACACGCCCCAGCAGGGGCGCGAGCTGACCAAGCTCTACCTGGGCGCAGCACTCAGTGTGTTCAATGAGACGTTTCACTATGAAAAAGAAGTGGTTACGACACAGCATGCGGTGCTGGAGTTTGTCTGTGATGTGGACGGTATTGTGGTGAACGGCGTCGATATCATGACGTTCGACGAGGCGGGCAGGATAACCGAGTTCAAGGTGATGGTGCGCCCGCTGAAGGCGATCAACCTGCTGCATGCCAAAATGAAGGCCATGCTGGAGGCGCAGTCAGCTCAATAGCCGTGCCAGCACCGTGGCGCCGCAATGTGACGGGGATCGGACAGTCGCCGCAAATCCCTGTATAATCTGCCGCCGCCCGCAGCACGGGCCCCTCACAATACGTCAAGGTTGCCACATGTCCTCTTCCGAAGCGGTAAGTAATTTCGCTCAGTTGGAATTGCCCGCCCCCTTACAAAAGGCCCTGGTTGATGTAGGTTACGAAACACCCTCGCCGATCCAGGCCCGCATCATTCCGCATATGCTCGAGGGCGTCGATGTGCTCGGCCAGGCCCAGACCGGTACCGGCAAAACGGCTGCTTTTGCACTTCCCATACTCGCGCGACTGGATTTAAAGAAAAAGCTGCCGCAGGTGCTGGTACTGGCGCCGACAAGGGAACTGGCGATACAGGTCGCCGAGGCGTTCCAGAAGTACGCGCGGCATATGCCGGGCTTTCACGTGTTGCCGATCTACGGCGGCTCCGACTACAGCGGTCAATTTCGCCAGCTACAGCGCGGTGTGCATGTGGTGGTCGGTACCCCCGGTCGGGTGATGGATCATATGCGTCGTGGCTCGCTGGATTTGTCGGGTCTGCAATCGCTGGTACTGGATGAAGCCGATGAAATGCTGCGTATGGGTTTCATTGACGATGTCGAGTGGATTCTGGAAAAAACGCCGCAGGAGCGCCAGATAGCGCTGTTTTCCGCCACCATGCCCAATGTTATCCGTCGTATTGCGCAGAGCCATCTGCGCAATCCTGTGGAAATTTCAATCGAAGTGAAAGCGGTGACAACAGCGCTGATCCGCCAACGTGTCTGGATGATGGCGGGCATGCAGAAGATCGATGCCCTGACTCGCATTCTGGAGGTGGAAGAGTTCGACGGGATGCTGATCTTCGTTCGCACCCGAATACTGACGGTCGAACTGGCCGACAAACTTGCCGCGCGCGGTTACTCAGTGGCGGCGCTGAACGGCGACATCCCGCAGAAGCAGCGTGAGCAGACGGTCGAGAAACTGAAAAATGGCAAGCTGGATATTGTGGTGGCCACCGATGTGGCCGCGCGCGGCCTGGATGTGCAGCGCATCAGCCATGTGATCAACTACGATATCCCTTCGGATGTGGAGGCGTATATTCACCGTATCGGACGCACGGGTCGTGCGGGGCGCACTGGCGATGCCATTCTGTTTGCCGCCAGTCGTGAAAGACGATTGCTGGCAGCCATTGAGAAGGCCACTGGCAAGACCATAGAGAAAATGGCGCTGCCCACGGTCGAAGAGGTGACGGACAAGCGCGTCGGTAAATTCAAGCAGCGCATTACCGAAACGCTGGAGACGGCAGACCTGCAGATCTTCAGGCGGCTGATACAGGAGTATGAGAATGACACGGGTGTGCCGGTTATGGAAATAGCGGCAGCGCTCGGTGTATTAGCGCAGGGCAAAAAACCGTTGCAGGATAAAGTGACGCCCGCATTTGAGAAGGCCGAGCGCGGCGATGCGCGAGGTGCAAAGTCACGTGCGAACAAACCTGCCCGTGAGCGTGCCGGGGATACAACACACGACAAGCCGCGCCAGGCCACAGTTGACAAACCGGCTCGCAAGCCGCGCAGTGACAAAGAGAAGCTGGAACCGGGTATGGAGCGCTTCCGTCTCGAAGTCGGGAATACCCACGGCGTCAAGCCCGGCAATATAGTCGGGGCCATTGCCAACGAAGCCGAGATCGACAGCGAACATATTGGGCGCATAGAAATCTTCGATGATCACAGCACCATCGATCTGCCTGAGGGAATGCCCAAAGAGCTGTTCAAACACCTGAAATCGGTGTGGGTCAGTGGCCAGCGGCTGCAAATTTCCAGATTGGAGCCCGGCGATAAGCCGCCATCTGCGGGAGAGGCGAAGCGCAAGCCCGGCAAAGGCAAAGATAAAAACAAGGGTAAGCCCAAAAGCAGGAGCAGCGCGCCACGGGAGAGCGAGAAAGCGCAGGCCAGGCCTGGCGACAAGCCCACTGTGCGCCGGCGTCCCGCCAAATGATTTTTTGCGTACTCACTGCTAGAGTCGCAAGGCCATAACACTGCGGAGACGGCTCTATGCCCAAGCGTATTATTGTAGGGATCAGCGGCGCATCCGGCATTGTCTACGGCGTGCGTGCCCTGCAATTGCTGCGTGACTGTGATGTGCAGACCCATCTGGTCATCAGTAAGTCGGCCAGGCTGACACTGCACCACGAGCTGGACATGTCGCTGGCAGAGCTGCAGTCCCTGGCCAGCGAAGTGCACCCAAGCAACAATGTCGGTGCCTCTATCGCCAGCGGTTCGTTTCCAACGGCGGGTATGCTGATCGCGCCCTGCTCGGTGCGTACGATGTCGGAGATCGCCACCGGTGTCACCTCAACGCTGCTGACCCGTGCCGCAGATGTGGTGCTCAAGGAACGCAGGCGACTGGTGTTGCTGGTGCGAGAAACCCCGTTGCACACCGGCCATCTACGCACCATGACGCAGCTGTCGGAAATGGGCGCGGTCATCGCACCACCGGTACCGGCGTTCTACACCCGCCCGCGGACACTGGATGATGTGGTGACACAAACGGTCGGCCGCGCGCTCGATCTGTTTGACCTGGAACTGGATCAGGTGAAGCGCTGGCAGGGTGATTAGCACACCAATAAATTCCAGCGGCAAAGCAGTAGTGAGTATTCACTTCTAGTGCCCATTCTGTTTGCTGTCATCCTGTTGGACCTGATCGGCTTCGGCATTGTCATTCCCATCCTGCCGTTCCTGTCGCCCACGCTGGGGGCCGACAAAATGGATATCGCATTGATCATTGTGACGTATGCGGTCTGCGCCGGTCTTTGTGGCCCGCTATGGGGGCGATTATCGGACCGGATCGGCCGCAAGCCGGTCATCATGATTTGCCTGGCAGGGTCGGCATGTGCTTACCTTTTTCTGGGGCTCGCGTCCGAACTGTGGATGATATTTGCCGCGCGCGGGTTTGCGGGTCTGGTGGCGGGAAACTTCGGTGTCGCGTCTGCGATGATTGCCGATATCACCACCCCGCAGAATCGCGCGCGCGGCATGGGATTGACCGGCGCGGCGTTTGGCCTGGGTATCGTGCTGGGGCCAATGCTGGGTGGTCTGCTGTCCGGCCCCAATGCCAGTTTTACCCTGCCCTGCATTGTCGCCGGTGGCATGTCGCTGCTGGCGATGATTGCCGCCGCGGTGTTTTTACCGGAGTCCCTGCCCGTTGAGGTGCGCCGGATTAACCGGGAGGGTGCTGGCGAAACGCCGTCATTTTCCAGTTATGGGTTATTGCAAAAGACAGGAAACCGACTGTTGGTGTCGCAGTATGTTTTGCACCAGGCGGCAGTCAGTTCAGTGACTTACCTGTTTCCGCTGTGGATGGGTGACCTGTTGGGCTGGAGTGCGAGGGAGGTCGGTATGGTGTTCGCCGTTCAGGGGGCGCTGATGGTGATTTTCCAGGGCGGATTGCTGGGTCCGATGGTGCGGCTGTTGGGCGAACGACGGCTGCTGTGTGTGGCAATCGCCGCCTTGCTGCTGGGATTATTGAACGCTGCATTTGCCGACAGCGTGCAGAGCATGGTTGGCTCGGTGTTTCTTGCCATGACGGGCGCAACGCTGTGTATTCCGCTGCTGAACACTATCGTCAGCTTCTCGACGCCACTCAAGATTCGCGGCCGGATGATGGGGATCACCAGCGCCGCGTCTTCCTGGGGCCGGGTGGCCGGTCCTTTGCTGGCCGGTACCAATCTGGCGGTGCTGGGTTACCGCGGCGCCTGGTTGGGCAGTGCGGCGATTGTGTCGATGTACTTGCTGTGGGCCTGTGTGCAATACGCTAAAGAGAACCCAGGCGGGCCGGGAGGCGGTGTACACACGGAGGCGTAACAGCGTAGTATTTCACTGCTCGGTGAAACTCAACGCCGCGATACCCGAACCTCAATACAACAGGAACCTGCAATATGGCGACACAGCTTTTTGATTTGACCGGTAAAATAGCGTTGGTGAGCGGAGCCAGTCGCGGTATTGGCGAAGAGATTGCCAAACTGCTGGCAGAGCAGGGCGCCCATGTGATCGTATCCAGTCGCAAGATTGATGATTGCAGTACCGTGGCCGCCGCTATTACCGCCACCGGTGGCAGCGCAGAAGCGTTTGCCTGCAATGTGGGCAATATGGATCAGATCGCGGAGTTGTTTGCGCACATACACAAAACCCACGGCCGACTGGATATCTGTGTCAACAACGCGGCGACGAATCCCTATTTTGGGCATGTTCTGGACACCGATCTGGGGGCCTTCAACAAGACCGTCGAGGTGAATATTCGCGGGTATTTTTTCATGTCTGTTGAAGCAGGCAAGTTGATGCGCGACCACGGTGGTGGTGCCATCGTAAACACTGCGTCGGTGAACGCGCTGCAGCCGGGGCCAATGCAGGGTATTTATTCCATCACCAAGGCGGCGGTGGTCAATATGACCAAGGTCTTTGCCAAGGAATGTGCGCCGTTGGGTATTCGCTGCAATGCCCTGCTGCCGGGACTGACTAAAACCAAATTTGCGGGCGCGCTGTTTACCAACGACGATATTTACCAGATGGCCGTGCAGGGCATCCCCATGGGGCGACATGCAGAGCCCAGTGAAATGGCGGGCACGGTGCTCTACCTGGTGTCGGACGCGAGCAGTTACACCAATGGCGAATGTATTGTCGTCGACGGTGGCATGACGATTTAGGACCGGATGCTGCCGAGGTGATAGCATCCGGCAGGCCTTGATACTGTAAGTAGGGAGCCGAGTAATGGAGCGAGAGTCGATACCGCAGCAGTTACTGGCCGACTGTCACCATCTCGGCAGCTTCCCGGCATCGGCATTGCTGTTGCATCGCAACGCCGCCCTGCCGTGGTTTATCCTGGTGCCGCAGACAACGCTGTGTGATGTTCTGGATCTGCCGGATGAGCAGCGGCGGGTCGTGTTCGATGAGTGTGCGTCGGTATCGGCCTTTGTCAAACAGGAGCTGGGATTCGACAAGGTCAATTTTGCCGGTCTCGGAAATGTGGTGTCGGCGATGCACCTGCATATTATCGGGCGGCGCGTCGGCGATGCATGTTGGCCGCAGCCGGTCTGGGGCAACCTGCCCGATGGTGGATCGTACAGCGCTCGGCAGTTGCAGGACTGGCAGGCGCGTCTGGTCGAGGTGACGGGCCTGGAGCCGGTGTCGCTGTAGTTCAATGGTTACCGGGAGCCACAGAGCGATGTTAAAAAAGGTCGTGATCACGCAACCGCTGCCCGTCGACAGGCTAAAGTCGTTGTCCGGGCAGTGCACTATGCAAGTGCTCGATGGCTCACAGCCGCTGGCAGAGGCGCTGTCGCGCGATGAATTGTCGGCGTGTCACGGTGTGATCTGCCTGTTGACCGATGCCATCGATCCTCCACTGCTGGAGGCGATGCCCAATCTCCAGTTTGTCTCCAGCGTATCGGTTGGGGTCGACCACATTGACGTGGAAGCACTGACGCGGCGGAGTATCCCCGTGGGTAATACCCCCGGAGTGCTGGTGGATACCACGGCTGATGCCGCTTTCGCCCTGTTATTGGCTGCCGCTCGCCGTGTAGCCGAGGGTGATCGCTATATTCGTGACGGACAGTGGCACCCCGAAACCCGCTGGTCACCGGATTTTTTCCTCGGCAAGGATGTCAGCGGCGGTACCCTGGGCATCATCGGCCTGGGTGCGATTGGCCAGGCCGTCGCCCGCCGTGCAGCGGGATTCAACATGAAGGTGATTGGCTGGACGCCCTCGGGGCGTGAAGTCCCCGGGGTGGACAGTGTGTCGCTGGAAGAATTATTGCTGCGCAGTGATTTCGTCAGTGTGCACCTGGCGCTTGCACCACAGACGCACAATTTGCTGGACGCCGCGAAAATCGCCACCATGAAGCCGGGTGCAGTGTTGGTAAATACTGCCAGGGGCGGAATTGTGGATGAATCCGCACTGGCGGCGGCACTGGACAGCGGGCATCTCTACGCGGCGGGACTGGACGTGTTTGAGCGTGAGCCGATTGAGGCGAGCAACCCCCTGCTGCAACACCCCCGGGTGGTGGTGGTGCCCCATATCGGCAGTGCGACTACCCTGACACGGGCGAAAATGGTGGATATTGCCGTTAACAATGCCGCCTCGGCACTGCTGGGGCAGCCCATGCCGCACTGTGTGAACCCCGAGGTCTATGCCGCGTAACTGTCGCGCCCGGCTATTGCGGACTCGCTGGCGGTAGTGGTTTCAGGGCACGTTTCAGGAAATCCTGCAGATTGTGGTCGAGTCGTGTCGCGTCAACGTTGTTGGTGTCTTCCACAACCTTGGTCAGGGTGGCCTGCCACACCTCCCGGTTGCTGGCCAGATCGTTGAACTGCAGGATGATATTGTTGGTTTCCTTGACGCCACCCAACGCTATGGCATTGTCGACCGCAGCCTGGCTCACCTGGCGGTTGGGTGTGACCCTGGGGTAGGGCGTAATATTGCTGGCGAGCTGGCTGCGCTCACCCTGTTGCATGCCGCTGACATAGAGGTAGTCCACGGTGAACTGCGCGCGCTGGTTGTCCAGTACATAGCCCTTGCGCTGCAGGTCTGCATTCACTTCCCGCCGTATCACCGGGTCCAGCGTGTATACGGGATCGGTCGACCGCGTCTGGGTGGGCAATGGCTCAGTGCGCCACTTGTAGTAGTGGTAATTACCGGCGCTGAACTTGTCGATCCCGCTTTGCTGGATCTCGACGCCGCTGCAGGCCACAATTGTCAGTGACAGTAATGTAATGGCCAGTATCAGGGAATTACGCATTGTTATCCTCAGGGCAATGTGGTCCGCAAGCGGGTGGGCTGCGTCCCTCCTGGGAGCCCGGTCGCGGTCATGTTAGCAGGTGGTGTGAGTCTCGGCCACAACGACTGCTTGCGGCGGGGAAATCTGCGACCTCGGTCCCCTGGCTGCAAATACTGGTGAGGCTGCAGGGAGGGGCTCTGTCCGCCGCGTTGCATCGCGATCTCTGTGCTCTGCCCATCCTGGTTCATTAGTGTTAGGCTATAACTAAAAGTTATTTCTGGGTTGTCGCTATGATTTCGCGCAAGTTGATTCGAACTGATTTGAATTTATTGGTTGCGTTGCAGATCTTGCTGGAGGAGCGCAACGTGACGCGCGCGGCGGAGCGGCTATCCGTGTCGCAGCCAGCACTGAGCAAAACACTGCAGAAATTGCGCGACTCTTTCGACGATGAATTGTTCACGCGCACCTCGCACGGGCTGGTTCCTACGCCGCGCGCGGAGGAACTGGGCGTGGAACTGCCGGGATTGCTGGAGACGATAGAGCAGGTGCTCGGCGACGCCGAGTTCTCGCCGGAAACCTACGCCGGTAGTTTCAAGTTATTGATGCCGCCGATACTTTGTGAATCGCTGTTGCCTGGCCTGATGGCGGAACTGGCTGAGATCGCGCCGCACGTGCAAATCATCATGGCCGAGGTGCCGCCAAACTACCAGGAATACCTGAAGAAAGGAGACGCGGATTTTGCCGCTTTTCTGGCGGTGGATACTGAGCGGGATATTCTGGCCGAGCCGATTGCTGTTATTGAACCGCGCTGTTACATGCGTGTGGATCACCCGCTGGCAAGCAAGGAAATGGGCCTTGAGGATTTCCTGGCCTACCCGCATCTGCGCCTGTACTTGCCTGGCCTGACGCGCGAAAACACCAGTATGGTGGACGATGTACTTGGCGAGTACGGCGTGCACCGCAATATTGTGCTGGAAACCACGCAGTTTTCATCTGCCGTCGGGGTGCTGAACCACACCGATGCCCTGCTGGTCGCCAACGCCGGATTCCAGGAGGGTGGGCTCTACCGCGAGCGCATTCTGGGCCAGGAGATGCCTGCTGAACTGCAGCGTATGATTCGCAATTCCAAGAGCAATAACCGCGGCAAGATGTCACTGATGAGACACACACGCACCTCGCGCAGTGCCCCGCACCAGTGGATGCGCGCTCTGCTGATGAAGCACCTGTCCAAATCGCCAGAGCGGGTGCAGCCGGACCCGCCGCCAGCCGGATAAAATGTCATGGCGGCTGCATAACACTCCTGTGTAAGCGGGTGGTCTGCCAGCTTATGGAGCATAAAGGCCGGCGTCAGGACACGAATGCTATTCTCGGGCAGCGGCCATTGTGACGTTGCGCTGGTTGGTGTAGTTGCCTGGGGCGAGCAGTTCAGCGCGTGTATCGAGAACGCAATATAGTCCATAATATGCGCAATTTTCTCCCTTGGAACTCACCGGGGGTGTCTGTAGTCTGGCGCACATGTTGATCGTCCAGGCTATACGGTGTGAGTGCAGTTGCACGGCACCTACCAAAAACAGCGGAGTACACGGCAATGTCAGATAATCAGGAACTCATTGAAGCGCGAGAAGAAGTTGCGGATATGATGGCGCGCGCCCGAGCGGCACAGCAGCACATTGAACACTACACCCAGGCGCAGGTGGACGAGTTGATTACCGCGATGGTATGGGCCGTGGCCCGGCAGGATCGCTCCGAGGAGATCGCCCGCTTTACGGTGGAGGAAACCCAACTCGGGAACTACGATGGCAAGTACCTGAAGATCCACAGAAAGACCCGCGCCACATTGATGGATATCCTCGGCGACAAATCGGTGGGTGTGATTGAAGAGGATCGCGAGCGCAATATCGTCAAAATTGCCAAGCCGGTTGGCGTTATCGGTGCGCTTTCACCCTCCACCAACCCGGAGGCCACACCGGTGATAAAGGCGATCGCGGCGGTAAAAGGGCGCAACGCGATCATTATTGCACCGCACCCACGCGCCAAGCTGACCAACAAAAAAATCTGCGACTATATGCGCGAGGCGATAGTCGCGATGGGCGGGCCCGCAGATCTGGTGCAGAGCATCGATGTGCCTTCGCTGGACAAAACCAATGAACTGATGCGCCAGTGCGACCGGATACTGGCAACCGGCGGTGCCGCTATGGTCACTGCGGCCTATTCGTCTGGTACTCCGGCGCTGGGTGTGGGTGTCGGCAATGCCGTGATTACTGTCGATGACACGGCGGACCTCGATGATGCCGCCGATAAAATCCGCACCTCCAAAACCCTGGACCTGGCGGCATCGTGTTCATCAGACAATGCTGTGCTGGTGTTCGAGTCAATCTACGACGAGTTTCTCGAAAAGCTCAAGCATGAAGGCGGGTATGTGGTCGAGGGTGAGGAAAAAGAAAAGCTGCAACGGGTCATCTGGCATGACGGCCATCTCAACGCCGGTATTGTTGCCCAGCATGCGGTCAGCATCGCCGGCCAGGCGGGCATCGATTTACCGGAGGGTAAGCAGTTCCTGATCGTGCCGGAAACAGGCGCTGGCCCCGACTATCCTTTTTCCGGCGAGAAGATGACGGTCACCATGGCCTTGTACAAGGTGAAGGATATCGACGAGGCGATCGAAATGACCAACAGGATCCAGGCCTACCAGGGCCAGGGCCACAGCTGCGGCATCTACTCCAACAGCGACGACAATATAATGAAACTGGCGCGCGAAACGCGGACATCCCGGGTGATGGTGAACCAGCCACAGGCCGCGTCCAACAGTGGCAATCTGTGGAACGGAATGCGCCAGACCTTCTCACTGGGCTGTGGCTCCTGGGGCGGCAACAGCATCAACCACAATATCACCTGGCGCGACCTGATCAACGAGACCTGGGTCTCCAGGCCACTGGCACAGACCAAGGTCATTCCCCCGGATGAGGAACTGTTTGGATCGGTAATGGGTAAGTTCTAGAACTGCAGCCAATAACAAGGAGTCAGGTATGGAATTTTCCCTGTCGGAGGACCAGCAGGCCTTTGTGGCCAGTGCGCGCGCATTTTCCCAAGGTGTACTGGCACCCAATGCCGCCCGCTGGGACGCTGAATCCTGTTTTGCCAAGGATGCACTGCGCCAGGCGGGCGAACTGGGTTTCATGGGCATGTACACCCCGGAGGCTGCGGGTGGCCTCGGCATGGGGCGGCTTGATGCCAGCCTGATTGTCGAGGAACTGGCGATGGGCTGCACTGCCACCGCCGCTTTTCTCACGATTCACAATATGGCCACCAGTATGATCGGCAAATACTGCACGGAGGCCGTGATAGAGCAGTGGTGTCCCGCGCTGGTGGCGGGGGAGAAGCTGGCGTCGTACTGCCTGACGGAGCCGGGAGCCGGCTCTGATGCCGCGTCCCTCAGAAGCACCGCTGTTCGCGAAGGCGATGATTACATCGTCAACGGCAGCAAGTGTTTTATCTCCGGCGCCGGTGACACCGATGCGCTGGTGGTGATGTTGCGCACGGGTGGGGCCGGTGCCAAGGGTATCTCCGCGCTGCTGATCCCGGCCGATGCCGAGGGTGTGTCCTACGGCAAGAAGGAGGAGAAGATGGGTTGGAATGCCCAGCCGACCCGCACCATCACCTTCGAAGGTGTGCGGGTGCCAGTTGCCAACCGTCTGGGCGTGGAAGGCCAGGGTTTCGCGATTGCGATGGAGGGCCTCGATGGCGGCCGCATCAATATGGCCACCTGCAGTGTGGGCACGGCGCAGCAGGCACTGGAAGAAGCCACCGCCTACGTGCGCGAACGCAGGCAGTTTGATACCGCAATCGCTGATTTTCAGGCGACGCAGTTCCGCTTGGCCGACATGCTGACAGAGTTGGTCGCGGCGCGGCAAATGGTGCGACTGGCCGCCTACAAGCTGGATACCCAGGATGCCCAGGCTTCGACCTACTGTGCCATGGCAAAACGTTTCGCCACTGATGTCGGCTTTACCGTGTGTAACGATGCCTTGCAGTTGTTTGGTGGCTACGGTTATATCAAGGAGTACCCGATGGAGCGGCATGTGCGCGATACCCGCGTACACCAGATTCTGGAGGGGACGAACGAAATCATGCGTGTAATAGTGGCCCGTCGAATGTTAATGGAAGGTGCTCTGGAGGTTATCAAGTGAGTTTAAGTACATCTGAAAAATTAAAAGTCGAAATACGCGGCCATACCGCACTGGTCACAATAGATAATCCGGGCGCCAATACCTGGGATGTCGAAAGTCTGCCGGCTTTGAAGGCGCTGGTGGAAAAATTGAATGGTGAAAAAGAGGTCTACGCACTGGTATTGACCGGTGCCGGGGAAAAATTCTTTTCCGCTGGCGCCGATCTCAAACTGTTTGCGGACGGCGATCCGGCCACCGCGCGGACGATGGCGGAGTACTTTGGTGAGGCGTTCGAAACACTGGCCGATTTTCGCGGGGTGTCTATCGCGGCCATCAATGGTTTTGCCATGGGCGGTGGCCTGGAAGTGGCGATGGCCTGTGATATCCGCATCGCAGAGGAGCAGGCGCAAATGGCATTGCCAGAAGCGAAGGTGGGGCTGCTGCCCTGCGCCGGCGGCACCCAGCGCCTGTCCTGGTTGGTCGGTGAGGGCTGGGCCAAGCGCATGATACTGTGCGGAGAGCGCATCAACGCCGCTACCGCGGAGCGTATCGGCCTGGTTGAAGAGGTGGTCGCCAGCGGCGCGGCGCTGGAGCGGGCACTGGCACTGGCGGAACAGGTGGCCGAGCAGAGCCCCACCTCCGTCACATTCTGCAAGCGATTGGTCCACAGCGGTCGCAACACTGTAATCGCGCAGGGCCTGGAGGGCGAGCGCGATCTCTTCGTGGAGTTGTTTGCCACTGCCGATCAGCGCGAGGGTGTGAATGCGTTTCTGGAGAAACGCAAGCCCGTATGGAAAAACAGCTGAGGGTGGGTAGTATGTCTGAAGCACCTGTCCTGTTCGAGGAACTGCCCGCGGGCGCCCGCCACCTCGGCCGGATCACGCTGAATGTCGCGGCAACCCTGAATTCACTCACGCTGGAAATGGTCGACCTGCTCCAGGCAAAGCTCGATGCCTGGCGCGATGACGATAACATCGCCGCTATTTTCATTGAGGGCAGCGGCGAGAAAGCCTTCTGTGCCGGCGGCGATGTGCAGGCGCTGCACAAATCTGCTGTCGCCACTCCCGGCGGACCCTGCGATTACGCCGAGACATTCTTCGCGCGTGAATACCGCATGAATTATGCCTTGCACACCTATGCCAAGCCGATCATCTGTTGGGGCCACGGTATTGTGATGGGTGGCGGATTGGGTGTGATGGCGGGGTGTTCACACCGCGTGGTCACAGAGAAAACGCGCATCGCGATGCCGGAAGTTACGATAGCCCTGTTCCCCGACGTCGGCGGCACCTGGTTCTTAAACCATATGCCCGGCCATACCGGGCATTTCCTGGCCCTGACGGGCGCCTCGATCAACGCCACCGATGCTATCTACACCGGTCTCGCCGATCGTTTTATTGTCGGCGAACGCAAATCGGATGTGCTCGACAGTTTGCTGCAGCAGGAGTGGGGAAGCACCGCAGCCGGCAACCACGCGCTGGTGCGACATGTGCTGCGGCCGTTCGCCGAGGAGAGTCAGGGGCAGGTTCCGGACGCCCAGGTGGAGCCCCATCTCGGCATTATCAATACCCTCTGTGATGGCGATGACGTTCACGAAATCATCGACAATATCGTGGCGCAGCAATCGGGCGACCCGTGGTTGAGCAAAGCCAGTGCGAGCCTGGCACACGGTTCGCCGCTGGCCTCGCTTTGGATTTCGCGACAATTGCGCGAGATGCGTCACGCCTCCCTGAAAGAGTGCTTTCAGGGCGAGATTCTGCTGGTGACCAATATTGTGCGCCACCCGGAGTTCGCAGAGGGCGTGCGTGCACTCCTGATAGACAAGGATCGCAACCCGTCGTGGCAGTATCGCGCGTCTCGCGATGTCCCGCCCGCCGTGCTGGATGCCTTTTTCTCTGCGCCGTGGGACAAGAATCCACTGGCAGATCTGTAAACTGCATTTTCAAAGGGTAGACAATAATGGCAGATGTAGCGTTTATCGGACTTGGCAATATGGGTGGCCCCATGGCCACCAACCTGCTCAAGGCCGGGCACTCGGTAGTGGTTTTCGATCTGTCGGCGGCGGCCTGTGAGCAGATGCAGGCAGCAGGTGCTGCGGTGGCCGCCAGCGCTGCGGAGGCGGCACTGGGTCGGGAGTACGTGATCTCAATGCTGCCGGCGGGCAAGCATGTGGCTGCCACCTACCTCGGCGACGACGGCTTACTGTCAAAACTGGACGGTAGCACCACGATACTGGATTGCAGCACCATCGACGCCGCCACCGCGCGCCGGGTGGGTGAGGCGGCGGCGGCAAAGGGCATCGGGTTTATGGACTCGCCGGTATCCGGCGGCGTCGCCGCAGCCGCGGCCGGCACACTCGCGTTTATGTGCGGTGGCGATGCCGCAACTTTTGAAAAAGCACGGCTGATCCTCAAGGACATGGGCAAGAACATCTTCCACGCCGGGCCTGCGGGCGCGGGTCAGGTCGCCAAGGGCTGTAACAATATGCTGCTCGCCATCCATATGATAGGGACCTGCGAGGCGCTGGAAATGGGCGCACGCAATGGGCTCGACCCGAAAGTTCTCTCCGATATCATGCTGGCCAGTTCCGGTCGCAACTGGTCACTGGAAGTCTACAACCCCTATCCCGAGGTTATGCCAACTGCGCCCGCCAGCAACGATTACAAACCAGGATTTATGGTCGACCTGATGGTCAAGGACCTGGGCCTGGCCATGGAAATTGCACAGCAGTGCGATGTTGATAATGCGATGGGGCAGTTAGCCCTGGAACTCTACGGCCAGCACCAGGAGGCGGGTAACGGGCAGCGCGACTTCTCCAGTATTTTACGCAAATTGCAGCGGCAGGGTTAGCTCAGGCAGCGCGTTAAAAACTGAATAGCGCGCTTGTGATTTCACAATGATTGGATTGATTACAGACAGCCCGGGTCGGCGTGGTGGATGTGAAGCAGAGTGCGCGTGTGCCATTGTCGGGCCATGCGGTCTCTCTGAGCACCGCGTCCACACCGATCAGGTACTCGCGCTCTGTCTCAAGCGATTCAATCGCGGTGATGTCGGCATCCACTTCTGAATAAACCGCATTCTCAAAGCCCCGAGGGCACGGGCCAAAGCTCCTCTCTGACAGTTGAATCCATTTGCACTGTTGATCGGTCTCGCATGTTGACGACGCCATCAGTGACGTGGCCTCTGACTTTAGCGAGTCAATCACGGCGGCAATTTCCGATGTCAGGTGAGAAACCGCTTCGTCGACGGAAACCAGGTTGCGGGCACCGGCCTCTGTCGCGCTCGTCAGTTCAAAGACCAGTAATTCCAGATCAGACATCGCTGGCGCCGTGCTCTGCCAGGCGGGATCAGAAAAGTTAACCGAGATGCCCGCTGCGAGCGAATGTACCGTGTCGTGAATATGGATGCCGTTGTCGGGATTGCCATCGCTATCCAGCGTTTGCAGAAAGCGCGCCAGATTCAATGCGGTCTGTGCGTCGCTATCGGCCAGCTCATAGGGTGTCAGTCGTGTTCTGGGCTCAATAACAGTACCTATTGCGATGTCACCGATAAAGAACTCGATTGACTCATCCAGCCTATAGCCGTACTTGCCATCGCTGTCGGTTACGCCATAGTGTGCGCCGGATTTGTAGCGCAAGCCGCTGACAGCACTGTCGATGACATATCCGAAAGCCTCGGCCTCTGCACTGCTGGCCATCAGTTCATCGAAGTCTGGTCCCGGCGGAACCTCGGTATCCCAATTGACGATATCATTAGGCCCCGGGATTAGGGCGCCAACCGAGACACTGACAGAGGTAGATACACTGCCTGAGGTCGTTACACTCCCACTGCTGACAGGGCTATCGATAACACCAACCACATTGCTACTTAGGTTAAGTGTACTGGCTTCACCGCCAGCACTGACCGCAACATCACTGCCGCCGTCGCTGCCGCCACATGAAATCAGGGTAGTGCTGAGTAAAAAGAGACATAGCGTTGAGACTGGCGATCGTCCTGTAATCATGTGACTGTACCTCCTGTACCGAAACAAGTTCCGTGTGCTGCACCAGCAGCGTTGTTATTATCTCGTCTGTATCTGTGTAGTTATAGACGCCTATCGGTAAAAGTACAAACTTTGCAGCGTGTCGATGCCGCTGGTGCCCTGAGTTCTGTAACGGAATTTGGTTTCATCGCCGCGTCACAGTTTCAGTAGACTATTCACCATCAGATGTTCAGGAAACAGGGTGAGCGAGGGAGTTAAGGGCAGTATGGCGTATGCAGTTCGAATCCCGGCACAGCTAGCAGTCAGCGTACTGTTTTTGTGGTTTGCCGGGGTCTCCAGCCCCAGTGCATGGAGCTATCAGGATGGCACGGCGCCATCCGCTGCCGCGCCCGCAACAGCGACGGTCCAGGTAGGCGTCCGCCCCTATTTCCTGGTGGATGCAATGCAAGAAGGGCCGCTAAAGAACACGCTGCAGGCCTGTGGAGAAAGCCACTTCACAACAACCGATTTCTCTATTGGCCACCGCGGTGCGCCGCTGCAATTCCCTGAACACACCCGTGAATCCTACATCGCAGCCGCCAGGATGGGGGCCGGCATCATCGAATGCGATGTGACGTTCACCAAAGACAAGGAACTCGTTTGTCGGCACGCCCAGTGCGATCTGCACACCACCACCAATATTGTGGCGACGGAGCTGGGTCGCAAATGCCGGCAACCGTTTCAGCCTGCCGTCTACAAGGCTGACGGCACGCTGGCCTCGCCAGCCTCCGCGATGTGCTGTGCCAGCGATATCACACTGGCGGAATTCAAAACCCTGCAGGGCAAGATGGATGCGAGTGATCGCACGGCGACGACACCGCAACAGTATCTTGCCGGTACTGCAACCTGGCGCACCGAACTCTATGCGCGTCGCGGCACACTGATGACGCACCGCGAAAGCATTGCGTTATTCAATCACTTGAATGTCAAAATGATGCCCGAGCTGAAAGCGCCCGAGGTCGCCATGCCGTTCGCGGGGTTCACGCAACAGGATTACGCGCGCAAGCTGATTCAGGAATACGAGGACGCCGGAATACCCGCGAACCGGGTGTGGCCACAATCCTTCGATCTCAACGATGTCCTCTTCTGGGTGCGCGAAACTCCCGCGTTTGGCAAGCAGGCTGTGTTTCTGGATGAACGCAACCCGTCCTCGCAGTTTGATCACCGCAACCCAGACTCCTACCAACCGGGTATGAATGACCTGGTCGATCAGGGCGTGCGGATCATCGCACCGCCCCTGTGGATGTTGCTTGATGTCAGCGAGGGACAGGTCGTACCTTCTGCCTACGCCAGGGCGGCCAGTCGTGCCGGCCTTGATATCATCACCTGGACGCTGGAGCGCTCGGGGCCATTGACCGGAGGAGGCGGTTATTATTATCAATCCATGAACGGTTTGAACCAGGACGCCAGCGACCCACAGCCGGGCGTCATTGATAGCGATGCAGATGTGTTCACGGTACTGGATGTACTGGCCCGCGAGGTGGGCGTCAAAGGGGTATTTTCGGACTGGCCTGGCACCGTCACTTACTACGCCAATTGCATGAACCTATAGTGCGCTGTCAGGTCTCTCCCTGCGCACCGGGCTGATACCAGATAGAGGAGGTATACGCTCGCTCCTGTATCGTGTCCGGTTGCCCATTCGCATGCTCCATTCCCAGCGCGATGGCGTCCAGCAGGGAGTGCCGGGCAGTAGGAATCTGCAATACCCGGACGTAGTAGAAAGCGGCCTGGCCGGGATTGAACTCAGGGTCGGACCACGCCGCAGACAGTTGCGCACTGCCAATGCTGTTGTCGACTGCCCCGGTTTCAAGATTCACGGTATTGCCGACGGCCGGCAGGCTGCCGTCTGGTTGCAGCTGTCGATCATCGGACCATGCGACATTGAACACTTTCTCCCGCGATTGCCCAGCATCATCCAGCCAGCCCTTTACGATCTGTACACGGTCGAGATTTGCGCCCTTCGGATCTTTTGCGCTGAGTATGATAAACGAGGGAGCTTCGCCCTGGCGTAGCGTGCCGCCCATCGGTACACCCCGGGTGACTGCTTCCGCAAGGGCATCCTCGGTCTCCAGATCCGCTGCGGTGAAGCCGGCACCGCCGTAGACCTGCACCATAATTCGGGGCCCGGTGGTGGCGTAGACTTCCCTGCGCTGTAATGCGTCCATGATATCTGCGCGCGTGTTGCTGCGCGCCCAAACTGCAGCCATACCGGAGGCGGACATGGACCAGCCGGTCGCGCCTGGTCCATCGTCATTCCACTTGGCTTCCTTGTTCGCGGGGATGGAGTCCGTAGCCAGCTTGCCGTGAAAGTTGGTCTCTTCTGCCGAGGACAGCGCCGTGTGCGAATCGGTGGAGCCAATGACACCCAGCGTATACGGGTTGCTGCCCAGCTGTTGTTCCAGTTCCAGCCCGAGCTTCAGCGCCTGCCTGACAAAGTCGCCGCGCCGCGGTTCATACGGCGTCCACTTGCGCTGAATGTAATAGGGGTACACCTCGAAGTCGGTAAACTCATCCTCGGGTGAGAATGTCGAGTGACTTTCCGAGTCGCCCTTGATCTGGGTGATTTCTGCGACGTGCTCCCATTTGCTGCGCAGCGCCACGTATTCCTGCGTGAAAGGCTCGCCGCGCAGGCTGGTATCGGAAAACATATAGCCTTTGGAGATATTGGAGTTATGCGGTATCGCCGTGAACCTGGCGCCGGTCGCCTCGCTGGTGTTGTCCAGCCAGGCCCAGAGATCCTCGGGGTAGGGGCTGTCGTCGAGGCCGTAGGGGTCGTACTGTTGTGCCGCTGTTTTGTCGCTGTCTGTCAGTATGATGCGGTGCAGGTTGGCGCCGCCGGGGAGTGAACTCCACTCCCAGCCAATCAGGGCGGTGAACACGCCGGGCTGGTTGTATTTGTCCGCCGTCTCGGTGATGGTGCGCCAGCTGTCAATCTCAACCTGTTTGGGCATCGGCAGCAGGCTCAGGTCGCTGCCCTGCAGGCTGCTGGCCGCGGCGTCTTCCGCTGGTGTTAAATCCGGGTCAGGCAGGACGCTGACAAACAGGTCGCGCCCGGTGCCATTGTCTATCGTCCAGTTCAACACGAAGCCGGCAACTTTTGCCTTGATCGTGTCCCAGAGACCGAGACCGGTGGTATCCACTCCGTTGAGGTGAATGTTGCGGATCTCGCCAAGGTATTCCGCGTGATCAGTCACGGCGAGAAAATCCAGCGGCGTGTCAATTTGTACCCGCGCCTTGTGATAGGGGTGAACAACCGGCATGCCCAGCGCGTAGCGATACGCGGTATCCGGGTCCGCCGTCAGATTGTTGTTGGTGTAAGCGTCTGAGGAGTAGGCGGTGTGCAGGTGGGTGTCTCCCCATAGCAACTGGCGCTCAGCCGCAAACGCGTTGGCAGCGGCCGCCGACAAAAGGAATACGAGTAGTGTACGCATCGACTAATCACCCTCCGCTTGGTGCATACTTTTTTGTGATGCATCCTGTATCGCCTGTTCCAGCCCGTTTGCCGTATCGATGGACTTCTGATATTCGGCCGGAACAACGGTTTCTGCCTCGCCACCGCCCGCGACCTGATAAAGTGTCCAGCCGATCGCTCCCAGTGCAAGGATAAGCCCGAGAAATCGCATAGGTAGTACCTCCGTGCGGCACTTTAGCATGGAGAACAAGCTGCAGTCCTGCATTTTGAAACGTTGCAGAACAGCGCAGCGGTGCAGCGCTGGCTGACCGTATCCGACATAGATCAGCCCTGTGTTCCCGTGTAGTCTTTGCGGACTATAAATGCAGATAAGGTTCAGGTATGTCATTTGTCACAGTGGAAAAGCCCCGCCCGTATATCACACTGATAACGCTGAATCGGCCGGAGCGTATGAACGCGATGGCGTTCGATGTCATGGTGCCGTTCAAGGAAGCGCTGGAAGAGGTGAGTTTCGACAATGAAACCCGGGTGGTTGTTGTGACCGGCGCGGGCGAGGGCTTCTGTGCCGGTGCCGACCTGCAGGATCCCGGCTGGCTGGATATTTTCAACGGCCTCACTATTCCCGGTATTGCACGCCGTGCGATGCGCATTCTGGACGATGTCATCAAGGCAATCCACAGTATGCACCAGCCGGTTATCGGCGCGATCAACGGTCCGGCGATAGGCGGCGGCTTCTGCCTCGCCATGGCAACGGACATCCGTATCGCGTCTGATACGGCCTACTTTCGACCGGCCGGTATCAACAATGGCCTCACATCTGCTGAACTGGGTTTGAGCTATATGCTGCCGCGCGCCATTGGCACCAGCCGTGCGTTCGAGATCATGTTGACAGGCAGGGATGTCGATGCCGAGGAAGCACAGCGGATTGGCATGTTGTCGAAGGTGGTGCCGCAGCAACAACTGCTGGAGGAGTGCTACGCGATTGCCGAGCGCATCAACGGCTTTAGCCAGCTGGGTGTCGAACTCAGCAAGCAGATGTTGTGGGCGGGTATGGATGCGGGCAGTTTGCACACACATATGAACCACGAGGGGCACGCGCAACTGTTTGTGCGAATGACGACCAAGAATTTTGATGAGGCGATTCGCGCGCGCAAGGAGGGCAGGCCGCCGGAATACAAGGACTAGTTGTAATCGCCGGAACCTGTGGCTGCCGAATTCTTAATTTGTCAATAATATCCGACAGTAGGTGGCCGCTGCCCACTTGGAGTTTTACTAACTTTGGAATGAAAACGAGACTCCGATTGAGCACGACAGCAAAAAGGCCTTCGATATCGATAACTACCGGTGGAAGAAGCGATGTCGGGTTGTTACTTTGGGCGCACGGCCGGACGCTATCATTGAGTGGCAAAAAGTGTCTAAATAGATGAAACTTCCTCCCAAATACACCATTAGTATGAGATCTCAATCCATGACACTACCACCCGAACGTGCAGTAAATCCCCGCAAATTTACTCTCGCGGTATTGCTAAGCGGGTTGGTATTGAATCTACTCGCCGGATGCAGTAATTCCTCAAACTCGTCGGCGGACTCCAGCGTTTCCGGTGATGATATTCTGATGAACCAGTTACAGTATCTCGGCACCCACAACAGCTATCACATTCGGGCCAAGCAGGATTTGTTTGAGGTGTTGTTGGCTTTTCTCCCCGACCTGGCGCCGACTCTGGATTACTCACACATTCCACTTCAGGAGCAGTTTCAAACGCAGGGTATTCGCCAAATCGAACTCGACGTATTCGACGACCCGCAGGGCGGACTCTACGCCAACCATGTCGCTCGAACGTTGTTTGGGGAAGATGCGGCGTCCGGTATTGCCGAGCTGGACGAGCCTGGTTTGAAAGTGCTGCACGTACAGGAAATTGATTACGAAACTACCTGCTATACATTCGTAAGCTGCCTGAAAGAGATCAAGGCATGGTCGGATGCCAACCCCAACCATTTGCCCATCACCGTGCTGGTAGAGGTCAAGGATGAAGAAATTCCCGATCCGCTCAACCTGGGGTTTGTGACCCCTCTGCCTTTTGGGATAGATGCGTTGAACCGAATCGATACCGAGATACACAGTGTATTTCCACGCGAGCAACTTCTGCTTCCCGATGATGTACGCGGCGAATTTGTCACGCTGGAACTGGCCGTCCTTGATCGGGGCTGGCCGCCTTTGTCGCAAGCACGCGGCAGGATTATGTTTGCACTCGACAACTCTGGCGGTCCGCTGGAAAACTATGTTGCCGGACACCCCTCGCTCGAAGGCCGAGTGTTGTTTACCGACTCTCCCCCAGGCACGCCCGAAGCCGCTTTCATGAAGCGCAACAATCCGCTATCCAACCCTGGGGAAATCGAGTCGCTGGTCGAGCAGGGCTACATAGTTAGAACCCGCGCCGATGCCGATACGGAGCAGGCACGCAGCAATGACACGACTCAACGCGATGCTGCATTGGCAAGTGGCGCACATTTTATTAGCACCGATTACCCCGTGCCCAATCCGGATTTTAGCGCCTATCAGGTCACCTTGCCCGGTGGCGGAGTTGCACGCTGCAATCCCGTCAACCCGGGCGATTGCGACCCTGATTTACTCTAGTGAGTTTGCGCTGCCTGATCCCGGTAGTCTCATGCGACTGCTCTTCCAAGGCAGTGCTGGATGGCCTGCACACCTGGCTTGTCAGAATTCGCCCATGAATCTCTCTTCTGACAGTCACTCCTCAATCCTCAGGGCCAGAACCTCGTAGTCGCCCGGCATCTCGACCGAGAAAGTCATTGAGCCCCCCGCTTCTGTTCGCAACTCACATTCATCCGCAGTAGTTGGCATATCCAAGGTAGCGGCATCGTCATACGGAATCCTGATCAGCTTAACAGTTACCCCACTACTGCTATTGGTCAAGCCCTTCAGTTGAATCCCAAGTTTATCTGGTCGCTCAGGATAATTTTCGCTGTCGTAAGCTGCGAGCAGGAGCTGGTTGTAGTTAAGACTTTCTGATGTACTGCTGGCCAGCGGCATAATGTAATCCAGCTCTGAATCGGCCGCTACTCTTGAGCCGGCGCCATCCGCGTAGTACTTGTACGCCCACCAAATCGGGCGCGGGCGCAGGTCCGGCGTCAACAGGTCCGACATGGCGCCGGGATTCGGCTCCACTTCCACCAATGGTTCTGCAGCACCAGTAAACACCAGGAGACCGTTAATATCGTCAGTAAACGCCTCTGAGCGCCCCCATGCAGCGCGCATGGCCTGCGTAACTCCGGCGCGCTCCATCACTCGCATCAGCGCAAGCATGGACCCCGGTCGGCCATACTGCTTCGGCGCTCCATATTCGTTCACATGCAATTCAACGACGCCCACTTCACTGTACTCAGGGCCGGCGATGTACTCCTGGTAGACTCGGCTCAGTGTCTGCTCAACCTCCACAAGGGTGCTATCAGGGTCAAACAGCGAGTGTACCGACAGCACCTGCACCGTCAGGCCCTCGCGCAGGCTGAAATCCATAAACCTTTGAATCAATGACTCCTCAATGCCACTGATAGATGGACCGGAAATTACCGCTTCATCCCCTAGAACATCGCGGATGGCATCGTGCGCCCGTTTGAAGGCCTCAAGAAACTCCGCGGTGTCGTCATTGTCATCCGCTAAAATCTCGCTCCAGAAGGGCCAGAAAAAGAACTGATCAGGCTCGTTCCACAGGTCATAGATGACCGTTGTGCCATACTCGACAGCCAGGTCCCTGACCTGGTCTTCATAGGCACTCCAGTTCGCCGCCGGTGATTCCCCGCCAAGTTTGACACGATCACTGACTACCAAAACAGGCGTTATGCCATGCATAGCGAATACGTTCTGGAACACGCCCCTTCCCCTCGCAGCGGCGAGCTGGATATCGGCTATGGCGTGATACGGCGTTTCGGCCGTGATGCCATGAAGCACACCTGTCAGCGTTGCAACCGATTCTGGCCGGGAAAAGTCAACCACGACGTCGACAGTTGTCGCCTCGCTGGTTATGAGACCGGCGCCATCGAGACAGCTGAGACTTGCGCCAGTATCTGAACCATGACTCTCTGAACTATCTGAACACCCGGCCAGAACAGCGACAAGTGACAGTGCCAAAATCGCGAAGGCGAATCTGGAGTAGTCATGTATCAATGACGTTGTTCGCTCTAGACCCGGTGTTCCCATGGATACAATCCTGTGACGGACATTTCGAGCCAGTGTAACCGCGCTTTACAGAAGGTAGCAAATGAGTGCATGCAGGTCCTGCCCGGAAGTCCGGTCTGTGAAACCGTCTGGGCGAATACCACTTT
>CAXBLZ010000040.1:0-32579 GCA_963976735.1 uncultured Halioglobus sp.
TTGTACCTGCATCACAGTCGTTACCAGAAACCCCGGCATTGCCGGGGTTTTTTTTGTCAGTTGATAATTGCTTCACATTGCTGCAGTTGGCTGCAGCAGCGGGGCGGCGCATAATGTTCGATACAATATGCAAACTACCCGCCCCGAAAGAATGACAAATGAGTAAGTAAGAAGGAATCCCTATCGCCATGAACCTTGAAATCGTGATTCTCGCCGCCGGACAGGGAACACGGATGAAATCGCTGTTGCCCAAGGTGTTGCACCCGGTGGGTGGGAAACCGCTGCTTGAGCATGTGATCAATACCGCCCAGGCGCTGTCGCCTGCAGCGCTGCATGTGGTGGTTGGTCACGGCAGTGAGCAGGTCCAGCAGGCGCTGTCAGGGTACGACATCAACTGGGTGGAGCAGTCGCAGCGACTGGGTACGGGCCACGCCGTTATGCAGGCGCTGCCCGCTGTAGCCGACGACAGTGTGGTACTGGTGCTATACGGTGACGTGCCGTTGACACGACTTGCCACCCTTCAACATCTGGTGTCGCAGGCACGGAATGGCCCTGCACTGCTGACGGCTTTGCTGGACAATCCCCAGGGGTATGGCAGGGTTTTACGCAACCGTGAAGGCGCCTTGATCGGCGTTGTGGAAGAGAAAGACGCGACCGATGAACAGCGTCTGCTGCAGGAGGTCAACACAGGCCTGTTGGCAGCCCCGGCCCGGGATTTCCAGGCCTACCTGCCCCGTGTAGACAACAAGAACCAGCAGGGCGAGTACTATCTCCCCGATATTATTCGCCTGGCTGTTGCCGAGGGCAATACCGTGGCGTCCTGTGCGGCGGAATGCGAATTGGAAACTCTCGGTGTCAATGACCGGGTACAACTTAACCAGGTAGAGCGCGAATACCAGCGTCGCCTGGCCGAGCAATTGATGCGCGAGGGGGTGAGCATAGCTGATCCCGCGCGTTTGGATATTCGCGGCAACCTGACCTGTGGCGAGGAAGTGTTCATCGACATCAATGCCGTATTTGAGGGTGATGTAAAGCTGGGTGCTGGTGTTTCGGTTGGCGCCAACTGTGTGCTGTCTGATGTCACGGTAGCCGATGGCGCCACCATTCACCCGATGAGTCATTTACAGGGGGCAACGGTAGGCAAGGCCTGTAGCGTCGGCCCCTACGCCAGATTGCGTCCGGGTACGGTGTTGGCGGATGGCGCCCGTATCGGAAATTTTGTCGAGACCAAGAAAGCCAATATCGGCGCTGGCAGCAAGGTAAATCACCTCAGCTACATCGGCGATTGTGAGATGGGTGCAGAGGTCAATATTGGCGCGGGTACCATCACGTGTAACTACGATGGCCTGAACAAACACAAGACAGAGATTGGCCAGGGTGTATTTGTCGGATCAAACAGCACACTGGTTGCCCCGCTCAGTATAGAGGATCACGGTTTTGTCGCCGCCGGCTCCACTGTCACCACGACAGTGGGCAAGGATGAACTGGCCGTGAGCCGGGCACGACAACGCAACATCAAGGGCTGGAATCGTCCCGACAAACGCGGCAGTAAGGATTAATTATGTGTGGCATCGTTGCCGCCGCAGCGCGGCGTGAAGTGTCTGAAATACTGCTGGAAGGCCTGCGGCGGCTGGAGTACAGGGGTTATGACTCGGCCGGTATGGCCTTGATCGATGACCAGCGCGGCCTGCGAATACACAAACGCAATGGCAAGGTAAAAGAGCTGGAAGCCGCACAGCTTAATGAGCCGTTCTACGGCAGTACGGGTATCGCACACACGCGCTGGGCCACACACGGAAAGCCTTCCCAGGAAAATGCCCATCCGCATACATCAGGCCAGCGCGTGGCATTGGTGCACAACGGCATTATTGAAAACCACGCAGTGTTGAGAAAAGAGCTGATCGAGGCCGGTTACCAGATGTCATCCGTCACCGACACCGAAGTGATCGCCCACCTGCTGCACACACACCTGCAGGCGGGAGCCTCGCTGATGCGGGCCATGCAAAAAACCGTCGCCAGGCTCGAGGGCGCGTATGCGTTGGCGGCGATCGACGTTGACTATCCCGGTACGGTGATCGGCGCTCGCAAGGGTAGCCCGCTGGTCGTCGGTGTCGGAATTGGGGAAAACTTTCTCGCCTCAGACCAGATGGCTTTGCGTCAGGTTACGGATCGCTTTATCTATCTGGAAGAGGGTGATCTGGTAGAGATCACGCCCGGCGGGGTGCAGGTATGCACCATCGATGGTGAGTTAATCGAGCGGCCAACCAAGCGTATCCAGGAGGCACTGGAAACCAGCGAACTGGGTGATTTCGATCACTACATGATGAAGGAGATCTTTGAACAACCGGTCGCACTGGAGGCAACGCTAGCTGGTGCCAGTACCGTACAGCAGGTCGAGGATAGCTTTGGCGAGGGATCATCCGCTGTCTTCGATCGCGTGACGAATGTACAGATTGTCGCCTGCGGCACCAGCTACCACGCGGGAATGGTGGCGCGCTATTGGTTGGAGGAAATCGCCGGTATCAGCTGTGAAGTCGAAGTGGCGTCAGAGTTTCGCTATCGCAAGCGCGTGCAACACGAGGGAACCCTGCTGGTCGCGATCTCACAGTCGGGTGAAACGGCCGATACTCTGGCCGCACTGCGCAATGCCACCGAGGGTGAATTTATCGGCAGCCTGGTGGTCGCCAACGTCGACAACAGCTCACTGGTGCGGGAGTGTGACCTGGTATTTTTAACGCGTGCCGGGGCCGAAATTGGCGTGGCCTCCACCAAGGCGTTTACCACGCAATTGGTGGCGATGCTGATGTTGACACTTGTGCTGGGTCGGCGACGCGATATGCCTGAGACGCGGCAGCTTGAGATAATCAAAGCGCTGCAGGACCTGCCACATTATGTGCGGCAGACGCTGGAGCTCAACGGCACGATACAAAAGCTGTCTGAGGCGTTTATACCGAAGCGTCATGCGCTTTTTCTCGGGCGCGGTATTCAATATCCGATCGCGATGGAAGGAGCGCTCAAACTCAAGGAGATCTCGTATATCCATGCTGAAGCGTACCCGGCGGGAGAGCTCAAACACGGGCCGCTGGCACTGGTAGACGATGACATGCCGGTGGTCGCCGTGGCGCCCAATGATGAGTTGCTGGAAAAGCTGAAATCGAATCTGGAGGAAGTGCGCTCGCGCGGTGGGGAGTTGTTTGTGTTTGCGGACCGCGAGGCCGGTTTCGCCACCGAGGACCGGGTGAAAGTGTTGCAGATGCCGCACTGTCCTGAGGTGTTAAAACCCATTGTCTACACGGTGGCCCTGCAACTGCTGTCCTACCATGTCGCCCTGCAAAAAGGCACTGATGTCGACAAGCCACGCAATCTGGCCAAGTCCGTTACTGTCGAGTGATGTTGGCAGTAGCATACCGCCCGCAACGCGGAGCGTCCGGGCGGCGCATACCCTAGCTGGGGTTAGCTTCCTTGTACTGGCGAAGTTCGGTGTTGAACTCCTCGGCAACCTTCTCCTCGTCGGAAACGGAAACATTGTAGTCGTCGTTCAGCTTTTGTAGCGCCTCGACCAGCTCTGGCCCGGGGGAGTCCCCCGCTGCGGCCGTTTGCGCGGCGGTGACTTTTGGCTCCAGGCAGGCCCGGTATTCGGCGTTGGCCGCCTGGTATTCCTTGACCGCTGTTTGTCCGGCCAGCATTTCTTCCAGGGTAGCGGTTGCGCCGTCTGGCAGAGAGGGAGCAGCTGGCGCCGTGCAATCTTCTGCAAAACTCGCCGCAGATGACAGGGCCAATCCGAAACATACCAGCTTGATAATAGTGTTCATAGTTGCCTCATGTGTTTGGTGTTATTTGAGCGAAAACAGTAACAGGACACCGGGCTCCTGCCAAGTCGGAAAGGAAGCCCCGGTTAATTATTCCTTGCCAACCCAGAGGTCGGAAACACCCAAATCTGCCTCCAGTCTGCGCGCCACACGGCTCGCTGACTCCTTGTCCGCAAGGCCGATAATCCTGAGTCGGTACAGTGTTCTGTCACCGCTGGTCGTTGGCATTACGATGACTTTGCCCACGTCTGGTTGCAGCCGCGCGGCCCAGGATTCCGCCACGTTGCGCATCGCGTAGGAACCGAAATTCACAAACCACGGACCGGATGCCGCTGTCACCACAGGTTGGGTTGCGGTCGAACTACCTGGTGCCGGTTTGGAAACAACTGGCGCTGCCGCTTTCGGTTCAGCGGCTGCGGGCTCGGCCGGTTTCGGTGTCGGCACGGTGTCGGGTGCGGCTTGCCTTGCGTCGCTGGTTGCCGCGGGCATGGTCTGCACATCGCCCAGCTGCGCCTCCAGACCGGCGACGGTATCGCTGAGGGTTCTGTTCTCCAATCGCAGTGCCTGTGTTTCGGCTTCCAATGCGTCAAACGCCTGCTGCAGTTCCTTCAGTGCATCGCGGTCGGCGCGACCATCCCCGGGGTCTGCGGAGGTAGCCAGCGCGGCGCGTAATTCTCGCAGCTCGTTCTCAGTGGCGGTGCGCTGTTGCATGACGCCATAGCCACCCGCCACCAGCAGCACCAGCGCTACGATTGCGACTGCAATCAGGCTCAGCGGCCAGGTTTGGCCTCGATCTTCCTCTTCCTCGAACAAGGCTTCCTTGTCCTGCCAGTTGTCGAGGTCGCTCTCATCATCCGGCAACTCATCATCGTAGCGGTTGAGCTCGTCGTCATCCTCGAAAAGGTCTGGTTCATCCCCATCGCGGTAGTCGCCTTCAAAATCGTCATCCTCGACTTCATCGGCGTGGAACCCCGAGGTGTAGTCTGCATCGCGATCGGGCTCTTCGTAATCCTCGTCCTCATCGTAGCGACTGAAGGTCGGTTCCTGACGCGGCCTGTTGACCGACGGTTTGGTATCAAAGCCATGCGCTTTATCCTTGCTCGAGTAATCGTCGTTGTCTCTGGCCATGGTGTAAGCGCACCTGTGCGTCTCAAGAATCGGAGACGATGATAGCAGACACTTATCCCAATTTCCTCGCCGTCTTTAATGGACTCGCGTTGTATTGTTCGCTTTTGAAGGAGGAAAAAAGGTACGTTTCCAGACAGGCACTCGTTAGAATGGAGCGATGGATGTATCCGATATTCTCTCTCCCCTGAACGAAGCCCAGCGCGATGCCGTTGCCGCAGAAAACCAGAATATGCTCGTGCTCGCGGGTGCTGGTAGTGGCAAGACCCGGGTGCTGGTGCACCGTATTGCCTGGCTGATCAAAGCAGAAGACTTTTCGCCGTGGTCGATACTGGCAGTTACGTTCACCAACAAGGCGGCGCGGGAAATGCGCAGCCGCATAGAGGAGATGCTGCATATCCCCTCGCACGGCATGTGGGTGGGTACCTTTCACGGTCTGGCACACCGGTTGTTGAAGGCGCACTGGCAGGAAGCGGGGCTGCCGCAGAACTTCCAGATTCTGGACAGCGATGACCAACTGCGTCTGGTCAAGCGCGTGTGCCGGGAGTTGGAGCTTGACGAGTCGCGCTGGCCGCCCAAGCAGGCCATGTGGTATATCAATGCGCAAAAGGATGAGGGGCTGCGCAGCGCCCATGTCGATGCTCCGCCCGGCGATCTCTTTGCGCAGACGATGCAGCAGGTGTATCGCGCGTACGAGATAGCCTGTGATCGCGCGGGCATGGTGGACTTCGCCGAGTTATTGCTGCGTGCCCACGAGCTGTGGTTAAAGAATCCTCAAGTATTGCAGCACTACCAGGGCCGCTTTCGGCAGATTCTGGTCGATGAGTTTCAGGATACCAATACAGTGCAATACGCCTGGCTGCGGGTGCTTTCCGGCGGCAAAATTCCAGTAGTGGCGGTGGGGGATGACGATCAATCGATCTACGGCTGGCGCGGTGCGAAGATTGAAAACATCCAGCGCTTTACGGAAGACTTCACGGCAACCAAAACCATCCGCCTGGAGCAAAACTACCGCTCGACGCAGACGATTTTGCAGGCCGCCAACGGTATCATCGCCCACAATTTCGGGCGTCTCGGCAAAGAGCTGTGGACGGCGGGAGAAGCGGGCGAGCCGATCAGCCTGTACGCTGGTTACAACGAGCACGACGAAGCCCGTTACATTGTGGAACAGGCAGAGCAGTGGCTGCTCGATGGCAATGCGCGCTCCTCCGTGGCCATGCTGTACCGTTCCAACGCGCAGTCGAGGGTGCTGGAGGAGGCGCTGATTCGCAGCGGTATACCCTACCGCATCTACGGTGGGCAGCGTTTTTACGAGCGGCTGGAGATCCGCAACGCGCTCGCCTATTTGCGCCTGTTGCTTAACCGGTCAGACGATGCGGCCGTCGAACGGGTTATCAATATACCGCCGCGCGGTATTGGCAGCAAAACCCTGGATACCGTACGCGATTGTGCTCGCGGCAGAGGGCTTACGTTGTGGGCGGCCATCGCTGCTGTGCTGGAGGAAAAGATGTTGCCTGCCCGCGCGCTTACCGCGCTACAGGGCTTTGTCGAATTGATCAACGAGTTGGACAGTGATATCGATGAGCTATCGTTGGATGTGCTGGTCGATCTGGCTATTCGGGACTCTGGCCTGCTGCAATACCACAAGAATGAGAAGGGTGAGAAGGGGCAGGCGCGGGTAGAAAACCTGGAAGAGCTGGTCAGTGCTGCCAAGCAGTTCACGCCCGAGGACAGTGACCTTTCGGCGGCGCAGCAGTTTCTCGACCGGGCTGCATTGGACGCGGGAGATGCCCAGGCCGATGCGCATGAAGACAGTGTGCAACTGATGACACTGCACTCCGCCAAAGGGCTGGAGTTTCCGCTGGTATTTTTGGCGGGTATGGAGGAGAACCTGTTTCCACACCGCATGTCCATGGAGGAGCCGGGCCGGCTCGAGGAAGAGCGCCGGCTGTGTTATGTCGGGATTACCCGTGCGATGGAGAAACTGGTTATCACCTATGCCGAATGCCGGCGCCTGCACGGCAGCGAATCGTACAATACACCCTCGCGGTTCGTCCGCGAGATTCCGGCGGAACTGCTGCGAGAAGTGCGTTTACACGGCAGCATCAGTCAACCCGTGAGCAGTCTCACCCAGGCGCAGGTGCCGGACACAGAACTGTCGCTGGGACAGCGTGTCTACCACCAGGTGTTCGGCGAGGGCGTCGTGTTAAACTTCGAAGGTCGTGGTGCCAGTGCCCGGGTCGAGGTCAGTTTTGACACCGAGGGCAGCAAATGGCTGGTGCTGCAATACGCTAATCTACAGTTGATGTAGCTGTACCTTTCCCAGGATGAATCGAGTATGGGCAACACCTCTCTGGAACGACGCTACTCGCCGCTGATCATTCTGCTGCTGGTTGCTGCGCTCGTGACTGCGCTGGGCCTGTGGGCAGCAGATCGCGCGAAAATAAAACCGGATGACTCCCAGCACGGTGGCACATCGGCCAGCGGCGAGCATTTTCAATGGAAGATGATTACCACCTGGCCCAAGAATTTTCCCGGATTGGGTATGGCGGCAGAAAATTTCGCAAATATGGTGGAGGTGATGAGCGATGGCCGACTGACCGTGCACGTTTACGGTGCCGGAGAGCTGGTGCCCGCGATGGAGGTCTTTGACGCCGTATCGCAGGGCGTGGTGGACGCTGGCCACGGCGCCGCCTACTACTGGAAGGGTAAAGTGCCCTCTTCCGTATTCTTTACCGCTATACCGTTTGGGTTGAATGCACAGGAGATGAATGGCTGGCTGCATTACGGCGGTGGTCTCGAGTTATGGCAGGAGGCCTACGCACCTTACAACCTGGTGCCCATGGCCGGCGGTAGTACCGGTGTGCAGATGGCAGGTTGGTTTAACAAGGAAATCAATTCCATCGACGACCTGAAAGGACTCAAAATGCGCATCCCGGGTCTCGCCGGGGAAGTGTTTGCCGCCGCCGGTGGCACGGCGGTGACGATCCCCGGCGGCGAGCTCTACACGTCAATTCAAACCGGTGTGATCGACGCGCTGGAGTGGGTGGGGCCCTATAATGACCAGGCCTTCGGTTTTCATGAAGTGGCGAAGTATTACTACTATCCGGGGTGGCATGAGCCGGGGTCAATCCTCGAGTTTGTCGTTAACAAGGACTCGCTGGAGGCGTTGCCGGAGGACCTGCAGGCCATCGTCACCACCGCCTCGCGGGCGGCAAACCAGGACATGCTGGATGAATACACCGCGCGTAACAACGCCGCATTACAGAGCCTTGTGGATGAACATGGTGTGCAGTTGCGGCGCCTCCCCGATGATGTCATGCGCGCCCTGTGGAAGGGCACACAGCAGGCGATGAAGAAGCTGGTGGAGTCGGATCCGATGGCCGCAAAAGTGTATGACTCGTACCGGGAATTCTACCGTGGCGTACGAAACTACCACCACATCTCGGAGCAGGCGTACATCAACGCCCGGGACAAGGCGATGGGTGACGAGGAGCTCTAACTCTGAATGGCGCGGGTGCGACCTTTCTCATCAATGGCGACGAATACAAATTCACCCTCTGTCACCTTGATGGGTTCGCGATCGTGCAGGGAGTTGATCCACACTTCCACGATAATCCTGATCGAACTGCGGCCCACTTCCAGTACATCGCAGTAGCAGGATACCACCGCGCCGACATGAACCGGTGTTAGAAACGCCATACCGTCGATGGCGACAGTGGCCACCCTGCCATTGGCAACCTCCATGGCCGTAATCATTCCAGCTATATCCATTTGGGATAGCAACCAGCCGCCGAATATATCACCAGTGGCATTGGTATCCTTGGGCATAGCCACTGTCTGCAGTGCCAGTTCTCCATGGGGTACGGGCGCGGTATCGATATCGCTCATGTCAGGTGCCTGTTGTAGTCAGTTTATGTCGTTAAGAGGGGTTGAGTACCGTTTTGACCGCGCCGCTCACTTGAGGGCTGCGGGCAACCATGTCGCCATCTGCGGCCAGATCCACAGAGCCACCAGCAGCGTAAGCTGTAGCAGTATAAAGGGAACTACACCCCGGTAGATAGCGCCGGTTGATACAGATGAGGGCGCCACGCCGCGCAGGTAAAAAAGGGCAAACCCAAATGGGGGCGTCAGGAAGGAGGTCTGTAGGTTGAGCGCGATCATAATGCCCAGCCAGATAGGATCGACTCCCATGGACAACAAAATGGGCCCGACGATGGGCACAACAACAAACGTGATCTCAATAAAGTCCAGAATAAAACCCAGCAAAAAGATCAACAACATGACCACCAGCGTCGCCGCCATGACACCGCCAGGCAAACCGTTGAAGAACTCGTGAATCAGCTCTTCCCCGCCAAACCCGCGAAATACCAGTGAGAAAATCGCCGCGCCAATGAGAATCATAAACACCATGCAGGTCACTTCCAGCGTGTGGCGCAGGGTTTCCTGCAGACGGGCAAGGTTCATCTGGCCTTTAACCGACGCCAACAAAAACGCACCGATCGCGCCTATGCCCGCGGCCTCCGTGGGGGTAGCCGCTCCCATCATGATGGAGCCGAGTACGATACCGATCAAAGCGAGCGGCGGCAGCAATCCACGCAGCACCTGTGTCGCGGAGATCGGTTCGAGTTTGCTCGGCGGAGCTGATTCCGGCTTCAGGTGAGCCTGGGCCAGCAGGTAGAGAATATACAGTCCGATCAACACCATACCCGGTATCAGTGCACCGATAAACAAATCGCCCACGGAGACGGTTTTCGGATTGAGCACGTGCATATTGAGCTGTGCCCGTTGATACGCATTGGAGAGGATGTCACCCAGCATCACCAGCACGATTGAGGGGGGCACAATCTGGCCCAGCGTGCCGGTGGCGCAGATAGTACCTGTTGCAAGCGACGGACTGTAGCCGCTGCGCAGCATGCTGGGCAGCGATAACAACCCCATTGTCACCACGGTCGCTCCCACGATGCCGGTACTGGCTGCCAGAAACATTCCTACCACGACGACTGAAATACCCAGGCCACCGCGCAGGCCGCCGAACAGCCGTGCCATGCTGTCGAGCAGTTCCTCCGCAATGCGCGACTTCTCAAGAATATTGCCCATCAGTATAAACAGGGGTACTGCGATCAGCGTGGTGTTGTTGATGGTGCCGAAGATGCGACCGGGTAGCGCGGACAGAAAGCCGGCATCAAACACGCCTGTCAGCACACCGCCTGCAGCAAACACCAGCGCGGTTCCGGCCAGGGTGAACGCCACCGGGTAACCGAACATCAACAGCAGACAGACCGCGAGGAAGAGGTAGAGAGACAGGTATTCCACTAGTCGACGGTATCCTCTACCAGCACCAGCGCGTTTCGAAGGACCTCGGCGACGGCTTGCAGGGCCAGGTTCATGGCCATCAACGGGATCAGGCTTTTCAGCAGGAATACCGCGGGTATACCACCGGGTTCGGCCGAGCTTTCACGCATGCCCCAGGACTCACTGGCATAGCCCCAACTGCTTGCCAGAATGAAGGCGCACATCGGCAGCAGGAAAATAATACCGCCAAGGCTGTTGACCCATGCACGGGCCCGCACACCGAAATTCCGGTAGAAGATGTCGACGCGGACATGCGCACCCGTCTTCAGCGCGTAAGCGGCACCCAGCAAAAACACGCTGCCATGCATATACGTTACCGCTTCCTGTGTCGGAATGGAGCCGACGCTAAAGCCGTAGCGCAATACGACTACGCAGGTAGTCAATATCGCCATGAAAAGCAGCAGCCAGGCCAGCAGGCGTCCGCAGCGATCGGTGAGTACGTCGATATAATGCACACAGGCGTGCAGAGCAAGCATGGCGGATAAGTCTTTTTGATTATTCTGGCGAAGGGTATCATAGCGCACTCCCCGACGTGAAAAGATATTCGCCACAACGCCTTGACCCGGATGAAACCTGATGCTGACTGTAATTTCACCAGCCAAAACACTGGATTTTGATACACCATCGAGCACGCGAAGAGCGACTCAGCCACAATTCCTGTCACGCGCCGCCGAACTGGTAGAGGATGCGCGTGCACTCGTTCCGGACGATATCCGCGCATTGATGGGAGTGAGTGAGAATATCGCTGAGTTGAACCATCAGCGGTTTATGAACTGGAGCCGGCCGTTCAATAAAAAGAATGCAAAGCAATCGCTGCTGGCGTTCAAGGGCGATGTCTATGTCGGGCTGGACGCCGGAACGCTTAGCGAGGCGCAGCTGGGTTTCGCCCAGCAGCATTTGCGCATTCTGTCGGGACTCTACGGCCTGTTGCGCCCGCTTGACCTGATGCAGCCCTACCGGCTGGAAATGGGACTGCCCTTTGCCAATCGCGGTGGCAAGAACCTCTATGAATTCTGGCGTGGTGAGATAACCGATGCACTCAATTCCTCGATCCGCAAATCCGGCACCAGGGTACTGGTGAACCTGGCATCACAGGAGTATTTCCGGGCAGTGCAGCCCCGGCAGTTGGATGCAGACGTGATTACACCGGTATTCAAGGATTTAAAAGGCGATCGCTATAAAGTCATAAGCTTCTACGCCAAGAAGGCGCGCGGGCAGATGGCGCGCTATATCATCGAAAATGAGGTGCAGGAGCCCGACACCCTGAAGAAATTCAAAACCGGCGGCTATCGCTATAACAAGGCGCAATCCAGCGCACGGGAGTTTGTCTTTACCCGGGATACCGCGCCCGAAAAAGACTGATCGGCAAACTGCGCCTCTATTTGAACGGCAGCATGCCGGACGCCGCCTGCCGGTACTGTTCGTTATGCTGTGCTTCACGGCGGGTGAAATCGCCCACCGCAGCCGATAGTTGCGGGTCGGCGATCCAGTGATTTGACCATGTGGTGATGGGGCGGAAGCCGCGTTGGATCTTGTGTTCCCCCTGCGCCCCCGGGTCAAACCGCTGCAGATTATTCGCGATGCAGTATTCGATACCCTGGTAGTAGCAGGCTTCAAAATGCAGGCAATCATACTCGTGTTCGCAGCCCCAATAGCGGCCATACAGTGTATCGCTGCTGCGAAAGTAGAGGGCTCCGGCGACAGCGCGGGTGTCGAGATATGCCAGTACCATTATGACCTGATCACCCATGCCCGCGGCGGTATCCATGAAAAACGCGCGACTCAGATAGCCGCCATGGCCACTGCGTTTGGCGTAGGTCAGCTGGTAAAAGTGGTAAAACTGCTCCCAATTATCTTTCGTGATGTCGCTACCCGTCAGGGTTTTTAGTGTGATGCCCTGCTCTACCACCCGCCTGCGTTCCCGGTTCAGCGACTTGCGTTTGCGGCTGTTGAATGTGGCCAGAAAGTCGTCAAAGCTGCGATAGTCCTGGTTGAACCAGTGAAACTGTGTCGCCGCCCTGCGGTGCAGGCCAGCGTCCAGCAGGGTTTCGCTGACCGCCTCCGTAGGAAACAACAGGTGCCAGGACGAGAGGTTTCGGCTGTTCGCCAGTTTCTTTACAGCCGCAATAGCGGCTTCCAGACACCGCTCCTCGTCGACACCCGCTGCAACGCAAAGGCGCGGCCCTGTGGCAGGCGTAAAGGGGATCGCTGTGAGTAATTTAGGGTAATAGCTGAGGCCACTTTGTCGCCACGCATCGGCCCACGACCAGTCGAATACATATTCCCCGTAAGAGTGGGATTTCAGGTACAAGGGCATCAGTGCGGCCACCTCGTTGCCCCGCCGCAAAATGAGGTGGCAGGGCTGCCAGCCGGTGTCCGCTGTCGTGCAGGCTGTTGTTTCCAGTCCGTACAGGAAACTGTGGCGCATAAAGGGATAGTCCGCGCCCGCGACACTGTCCCATTGCGTCGCCGTAATCTGCTCCAGACTGGTGAGGAATTCAGCGGTCAGTGCCGCAGCTTGCGTTGTGTTCGCCATTGGCGCCTCAGGCGTTCCTCATCAGGTAGTCCGCTGCCACGCCCAGAAAGATGGCCATACCGACCCAGTTGTTGTGTAAAAAAGCCCTGAAGTAGGCATCGGTGCGGCGCTTTCGCAGCAGTGCGTGTTGATAGCCAAACAGGATGGCGGCAACGACCAGGGACACGTTGAAGTACAGCCCCAATTCAAATGCCCGGCCCACCAGATAGAAGCACAGCAGACATCCCAGTTGCAGTGCCCCGATAATCAGGCGATCGTAACGGCCGAACAGGATGGCGCTGGACTTGATACCCACCTTGAGGTCGTCCTCCCGGTCGACCATGGCATAAGTGGTGTCATAGGCGACCGTCCACAGCAGATTTCCCAGATACAGCACCCAGAGAGCCTGTGGCAACGCGCCACGCTGGGCCGCAAACGCCATCGGAATGCCCCAGGAAAATGCGGCGCCCAGTACCACCTGAGGCAAGTGGGTATAGCGTTTCATAAAGGGATAGGTGGATGCCAATGCCACCGCGACAAAGGACAGCATAACGGTAAACGTATTGGTGAACAGCACCAGTACAAACGCCAGCAACATCAGCCCGGCAAACAGCAGCAGGGCCTCTCGCACGGTCACGGCGCCTGTTACCAGCGGCCTTGCATTGGTGCGACTAACGCCACCGTCCAGGTTGCGGTCGGCGAAATCGTTGACGATACAGCCGGCAGAGCGCGTGAGAAAAGTCCCGAGGACAAAAATCACCAGCAGGCTGGCCTCGGGTATCCCCTGTGCCGCCAGCCACAGCGCGCACAGTGTAGGCCACAACAGCAGCAGTGTACCGACGGGTTTATCGAAGCGGATCAGCTGTAACAGCGCGCGGGTTTTGGAGGAAGCGATCATTGAACTCTTGTGCAGCGATACGAGGGTCCCAGCTTACTGCGTTGGCGACCGAAATGCAGCGCTGACTTTACCGCGCTGTGCCCTGTGTGTGGGCAGGTGCTGCTGCCACGGAGTGAAGTCCGACAGAAATACCTCACTGACCATCAGCCGCTTGCCTGCGATCTCGAAGCGGGAGCGCCGGCCCCAGGCCGGATCGCTCTGCTTCAGGGTGTCGGGCAGATAGTCGCAGTCGCCCGCCATCAGCGCCAGTTCAAATGGGTGTCGACGCATGCCCGGATGCCTGAACAGAATGGCGCCCAGCGATTTGTTTTGTAGCCGTCGCAAATGTGCCAGGCCGCCTGTCAGGCTGGAAATTGGAAAAACGCTGCGCGCGAATACCACGGTTTCGTCACCCAGTTTGAGTGCGACCTCTCGCACCAGCGCCAGTTGTCGTTGCGGGAGCTCCAGCAGAGTTCGCTCGGAGGGAAGCGGCACCTCCCAGCCCTGGTACAGCCGCTGTACGCTGAATTCGCCGCGGCCAGAGGACATCAGGCGTGCAGTCAATGAGCCGTCGTCGGTTAGCCATCTGCGCAAACGCGGTGCCAGCGCGGCGCTGGTGAAATGCCTCACCGGTCGCCAGCGGGGCTCGTCGGCAATACGCCTGCGCGCGTGTAATCGCGGTGTCAGATTGCAAGTTGATGGTTCCAAGCGACAGCTATCCTCGTTTTGTGAGGCGAGAATGCTTTATCAGGGGAGCGCATGCAAGCGGACCATCTGTCTAAATCGCCTGTCGGATGACGGGAGAAAGTCCTTGCACAATTATCGTACAACTTTATAGTGTTGCGTCTCAAAATTTGTCTCGGTATCGATTACCCGTCAGGCGGCGTCTGGCGGGTGTGTAACCCTTTAGGAAAAAGTGAGTCGTAACATGAGTAAGTGGGAATGTATTGTCTGTGGCCTGATCTATGACGAAAAGGAAGGTTGGCCAGACGATGGTATCGCGCCCGGTACCAAGTGGGAGGATGTGCCAGAGGACTGGCTCTGCCCGGATTGTGGCGTGGGCAAGGAGGACTTCGAGCTTCTCGAAGAGTCACCTGTGGACGACGCACCGCATCACGAGGAACCGGTAGCCGATACCGAACATGCGGCGGTGGTCATTCTCGGAACGGGCCTGGCGGGTTACGGCCTGGCCAAGGAGTTTCGCAAGCACGACAGTGAAACCCCCCTTATCATGATCACGTCTGACGATGGTCGGGCGTACTCCAAACCAATGTTGTCTACCGGTTACACCCGTGGTCAGTCAGCCGATGATCTGGCCCAGTCAGATGCGGGCACCATGGCCAAGCAGCTGAAAGCCAGTGTCTGGACCATGACCAAGGTCAACGAGATCGACACCGCGCGCCAGTTGATCAAGGTGGGTGACGCCGATACCGCCATCCACTATGCCAAGCTGGTATTCGCTGTGGGCGCCGAGGTGATCCGTCCCCCGATAGAGGGCGACGGTCACGAACTCGTGTACTCCGTCAACGACCTGATGGATTACAGTGATTTCCGCACGGCGGTTGCCAAGAACGACGTCAAAAAAGTGTGCATCATCGGTGGCGGCCTGATTGGCTGTGAATACACCAATGACTTGCTCAATGGTGGCTTCGAAGTGGAGGTCGTGGACCCGCTCGGACACTGCCTGCCCACCCTGTTGCCGGAGCCAGCGGGTAAAGCCGTGCAGGCGGCGCTGGAGGAGAAAGGTGCGAAATTTCACTTTGGGCCACTGGTCACAGCGGTCAACAAGGCGGACAAGGGCGTCACTGTCAGCCTGAACAACGGCGACACGATCAGTGCCGATATAGTGGTTTCAGCCGTGGGCGTGCGACCGAGGACAGAGCTGGCCAAAGCCAGTGGCATCGATACCAATCGCGGTATTGTCACCAACCGCCTGCTGCAAACCAGTACGCCCAACGTCTATGCGATGGGTGACTGCGCCGAGGTGAACGGGCACGTGCTGGTTTATGTCGCGCCGCTGATGGCCGCGGCCAGGGCTCTGGGCAAGACCCTCGCAGGAGAGGCCACCGAAGTCTCCTATCCAGCCATGCCTGTCACGATCAAGACGCCGGCGTGCCCGGTCGTGGTCGCGCCGGTGGCACCCACAACAGCGGGTGAATGGTCTTTTGATGTCGACGGCAATAACGTCAAGGCGGAGTTCCGCGACAGTGAAGGCAAGCTGCTGGGCTTTGCATTGACCGGTGACGCGACCAGGGAAAAACTTGCCCTGCAAAAGGAACTGCCGGCGATTATGGCCTGATAAACGGGCTCGGTTGCGCAGGCCCCTCTCGTGACCGAGCACGTTGAACGCCACATACGACGCTGGTTGGATGACTTTGTTGTCGGCCTCAACCTGTGCCCCTTTGCGCGTCCATTGCTGGGCGCGCCGAGCCTGCGTATAGCCGTATGCGGGGAAACCGCGCTGGCAGCGCTACACCGCGCTTTTTTGCTCGAGCTGGATCTGCTGCAGCGCAGCCCCGAACAGGAGCTGGCCACCACCCTGCTGGTATTTCCAGACGCGCTCGATCAGTTTGATGATTACCTGTTTTTCCTCGAGGATGCGCAGCACTTACTGCGTGAGTCTGGCATGGAGGGTTTGGTGCAGCTGGCCAGCTTTCATCCCGATTACCGTTTTGCGGGCGAGGCGCCACAGGCAGCCAGTCATTACAGCAATCGCGCGCCCTACCCTGTAGTCCATCTGCTGCGAGAGGAAATGTTGACGCGTGTGCTTGAAGACTTCTCCGATCCCGAGCGAATCCCCGAGCGAAACATCGAGACCTTGACAGCGATAGGTGTGGATGAACTGGAGCAGCGCTGGAAGGCGCTATTCGTGTTGTAACGTCACGCCCGAGTAGAAGCCAATGCTGTCAAACCTTGGCAAACTGCTGGCCGGTTCCGGTCCAGCGCTGGATGAGTGGCTCGACCAGCTGCGGGAATGACTCCCGAATCGTGTCGGAGATCGCCTGCACCTCGTCCAGCAAATGATCGTGCGTTGGCAGCTCAGCGATACGAAATGCCATTAATCCTGTCTGGCGTGTGCCAAGTACCTCGCCCGGACCGCGCAATTCCAGGTCTTTCTCGGCAATATAGAAGCCGTCCGAACTCTCTCGCAGCACAGCCAGCCGTTGCCTGCCATTGGCCGACAGCGGTGTTTGATAGAGCAGTACACAGTGACTGGCCTGTGCGCCGCGGCCCACCCTGCCGCGCAGCTGATGCAGTTGTGCCAGGCCCAGGCGTTCGGGGTTTTCGACTATCATCAGACTGGCGTTGGGTACGTCCACCCCTACTTCAATCACGGTAGTAGCGACCAACAGCGCCAATTCCCCGCGCTTGAACGCCGCCATCACCGATTCCTTCTCGGCCGCTTTCAGGCGCCCGTGAATAAGCCCGATCGCCAAGTGCGGTAGCGCCAGGCGCAGTTCAGCGGCGGTGGCCTCCGCCGCCTGAGCCTGCAGTGCGTCGCTTTCTTCAATGAGTGTGCACACCCAGTAGGCCTGGCGGCCTTCACTACAGGCGGCTGCGACCCTGGCGACCACCGCCTGTCGGCGGCTGTTGTCGATAAGGACTGTGGTGACGGCCGTTCTTCCCGGCGGCAACTCATCGATAACCGAGCAATCCAGGTCGGCATAGGCCACCATCGACAGCGTGCGCGGAATGGGTGTGGCTGTCATCACCAGCTGATGCGCACGGCCGAGTTCCGGTGCGGTCTTTTGGGTCAGGGTGAGTCGCTGGTGCACGCCGAAACGGTGCTGTTCATCGACGATTACCAGTCCCAGACGGGCAAAGGCAACGTCATCCTGAAACAGCGCGTGGGTGCCTACGACCAGGCTGGCCTCACCGGCCGCCATCCGCGCCAGCGCATTGGCCCGTTTGCTCCCTTTCGAGCGACCACTCAGCCACTCCATAGTGATACCCAGTGGCTCGAACCACTGGCTGAAAGTGCGCCAGTGTTGCTCAGCAAGGATTTCCGTCGGTGCCATAATTGCGACCTGAAAGCCACTGCCGATGGCCTGCAGAGCGGCGCCCGCAGCGACCAGGGTTTTGCCCGACCCCACATCGCCCTGTACCAGTCGCATCATCGGGTAGGGTTTCGCCAGATCGCTGGCGATTTCATCCATAACCCGCGACTGCGCCCGCGTGGGTGCAAAGGGCAGCTTGTCTGTAAACGCCGTCAGCAACTCCGGATTGGGCGCCAGCGGAGGTGCTCCCCCGCGTTGCTGTCGCTCTCGCAGACGGTGCAGCGACAAGTTGTGCGCAACCAGTTCCTCAAGCGCCAGACGCAGTTGCGCCGGGTGTTTGCCCTCGCGCAGCAACTCCAGTGAGGCATCCGGGGGTGGGGCGTGCAGAAACTGCAGGGCCCGTGTCAACGCATAGGGGTAAGCTGCGCTGGGCGGCAGCAGTTCGCTGACAGGTTCGCGCTGCAGGTGGAGCAGCGCCTGTGCGCACAGATTGCGCCACTGGTTTTGTCCGATACCATCGGTGGTGGGATAGATGGGCGTCAATGTTTCCGCGACGGGCGTATCCTCAGCCAGTAGCTGGCGGTATTCGGGATGGTACATCTCCAGGCCGCTACTGCCGCGTCGCACCTGGCCGAAACAGCGCAGGCGTGTACCTGGCTTGAGGTTGTTTTTCTGTGCAGCGGAGAAATGAAAGAAGCGCAGGGTCAGGGTACCACTGCCATCCTGGATACGGGCAACCAGGCTGCGGCGTCGCCCAAACACGATGTCGGCTGCCCGCACCTCGCCTTCTATGACAACATCGTCACTATCGCGCGCCGCAGCAATGGCGGTTATTCGCGTGCGGTCCTGGTAGCGCAGCGGCAGATGAAACAGCAAATCCTCGACGCGATACACGCCGTAATCCGCGAGTTTATCGGCCAGTTTTGGTCCGACGCCACGCAGCTCGCGCACAGAGAGATTGGCGATGTTGTGCATAGCAACTATACGGGCCGCAGGGCTTCTATAAGAATATCGATGGCCTCTGTGCGTGGATAACTCACGCGCCAGGCCAGTGCGATACTGCGCCTGGGGGCCGGGTCGATAAACGGGCGTACGGCGAGTGTATGTTCGCCATAAGTGGCCTCGCGGGCCGCAGATTCCGGCAGTACCGTAATGCCCAGGCCGCTGGCCACCATGTGTTTGAGCGTTTCCAGTGAACTGCCCTCCACCACGGCATTGCCGGCGGCAGATTTGTCGCGAATGGCCTGCTGCAACCCGGGGCAGGCCTCGAGCACCTGGTCGCGAAAGCAATGTCCCTCCCCCATTAGCAATACGCGGTGTTCCGCCAGGGCACGGGTGTCGATATGGGTTTCCGATGCCAGCGGGTGATCCAGTGGCAACAGCACGACGAAGGGTTCATCGAACAATGCCCGGGTGACGACTTCGGTTTCGGTAAACGGCAGTGCCACGAAGATCGCATCCAGCTCACCGCTGGTTAATTTGGCGCGCAGATTGGCCGTGTAGTTCTCCTCAATGAACAGGGGCATTTTGGGTGCCAGCTGCTGCAGTCGGCTAATCAAGCGGGGGAACAGGTAAGGCCCGACGGTATAAATAGCGCCGACCGACAGTACGCTGCCCATGGGGTCCTTGCCCAATTCCGCCAGCTGGCGCAAATTTCGCGCCTCCTGCAGCACAGTGCGGGCCTGTTCCACGATACGCTCCCCGATGGGAGTGGTCGCCACTTTGTGGTGGGCGCGCTCGAACAGGCTGATACCAAGTTCCTCCTCGAGCTTTTTAATTGCGATACTGAGCGTCGGCTGGCTGACACTGCACTGCTCGGCGGCCTTGCGGAAGTGACCTGTTTCAGCGAGGGCCACAAGATAGCGTAGTTCTGTTAATGTCATGGTATCTGATTACCGTCAGTGTAAGTGTCTAGTGTAACCAGTGAGCGATCGCTTTATGAAGAACAGTTCTGTCCTAATTGTCGGCTGCGGGGACCTCGGTACCCGGGTGGGTACCTCGCTTGCTGAGCGCGGCTGCAGTGTGACCGGTGTCAGGCGCAACCCGGGGAAACTGCCGGCCGGGGTTATCGGCCGCGCTGCTGATTATACGGAGCCGGGCAGCCTGGCGTTTGCTGAGCAACTGCAGCCGGACTTTGTGCTGGCGATTTTCAACCCTGCCGATCGCTCGATCTCCGGGTATAAGGCCGGTTTCCGAACGGCTATGAGCAATCTGTTGGCCGGGCTCGGCGGGCACCGGCCACGGCATATCCTGATGACCAGCAGCACACGTGTTTTTGCGGAGGCAGGCGGCGGCTGGGTGGACGAAACCAGTGAGCTGACCACAACAGATGAATGGGCGCTGGAGATCATCGCGGCGGAGCGGTTACTGCTGGACAGTGGACATTCGGCTTCAGTAGTGCGCCTCGCCGGGGTCTACGGTATTCCCGGTGGGCGTCTGCTGTCGCGTATTCGCCGGGGCGAGCTCTGCCCGCCGCAGCCCGTAAGCTACACTAACCGTATCCACCGCGCTGATTGCGCGGGTTTTCTTGAGCACCTGCTGAATCTGGCTGCTGCTGGCAATACACTCGAGCCCGTCTACATCGGCGTAGATGACCTGCCCGCACCGCGCTATGAGGTGGAATCCTGGCTGGCCGGGGAGATGGGGCTGGAGATTGAGCCGAGCAGTGACCCCACCCCGTCCGACGAACCTATACGACACAATTCAGCGGGGCACAAACGCTGCCGCAATCGCGCGCTGCATGCGAGTGGCTACCAGTTGATTTTTCCCGATTATAAAAGCGGGTATGCAGCTCTGCTCACATCACAATAGCAAAAAATGCGGGTGGTTCTAGAGCGCCAGGATCGCCTCTATCTCAATCTGCGCGCCCTTTGGCAGTGCCGCAACCTGCACACAGGCGCGCGCCGGAAAGGGCGCCTGTAGATATTGCGCCATGACCTCGTTGACCGCGCTGAAATGTTGCAGGTCGGTCAGGGAGATATTGATTTTGACGGCGTTCTGCAAGCTGCCACCCGCCGCTTCCGCCACAGCGGCAAGGTTCTTGAAGACCTGCGTTGCCTGCGCAGTAATATCGCCGGTGACCAGTTCGGTGGTGCCGGGCACCAGTGGAATCTGGCCGGAAAGCCACACTGTATTGCCGACCTTGATCGCCTGTGAATAAGGGCCGATGGCATCGGGGGCGGCGGGGGTCGAGATGACGGCGCGATTACTCAATGAGTTTCTCCAGTGTTTGTTGAGGCGAGGTTTGGCCCCTTAGTTCTTGGTCCGGGTGACCTTGCGCACGTGACTGATGGTGCGCAGCCTTTTCATTATCCGGGCGAGGTGGACCCGGCCCTTTACCATTAATTCCAGGTTGACGTAGGTAAACTGATAATCCTTGTCATCGGTGGATATCTTCTCGATATTCACGCCCATGCTGTTGATCCGGGTGGCAATCACGGCAATCATGCCGCGGCGGTTTTCGACCTCGACACGCAGTTCGGCAAGGTATTCGCCCTCCACGGAACTGTCCCATCGCAATGCGATTCGACGCTCATTGTGGTCGCGCATATCGACCAGATTCTTGCATCGCTCGCGGTGCACGACCACACCTTTTTCGAGGCTCAGGTAACCCTCTATCGGGTCGCCCGGTATCGGATGGCAGCAACGCGCATAGCTGACCATGAAGCCCTCGGTGCCGCAGATAGCGACCGGTTGCGCAGACCCGCTGTTTTGCTGCGGTTGGCCCTCCTCCGGGCCGCTGAGTAACTGTTGCGAGGTGAACGTCGGCAGGCGGTTGCCGCGCGCCACGTCCACCAGCAAATCGTCCAGGCTGTCGTAGCGTTGCTGTGCGAGGAAATCCTGTAGCTGTTTTTCCGGGAGGCTTTCGAGGCTGCTGTTGAAGCCGGCCAGTCCCTTGTCCAGCAGGCTGCGCCCCAGCGCCACTGAGTCATCCCTGGTCTGGTACTTGAGGAAGTGGTGAATATTGGAACGCGCTTTTGCGGTGACCGCGTAATCGAGCCAGGAGGGGTTGGGGCGCGCGCCGGATGATGTCAGGATCTCGACCGTCTGGCCGCTCTGGAGAGGTTCCGACAGCGGCGCGAGACGACGGTTGATGCGACAGGCGACGCAACTATTCCCCACGTCCGTATGCACGGCGTAGGCAAAGTCGACGGCGGTGGCGCGCCGTGGCAATTCCAGAATGCGACCCTTCGGTGTGAAGACATAGATTTCGTCGGGGAACAGGTCTATTTTGACGCTTTCGATAAACTCCAGTGAGTTGCCCGCGCGCTGTTGCATCTCCAGCAGTCCCTGCACCCACTCGCGGGCGCGGGCGTGGCTGCCCTTGGTTGCCTGGCCGTCACTCTTGTAGAGCCAGTGCGCAGCGATTCCGTTGTTGGCCATGTCCTCCATCTCCTGGGTGCGGATCTGGACTTCAATCGGGACACCGTGCATGCCCATCAGTACCGTGTGCAGCGATTGGTAACCGTTGGCCTTGGGAATAGCAATGTAATCCTTGAATTCACCGGGCACCGGCTTGTACAGACTGTGGATGCATCCCAGCACCCGGTAGCAGGTGTCGACTGAGTCCACGATGATGCGAAAGGCGTAGATGTCCATGATCTCGGAAAAGGATTTCCGCTTGGACTTCATCTTCTTGTAGATGCTGTACACGTGCTTTTCGCGCCCCAGCACAGCGACATCGTGGCCCTCCTGCAGCAGGGTGGCTTCGATCTGGTTCCTGACCTTCTCCACCAGTTCCTTGCGATGCCCGCGTGCCTGGCGCAGCGCAGCATCGATGCGGCTGGCGCGCATCGGGTAGAGCGCCTTGAACCCGAGTTCTTCAAACTCCATGCGCACCGAGTTCATACCGAGCCGCATGGCTATTGGGGAGTAGATTTCGAGCGTTTCGCGGGCGATGCGACGCGCTTTGACAGATTTCAGTACACCCAGAGTGCGCATGTTGTGCAGCCGATCTGCCAGCTTGACGAGGATAACGCGAATGTCCTGGGCCATTGCGAGCGCCATTTTCTGGAAGTTTTCCGCCTGCTTCTCTTCCAGAGACTCAAACTCCATTTGTGTCAGCTTGCTCACACCGTCCACCAGCTCAGCCACGGTCGGGCCGAACTGCTCGCCAATTGCGAATTTCTCGATGCCTGTATCCTCGATGACATCGTGCAACATGGCCGCAATCAGGCTCTGGTGATCCATGTGCATGTCGGCGAGGATGCCCGCCACAGCGAGAGGGTGAGTTACATAGGGTTCGCCGCTGCGGCGCCGCTGGCCGTAGTGGGCCTGTTCGGCAAAATAGTAAGCGCGATTGACGTGGTTGGCCTGCTCTGCATTGAGATAGGTTCGCAGGGTGGAGTTGAGGGCATCAAGGGTTTGCATAGCGTTGATTCAAGACCCGTAACAGCGATGCCCGCAGTGTGCGGAGGCTTCGCTACAGGGTTTCAGTGGCCTCCATGACGTCTGCCAGCTCTTCTTCGGCATCCATTTCGCTTTCCCGCCGCAGAATCTCGTTGGTTACGAACCCTTCGGCAATTTCGCGCAGGGCGATGACCGTGGGCTTGTCCGACTCTTCCTGTACCATCGGATCCCTGCCGCCGGTGGCCAACTGTCGGGCGCGCTTGCTGGCCACCATCACCAGTTCGAAGCGGTTTGCGACATTTTCCAGACAATCTTCAACGGTTACGCGTGCCATCGTTCAGTACATCCCATTCAGGTGTGCCACGCGGCAGAAGCCTTGTGACACGGGTTTATTGATGCCGGAGCGGAGACTTTGGTGAAATCACTGTGGCGCCGCTCTTTGCCGGCTGGTGGGCCGGAGGAACCGCCAATTATAGCGCAATGCCCCCCCGGGACGTCCAGCGCAAATAATTCCGGTTTGTGGCCTGCCGGTGCTGCGCCCGGCTCAGTTGAGGAGTTCCTGCAACATATCGCCCAGGGCGTCCTGTTGCCGCAGGGTGCGCAGACGCTGACTCGTTACAATCGCCTGTAATTCATCGAGGGCCCGGTCAAAATCCTTGTTTACCACAAGGAAGTCGCTCTCCACGTAGTGGGACATCTCCTCGACAGCCACATTCATGCGGTTCTCGATGATCGCCGGGTCGTCCTGGCCGCGATCCCTGAGCCGCTGCAGTAGTGTTTCGCGAGACGGTGGCAGGATGAAAATGGCCTGTGTCTGCGGCAGCAGGCGTTTCACCTGCTGCGCACCCTGCCAGTCTATCTCCAGGATAATGTCCTGGCCGAGCCTGAGTTGCTGCTCTACCCAGACACCGGATGTACCGTAGAGATTGCCAAATACGCGCGCGTGCTCCAGGAATTCACTGCGTTCAAGCATGGCCAGGAAACTGGCCTCGGCGACAAAGTGGTAGTTCACGCCATCCTGCTCGCCCGGACGGATGGGACGGGTGGTGTGGGAGACCGATACGCGCAGGTCCCGACACCGCTCGACCAGGGCATTGACCAGACTGGTCTTACCTGCACCGGAAGGTGCGGACACGGTGTACAGTGTTCCGGTTTGGTTCATGATCTATTCCTGTCGCTACGCCTTCAGTCGGTCGCGGTGTCACTCTATATTCTGGATCTGCTCGCGCATCTGCTCAATTAACACTTTTAACTCGACTGCGCTCTGGGTGGTGGTGGCAGACTGCGATTTGGAGGACAGGGTATTGGCCTCCCGGTTCAGTTCCTGCATCAGGAAATCCAGGCGTCGGCCGCAGGGCCCGCCTTTCTTCAAGGTGCGGGAGACCTCGCCAACATGCGCGTCCAGCCGATCAAGCTCTTCGTCAACATCCGCCTTCTGAGCCAGATAGACCAGTTCCTGTTCGAGGCGACCCCGGTCGACTTCCACTCCCAGGTCGGCAATCCGGGCGGTGATGCGCTCGCGCTGGTGCTGCATCAGTGCGGGCAGTATTTCACGCGTAGCGACAATGGCTGCCTCGACCAGTGACAGGCGATCGCGCACTGCGGCGGCCAGTTTGTCCCCTTCTCGCTGGCGCGTCTGCTGCATATTGGTCAGGGCCTGGTTGAACAGGGAGAGTGCGGCTGTCTGCAGTTGCTCTTCTGATGCTTCCGGCGCGCTGTAGATACCGGGAAATTGCAACACTGCCAGCGGGCTGACTGGCGCGGTGTTATCCAGCTGCTCCGCAATGGTACGCGTCGCTGCCACGAGCGCAGCCAGTCGCTCGCGGTCGATCTCCAGTTCTCCCAGTTGTGCGGGGTGTGCCTGCAGCCTGATCACGCAGTCCAGTTTGCCCCTGGCGAGAACGGTACCCGCGCGTTCGCGCAGTCTCGGCTCCAGTGCTCTGAGCGGGTCCGGGAGTTTGAAACTGCAGTCCAGATAGCGGTGATTTACCGAACGCAGTTCCACGGTCAGGATACCCTGTTCTGTGGCTGCGCTCTCACGCGCAAAGGCGGTCATGCTGTGAATCATTCTGTATAGCGGGCCTGTGTTGTGCTGCAGGGAATCGAGTGTAGCAGCTTGTCACCGGTGCATATAGGTCGGGCCGCGTAGGTCGGGCCGCGTAGGTCGGGCCGACCTTGCTTGTGCTGTGATAGCTCGGTGTCTCTCATTGCAACATCGGGCGGCTGCCTCGCGTATACTACCGCGCTTCTATCATAACGGGAGCAAGACAATGCAACGACCCAGTGGCCGCGCGCCCGAGCAACTGCGAGAGATCAATATTACCCGCAACTACACCCGGCACGCGGAGGGTTCAGTGCTGGTGTGCTTTGGTGATACCAAGGTTATTTGCACAGCCTCGGTGGAGAAGGGTGTGCCCAGCTTTATGCGGGGCGAGGGCAGGGGTTGGGTGACCGCCGAGTACGGCATGCTGCCGCGTTCAACCGGCAGCCGTATGGGGCGAGAGGCCAGCCGCGGTAAACAGGGTGGGCGCACCGTGGAGATTCAACGCCTGATAGGCCGATCACTGCGTGCGGCTCTCGATCTCTCCCGTCTCGGCGAAAACACCATCACTGTGGATTGCGATGTCATTCAGGCTGATGGGGGCACGCGTACGGCCGCCATCACCGGTGCCTGCGTTGCCCTGGTCGACGCGGTTCGCTTCCTGCAACGCGAGAAAATGCTCAAGGAGAACCCGCTGTTACAAATGATAGCGTCGGTATCCGTGGGAATTTATCAGGGCGTTCCGGTGTTGGATCTGGATTATGCCGAGGACTCCTCTGCAGATACTGATATGAATGTCATTATGGGCGCATCGGGCGGCTTTATCGAGGTACAGGGCACTGCAGAACAGGCGCCATTTGCTCGCGCAGAACTGAACAGCATGCTGGATTTGGCAAGTGAGGGAATACAGCAGTTAATCACAATTCAGAACGCCGCACTGGCGTCCTGACCGGTTGGACTTCGGGGGTTTACAGCTCTATATCGTAGTCCATGATGACGGGGGCGTGCGTCGAGAACTCCTTGATCTTGTAGATTGCGCCGTAGTCCACGGCGTACTTCAGGCCCTGTGAAATGATTTGAAAATCCGTGCGCCAGCCGTTTTCCCCACGCTTGCCGTCGGGCCACCAGCTGAACTCGTCCTGGTCTGAGCTGATCTCGCGAAATGCATCGACATATCCAGACGTCAGAAGCTCATCCATCCACTGGCGTTCTTCCGCCAGAAAGCCGGTCGTGGTGCTGTTTCGCTGGGTATCCTGTACATCGGCGGCGCTGTGGGCAATATACCAGTTGCCACAAATGATGAACTCCCTGCGCTTGTTGCGAACTTTTTGCAGGTGAGCACCGAGTAGAGCGTAAAAGTCATTCTTGCGGGCTTGCTGGGCGGCGTCATTCGGCTCCGCGTGCGGCGCCAGCAGGCAGGCCACGCTGAGGTTTTCGTAGTCAGCCTGAATGTAGCGCCCTTCCATATCGAAATCAGTGAAACCCAGGCCAGTCATGATCGCTTTCGGCATTTTGCGACAATAAATGGCCACACCGTTGGCCTTGCCATCGACATCGTCAAAGAAGTAAGCGTTATAGTCGGCCGGGAAAAAGATATTGTCCTGCAAATCGTATTCCGAACACTGCAAATCCTGAACACAGATAAAGTCCGCATCCTGCTCGTTCAGCCAGTCGAAAAATCCATTCTCTGCGGCGTTTTTTATACCGTCAGCGCTGAAGCTGATGATCCTCATTCTTGGCCCCTTGATATGAGAGCGTGTATGATGTGCGAGCCATACAGCGTGTTACAAACACCCCGGGCTCTCGAGGTAACGCTCGCACATCTGATCATTGTTGAACCATCGCTGTTTCGCCAGCGTTGATCGCGATGGCGTCCGGAGCAGAATTGCACAGCTCGGACCCAGTTATTAGTAAGTGCTTAAACCCAGATTTGCGTATTCTATAGCGTAAACGGTGGATTACAATGTTTCCTTAAGGATCAAATATCGATATGCAAGGCTACCAAACAGAGTTTATTGAGCTGGCGCGGCGCTGCGATGTCTTGAAATTTGGTGAATTTACCCTGAAGTCGGGCCGGGTTAGCCCTTATTTTTTCAACGCGGGGGCATTTTCGTCCGGCGCAGCGCTCGCTGTACTGGGTCGTTGTTACGCGCAGTGCATCGTGGACTCCGGTGTCGAGTTCGATGTCCTGCTGGGGCCGGCCTATAAAGGTATACCCCTGGCGTCGGCCACCGCGGTCGCGCTGGCCGATCACCACGGCCGGGACGTCGCCTTTGCGTACAACCGCAAGGAGGTGAAAGCCCATGGCGAGGGAGGCACGCTGGTGGGCGCGCCGTTGCGTGGTCGCGTACTGGTCATTGATGACGTTATCACCGCTGGTACAGCGGTACGCGAAGTGATCGCCATGATTCAAGCCGCCGGTGCAGAACTGGCGGGCGTGGTCATCGGCCTGGATCGGCAGGAGCGCGGCACAGGCGAGATGTCAGCAGTGCAGGAAGTCGAGCAATCCCAGGCTGTGCCAGTGTTGAGTATTATAAATATGGGTCACATCATCACGTACCTGAAGTCAACAGACCAGGGGCCACTGGTCGCCATGCTAGAGTACCGCGAACGCTACGGGGTCTAGCTTGTACCAACACGGTGCAGGTTTTATATTGGGCACATGAATAATAGAACACGTCTTCGTCGCCGAGTGTCGGCGTGCGTACTCTTGCTGTGTCTCCCATCCCTGGCCGAGGCCAGGGAGCTCTATCGTTATCGCAACGCCGAGGGCAATGTTGTGGTGGACTACCAGGTGCCAGCGGATTCTGTCGCCGGTGGTTACGAGGTATTAAATAACGAGGGCATCGTGATCAAGGTAGTGCCGCGGGCGCTGACCCCGGAAGAGCAATTAATAGAGGACTCCGAAAACAAGCGGGAGCAGGAAGCCCGAGTGGAGCAGGAACGCCTGCGAAAGTGGGATGAATCGTTAATGCTCCGCTACAGCACTGTCGAAGATATAGAAGATGCTCGCCGCCGTGCCCTGAGCGAATTGCAGATCAGGATGAGTATACTCAAGGGCAACCGCCGCGCGCTCAAGCAAAAAGTGGAGAACTATCAGGCTCAGGCAGCCAATATGGAACGCTCCGGTATGGCGGTAGATGTGGAGCGCCTCAGGGCGATCGAAATACTGCAAAGTGAAATCGAGAGTACTGAGCGGGACATAAGGGAGCGAGAGCGTGAAATCGAGGAACTGGAGACAGCCTACGACGCTGACGTAGAGCGCTTTGAAATGCTGGGAGATGTAGTTGAGCTGCGCCAGACATTGCGTAGTCGAAAGTAGTAGAGCCCGCTAGCTGACGTAACTGCTCGCCTGGCCTGGCAGTGGCTGGGTGACCGCCTCGCGGAAGAACCCCCCCATCAACATTTCCCACTGTTTGCCCCACTCGGCAGTGGGTGGGCGCTGAAAGCCGCTGCGCACATACTGGGAGATACGCCCTTCTGCCGCTGCCATTAGCAGGTTGGCGGCAGCGGGCAGCGCAATGCTCGGGCGCAATCCCTCGCGCAACTCCGCCTCCCGGATAACTTGTTTCAACTGTGTTTCAAAGCGATCAAACAGCTGTGCGACACGCTGGTGCAGGCGTTCCGTTTCCCCGGACAGGGCATCGCCCGTCAGGATGCGTGTCAGGCCCGGATTGCGCTCGGTAAAAACCAGCAATAGCATCATCATCTTCTCGCAGCGTTTCTGTGCCGTCGGCTCTTCGCCCAGAATGATGCTCACGCGCGTGAATAGCGTGTCTTCGATGAACTCGATCAGGCCTTCAAACATTTTGGACTTGCTGGGGAAGTGTCGGTACAGCGCGGCTTCTGAAACGCCGACCTGCTTCGCCAGGCCAGCGGTGGTGATGCGGTTGCCAGGGTTGGCCTCCAGCATTTGGGCCAGGGCTTCCAATATTTGCTGGCGCCTTTGGGATTTTCTCGGAGGCATGGCGTTCCAACTCAAATAGCGTTTGTCACCATGCTAGCGATTACCTGCCGCGCCTGCAATAAGGGCGACCGCTGTGGCAGGGGATTTCTACTTTTTTTTACCGCTAGCTGCGTTTATTGGTAATGAGTGTGCCCATGCCTTCGTCGGTGAACGTTTCCAGCAGCACCGCGTGAGGAACCCGTCCATCGACAATATGTGCACTGGTCACACCGGTTTTCACGGCATCCAAAGCGCAGCGAATCTTCGGTAACATGCCGCCGCTAATGGTGCCATCGGCGATCAACTCATCTACCTGTCGGGTGGTCAATCCGGTGAGAATCTTACCTTCTTTATCCAGCAGCCCGGCGACGTTGGTGAGCAGCATCAGTTTCTCCGCCTGCATGACCTCGGCCAGCTTTCCCGCCACCAGGTCGGCGTTGATATTGTAGGTGCTGCCATCTTCACCTACGCCAATCGGCGCGATCACCGGAATGAAATCACTGCCGAGAATAACTTTTAGCACCTCGGTATCGATCTGGTCGACCTCCCCGACGTGGCCGATGTCGATAATTTCCGGCGCGTCCAGTTCAGGGCTGTGCCGGGTGACCGTCAGTTTGTGAGCGCGAATCATCTGGCCATCCTTGCCGGTGACGCCAATGGCCTTGCCGCCGTTGCGATTGATTGAGGCGACGATCTCCTTGTTGACGCTGCCTCCCAATACCATTTCCACCACATCCATCGTCTGCGCGTCAGTGACGCGCATGCCATCGACAAACTCCGTTTGAATATTGAGTTTTGCCAGCAATGCACCGATTTGGGGCCCGCCGCCGTGCACCACCACAGGGTTCATGCCCACCAGCTTCATCAGCACCACGTCGCGGGCGAAGCTCTCGTGCAGCAGAGGGTCAACCATGGCATTGCCGCCAAATTTGACGACGATGGTTTTGCCGGTAAAACGCTGGATATAAGGCAGCGCTTCAGTCAGGACCTGTGCAATGTTAAGCGCTTCTGCGCGATCTAGTGACATATTGTAGCCTGTTGTTTACCCGGGCCCTGCAGAATGAAGGGTCCGGGGAGTTAAAAATTGAGTTCGATGTCGGGATCGACCAGTTCGATCTGCGCCCTGAACTCCTCCTGGATGACCTCGAGGCCCGCCTGGGTGTCCGCTTCAAAGCGTGCGGTCAGTGCCGGCCCGGTGTTTGAGGCACGCACCAGACCCCAGCCGTTGTTAAAGTCGACCCGAATGCCGTCCATGGTATTGACCTTGCCGGATGTGAATTCCGCATTGGCGATGATTTTCTCCACCAGCTCGAATTTGTAGTTGTCGGGCACCGGAATAATGATCTCCGGGGTGTTGACCGTGACGGGAAACCTGGCGATAGCCTCATCCAGGCTCTCGCCGTGAGTGCTGAGGATTTCCGCGAGTCGGGCAGCCGCGTACATACCGTCATCGAATCCAAACCAGCGCTCGCCGAAAAACATATGACCGGAAAATTCGCCACCCAACAGCGCGCCGGTCTCCTGCATCTTCTCTTTCATGAAGGCGTGGCCGGTCTTCCACAACACCGGTCGGCCACCGTGGCTGGTAATGAGTGAGGACAGGTGCCGCGTGCATTTCACGTCGAACACCACATCGGCGCCGGGGTTGCGTGAGACCACGTCCTGGGCGTAGAGCATCAGCAGCACATCGGAGCGAATGATGTGACCGCTGCGTGTTACCACGGCGAGGCGATCCCCGTCGCCATCAAACGCCACGCCGAAGTCGGCCTGGACCTCGACAACGACCCGGGCGAGATCAGCGAGATTGGCCTCATTACTGGTATCCGGTGGGTGGCCAGGAAAGCGTCCGTCGACATAACAGTTCAGGCGCTCGACCTCACACCCAAGCTCTTCAAACAAACGTGGGGCAAGATCGCTGGTCGCGCCGTTGCTGGCGTCGATAACGATTTTCAGCGGCATCGCGATCGCAATATCCTGCAACACTTCATCTTTATATGCGGGCACAATATCCTCGCGGACCATCCGCCCATTGCCGGTGCTGAAATTACCGCTGCTCACTCGCGTCCGAATCTGCTGTATGCCGCCCGCGGCAATGGTTTGCTGGTTTAGCACAATCTTCAAGCCATTGTGATCCGCGGGATTGTGGCTGCCTGTTATCATGATGCCCGACCGACAGCTCAGGTGTCGCGTGGCGAAGTAGAGCAGCGGGGTTGGCACCAGGCCGATATCGATGATGTCTCTTCCGGTGCCCATCAGCGCGCGAACCAGCGCCGATTTGATGCGAGGGCTGGAGGTGCGGCCGTCGCAACCGATGATTAGCGCCTGCTCTCCCATTTCACCGGCGATGCTGCCAATAGCCTGGGCAATTCGGGTTATCAGATCATCTGTCAGCTCCGTCTGCGCATTGCCGCGGATGTCATAGGCGCGAAAAATGTGCTCGGGGAACTCATCCTCTTCACCTGTTGGAGCGTGCTGCGCTGCCACGCCTGGTGCCAGATCCAGGTCCAGGCTGTCATCGTTGTCCTCATCGAGCATGCTTTTCGATTGAAACAGCGGATTGGTGAGTTGTGTACCGTGCAGTTCGCGCGGGGGTTCGTCCTGGCCGGGCTTCGACGCAGGTGCAATTGGTGTTGGTGCTGCGCTGCTTTGCCTCAGGGCGCGCAGTGTTGCGCGCCGCAATTGCTTGGCGAGCGGAATCAATTCCGGGACGCTCAAGCGCAGAGGTGTTTTCTGGTCGGCAGCCGCGACGACATGTTCGATCTCGGCAGCCAACTTTCTTGGAAACAGAATCAACACAATAGACATGGAACCAAACGCGGCCAGCACCAGCAGCGCCAGCAGCGTGTAAAGCGGAACCGGATCGATGCTCAGTGTGCTCATCATTTCGTCGGAGGGGCTGAAGGAGATCCGCCAGGAGGTATCCGGAATATCTGCGTAGCGCGTGTTGGGTCCGACCGTGGCGCGACCGTTCTCTGCGATAACATCCACCCGGTCCTGCCCTCCGGGCGTGACGAACATCTGTTCCAGAGCGAACCTGCCGTTGGATTTGCCCAGAGTTTTCAGCTGCTTTGATATTTGCTCGTTGTCCAATGTCACAAGGATAACAGCCCACCGACCCTCAATACGTGGGTGCGTCACTCTTGCGGCCAGGGATGTGAGCCACCGGTCCTCGAACTTGTACGCTTCTGGCTGCGTCTCCTCGCCTTCGCTGGTGCGCCGGACAAGATCGACTTCGATATGGTTGCGCAGGCCCTGATTGCCCTCTGAAAAGTCGGCGGTGCCCATGTCGCCTATCGGGATGATCCTCAGGCTGGCCACCTCCGGAAAATAATCCAGCATCGCTTTTTCCACCAGCGGGAGGTCATCCTCGGAGGTGCTCGCTATCGCGGACAGAGCCAGTGGCGACAGGGCCGCACTTTTTATCCGCACCTGCAGTTGCGAGAACAGGCGATGGACAATTGTCGCCTGCTCGAGCGCAAAGGAGGTTGAAATCCGGTCGATCTGCTGCTCCTCCAGTGCCGGCTGGCGCAGGAGAATCAGGTAGGCAAAGGCCAGTAGCAGCGG
>CAXBLZ010000041.1:0-32183 GCA_963976735.1 uncultured Halioglobus sp.
GACCAAATTACAAATGTCCGTACCGGGCACATAGCTAACAGTTTTAGGGCAAATGGGTGCTCACACCACCCGCTCCACCCGATTTTCCTGTTGATGCCTCACTCCCGACACACAGAGGAGATGTTCTCACCATCGAGACGCCGGGCAACAAACCTGAGGCGTTCATCCATCGGTTTACACTCTTTCCAAGGCATTTGGGATCTCCCAAATACCTGAATGTGTAAACCATGTCGGCGGTATTTACTGTAAGTTATGCCTCAGGTACTACACTTGCAACGCCACAATACAGAAGTGCCTGCCGCAACCTCAGTTGTAACAACCCGCACTCCTGATTCCTGACAGGCACACTATAATACGGTCGGCACAAGGTTCTATTGAAATCGGAATTGTAGACTCGGCGAACCGCCCGGAAAACGGCTCAGGCCTTGACAACAACGCGCTTGCGTTAAGCGATAATCCTGATAAAGATCACAGCATGTGCGTAATCAATAGCAGGAGTCATGATTGATGAGTGAAGTACCCATCCGCAAGGCATGCGCTACACCGCTGGAAGACTTGCTGGCCATTCACCAGTATTTCGCCGAGCCTTCAAATGCCCCGCAGTTGCTGTTTGCCAGCGACAAGACGGCCTACACATGGCAGCACATGTGCGCTCAATTTGCCACCGACCAGTTGCTGCGCGACGGCCCCGTACGTGAACTGCCGCAGCGTATCGACCCCGACATCGGCGATATTCGCATCGAATTCTGTGACGGCAGCGCCAGAACCGTCGAGGAACATCTCAACACATCCACCATGGACGCGCTGTTGGTGTTGCACAGCGGCAATGTCGTTTTTGAGCGCTATAAAACCATGCGTCCTTTCGACAAGCACAACTGGTTCTCATGCAGCAAAACCATCGTCGGCACCTTGATTGCGCTGCTGGAGCACGAGGGGAAGGTGGACGTACTGCAAACAGTGCCGCGCTACTTGCCCGCCCTGGAAGGCTCGGCCTGGGACTCGGTCACGGTGGAAGCGGCTCTCGATATGGCCACAGGACTGGACGCGACTGAACACGAGGAACCCGATGCGCGCACTAATCCGGCGCGGGGTTGGTTCCAATGGGCCAGCAGCATCGGGCTGTTCCGTGGCGAGGAGGCGGCCACACGCTCCCCCATAGATGTCCTGCGTGCCATGCGGCGCACGAAACCTGCGCACACGGTGTTTGAGTACAACTCGATCAACACCTACGTTTTGCAGTTGATCGTCGAGGAAGTTACCCAACAACCTGTAGCCGAAGTCTTCGGCGACCGAATCTGGCGGCGCATCGGCGCACAAAATGACGGATACCTGTGCCTCGACAAGCAGGGCCGGGCGATGAGTTTCGGCTTCATGAGTTCAACGTTGCGTGACCTGGGACGTCACGGCATGATCTATACTCCGAGCGGCACTGGCCCGGACCAGCCTCCAATTATTCCTGCGGCGGTGCTGCGCAAATTCCAGACGGGCTTGCGCCCCGAGATGTATGACAAGGGCTGCTTCGGAGCGCCCTTTCGTGACGACTTCAAGGTGCCCGGTCTGGCCAACCGTTACCAGTGGGATATCGTCTGCCCGGATGGCGATCTATTCAAGGCCGGGGCGGGCGGCCAGGGACTCTACATCTCACCGGCGCGCGATGCGGTGGTGGCATTTTTTAGCACAGGCGATGCCCGGGATGAGCGTCTGGGCGCCTGGCTGGCACGCACAGTGACGCAGTCGTTTGTGCATGCTTGAATTCGTGCTCATTGAAGCGACCTCGCATCGACAATTTCGTTAAAGACTCAAGCGCGTAACACCAGCAAGGTGTTAACTTGCACCGAATTTTGACCCGGTTCAAAATTCAGTACAAATCAACACTCTGGCAGTCTATGGTGGTGGTAGTGTTCAGCGGGTCTTGGCGAGCAACTCATCGAGATGCAGGCCGGGTAACAACCGGTAACGAATGTATTCGATCAACTCTTCACGACTGCGCTCACGGGTGCCGCTTAATGTAAGAAAGGACAGTGCGTTGCGTGCCCAGTATTCGGAAATGTCCTCAGCCTGTACTGCCAGCACCGGATGTGCATTGAAAATATTCCTGAAGCCGAACTGGCCGAATAATCCAAATGGATGGTAGCTCACTCCCAAGTGGCTGATGAAGCCGTCTTCTGGCTCGACCAGCAGCATCAGGACGGGGTTTTCTGGCAGGGTATCAATGACAAACAGGAAGGCTTCGACGAATTGGTTCTCCACGCCCTCAACTGTCTCAATATGGCAGGCAAGTTGTTCGCTATAGCGCAAACCCTCGCGCAAGAAGGCATCGGCAAGGATGTCGTATTTATTCGAGTAATACTTGTACGCAGTCTGCCGAGCCAGTCCAGCGGCTTCGGCTATATGGCGCATACCCACCTTGGCAATACCCATGTGGTGAAGGCATTGCACGGCTGCATCCATCAGGCGCGAGCGCATCTGCCCATCGTGGCTGGAACCGGCATTCAGCTCGGGCGCCAATGGTAGAGGGATGCCGGGAGTGTGGTTTGGGGTCATGTCGTCGCTCCAGCAGGGTGACACTAATCTAATTTGTGTCTACAATGGTGACACTATTTTATAAAGTGTCAACAGGTAAGGCCTACTATGAAAAACCCCACGCCGTTCCCCTATCGCGCTTCTGAGTTAACAAACCAGCGCTTGACTGACTTGATTCAGACCGTCTATCCCGATGTGACCGTCGGTGGCTACACGGTCATCAGCGAAAAATCCTTCGATGCGGCGACAGAAGAAGTCTCCACTGCCGGGCGTATTGAATTGCAGCTTCAGTACGAAGGCGATAACACCCATGACCTGGTCGAGCAGGTTGTAGTTAAAGTCAGCCGGCCTGATCTTGGCGCGCTACCGCTCTACGAGAATGAAGTCGCTTTTTACACGCGCCTGCGACCCGAGCTTGAAATCCAGACACCCCAATGCCTGGGCGGCGAACACGATGACTCCACTGGGCAGTTTGGTCTGGCGCTGGAAGACCTAAACCAGCACCAGGCACTGTTTCCGGACGTCACCACGCCGCTCACACCCGATGCGATCAAGTCATTGCTTAATACGCTTGCTCTATTGCACGCTCGCTACTGGAATACACCACGCTTTGAAACTGACCTGAGCTGGATACAACCGCACACGCATGGCAGCTTGTATAGCCTGTTTAACGACCCGAACGCGGTTCCAGCGCTGATTCGTCATGAAATTGACAACAACCAATTCAAGCGTGAATTGGTTGAACGTGCGGGTCAGACTGCGGATGGTCTTTATCACGAGTTTCGCAAGCTGCAGCAGCACCAGGCCGGTTTGCCACAAACGGTTTGCCATGGTGATACGCATATCGGTAACACCTATTTGTTACCCGATAATGCAGGCGCTACAAATAGGGGCGGCCTGATCGACTGGCAGTTAATGTCGCGTGGCTATTGCATGCACGATGTAACGTATCTGTTAATAACGGGGCTGTCAGTAAAACAGCGTCGCGAAAACCAGCAAGATCTATTGCGTTACTATCTCGAACAGCTCGCAGCAAATGGCGTAAAGCAGCGGCCAGAATTTGATGAAATCTGGCTGGAGTACCGTCGCGCTGCCGTGTGGGGTGTTTACATCGGCTGGCTGACAACGCCGATCGAAAATTACGGATGGGATATTACTGTCAACAACCATATTCGCTTGCTGACCGCGTACGACGATCTCGACACCAAAGCGGCGATTGCTGAACTGCCAGAGGTCGCGGGTTTTTCTCTCAAGTCCTGAGAAACCTTTCAGAACAGCTTACTTATTGAGTTGTCATTGTGATTCATTCACGGTCGTGTCAAGCCACATAACATAGCGGCCGAGCCCGGTTTTGGGGGCCTGAAACGACAAAGCCGCTCCTGAGAGGGGCTTTGTACGCTCAGCAACACTTTAGATTACTAGCCAGGCGTGGGGTGCCTGTGCTTTCGACACCGTCAGGCTGTCGCGGCCTGCAATTCCAGTGTCAAAAGTCGCAGGCGCTGGCTCTGCATCCACACCCGCCGAGCGCCATGCCGTCATGACCTGGGCCTTCAATGTGGCCAACAACCGCGAGATCATTTCCCAGCAGGGACCACCACATCTCCTCCGCTAAAGCCGAGGACACACTACAGCAGAACAGCATCCAGAGTCGCTACCTGCTCTTGAAGTTAGCACACCGAAGTTCGCGGTGATATGAACCAGCGGCACTGAAAGCACACTGGCTCGGGTGCTTGTCTGTCACTCCCTGCCGCAATGTGGGGCCATCGTCCGGCTGTAGATTGCGTTGTCAGACGCGTAACAGTCACAGGAAGCGAACTCCAGTCCTGGCCGATCAAGCACCTTGATATTGCCGCGGCTGTAGCAGATCAGTTTACGCAGCTGTAGTGCGGTGGCGGCCTTGGTAATCCCGACGCGCCGTACGCCAAGCATAGATGCGAGAAACTCATGGGTGAGGTGAAATGCATTTGATTGCGCGCGGTCCTGCGTCATCAGGAGTAAGCGAGCGAGACGTTTCTCCACTACATGAAAGCGGCAGCAAACAGCTGTTTGTGCAAGCTGGTCGATCATCACATAGAGGTAGTACTTCAGCACGCGTTCCAGTTCAGGGGACTTTGCGAGTTCGCGACGAAAACGCGTGGCACTCATGCGCAGCGCTGTTCCTTCTCCTTGTACTACCGCGAGCAGCGGCGAGATGCCCACGCCGAGCAACAGGGAAATCCCCAACATCCCCTCGTGACCGATTAGCCCCACTTCCAGGCTGCCCGGCCTATCGGTCGGTTTCTTTAGTGAAATGAAGCTATCGAGGGGAAAGTAGACGTACCGAACCGGCCCTCCAGGCTCGGCCAGAATCTCAGAATATGCCAGATTGACCAATTCGCACCCCGCCAGAAAGTGTTGGCGCTTTTTAGCTGGCATGCGCGTAAGCAGCCGGTTGCCAGGTGGAACTGGCTCGGTAACTGACACATGAATTCTCCGCGGAGCAGATAACCCTGCAAAGGTATACGCCAGTCTGACCGTTGTCGGGGCGGTAGCGTACATAGTGCTTGCTCCCCGCAACAACCTGAGTGACGCTCGCATGGAAAACATTGACATATTCGCGACAATAGCGGATCAGTCAAACTAAAGGACGTAGTTCTCCGGTAGCAGGCGGTCGAACTCTCTCTTGACCACCCGGTAACACTCGCAGACACGGGCCTCGAGCCCAGATCGATCCATCACGGTGATCTTGCCGCGCTTATAGTGAATCAATCCGGCACGCTGTAATTCTCCCGCTGACTCAGTGATACCCTCGCGCCGCACCCCCAGCATATTCGCGATCAGTTCCTGTGTCATGGTCAGCTCGTTCGAGGACAGGCGGTCGAGGCTCAGTAGCAAGAACCGGCACAACTGCTGGTCGACAGAATGATGTCGGTTGCACACCGCCGTTTGCGACATTTGTGTCAGTAGCGCCTGGGTATAGGCGAGCAACAGGCGCTGCATCGGACCGGCGAGATAGAATGCATCCTTCAGGTGTTGTCCCGTCAGCCGGTAGGCATGGCCGGCGCTTCGCACTACGGCACGGCTGGTGGTGGTTTCACCACCCATGAACAGGGACACGCCGACGATGCCCTCATTGCCGACCACTGCGATTTCAGCGGATGCGCCATTCTCCATCATATATTGCAGTGACACGATACAGGTGGTCGGAAAATACACATGGCGCATGATCATGCCGGGTTCACAAACTGCCGCGCCGAATGGCATCGGAACCAGTTCGAGATGGGGAAACAGGCGTGCTCGCTCTGCAGCCGGCAGGGCATCCAGCAGGTGATTCTGGCGGGCGTTATGAATTTCAGGCAAGTGGCACATCCCAGGGTATTGAGACATCCGAATCCGCAAACCGGTGGATTGTATTATTTGTCGTCATCAGCGCCCCATTGTCACCCTCCCCGTGCACGCGTGCAATAGTGCAAACACCGGCGGAGTCGTGCATAGAATCGTGGGCAACCGAAAGCGCCGGAAACCGTTATGTGCGCTAACAGACAGACGCTCGTCAGTGAGCCGGATAAAATTCTTCCATCGACACTGTTGTCGGCCCATTCGGTGGCCCTGCCGGTCGCGAAGTTAAACATCTGGAATCCTATATTGATCAACGAGAGTAAACGTGTATGAAACGAGTCAAAAGCCTTGGCGCAGTCCTGATTGCGAGTGTATTCATCGTTGCTCTCGCTGGCTGTCAGAAAGAAGAGGGGCCTGCGGAGAAAGCGGGCAAGAGTATGGATGAAGCCGCTGAGTCGTTGGGCGAGAAAGTTGAAGAGGCCGGTGAAGCTATGCAGGACAAAGCGAAAGGCGACTAGTCTATGGCGGCTTCAATGTATGCCCCTTTGTCTATACAGATGATTCGTCCTGTCATCGTTGCGCTAATTTGGCGCCGCGACGCAGCCATCGGGTTGGTTACCCATCAGGAGTAGCGCTTATGTTAGAAACACTCGTAGTTGTCCTCATTGTACTGTGGCTGCTTGGTCTGGTTTCCTCGTACACCATGGGCGGATTTATCCACGTTCTTCTGGTCGTTGCGGTACTGGTGATACTGGTCCGCGTCATTCGGGGCAGGGGCATCTAAAAGGGCGTAAAATCGCGCGCGGTGATTTTGTGCGCGCGATTGCTGACTGTGTAGACGGCAGCAGATCTCGACGGAACCCGCAAAGGAATATGAATGTATGAATGTGTCAATCCAGGATACCCACAGAAAACAATTGTTGGCCGATTTCAATGCGGTGGTGGCAGATGCGGAAGCGCTGCTGGTAGCGACGGCCAACCAGGGTGGTGAAGAACTGGCCACGGTACGCGCCAGGGCAGAGGACTCTCTCAGGGTTATGAAAGCCAAAATTGCCGATGAACAGGTAGCATTGCTGGTGAAAACCAGGGAGGTAGCCAGCGCTGCCGACGCCTATGTCCACGATAAGCCCTGGTCAGCGGTCGGTATTGCCGCGGGCATTGGCCTGATGATTGGCTTGCTCAGCGGTCGACACTAGGCAATTACCATGACAGAGCGCAATAGCCCAGGCAACAGCGGTCTGCTGGAATCGCTGTCGCTGTTGGCGGGGACTCTGGCAACCATTGTGCATACCCGCCTTGAACTCGTGTCTGTGGAGTTGCAGGAAGAGGTGGCGCGCTCGGTGTCGAGGTTGGTGGCGACGCTGGTGGCGCTGTGGTGCCTCGGCATTGGGGTAGTGCTGGCTACGATTCTGCTTGTCTCCGCTTTCTGGGATACACACCGTTTAGTTGCGCTAGGCGTGTGCGCCGGAATTTTCTTGTTTGTCGGTCTTGTGCTTTGGGTATTCACCCTGCGCAATGAGAAGGCAAAACCGAAATTGTTTGCAGCCAGCCTGATGGCGCTGTCCAAAGACAGTGAGCAACTGGGCTCCCGTCAGTGAGCAGAGAATTGGCACTGTTAATCCAAAAGCGGGAGAGATTGCTCAGTGAAGTCGCTGTACAGCGTGTGATTCTGGCCCAGAATATCGAGCCGTGGCGCGCACCGCTGGCGCTCGCTGACCGGGGAATAAGCGCCCTCCATTACATCCGGCATAACCCCCGCTGGCTGGTTGGCGGTGTCGTTCTCCTGATCGCCCTGCGGCCCGCTGGCATCGGAACATGGTTGGGGCGCGGACTGCTGGCCTGGCAGTTGCTGCACCGGTTACGCGGGGCACCGTTGATTCCTGAAGAACCCCGCTAATCCTCCTTCGCTGCCGTCCTTTGCTACGAAAGGAAGCGTTGGCGCAAAAGCATTACTCCCTGTATGTGATCGCAAATACCTGTGCTCTTTAGGCGAACAACCTTAGCCTGTGCACACTCGGCCTGTGAGGCGCTTCGCGGGTCGTTCACACTTTCAATTGTCAGCGGGCACAGCTTATGACCGACCCACAATGGTTTCTACTCGTCGGCGGCCTGCTGCTCGTCATGGGGCTGACTCCTTCCCTGATCAAACAATTGCCCGTTACCTCGGCGATAGTCTACCTTGCTGTGGGCTTGATCGCAGGCCCCACCCTACTCAATGCCTTCCACTTCAATCCGTTAAAACAGTCGGCGCTGCTGGAAACGCTCACCGAGGTAGCGGTACTGATATCGCTGTTTGCCGCCGGAATAAAAATGCCCGTGCCGTTTTCACTGCCCAGGTGGCGCGTGCCTATCCTGCTGGCCTTTGTGTCGATGACGGTCACCGTCGCTATGGTCGCGGCCTTTGCTCATTATCAGCTCGGAATCGCGCTGGGCGCTGCGGTTTTGTTGGGTGCGATCGTCGCACCTACCGACCCCGTGCTGGCAACTGATGTGCAGATTCGTCACCCCGGTGACCGCGACCGGCTGCGCTTCTACCTGACCAGTGAAGCGGGCATGAACGACGGCAGTGCCTTTCCTTTCGTGATGCTCGGTCTGGGCCTGCTGGGCCTGCACGAACTCGGGGAGTCGGCGCTGCAATGGCTGCTGGTAGACGTGTTGTGGGCAACAGCTGCCGGTATTGCCATCGGCGTCGCGCTCGGATGGGGGCTGGCACAACTGGGATGGAAGATCAGAAACCGCTATCAGGGCCACGACCTCATGGATGACTTTCTCGGTCTTGGGCTGATCGCGCTGGTGTACGGCGTGAGTGAATTGTTCGCGGCATGGGGGTTCCTGGCGGTCTTTTTTGCCGCCGTAACACTGCGCCAAACCGAGTTCAAACTCAGCGGCAGGGCAGCCGACATTCCCGATCAACTGCAGGTCGGGCCATCGCAGGCACTTGATCCGACAGGGCCTGAGCGAACTGAAACTGTCAGTGCAGGGTCGCTGGTATTCAAGGAGCACCTGGAGCGGTTGTCGGAGCTGGTTCTCATTCTGCTGGTGGGCGGTACCCTGTTTGTGGACTCCTGGAGCTGGCGGGCGGTGAGCCTGGCGCTGTTCCTGTTCCTGGTGGCCCGACCGGTCAGTGTTTTGGTAGGGCTATCGGTTTCCCGCACCTCGTGGCGTATACGTGGTCTCGCAAGCTGGTTCGGGGTGCGAGGTATCGGCTCGCTCTACTACCTGATGTACGCGATCCAGCACGGCCTGCCCGAGGATACCGCCCTGGAGCTGATTCATATGACGCTGATCGTCATTACGCTCTCCATCCTGGTGCATGGGATAAGCGTCAAGCCGCTGATGAACCGGTTCGGCAGAAAGTCGATCATTGAGTGAGGTGTTGAGGCCTTTTCAAAACCTTTAGTATGCTCGCTAGCGCACCGTCAGTTGGACAATTACATCAACCATCGCCTTTTCATCAGGCGATGCGTGATGAGCAGGGCAAACAGACCGGCCCCGGTTAGAAACAGAAACGCCAACGGGAAGTCGGTGAGGTTCCCCTCCTGCATCATGATCGATTTAAGTGGCTGAAAGAACTGATATGACGGAAGAAACGGTGCCACACTGTGCAGGGATTTCGAATAGTCCGAAAGTGCAGCAGGTAGGAGAAGTGGAAGATAGAAGAGTACCCCCAGTGTTCTCGCACTCGCCTGTGTCTGGCATAGGAACCCTATTAGTACACCGAAGGCGCTGAAACAAAACCCGCCCACCGTAAGGATTGCAAGGTAACCAAGCGCTTCCCCAAAGCCAAACTGCAGCCTTGTTAACAGTTGCAGGAACAGCGTCGCGCTACCAAGCAGTAACATGCCATACAGTACCTTGGCGAGAAGCCATTCCACTTCCCGAATCGGAGTTTGTAACAGGCCGAGAAGCAGCCTCTTTTCCTTTTCCTCGGCTACCTGCGAGGGCAAAATTATGAAGCCCACCAGCAGTACCAGCATCAGGATCCAGGTTGGCAGTAGCTGTCTTTGCAACCCCATCTGCTGTAGTGGACGAATCTCCGAGATCCAGTAACTGTCTTTCCCTTCCATAGCCCGCTGCAGCGCAACGACACCTTCGACAATTGTGATCGTCTGCGGTGTCTCTTTCGCCAACACGACAAGTGCATAGCCTTCATCCAGCGCCCCGAGAGGAACCAGCAGGCCATCGCCGACCCGTTGGCTTAGCCAGCGGTGTCCCTCTGCCTCGGTCGCCAGCCAGGTCACGGAAAACGTGTCGTTGGCCGATTCCAGACCCTTTATCATTGCGGGGGCATAGTGCGCTTCAGTCAGCAAGCCGATATGTGTTTTCCCTGCTCCCTCCATGCCTCCGTCGACCAATATCAACACTACGTACACAAACAGTGGAATGAAAAGGATCAGATAGAGGGTCTTGTTCTTGAGCGCTATGGCCAGATCATTCGCTGCCAGAATCGCAATATTTCTGATCATGCGTAGAGTTTCAGGTGAACGTGCGACTCAAAATATTCGGTAGGCGGGCCGTCGAACACCAGCGCTCCCTGATGAAGGACGAGGATGCGGGTGGCAAGGGTTTTGATATCCTCTGGCCGGTGAGAGGTAAATAGTATTGTCTTGCCCGAAGCATGAAATTTTTTGAGCAGTGCATGGATCTCCCTGGTCATGTCGAAATCAAGCCCGGATGTCGGTTCGTCAAAAAGCAGTAGAGGCGGTTCTGCGATCAGCGAACGTCCGATGCTGACGCGTTGTTTCAAACCCTTGGACAGGTTTTGCACTGTACTGCGTCGAAATTCAAGGAGGTTAAATTCGTGCAGGACTTCATCAACCCGTGTCTCGGAGATCCTGAAAAGTCGCGCAAAGAGAGTGAGATTGTATTCGACCGAGAAAACGTCAAACAGGTTCGGCGCTTCGGGAACAAAGCCTATCTGGGGGGCGAGGATAAGTCGATTGTCCAGGCTGATTCCATTCACGCGAACCTGGCCCGCGTCGGGGACCAGCCAGCCACCCAGCAATTTTAGCAGCGTGGATTTTCCAGCACCGTTGTGACCGACTACGGCGACAAGTTCTCCCTGAGCGACACTAAAACTGGTGTCTTGAAGGCCCCGGTTTTTCGGATAGACCTTGGAAAGGTGTTGCACTTCAAGTTGCATCGCGCATCTCACCGCACAATCGATCCTTAATACTGTAGCGCAGGTCGACTATGCTGTTCGCTGGGGAATTGAGAGAGCAAAAAGCGTTATATGCGATTTGCCAGAAAGACAATGAGAAGGACCAAAACAACGACTACCAATACACCTGCCATCACGCGTTTCCTTGAGTTTGAGTTGCGCACTACACGGAACAATCTTTACTACCACCCGAGGTGGTGGGGCTAAGGTAATTCAAGCTGGATCTATCGTCTGTACGCTAGCGCACTTAGCGACATTATGCGCCGCCCTTTGTGCGGTACCGAACGGACAGCCGAAGACATTGCGATTAAAGTACCTTCCAATGTAACAGGCCGCGATCGTTGCCAGCGTTATCCCTGGGAAATTTTCTATGTCAAATATTGCGCACATATTCTCTCAACCGCAGGGAAAAGGAGGCAGATATATAAGCCCTGCTGCCGAAGCACGAAAGCACAAGCAACAACAATTCCTGGACATGCTGCCCGCAGCCATCGATGCGATCAAAGCCGGCAGGGCCGCCGATGCCAGGGAGCTGCGGAAATTCGTTCGAGCATGCGAGTGGCGCGACAGGAACAAGCGTGAGACCAGGCTGACCTGCAGCACCGTCAGTGTATGTTATCGCACAGAGAACGAAACGAGCTTCAGGCATGTTGAGGCCATCACTGGGTAGCGAAGTGTTTTAGCGCGCCTTTAACCTTAAACCACCAAGGAACAAACTCATGTCAAAAAGAGACCAATACGTCGCGAAGATGAAAGCTGAACTCGACGAGATGAATGCGCAGATCGATAAACTGGCAGCCAAATCAGATGATGCCAAGAAAGAGCTGCATGACAAGTACAAACAGGAAATGGCAGATCTGCGGGCACAGTCGAGTGCAATGAGCGCAAAGCTGGAAGAGCTGAGGGATGCCGGAGAGGATTCATGGGACAACATGACTGCCGAGTTGGATAAAATTGCCGATGCTTTCAAGCATTCCTACAACTACTTCAAGTCACAGTTCTGAGGTACAGGACATATTAACGGCCGATCGAGAGTAGACATCCTCACTAATGGTGTTGACAGGGTCGGTGGCACCCGCAATGGTCGAGTCGGTGTTTCCTGTTTTTTCTGGCGCATTGGCGGCCTTCAGGACCGGGGCAGGCTATCAGGCTATACCGTGATGACGGGTGGCCTATAGCGGATGCACGCGCACCGGCAGATGGCTGTAACCGCGCACAAAGTTGGACAATACCCGCTCGGGCTCACCCACCACTTCCACCTTGCTGAAGCGGTTCATGATTTCCTCCCAGAGGACGCGCAGTTGCATCTCTGCCAGCCGGTTGCCCATGCAGCGGTGAACCCCGAAGCCGAAGGAGATGTGATGACGCGGGTTCTCACGATCGATAATGAATTCGTTGGCATTTTCAATCGCGGTGTCGTCATGGTTGCCAGAGAGATACCACATCACCACCTTGTCGCCCTTGCGAATTTGCTTGCCCTTGAACTCCACATCCTTGTTGGCGGTGCGACGCATATGCATAAGCGGTGTCTGCCAGCGGATCACTTCCGAGACCATGGACGGAATCAGGCCCGGGTTGGCACGCAGCTTGTCGTACTCCGCCGGGTTCTGGTTCAGGGCCAGCACACCGGCAGTGGCGGAATTGCGGGTGGTGTCATTGCCGCCGATAATCAGCAATGCCAGGTTGCCCAGGTATTCCATCGGGTTGTCCACCATGTTGGCGGTGTTGGGGTCGCGCTGCAGCATGCGGATCAGATCCATGGCCTCTGAGCCATCATCCTTGCGCTCATGCCACAGGCGCGTGAAAGTGGCCAGGCAATCCTGCATGCCCGCAAAGCGCTCTTCCAGATCCACATTGCCACCGGACGTCTCGGGCGCACCTGCAGCCAGGTCCGACCAGTAGGTCAGCTTGGTGCGTTCCTCAAAGGGAAAATCGAACAGGGTGGCCAGCATCTGTGTGGTCAGGTTAATCGATACCTCATCGACCCAGTTAAAGGTCTCCCCTGTGGGCAGGTTGTCGAGAATCTCGCACACGCGTGAGCGAATCAGCCCCTCCATCTCCGCCAGGTTCTTCGGCGCGACTACGCCTTGTACCGCGCGGCGCTGCAGATCGTGCTGGGGCGGGTCCATGGAGATAAAGTTGGTCACCGGCAGATCTTCGGTAAGGTCGCCAATTGTGATGGTGGGCTCCGATGAAAAATCCTGGAAGTTGCTGTCCACTGCCACGATGTCTTCGAAGCGGGTAATTGACCAGAACGGCCCGAACTGACTCTCGGCCCGATAGTGCACCGGATCCTCGGCGCGCAGGCGGGCAAAGAAGGGGCGCCAGGCATCCTGCTGATACAGGCGCGAATCACTGACATCGATATCTTCCAGGGCGATGGTGCCGGGATCGGGTAACTCGGTGGCTGCGTTCATAGGGTAATCCTCATTTACATCTGGTATTCGGGAAGGCGAACGACCAGTCCGTCCATGTCGGCTGACACGTCGATCTGGCAACTAAGGCGGGAATTCTCGGCCCGGTCCGGCCGCATACCCAGCATGGACTCCTCAAGCACCTGGGCCTCGCCGGTGGCAGCGCGCCACTCGGGTTCCACATAGCAATGGCAGGTGCCACAGGCACCGGCGCCTCCACAATCGGCATCAATACCGGGTATCGCGTTTTCTACAGCACTAAGCATTACCGACTTGCCGATCTCGGCTTCAATCGTGTGGCTGGTGCCGTCGTGTTCGATCAAGGTTATCGCAGGCATAGTGTTACCCTCTGGGTTTCAATTTTTCTGTCGCCAACTGTAGCGTGGTCGCTTCATTAAAAAGGGTTATTTTTTGCCTCTATAGGGTTATTATTTGCCATTGTTAGCGCGCCCTGCCACGGGGGGACAACGCAATGGTCCGCAACTCTGCCGAATTCCTGCTGCCCAGCACCTACTCGCGCATTGTTGCCCGGGTGGCACAGCTGCAGGAGCGCAACCTGGGCAAGTTACTGCAGGCTACGGGCTTGCCCGAGAGCATACTGATGCCGGGTGACGAGACCTATATTACCGGTGAGCAGCAACTGCAGATTATGAAGAATGGCCGGGCGCTGCTGGGTTCTGCGGATTTCGGCTTGCGGCTGGGAGAACAGTTAAAGCCCTCTGCCCACGGCCCCATGGGCTACCTGGCAATGAGCAGTCCGGACTTGCTCAGCGCACTCAATGCCCTGCGCGACTACCTGCCGCTGCGTATGCCGTGGGTGGCGCTCGACCTGTCGCTGAGCCCGGCAGAAATCGTTTGCGAATTTCGTGCCCATATACCAATGGACGATGACCTGTTCACGCAGATGACCATGGGCGAGTGTTTTGCGATGGTGCTGCAGACATTTGTTGAAGCGATACTGGGTCGCAATGCTACGGATGCAGTAATTGAGTTTGCCCATGCTGCGCCGCCTCATGCGAAGCTGTATAAAAACTATTTGCACGCGCCCTTCAGCTTCGATTGCGCGCATACCTGCTATCGGCTGCCCGGTGAACTTACCAGCGCACCCAATACCAACGGCGATAACACCTCTTACCGGCTTACCCAGCAACTTTGTAATACCCTGTTGGCGCAAACGCCCCGCTCGCTCAGTTCCATGGCCGACCGGGTGCGAACCCTGATGCTGTTGCGGCCTATCGAGTCAATCAATGAAGCCGAGGTGGCCAGGAGCCTGTTCGTCTCCAAGCGCACCCTGGCCCGGCGACTGGAATCGGAAGGAACCGGCTATCGACAGATTCGTGAGCAATTCCTGGAAGAACTGGCCCGCCGTTACATGCTGGAACCCAGGCAAACGGTAGACACTGTCGCCGCCTCGCTCGGTTATCACGATGCAGCGGCCTTTCGCAAAGCCTTCAAGCGATGGACCGGAACTACACCGCGTAGCTACAGGGCCGCCGGGATGTGCGGGCGCCGGTGAGTTCGGCAAACCGTGTCTCACCAATCCGGGGCTTGCCCGATCACGCCAGCGGCGGCAGACCTGTTTTCGAGCCGGCCCCCGCGATTTCCCTGACCAGCTTGGGCACCATGTAACCGGGCAGTCGGTTGGTCATCTCGGCCAGCAGGTGTCGCGCGCGGTGTTCGGGTACATCGAAATGCGCAGCGCCCTGCACCTTGTCCAGTACGTGCAGGTAGTAGGGCAGCACCCCGGCGGCAAACAGGCGCTGGCACAGATCCAGTTGTGCCTGCAGGCTGTCATTGACGCCAGCCAGCAGCACCGCCTGGTTCAGCACGGTGATATCCCGCTGGCGCATTGCCGCCAGCGCCGATTCCACGGCATCGTCTATCTCCCTGGCGTGATTGCAGTGGATGACGAAGACTGTTTGCAATGCGGAGTGTGTTATCGCGTCCAGCAGTGAACCCGTGACGCGAGCGGGGATCACAACTGGCAGCCGTGTATGGACGCGCAGGCGGCGCACGTGCGGGATCGCCGCTATCTGCGCTACCAGATGTTGCAATTGCTCATCAGTCGCTACCAGTGGGTCTCCGCCGCTGAGGATCACTTCATCGATGCTGTCATCGGCCGCGATCACCTGCATCGCGTCGCGCCATTGCTGCCGGCTGTTCTGGTTGTCGCTGTAGGGGAAGTGGCGGCGGAAACAGTAGCGACAGTTTACCGCGCAGCCGCCGCTGACGATCAGCAGTACGCGCCCGTGGTACTTGTGGATGATGCCCCGGTGTGGAATCGCCGCGCCGCTCTCACCTACCGGGTCGCGGCTGTAGCCGGTGGCATCGATCATCTCCCGCTGGCTGGATAGCACCTGCAGTAACAGTGGGTCGTGGGCGTCGCCGTACTGCATGCGCTGTACGAAGCTGCGCGGTACCTTGAGTGCGAAGTCCTCGCCAGCGCCATTGTCCGGGCCGACCTCGTCGAGGCTGAGGCCGAGCGTACGCAGCAATTCCTCGCGCGAGGTAATGACACTGCGCAACTGCTGCTGCCAATCATCGGTGGTATAAACAACGTCGGGTGTGAATGGCAAGGAAGGCCTCAGGTAGCGCGTATTGTGCGGCCGCTATTGTAGCAACGAATTGGGGGGGCGTCTGATTACGAGCGCGGTGTGGCGCAGGGTACTTATCCACAGTTCTTGAATCGTGCCCTGTTCTGCTAAGATACCCCGCATCTAGGGTTGTCCCAAGCGATCTCGCCTGCGTCGGTATCACTGTGTGGCACCGTCAAACGCGCTATCGATAAAAATACGGCCTGGCGCGGGCCTGAGGAAAATGAATGTTCACTACCGATGATTTGTGCAGCCTGCGCTGGGATCCTGTCAGCGAACAGGTCGCAATTATTGACCAGACACTGTTGCCACACACACTGCGCTGGTGTCATCTGGATACACTGGAATCTTACTGCCATGCCATCAGCACCATGCAGGTGCGCGGTGCGCCGTTGATTGGTATCACCGCTGCATACGGTCTGGCACACGCCTTGTCCCGTGATGCGTCCAGCGAAAATCTTGCGTATGCCGGTGCGGCGCTGTTGGCAACCCGCCCCACTGCGGTGAATTTGCGCTGGGCGCTCGATGAAGTGGGCAATGCTGTCCGCGAACTGGCACCGTCGGCGCGTGCCCGGGCCGCGCTGGAACGGGCGCACGCGCTGCGGGATGAGGACATCGCGAACTGCGAGCGCATTGGCGACAATGGATTGCAGTTGCTGCGCGCACTGAAAAAAGACGACACGATCAATATTATGACGCACTGCAACGCCGGTTGGCTCGCCACCGTTCAATGGGGCACTGCGCTGGCGCCTGTGTACAAGGCCCACGCCAGCGGTATTCCCGTGCATGTCTGGGTCTCCGAGACGCGCCCGCGCAACCAGGGCACAAATCTCACCGCGTGGGAGTTACAGCGCGCCGGGGTGCCGTGCACGATTGTCACAGACAACAGTTGTGGCCAGCTGATGCGCCAGGGCCGGGTAGACTGCGTCATTGTCGGCAGTGATCGCACCGCCGCCAATGGCGATGTGTGTAACAAGGTTGGCACCTATCTCAAGGCCCTGGCCGCGCATGCAAACGATATTCCGTTTTATGTCGCGCTGCCGGAATCGACCATTGACTGGGCGTGCCCCGGTGGAGACGAGATCCCCATTGAAGAGCGCGATGAATCAGAAATATTGACTATTGCGGGGGTCGACGCAGCGGGTGAGTTACTGGAAGTGAACCTGGCCGCGGCGCACAGCACGGCGCTGAATCACGCCTTTGACGTGACGCCTGCGGAGCTGGTCGGGGCACTCATTACCGAGTACGGAAATGTCGAGGCCAGTGTGAAAGGATTGCAGCACCTGCGCTCGATATCGACAGGTGCTTGAGACAGTCATGACACGTGGGACTGCCGTCCCACGGTGGATTCAGTTGTAATCCAGGTGTAAGTCGTAGTCGCCCAACTCGTCGCGCAAGCGCTTTTCTTCCAGGCGTTGCTCAGCCAGTCGACGTTTTTCCACCAGCCGCTGCTTCTCCGAGGACATCGGTGTGAAGTCCTGCAGCAGATCGTCTGATATGTCTCCCAGCCCCGGTTCGAAGAAATCGTCCAGCGGCTCTGGCGCTGAAGGTTCCTGATTACGTTCTCCCATAAATCACCTCCCGATGATCTAAAAACAGACAACTCCACGACACAGTATTTACCCTGCTCGCTTTGACGCGAGTTAATCAAAAATACGTGTGCGGAACAACGAATTAGTTTTGTCAGTTTTGCGCATAAACTATAGGCAAAAAGTCCAGTGGCCCGCCGCCATCCCTGGCTTTCCCTGCGCACCGAGCTACGTCCCTGTAGAGTCCGTCCCTGGACTGGTGCAAGCGCCGACGGGCCACCGGATTAAAGGTAGAGCAAGTTTGGTGCCAACTGAGCAGGCAGCGCAGCAGGGGGCGTTGGTAGCGCCGTTGGACGGCGGCGGCTTGTCCGCTGGCGTTCACGACAGTTCGCTTGCACCAGGGACACCTGTGGGGAGCGCGCGCCTGCCGTATAGGGATCGCGCGGGCTTGCGGGGCCGAGGGCTGCTGGTTAGAGTGGTCAATTGTTATCACTGACTCACCTGGCTGAGGACATACTATGAGTTTGTTGCACACCCCGCTGGACGCTCTGCACCGTGAACTGGGCGCCAAAATGGTGCCATTTGCCGGCTATGATATGCCGGTGCAGTACCAGACGGGCATCATTAAAGAGCATTTGCATACGCGACAGGCCGCCGGACTATTCGATGTCTCCCACATGGGACAGGTGCTTATCCAGGGCGAGGGCAGCGCCGCCATGCTCGAGTCGCTGGTCCCGGTGGATATTGAAGCGCTCGATATCAATCAGCAGACGTATGCACTGTTTACGACAGACACCGGCGGCGTGCTGGATGATCTGATTATCACCCGCTGGGCACAGGACGAGTTCTTCCTGGTGGTGAATGCCGGTTGTAAATCCGCGGATATCGCACACCTGCGGTCGCACCTTTCAGGCCAGACCCTGACCGTGCTGGATGAGCAGGCGCTGCTCGCCCTGCAGGGGCCGGCCGCGCGCGGTGTTATGGCCACGCTGTGTCCGCAAGCGGTACAACTGACATTTATGCACGGCTGCCGGGCGCAGATCGACGGCGTTGACGTTTACATTACCTGCTCAGGCTACACCGGTGAGGACGGCTTTGAGATCTCGGTTCCGGCGGCGGCGGCAGAGACGTTGGCGCGTCGCCTGCTTGCAGTCGAGGCGGTGCAGCCTATCGGGTTGGGCGCCCGCGATTCCCTGCGACTGGAGGCGGGTCTGTGCCTTTACGGGCATGAACTCAGCGTCGTGATCGACCCGGTGCAGGCCGGCCTTGTTTGGTCTATCAGCAAAACGCGCAGGGAGGGCGGGGCTCGCGCCGGCGGCTTCCCGGGCGCTGAGGTGCTCTTCCGCCGCATCGCGGATAAACCTGCGCTGTGTCGGGTCGGCCTTAAGGTTGATGGCAAGCGACCGGTGCGCGAGAGTCAGGCGGTGCTGGATGAGTCCGGCCGCAAGGTAGGAGAAGTCACTTCCGCCTGCTACGGCGCCAGCGTTGGCGGGCCGATCGCGATGGCCTACATCGAGCGCCCGCTGTCCCAGGCTGGAACTCAACTGCTGGTTGCGGTGCGGGACAAACAGGTGCCGGTGACGGTGACCGCGATGCCCTTTACTCCTCAGCGCTACTTCCGGGGTTGAGCCGTGTCGCCAGCGCGGGTCTGAACAAACCCCGCAGGCGTTGCAGGTACAGCGACCCCTGTGCTTGCCAGCGAGCCAGCGGCAGGCGCACAAGCAGGCGCCGCGCCAGCAGCGCCACCGCGATTGCCAGCGCTACGCAGCCGGCGATAAGCAGCCACTGCCGCGGGCTGAGCGAGACTGCGAGCGTGGGTGTGCGCTGCGCGACAGCTGCGCCGCTGACGTCGATGTGCGTCGCTGGCACTGAGACCAGGGTCAGCTCGTTGCGCTGTGTATTCCACCAGTAATACTCGCGGGCCGGCAACACATAGTGGCCCGGTTGCTCGACCACATAACTGATCTCAACACTGCGCCGCGCGAGGTGTTGTCCGCGGTTAGTGCTGTTGTCCAGCGCGGGTGGGGATGGGTAGGCGGCCAGCCCCGCCTGCTTCTCAATCGCGTAACGCGGCAGCATCATCGCCAGTACATCCGACGCTTCGAACACCACCTCCTGCGTGAAGGCATCGCCCGCGGCGAGGTTTTCAAGTGCGCGATCAAAGCGCTGGCTGATGCGAAACTCCGGTGCTGCCACCCAGTCCGTTGCCTCGGCCAGCGCCGGTGGAATGGCGACGGTGAACTGCAGGGGAGGGCTGGACACCTCGCCTGACACGCTGTCGCCCTCGCCCGCATTCACCTGTATCTGCAGTGGCACCGGGCCGACAGTAAAGTTTCCGGCGCGCTGGGGGAAAACATCCAGCGTCCAGTTTTGTACCACCCAACTCTGGCCGTTCAACGTCTCGCTGGCGTTGCTGGCGAACTGTTCGGTTTGCAATATCACCAGGCCTGGCACCTCGGGAATACCGATACGGGTGCCGCCGGTAAACCAGGTATCGGTGGCGATTTTGATCGTCAGTTGGACGCGCTGGCCCGGCACGATCCCCTCGCTCGGTGTCAACGCGCTGTCTATGCGCAGGTGCCCGGATGCCTGCAGTTCGGCCAGGGGGTTGGCGGCGGTCGCGGCACTGTAAACAGTTGCGAGTACTGACAGGCACTGAACCAGCCACCACCGCGCCCGCATCATCGCATGCCTCCGGGGGCAGGTTGTGGCGCAGTGTCCCTGTCCTGCAATTGCATGGCGAACTTGATCGCCAGGAAGTTGGACGGGTCCTGCTGTACGCCGCGCAGCCACATGTCACTGGTGGCGGGATCCTGCAAAATTTGTTCGGCCGTCAGCTGTTTGATTTGTGCCTCTTGCCAGGCAACTTCGTCTGCCCCCTGGGCGGGAATGGCATCGTCGCTACCCAGTTCCTTTTCTTCGGAGCCGACCCCGGCCTCTTGTTGCTGGCTTTCGCTGAGACGGTTGATCTCATCGACCAGTGCCTGCACCTGCGCGCGGTTTGCGGCGGCACCCGGATACGCCGGTTGGCGCGCCAGCAGGCGATCATAGCGGTCGATTGCGCGGACATAATCTCGCCCCTGCGCGCGGGCGTTGGCTTCATTGAACAGCGCATCGTCACTGTCGCTGCGAGAAAAATACTCTGCCGCCAGCATGAACTCCTCGCCGTAGTAGTAGGCCATGCCCTTCCACATGGGGTCGTCGAAACGGGATGCGGCTTGCTGGTAGCGGCCCAGTTGCATCAGCAGGCGCCCCTGCTGGTCGCCGGTCAGCCACCAGTCGGCAAACCAGTGATTTGTAGCGGTCGCTGTCGACTCATCCCCGCTTGCGGCCTGCGCGATCGCCGGCATGGGTGTCGAACTCAATACAACGGGCAGCAGCAGACAGGCCCAGGTCAGGGTCCAGCCTTTGCGGAACCACATCAGGAACAGGATCATCGCGGGGAACACCAGCGGGTAGCCGCTGTCGAGCCAGGGCAGCGCGCTGTCCTCGACCACCACATAGTGGCTGTCTACACGGCGGTTGATCTGGCGGACATCGGTGTCATCCACGGTCAGCGCGATATAGTGCCCCTGCACAGCGGCGGCCAGTGCCTGCAGCGATTCGCGTTCCAGCGGCGCGATACCCGGAGTCTCTGTGTCGCTGCCCACACCCTCGATCAGCAGTTGGTGGGGGCGACTGGCGAAGTAGCTGGCAAATGCCTGTTCGCTGTCCGCGCCCAGGCCATCGGTGAACATCACCACCGTGGCGGGGGCCTGCGACTCCCGCAGTATCTCGTCGATCAGCGGCAGGCTGTACTCGGGAAACTTGCCCGAGCGCGGCATGATGGCGGGTTTGATCGCCGCTAGGTACTGGTTGAGGATTTCCTGGTCGGCAGTCAGCGACAGCACGGTGTGCGCGGTACCCGAATACGCGATCAACGCTGCCTGCTTGTCGGGCCGCAGCGCCAGCAAATCGGAGATCTTCTGCCTGGCCCTTTGCAGGCGGTTCGGTTGCACATCGTTTTGCTGCATGGAACTGGAGGCATCGAGCAGGATCACCAGGGCCGCTTCATCCTGGCTGAGCGGTGAGGGCTGCTGGCGCCAGCTGGGCCCCATCAGTACCAGCAGTGCCAGCAGCATAAATACCATCGAGAAATTTCTCGGGTTGAACCAGCGGCTATCGAATCGCTCCAGCCGCAGGTGTTGCAGCAGGTGCGGTGCAATGATGCCGCCGAACATATCGCGATCGGCGCGCTGCCGGTTCTGCACCAGCACCATCGCCAGCCAGGGAATCAGCAACAGGCCCCACTCGGGCCGCAGGAAGTGAAAATACTGCAGTGCGTTGAGTTCAGGCGGCATGACGGGAGCCTGTTCTTCGCAGTGCGCGCCAGGTGCGCCACGTTGCGAGGCCGTGGTAGAGCGTGTACAGCAGCAGCGCGACAGCGATTGGCAGCCAGTGCAGGCTCTGGCGCGGGCGAAAACTGATGGTCTCGTAGATCTCGGGTTCCAGTTTGGCAATGGCCTGATAGGCGCGCCGCAGTTGCGTCTGGTCCAGTGCCTGGAAGGACTGGCCGTCGGTGACCTGTGAGACCCGGTTGATGGTGTCCATATCCAGCGCATCCTCGCCGGCCGAGGCCGGGTCGCCAATGGCGATGGTATAGATACGAATGCCGTAGGTTTTCGCGACCTTGGCGGCGTCTATCGGCGGCACGGTACTGCCGGTGTCATTGCCATCAGTCAGCATGATCAACACGCGGTTGTCGGAGCCACTCTCCTTGAACAGTTTTATCGCCAGCCCTATGGCATCGCCAAATACGGTGCTCTGTCCGGCCATGCCGATTTCTGTTTCAGTCAGCAGTTGCTCCCAGACGACGTGGTCGTCGGTAAACGGGGTTTGCAGGTAGGCGGCGCTGCCAAAAACGATAAGGCCGAGGCGGTCGGATACGCGCTGATTCGCCAGCTCCTTCAGTACTTCCTTGACGGCCTGCAGTCGATCTACGGTGTCGCCGTCCGGCAGCACAAAATCGCGCGTTTGCATGGAACCGGATAGATCCACCGCGATCATCAGGTCGCGACCGGATTTCTGTTGTTCAATCGGCGCGCCGACCCATTCGGGCTTGGCCGCCGCCAGCACCAGGCAGAGCCACATGAAGCCAACCAGAAAACGCTGTATGCGGTCGCGGCGCAGGATCAGCGCCCCACTGTCGGGGCGCTGTTCACTCAGTGCCACGAGTTTATCGAAAAACGGTACCCTGACAGAATCGCGACTCTCGCGGTAGGCCGGAAGCAGCCACATGACCAGCGGCAGCACCAGCAGCGACAGCGCCCACGGGTGGGCCAGCTCATACATCGGCGGCGCCCTCGTGGCACTGGACCCAGTTCAGGCAGGCGGCGTACAGGGCCTGGCGCCTGGCATCGGCGACCTCGACATGCTCGTACACACCGCGCGCCAGCAATGCGCCCTGGTCTTCTGAAAACGGTGGCGATGCACAGTGTCGATTGAGAAAGTCGACCCACTCCCGCCCCGACAGCCGGGCCACCTGCTCGCGCGGGAACCCGGACAGCGCGGTGAGCTTCACGAGTTTGTTCAGTTCCACCAGCCAGTCGCCCCCTGCTTCGGCCGCGGCCAACTGCTGTAATCTGGCCGCCGCCTCCCGGCGATAGCGGTTGCGATACCATCGCTGGAGTTTGCGCCAACCGTAATACAGTGCCAGCGCCAGCAGCAGGGCCGCCAGCCACAGCCAGCCGGCGGTCTGGGGAAGCCAGCTGATGGCCGCGGGCGACACCACTTCCACAAAATCCACAAGCGCATAGTTGCCAAAGATCTCCGGCAGCGGCGGTGCACTCATGCCAGTATCCTCTGTCCGCCCAGTTTCTCACGCAGTTGGTTGGTCACCGGGCTGACGGTGTCGATGGGGATAACCGGGATGTCATGGCGCTTGAGTTCGCCCTGTACATGCGCCACCGAGCTTTCGAAGCTGGCTTCAAACTTCTCCCCGAGCCCCTGCTGCCCGGGGTCGATCTCGAGCTGGTATTTGCCGTCGCTGACCACCAGCTTGTCAGCCATCGAGATGTCCCGCTCCAGTGGATCGTAGATCAGCGAGCAGACGATATCGTTGTGTTGGCTGATGCGACGGATGGTAGCCAGGGTGGCGTCGTTCCAGCCGTAAAAATCCGAGATCAGCACCACCAGGTAGTCGTGTCCGACGGCGCGCTCCAGCATCAGCAGGGCCTGCGCCAGCGCATCCGGGTTGCTGCCGTGATCGGCTGTCACAGACAGCGCATTGTTCATGCTCGTCAGGTCGCCCAGCCAGCCCATCACCCGGCGTTCATTGCGGGTGGGTCGCGATTCCAGCGTTTGCGTGTCGTTGAACAGTATCGCGCCGATGCGGTCGCCGACCGATAACACGCGCCAGGCTGTTATGGCTGCGACCTCGGCCGCCACCACTGATTTCATCTTGCAGCGACTGCCGAAAAACATCGGCAGGCGCTGGTCGACCAGCACGATCACCGGTCGATCGCGCTCCTCTGTATAGACCCGTACATGCGGCTTGCCAGTGCGGTTGGTGACACGCCAGTCCATATTGCGGATATCATCGCCGGGCCGATAGTGGCGCAGTTCATCGAAGTCCAGGCCGCGACCGCGCAGGCGCGAACGTTTGCGTCCACTGAGCAGCGAGCGCACCGGTTGCCTTGGCAGGTAGTTGAAGCCGCGCGCGGTGTAACGCAGGCGCACCAGTGCCTGCAGGTTGGTGTAGACATCCTCACCGGTGGGTTCGCGCACGATCGCTCACCCCACCGCTACCCGCAGGACAATTTCGTCGATGATGTCGTCCGGGGAGACGTGGTCGGCCAGTGCATCGTACGTCATGATCAGGCGGTGGCGCATAATGGGGTGCAGCACCGAACGCACATCGTCGGGGTTGACGTGGTCGCGGCCATCCAGCCAGGCACTGGCGCGACTGGCGCGGTGCAGCGAGATGCTGGCGCGGGGGCTGGAGCCGGTGTCTATCCAGTGCGCCAGTTTGTCACCGAATTTTTCGGGTATGCGCGTGGCCATCACCAGGTCGACGATATACTGCTCGATCGCAGTGGACACCTGCATTTTCTGGATCGCTTCGCGCGCGGCAAAAATATGGGATTGTGGAATCCTCTGCACGGGAGCGGTCTGCTGTGCCTCCTCTGTTTGCAGCATGCGAATGATGGCCAGTTCGGCGTCTGCCTTGGGATAGTCCACCGATATTTTCATCAGGAAGCGATCCATCTGCGCCTCCGGCAGCGGGTAGGTACCCTCCTGCTCAATCGGGTTCTGGGTGGCCAGCACCATGAACAGTGGCGGCAGCGCATAGGTTTTACCCGCCACCGTAATCTGGCGCTCTTCCATCGCCTCCAGCAGCGCCGACTGAACTTTGGCGGGTGCGCGGTTGATCTCATCGGCCAGCACCAGTTCATTGAAGATGGGCCCTGGCTGGAACTGCAGTTCGGACTTGCCCTGGTTGTCCTGGTAAATTTCATTGCCGGTCACATCGGAGGGCAGTAAATCCGGTGTGAACTGTATGCGTCCGAGGCCCGCTTGCAGCACCTGTGACAGGGTTTTGATAGAGCGTGTTTTGGCAGTGCCGGGCAGGCCCTCGAGCAGGACATTGCCATTGCACAGCAGGGCGAGCGTCAATGTGCGCACAACCTCGTCCTGGCCGAGTACAGATTGAGCCATTTGCTGCATCATTGAGTGGACGGCGTTGAGATCATCACTGGACACGATTCTGCTCCTGGCAAGGTGGCGAGCACACGGTTGTGCGGGTGGGCTCGTGTGGCAAATCAGTATAGCGGGATCAACGCAGCGTTGTTAAGCAGCCCAGGCGCGCTCTGCGCGAAAGCGCGGTGACAGGTAGTCCATCTGGTCGGCCAGGATTCTGTCCTTGGCGAGGAAATGCCACTCCCAGCAGTTGGGCTTGAAGGGGACGGCCAACAGCGGCATCTGCGCCTCTTCGGGCGTGCGGTTATCTTTCTCCCAGTTGCAGCGCTTGCAGGCGGCGACCACGTTTTCCCAGCGATCTGTGCCACCCCGGGAAGTCGGCAAAACGTGATCGCGGGTCAGTTCGGCGCGAGGGAACTGGCGCCCGCAATACTGGCAACTGTGATCGTCGCGACGGAATAGTGTGCGATTGCACAGCGGCGGGCTGAAACCCTGGATGACTCTGCCCCCGATGGCAACGATGGGCTGCAGGTCTATGCGCGAGCGCGTGCCATTGACGCGTTGAATACCGCCGTAGACGGGGGGGAGGGTTTCCCCAATACCGTAAACCACGTCGCCCTTGGCATAGGCAGTCACTGCCTCTTGCAGCGTAATCCAGCCGCGAGGTTGGCCAGCAATGTCCAGTCGCAGGATCGTTTGCATCGTCTCCTACCCTCAATTCTGGGCTAAAGCTACTGCAAAATGATGGCAACTACAATCGTATTGGGCGTGTCAGGTTTCGCGCTGCAGACGGTATTCCCGTTCGAAGTCTTTTGCGGGAAGCGGTGTGTCGAAGACAGGGCCGAGCAGGATATCGCAGTGCAACTCAGCCAGGCGGTCTGCCACTGTGGTTGATTGCACACCTTCGGCGACCGCTTTCAGTGAGAAGTTGTGCGCCAGGTCGATGATCGACTTGACGACAGCAGAATCCTTGTCGGATTCCAGCATGCGCTCGACGAAGCAGCGGTCGATCTTGAGTTCGTCGACAGCCAGATCGCGAAACAGTGCCAGCGATGAACAGCCGCTGACGAATTGTTCCAGTGACAGTGTGACACCGATATCGTGCAGTCGCGCAATACGATCGAGCATAAGCGCCTGGTTATCGGCTGTGATGCAGTCGTTGATTGCCAGGTTGAGCCTTGGGGGATTGACGCCGAATACGGTCAGCGCGTCTTTTACGACTGAAAAAATGTCGTCTTCCAACAGCATTTCGGGGCAGATACTCACCGCTACGGAAAGTTGTTCCGGCCAGTAGGCCAGCCGGTTCACCGCTGCCCGGATTGACCACCAGGTGATGGGTTTGATGACATCGTATTTCCGTGCCACCTCGATAAATTTGTCCGCAGTGACGATGCCCTGCTCACTGTGATGCCAGTGAACCTGGGCTTCAGCGCCGATCAATGTGCGCTGCCGGGCATGGATTCTTGGCTGGTAAAACAATTGGAACTGGTTTTGCCTCAGTGCGGCTCGCATCTGTTCCAGAAGTTTGTTTTCTGCCTGCGCCGGCGCCCCCGAGTCTGGGGAAAATATTTCGAACAGGTGCTCGGCTTGCTTGGCCTGATCCAGCGCCATACCCGCCTCCTGCATGGCCTGCACCAGATCCGAATTGTGGTCGCTAAACTCGGTGAAGCCGGCAGTCACTGCCAGCGGCAGCGCTTGTCCAAGGTGGTAGTGTGGCTCTTTGAAAACACTGTCGAGTTCCGCCGCGGCCAGCTCCAGTTCCCTGGCTGTATGGATATCCCTGAGAATAACACAGGCCCGGGTATCGTTGAGAAAGCTCCATTGGCCGCCGTTTCTGAGCCAGTCATTGAGCCGATGTCCAAAGGCATCGTGCAGAATTTGTTTGGTGTTGCCGGTGTCATCCGAGCCGTTGTTTGCCAGCTCCACCAGACCGAGGATACTGTGCGCGGCACCGGGCATCAGATAAAGAACTCCTCGCTGCTGATACCGTAGGTGCCGGCGTGCAACTCCCGTACTATCCACCGCTCACCTTCCGCGGCGATGCACTGGTCGGTCAGGTCGACCAATCTGGGGATCGTGCGGCGCGCCTTTGCGCCATTGAGCACGATGACCAGTTCCGGTTTGAGTCGTCGCGTGGGGCTCTGCGAGACCACGATAGCGACCTCACCGGTGTTCAGTTCCACCATGGAGCCGGTTGGGAACAGGCCGATCGCCTGTACAAATTGCTCCACCAGCGCATCCTGGAATTGATGGCCGCTGCAATCGAGCAGTTCCAGACAGGCCTCGTGGGAGGTGCGCGCTTTTGCGTATGGTCGCGGTGTGATCATCGCATCGTAGGTATCCACCAGCCCGGCAATGCGCGCCAGCAGGGGTATTTCAGCCCCCCCAATACCGCGGGGATACCCTGATCCGTTCAGGCGCTCGTGATGATTCTCGATAATTGCGAGTATTTCGTCGTCCATGTTTTCGATTTGTGCAACCAGGCTTGCACCCATGGACGGGTGGGCCCTGATGATGCGACGCTGTGTATCAGTGAGGTTTTCTGCCTGATCGAGCAATTCTGTGGGCAGTTGTGTCATACCGACATCGCACAGGGCGCAAGCCACGGCCAGCCTTTCCAGCTCGATACGATCCAAACCTACCTGACGCCCGAGAATGGCCGCCCACACGGCCATGGAGACGCCGTGATGTGGTCGGTACTCGCCAGAGTCTTTCAGTCGCAGCAGGGCGGCCACCGCCTCCTGGTTGCGAAAGACGCCGTCTAGCAGCGGATTGAGGACATCCTGCACGGCTCGGAGATCAGCACTCTCGCCGCTGCGCAGTGCAAGGAATAACGTATCGAGTGTCTCGGCGGCATTTTTGAAGGCCGTTTTGGTACGCTTGAATTCCGCTTTCAACTCCAGGCGCATTACAGGTTTGGATTCCGCCGGCGCAACAGCGAGTGTCAGTGGTTGCCGGGCACCGGTATACTCGGCGTCGACATACACATGCTCCACATAGTTGGAGACATACTGGATTTCTTCAGCGTCCCGCACTACAAATCCCTGCAGCGCAAACGGTGTTTCCAGCCAAGGCCTATCCAATTCGGCGATAAACATGCCGGGTTCCAATCTCTGTGCGGGGAGTTTGACCAAGCGCACGGTATACCTCACTAACTGTCTACGTAATTTCCAGACTAGTAAGTTGGCTACCGGGTGTCGATTTCAGTGAGTGAGAAAAGAGAACTGGATCACTGAGTGTTTGCTGTTTTGTGATCTGCGTTCAGTATTGGGCCCGGTGTGCTCAGGCGGGCCCGTTGCTTTTTTTCGAGATGTGCGCCCGTGCCAGCGTTCGGGTACCGGGGAAGGGCTCAGCAGCTGCCGCCAGCCTCGCCAAGGTTACAGACACCGTTCTGCGCTTCAGAGAGCGTAATCTCATACTTCTGGTCGATTGGCAGCGGGATCGTCAGCCCGTCGTAGTTCACCGCGTTATCCGCCTCGGTATCGCAGGCAAAGGCAATGGTGTAGCGCCCTGCTGGAACGAAGCCAAAGGAATACTTCCAGTTATCCGTAAAATCATCGATCACCATCGAGGCCACGGCAAATGGTGCAATGGCGTTGTCGGGTATGGTATTGGCACTTTGGCTGGTGAAGACATCAGCCAGGTTTTCTTCCAGCAGCCCAGTGCCATCGTAGAGGTAGACCCGGTTGCCTTTGGTCGGGACAGTCTTCTGGCTGCACGGGGTTACGCTGTTGAACAGGGCGCTGTCTACCGTCCCCGACAAGCGGGCGGCGGTGGTGTTGTTTTCGATGCGAACCCCGTTGGTTGTCATCAGGTAAGTGTCTGTCGATGCGGTGTACTCAAGCGCCTGCGCCAGGCCGAATTCCACGGTAAAAGTCTGGCTGCCTGATTCCAGTTCTATCCCGGGCAGGTTCAGAAAGCCGGTGGTGACCTTGAGCGCCTTGCGGGTGTCGTTGTTCGCCTGTTGGACATAGGACTCATTGACACTGCTGTTGAGGATGGTGATGGCTATTTCATTGTAGAAGCCGGGAGCGAGCTCCAGGTTTTCGATTGCCAGCAGTTGCTTGACGCCCTGGTAATTCAACAGGTTCACCTGGAAGGACTCTGCGTCGACCAGGTTCAGGGCAGCGATGGTGAATGTGTCGATGACAATATCCTCCACCCCGCTTCGGCGCAGCGTAATGGTGTCCACTTCAATCACCACTTCACTCAAATCCTCGGGCAGCGAATCTGACAACCCCAGGCTCAACAGGGCGGCATCGGTATTCCCATTATCGTTACTATTGCAGTCGAAGCCGCAGCTGCAGCCCCCCAGCGGGAACAGGAGCGCCAGCGGTAGCAGGCAGGGCAGCAGTATTTTTATGGCGTGTTTCATGGGCGACGATGACCTATTGCTCAATGTGTGGTGGCACCAGCCAATTCAGGCGATGGCGGCCATTATGAGCGAAACCGCTGGCAAGTTGTAGGTGCGTCGCCCCAGGTATGGCTCTGGATCAGCGATTTTCCCGCTCCTCATACGCCTGCGCGTAGGCAATGCTGTCGGCGTTGTCGATCAGGGTGCCATTTTCGAGCTCGGTGGTGCGCGCACTGATTTCCAGCATGGCGTTGCCCAGCTCTTTGGAGGATATCACCAGGTCTCCCGGTTTCAGTATGGCCTCCAGTGCGTAGTGCAGCGCGTTCGCCTGCTCGCTGCTGGGGCGAACAAAGGCGGATCGATAGCCAAAGGTGCGCAGGCCGCTGCCCTCGGCCAATTCCGCCACCTCGCGCTCGGCGCGACCTTTCTCCCTGGCCCAGTGTTGTTCGCCGTTGATATCGGTACCCATACCGGTGACATAGTGGAACGCCATCGGGCCGGTGGTGCGGGCGGCGAGCCAGGCGTTGACAAACGCGACAGGAAAATCGACGTGTATCCAGGTATACGTTTCATCGTCCATGCCGATGGAGGTTGTGCCCAGGCCCCAAAGTACGGTATTGACCTGGCTCAGGGTCTCTGCCATATCGGAATAGTCGGTAAAATCCTCGTGCAGCAGCATCTCCACTCTTCCCGAGGCAACCCCTGCATCAATGCGCTCGGAACTGCGGCGAGTGACCACATACACTTTCTCGACGGAGGGATCCTCCATCGCCGCTTTCAGCAGGCCATCGCCGACAGACCCCGTCGCGCCGAACACCATCACCACTTTGTTGGCATCCTTGTGCAACTCGGGTTGAGCCGCAGGCGTGATGCTGCCCAGTGTGACAGCGCCCCAGATATTGAAGGCCACTACCACCAGTAACAGGCCCGCAAGCAGGAAGGCGGCGATTTTCTTGGCTGTTTTCATAGTGTGTTCCCCTAGCGGGACAGATTTGGGGCGGCGCGCCCGGCAATCAGTGGCAAGTCCAGATAGGTCTTGATACCCGGCGCCGCGGCACACACATAGGGAATCGCGCTGATACAGTGATTGGCGGTAGCCACAATGCCCGGGTTGCGTATCAGGCCGGCGGCAATCGATTCCGGGTGCCAGCCGTGAAACGTCACCTGCGAGGACGGGTCGCCACACACTTCCACCTCAAAACGCTCGCCCTGCTCGCCAAAATTCCACGCCGGTTCCAGGTTCTCTTCGCCCATAAACCAGTTCACACGCACGGTGATAACAGGCTCACCGCGCACTGTATGCTGCCACGTGAAGCGCTGCGCGGCGACGAGTCCCGGCGCGATGACCCCGATCGGCGAATCAATTGCCGCGGTGGCGACAGCCACTTCGTGGGTGCTGATGACTTCGGCGTCCACATCAAAACCCAGCTCTGACGCGACCATTTCCATGGATTGCTGGAACCCCTGCCCGAGGAAGTGGACCATTGGGCTGTCGGCGGCTTCCTGCGGCGTCTTGCCGAACAGCATGATATCGCTGATCACGGCGGGGGCACCGTAAGTGCGGATGTCGGAGAATTCCTCCGCGCGCACATGCGTGATCGCGCTCGACAGGGCCGAGATCATCAGCGGGAAACGTTCGGTTATACCGCCCGGGTGAATGCCGGTGCCGTGCAGTGAGCTGCGCCCGGTTTGGCAGGCCTGTTCGAGTGACGAGACATCCCGCTTCCCGGGATAAAACCAGTTCAATGGTGTCACCACATTTTTGCCGGAGGCTAGCAGTCGCTCGACGATTTTTGGATCCGCCATGATCGGGCTGTACATCACGCAGTCTGCATCCATCGCAATGAGTGCCTCGACATCGTTGCTGGCGGTGACCCCGAGCTTGGCCATGCCGCAGAGCTCGCCGACGTCCTTGCCCGCTTTCTCCTCGCTGTGTACCCAGCAGCCGACCAGTTCCAGCTCCGGGTGCGCCACAATGCCCTCGACCGCGGCTCTGCCGACGCCACCAGTTGCCCACTGTATGATTCGCAGTGTCATAATTATTCCCCGCTGTCGGCAAAAGCGTCTGGCAGTGCGCGCCAGGCGAGCGGCAGATCGGTGGACCAATCCGGTTTGGGCGGCGGCATATTGAAGCCCGCAGGTGGCTTCCAGGCCATCGCTTTCATGGTTTCGCCGATATAGGTCATATTCAGGTAGTCGTGGCTGTAGCAGAACAAGCCGTCACCCGCGTAGTAGAGTATCGATATGCCGGGTACCAGCCACTGGCCGCCGTCGGGCTTGTCGCCCAGCACCTGGTCCCAGTGGCTGACCAGGCGGTGCCCATCCACCATAGTCCAGCGCTCCGGCGTCGACCAGCCGTGGCCGGTCAGCCCAGCCATGGAATCCTGAAAGAACTGGCGGATGGTTTCCCGGCCCTCCTGACGCCCCCAGGCGGGATCGATATAGACGGCATCTTCGGTAAAAAAATCAGCCATCACGTCCCAGCCGCACTCTCCGGCATCGACTTTGTCGCGGGTGGCGACAAACCGGTGGTAGGTATCCAGCGCCTCTTTTTCTATCTGTGATTTGGATGTCATGCGAGCTCCTTATTGTATTTCCTAGCAACATAGTTTA
>CAXBLZ010000042.1:0-32117 GCA_963976735.1 uncultured Halioglobus sp.
AGGTCTTTGACGGAATATCGCACCGGCCGCTCCAAATATTATCGTTCATTAATTTTTTTCCAGTATAAAGCGCCTGTAATCGAAACTTGAAGCGCCTTATGGTAGTTTTTGCACAATATTTAGCAATCGATCGATAATTTATGCCGACAACCACTGCCGGGACGCCCACAATTACCAAGGGCGAGCGAACCGCTCAACGGGTACTTGATGCCGCTGAAGACCTGTTCGCAACGCAGGGATACGATGGCACGAGCCTGCGCCAGATAGCAGAGCGTGCGGGGATACAGGAGCCGGGGATCTACAATCACTTCGCGGGCAAGCAAGCCCTGTATGAGGCGGTGCTGTTTAGGGCCCTGAACCCGATGGCCGAGGCGCTGTCGATACAGATGAACACAGCCTCCAGCCTGAGGGAGTACACAGACCTGCCCTCCATCATTACTGACCTGTTACTGGAGCACCCGGCCATGGCGTCTCTGTTCCAGCGCGCACTGCAGGGAGACAGCAATTCAGTCGGGAATCAATTGATGAATACCTGGCTGGAAAAACTGTTCCACCAGGGCATGGAAAACCTGGAAAAGTTCGATGGCGTCTCCAACTCGAAGGAATCGAGTGAAACCGCAGAGCTGAGAGCGACACTGGCGCTGAACGTCATCGCCATGTTCAACCTCACTACCGGCTACTTCCTCTCACAGCGGGCCTTCGCCTCCCTCACGGGAGGCGACTTACTGGACCCAGAGAATATTGCGCGGCAAAAACGACTGCTGCACAGAGTGATCCGCGCCATGCTGATCAGTTAATCAACCTCGATGCGGCGGCGCTCCTGCACCTTCTCGACAATTTTAGGCGCCTCCAGCGTCAGCACACCATCCTTGAATGACGCCTTGATATCCGACTCCTGCACATCCGCACCCAGATTGAAGCTGCGCATAAATTTGCCGTAGCGCCTTTCCTGGCGAATGACCTTGCCCTTCTTCTCCTCCTTTTCCTCTTTTGACGTTTCTGCTTCCAGCGTCAGCACACCGTCCTTGACGTGTACATGGATATCCTTTTTGTCGACACCCGGCAGTTCCGCCGTGATCTCGTAGTGATCTCCCGCTTCCTTGATATCGACCCTGGGCGCGAAGAACGTACCCGCCTGGGGCTCTACCAGTTGTGGCCAGGAATCATTAAAAAACCGGTCGATATCAAATACATTGTTTCGTGATATTAAGGTCATGATGTCTCTCCTCCGATTTGTAGGCATTGCTGCCCTTGACGCTATAAATTAGGGTATAAAAGGGGTATTTCAAGGCGGCCAGTTACAAAAAAAACGTTATTTTGATGCAGGTCAATATCTGCAAAACGCGCCGTAAAAAACGGCGAACACCGCCAGCGCGGCAACCGTATTTTTGCTGGCCCAATGCACACAGAAGCATTAACCTGCCCAGCAAAGAATGTTCACCAACCTCGCACAGACCAGGGCCACTGAATATGACTGAACCCGATGCTCCCGCCACCATCACCGCAAAGCAACCGTGGGCGCAAGCAGGCAGGCAACCGCGGATAGCGATTATAGGCGCCGGCATGTCCGGTATCGCCGCGGTGGTGAAATTGCAAAAAGCGGGCTACACCGATCTCACCGTGTACGAGAAATCCGATAAGGTCGGCGGCACCTGGCGCGAGAACACCTACCCGGGGCTGTCCTGCGATGTGCCCTCGCGCTGGTACAGTTTCAGCTTCGCACTGAAGGCTGACTGGCCACACCGTTTTTCATACGGGCCGGATATCCAGGCGTATATGGAATCGGTAGCGGACACATTCGGTGTAACGCAACGAGTGAAATTCAACACCGCCGTGACAGACCTCACCTACGATGCGCCCTGCTGGCAACTCACCACCGCCGCCGGTGATCGCGAAGAGTACGATGTTGTGATCAGTGCCACCGGCATTTTGCACCAGCCAGTCTACCCCGACATTGAGGGGCTTGAGACGTTCGCCGGCGATGCGTTTCACTCGGCGCGCTGGGATCACTCGGTAGACCTGAAAGGCAAGCGGGTCGGCATCATCGGCACTGGCTCCACCGCATGCCAGATAGTGGGTGCCATCACGCAACAGGTGTCGGAGATGCACGTGTTCCAGCGCACCCCGCACTGGCTGTCGCCGCTGCCCCAGAAAGCCTACTCGGCGCGCTGGAACAAACTGTTGGCACGCTTTCCGCTGCTGCAGCGGATGATCTACCAGTTCTACTACCAACTGATGGTGCGCACGTTTAGTGCCGCCACCGTCGGCAATAAATTCATGCAGCGCCGGATGACGAAAATTTGTCTCGAGCACCTTGCCGACAGCGTGCCCGACCCGGTGCTGCGCGCCAGACTAACACCCGATTATGAGGCTACCTGCAAGCGGATGATCTTCTGCTCAGACTACTACCCTGCGCTGTGTGAACCACACGCCCATCTCATCACAGAGGGCATCACACGCATCGAGCCCGAGGGCGTGCGCACCGCCGATGGCACACTGCACAAACTGGATGTACTGGTGCTGGCGACAGGCTTTGACGCAGCCGCCTTTATCCTGCCCACCCGCGTCACCGGCGAGAACGGTGCAGACCTCGAGCAGGTTTGGGACGGCGCACCGCGCGCTCATCGCGCCGTCGCCATGCCCGGCTTCCCCAACTTCTGGATGCTGGAAGGCCCGACCGGCCCCGTCGGCAACCTGTCACTGATCGCGATTTCAGAGCACCAGGTGGATTACATCATCAGCATGCTCGACAGGATGAAGTCCGATGGCCTCGCCGCCATCGCACCCACCCAGACCGCCTTCGAGCAGTACAACGCCGCCATGGGCGAGGCCATCAAGTCCACCACCTGGGCGACCGGCGGCTGCAAAAGCTGGTACATCGACAAAACCGGCATGCCCAATCTCTACCCCTGGTTCCCAATAAATTACCTGAAAGAGATGCACAACCCGCAGTTCACCGAATACAGGCTGATGAAATAGCGGGTTGCCTTTGCGGATACAAACCGGAATAATTCGCCGCTTCCCTTACCGCCCTTAGCTCAGCTGGATAGAGCGTCCCCCTCCTAAGGGGAAGGTCTCAGGTTCAAATCCTGAAGGGCGGACCATAATCATCATATAAATCAATTAACTGCAACTTAAGTTCCTATTAAGTCACACAACCTCACCGTTTCTCCTCGATTAGCCTGTTCTCCAAAGTAACCTGAATTGTTAGAAAATCCAACGCTGTTTCATCTCAAAACTCGCTTCAACATTAGACTGAGCAGCGTTCTGAATCGTCACAAACAGTACAACAACAAGATCGAGAAAAGTATCTCAACTACATGGTAGAAAAACCAAACCAAAGTCGCATGGCTTTGCGACTGACGGTGATACCTCGGTCTGCCAGTAAGACTGCGATATCTCTGTGGCTGAGATTGAATCTATAGTAGAACCAGCCTGAAAAATGGTCATCCATACGAATCATTATCGCCGGGAAAGCCATTGTCGCGTACAATTTGCGTTGCCCACTGCAGCCTAACTTGGGAATTAGCCAGAGACGGCCAGGAGTAGAAAGTGTCCTCTGAATACCTACGCACATGTTTTGCGGCACAGCAATCATCCGTCAGGGGTTCGGCGCCTTACAGCCTCAAAGAGCGCCTCGAACTGATCGACGCCTGCCTAGCGCTGCTGAAGGAGAACTATCAGCCCTTACTGGATGCAATGGAAGCCGACTTCAGTAAACGCTCACGCGGTATGGGCCTGATGTACGATCTGATGGGCTCGGTTGCCTCACTAAATTACGCCCGCGCCCATACCAAACACTGGATGAAGCCTGCAAAGCGCAAGACCCCGTTTCCGTTCAACCTGACTGGCGCCCGCGTGCATATCGAATACCAGCCGAAGGGCATTGTTGGCATCCTCGGCACCTGGAACTTCCCGGTCTTCACCTTGTTCAGCCCACTGGCTCAGGTGCTGGCCGCGGGTAATCGAGCAATATTGAAGCCTTCAGATATCGTACCCAACACCGCCGAGTTGCTCTGCGAATTGATGCCACGTTATGCCGACAAGGCCGCACTGGCCATTGTCGGTGGTGACAGACAGGTATCCGAGCAGTTCTCCGCACTGGCCTTCGACCACCTGGTGCTCACCGGGGGAACGCAGGTGGGCAAGGCAGTAATGGCCGCAGCGGCCCCCAATCTGACACCACTCACACTGGAACTTGGCGGTAAGTCGCCGGTCGTGATCGGGCAATCAGCCGACCTGGCAGATGCCGCGGAAAAAATCATCTTCGCCAAGGCCGTTAACAGTGGGCAATTGTGTGTAGCGCCCGACTATATCCTGCTGCCAGAGAGCAAGTTGGAGGGCTTTATTGCCGCCTGCACCGAGGTCTACCCCAGAACCTTTGAACGGTCCTATGAGGATCACGGTGCAATCGTAAGCCAGGGCCACTACGAACGGGTGCAATCTTACCTCCATGATGCAAAGCAGCGCGGCACCCGGATCATCCCACTAGCGGAGCACCTGGGTGAAGGCCGCTGCCTACCGCTTCACCTCGCCATTACCCCCGGGGCACAGAGCCTGTTGGGCTGCAATGAAATTTTTGGCCCGGTACTCAACGTATCCACCTACCGAACGATCGAAGAAGCGGTCGGCCTGATCAACAGCGGGGAAAAACCACTGGCACTGTATTATTTCGGTCGTGACAGAAAGGAACAGCGACGGGTGCTGGACCACACCCGATCTGGAGGCGTCACAATCAACCAGGTAGCCATGCATCCCGGGGCCGAGGATGCTCCTTTCGGCGGCATAGGAGCCAGCGGCATGGGCCATTACCACGGTCCGGAAGGTTTTCTGGAATTCAGCCACGCCAGAACCATCTACACTCAGGGATGGTTTGATATCGCCTCTGTCTTCGGTACCCGGGTACCCTTTGGCGCGAAACTGCAGAAGCAGCTGGAATCGGGGCTCAAACGTTGATGAGAAACAATTCTGGCCATGAATAAGGATATTGAATGTTGATTTGCACCCCAAAAATGAACCAGCTTTTGCACTAAATGCTGTACCGTTAGAGGGATACTAACTCGCTGATAGACTGATCATTTTCGATGTGCTGGTGGGCCAATCGGACATGCAATTCAACAGGAAACGGATTCCTTCTGTATCCCGCGCGACCACCTGTTCGATTTTTACGCTCGAGCCGCCTCGCCACGTTAAGCCTCGGTCAACGTCGCTAGCCGGGGCTCGATATCAGGCGTCGTCATCATCCGGTATCGGGCGGCGCTTGTAGCGCGCCGCCCGGTCAAACACCGCATCGTCGCGACGGGCGCCTGAAAGGCCATCCGGTGCCAGTTGGAAGTACGGGTCATTACAGGGGCGGGTATGGCTCCAGTCCACCCGCTCTGAACGATAGGCAAACTTCCACTGCCCCTCGCGCCGCTGGTAGCGGTCCAGGTAGCGTCCGGCGATGATGACGTCTTCAAAACTGGCCTCCCCGGCCACCTTGTGATAGGCATTGAAGTAGACCTCGCCAAACGCTTCATCGCCCTCAACCTCTATCAGGATATTGCCGACAAAGTGATGGTTTGCCTCGTGAGTCGCCAGCGCGGCCATGCAGTAATCGATGAAGGCATTGGCACCACAGTTTATGAAGCCGTATTCGCACCAGGCGTCGTCGTGGAACAGCGAGCGCATGAGCTGGTCATCCCAGCGGTCGAGTGCGCGCATATACAGGTATACCAGCTCGGTAATGTCCTGTTTGGCGATCAGGGTGTCGAGCGTATTGGTCATGGCGGGCTCCTCAGTCGATGGGCAGCAGGTGATGTGCCGGATCGTCCCGATCGCTGCGGCCCTTTGACAGCGCGCCGAAAGCGTCGCCATTGCGTTCGTCCTGAACGGCCAGTCGCAGGCTCCAGTCCATCACCACCTGCCGGTGCAGAATCTTCCACTGCTGGTCGCGCAGTTCCAACTGGTCCAGGTAGCGGCCGGCAAAGGCCAGCTCTTCCGCGCCGCCGTGCAGCAAGTGACGGGCGTAGACGTAGGTCTCCGTGCGCGCTTGAGTACCGTCCAGGGCGAAAAATGTCTGCCCCAGCAAGTGTTGGGTAAGTTCATACGCACCTTTCAGAGCCGGCCCTACCAGATCGGCAAACTGCTCCGCCGGGCCCTTGAACGCCCCGTAGTCAACCTGCGCCTGTGGCCAGTATGCCGCTTTCAGCAGGCCCGCCTCGTGGCGATCAAGCCCCCTGCTGTGGGCCGCCAGCACCTCGCGGATAGCCTCCCGGTGAGCCGCTTCCTGCGCCCCCGGCACCACGCCGATATGGTCGGTCATACGGTTTCTCTCCTGCTCGATTTCTGAAACTATCCTGTGGCACTTGCCATCGGCGTGCGATTAGGGTCAAATTGAAAAAAACAGTCAAAACTGTTTGTAATATTAAACAACGGCCGCGTGCAATCAGCAAGGCCGCAATTACAGGAAGCGCATGACTGCCCGCAATTCACCCAGGCCCGGCGAGGCCAGAGCACAAGGCCCCACCGTCGCTGACACCCTGCACCGGGACAGCCGCAGCGTACCGGCACCACTGCTGGAACAGCGCTACGAGTTTCTCGGCGACGAGGACCTGCCCGTTGGGCGCTATATCAGCCGCGCGTTTTTCCAGCGTGAAATTGAACGTCTGTGGCCGAATGCCTGGCAGTGGGCATGCCGGGAAGAGCATGTGCCTGACACCGGTGACAGTTATGTGTATGACATAGGCCCCTACTCGGTACTGGTCGCGCGCATGGAAGACGGCAGCGTAAAAGCCTTCCTCAACGTCTGCACACACCGGGGCACACGCCTGATCGATGCTGAGGGCTGCACGTACACGCAGGGCATTACCTGCCCTTTTCACGGCTGGTCCTGGCACCTCGACGGCTCGGTGCGCAATATTCCGGGCCAGTGGGATTTCCCCCACACCGCCGGCGACAGCCACCGCCTGGCGCAGGTGCGCTGTGAGCGATGGGGCGGGTTTATCTTCATCAACCTCAATCCCGAGGCGCAGCCGCTGCAGCACTACCTCGGCGTCATGACAGAACACTTCGAACAGTTCCCGCTGGAACGGCGCCGCATCCGGGCGCATGTGCAGAAAATATTACCGGCCAACTGGAAGACCGCGCAGGAAGCGTTCATGGAGGCCTACCACAATTTCGAGACACACGATTCCCCGCACGGCGCCAACACCCAGTACGATATCTTTAGCGACTACGTCAGCCGCTTTATTCACAATATCGGCAACTACAGCACCGCCGCCCTGTCGGACTACCCCGGCGACAAGTGGCGCAAGCCGCCAATGACCGAGCGGGAAATCCTGGCGGGATTGTCCATGGAGGACTGTGCACTGGGTGCCGGTGAGACGGCAAGGCAGGTGGCGGCGCAGGTGCTGCGTGAGCAGTTCAGGGAACAACTGGGAGTCGATCTCGAACACTGCAGCGACAGCCTGATGCTGGATTCGATCGAATACCACCTGTTCCCCAATATGTTTTTCTTTCCGGGCATCATGATACCCATGGCGTACCGCTTCCGGCCCAACGGCGACGATATCGACAGCTGTATTTTCGATGTGCTGGTGCTGGAGCCATTGCCAGACGGCGCGGAGCACCCGGAGCCACCGGATCCTACACAATTGGGCATCGAGCAATCCTATACCGATGCGCCTGAGCTCGGTTGGCTGGCCCCTGTTTACGATGAGGATACCGGCAATCTCGACTTGCTGACCAGGGGCCTCAAAACCAGCCGCAAGGGCATCACCCTGGGCAACTACCAGGAGGCGCGTATCAGGCGTGTACACCTCACCCTCGATCGCTTCATGGCGCAGGGCAAACCGTTCCGATGAGCGATAACGAATTCACGCGTGTCGCCAGCGTAGCGGAGATACCCCGGGGCAAGACCCACTGCATTACGCACAACGATATCGAGATTTTGTTGTGTCACACCGGCGAGGGGATCTTCGCGGTGGACAACCTCTGCACACATGCTGCTGCGCGTATGAGCGAGGGAAAACTCAAAGGCTGCAGGCTATTGTGCCCGCTACACGGGGCCGCCTTTGATGTGCGGGACGGCGCTGTTCTGAGTCGCCCGGCACGCGAGCCGCTGCGCCACTACCCGGTAAAAGTGGAAGGCGATGATATCTTTATTGCGCCGGAGCCGTCCGCCGCGGCTTGACGCAGAGCCACAGGCAAACTGGAGGAAACGGTGAAGCTGATAAGCCAACGCGTCGGCCGCTGCCTGGAGTAACAAGGCCTACTGGAACGGGACACCGAGAGCGCCTATGTCGGCACATGTACCGAGGCTAGGGTTCGTCAAACCAGGCGTAAAGGTGAACCCGCAATCTCAGGTCCCGCGACCATTATCCAGATGACCAGTCACTCTCAGCACCCATCAGGTACGTTATTTAGCTGAAAAGACGTGCGTTTGTAGCACATTGCTTTTCATCCACTCCTTTTACATCTACCATAATCGCTAGTCATAATATGTATTTGAAAACTCAGACCGGTTTGTCTTTCATTGGCAAGCTCAACACAAGGAAGTGATCATGTATCGAATCTGCGGCGTTCTGTTTGTTCTCTTCGCACTAAGTGCTTGTGGTGGTTCCGGTGGCTCGGGAGAAACTGGGGGCAATGTTACACAATCGATTGTCGGTGGCTGGGGTTTTCTCTACCAACCAGGTTCCTGCCCAGAGGCCTATCACTTTCGTGACAACGGCGATATGGAAATCAATTCCGGTGATGAGATCATCATTGGAACCTACACCTTTCAAGAAGTCGTTGCTGGCAACCAAAGACACGAGCTAACCATTAATCTACTCACCGACAATGGCGGCGCAGATTGTTTGGGAGACAGTGCCAACGATGCGGGATCAACCGGTACGGTATATATTGCATTTGACAGCGCCACACGGATTTCATGGTACTCAGATCGCGAAGGTGGAAGTCCGCTCATTTCAATGAATTCCATTGGCGACATTCCGATGAGCGAAGCGCCCTATCTTAAATTGGATGGCGATGTATCTGCGAGCGAACGCGAAACAATCCAACTTTACGCCCAGACCGATGCACCTGACGACGCGAGTTATTCATGGACACAACTAAAAGGTCCCACCGCCGCCATACAGGCGGCCAACTCACTGAACGCACAAATAACGTTGCCTGCTGTCAGCGCGAATACCTCTTTGGCATTCAAGTTTGAGATAACACTGGCAGACGGCTCGACCTACTCCAAACCGATTGAAGTATCCGTTCTCGCGAATACGAATGTAGCCGACATCCATTTTCCAGATAAAAATCTGGCGGCTTGCATTTCCGAGACTGTGGGCAGCGCAGCAACGGTTGATGTTGCCGAATTGACGTCATTAAGTTGTGAAAATGTAGCAAATGCTAAAGGGATAGAAAAACTCAGTTATCTCATCAACCTGAATTTAAGCAACAGCTCGCTCAAATCATTAACACCACTGCTGGGACTGGAACGTATAGAGCAATTGGATCTTTCTGGCAACCAGTCATTAGCATGCGAAGAGCTCGACGAACTGGAAGCAAATGTCGTCAATGGAGCCGGGCTAGTCAAAGATGATGTATGTATTGTAAATAAGGCTATTGAGCTCGGCGCCATCGGATTCGATGCAGTCGTTGATGAAGACAGAGGCCAGATTTACGTATCAATTCCCAGTAGAAACGTGATCGCAGTCGTTTCAATCGGCCAGCTCAGGGTCATCGATAATATTTTACTGGCGGGTGCCCCCTACGGCATAGATCTCAGTATTGATGGCGACTCACTGTACGCAGCCGTTCGCGGTACGGATTCGGTCGCGGCGATTGATCTGGAAAGTCGTGTCGTCAACATTATCCCGCTGGCAAACCAAACCGGGAGCCCGATTATTTACGATGTTGTGGAGGCTGCGCCGAACAGACTTTTTGTGTCCTCGGCACCGGGTAGCAGTGGTTTCGCCTATATCGCTCAAATTGATTTGGAACAATCCAACCTGGTAACGAGAGCCGCTGACGGGCGCATTATTCGCGCTAACCCAAGCTTTACACGGTCGCCAGATTATCGTTCGCTATACCTCAGCGAGGACTTTTCACCCAATTCACTCTACAAGCTGAACCTGGTGGACTCCACCGCGCCGCTGGTGCTCGAAGATAGTCATGGCAGTGTCTATGACACCTATAACATGTCAGTCAATCTCGACGGTTCACGAATTGCGCTGGCAAGCGGACAGGTTTTACGCACTGGCTCATTCGTAGAGGTTGGGCGGGTTTCCGCCGGCTTGTCTGTACCCAGCCGAATAGCTGACACTCTGTTTGTGCTTGGCAACAGTTCGAACGTGGAGATCTTCAATTTTGCGACGCTGGACAAGACCGGCACAGTCACTACGAAATGTGACTATGGCACGACGAATAAATTGGATGTTTTCAACAATGATGAGTCCTTCATGCTTTTGCAGGAGGATGTGGTCTGCATTCGCTCGCCGATCTCTCAATCGAGCGAAACGGACCCTTACCCCATGCTAACTTTCGACGACTTGGTCTTGGAAGAATGTGTGATCGAGACAGCACAAGCTGAGGGATTCACTCAGCCATCTGAATTCTACGCACTTGACTGCAGTGCTTCACAAAAAAATATTATCAGCCTGGGTTCCATCGGTAAGCTGGAAAACCTCCGCAGTTTGAATATTTCAGGTCACTCAGTATTTGCACTCGAACCGCTCAGCGAACTTACCAATCTGGAATCGCTTACTGTCCAGGATTCTCCAGTCTCAAGCCTGGAGCCATTGACCGGCATTTCAACGCTGCGGGAGATCGATGTTGTTGGCAGTGAAAAAATTCCGTGTCATGAACTGACTGATTTTCAGATCAACGGCATTCTTGTTGCCGCCGAGTCTTGTACCCGGAATACGCGGATAGAGCTAGGCGGCGCGGGCGTAGATATGGAGTACAAGGCCTCAACCAGAAAGCTGTACGTGTCTGTCCCTAGTCTGCAGCAGGTTAGTGAAATCGATGTTGAGAGTGAAGCCTTAAGCGAGACCTACCCTGTCGGAGGGAACGCATACCGTATCGATCTGTCGGCGGACGGTGAAACGATCTACACCACATTGTACAACCAGGGGGATATCGCGTACCTCCAACTTGCTACTGGCAACGTGGAAACCGTCGATATTTCGACCGAACTTGGTGATGACAGGGTCTGGGATATTGCGGAGGTTTCACCAGATCGCGTCATTGTTTCGTCAAATCCCGGGAGTAATGGTTTTGCTTACATAGTCGAGGTTAATCGCGACCAGGGCAATCTAGCAGCGCGAGTGGCGAGTGAACGCATTATCCGCGCAAGCCCAGAGTTTGCCGTCGCTCAGGACGGTTCTGCTGTATACGTTGGATCAGGTTTTTCGCCCAATTCATTGTATAAGCTGGATGCGACCATGTCAGAGATGCCGATAGTTCTTGAGGACAAGCACGGAGAGGTGAGTGGCACCAGCCATATAACACTGAATAGCGATAGTACGCTTATCTATCTGGCGTCTGGACAGGTGTTGTCTACGGCAACTTTCAACCAGGTTGCTAAGTTCAATTCTGGATACTCCTGGCTATCTCAGGATGAGAGATCACTGTATATCGCTGACGGTGAGTTAGATGCTGTCGGCATTTACGATGCCGAAACGACAAAAAAAGTCGGGAGAAAGGCGTTTGGTTGCGAGGTGTCCAGCATTCAAGCGCTGCAGGAAATACCTGGCGCAGGTATTGCCATCGTGGGCGACGCTCTTGTGTGCTTTACCCAGGTGATTCCGTTTGACTAACAGGTATTCGTTACCCGCTTTACCCGTTTCGCTCGAACAGCGGTCGCCACGTGTGCGGCGGCATCAAACATACGTAGGCCTCGAGCACGAGGCAAGAAGTGCCAGGCACGACGCCGATACCTGTCTCTTGGGCCAAACATACTCCTCACTTCGCAGTGACTCTGCGCTATGATGCACGGCGCATTAACGCGAGCAATTTGTTTAGCAGGAGATCGGCACTATGATGATCACCGTTGACATCAGTATGTATCCACTGAACGTGGATTTCAGTGGGCGGGTACAGGGCTTTATCGACGAAGTGGCAACCCGGCAGGGGTTGCGGGTGAGCCCGGGATCCACATCGACCGTGATCATCGGCGAATACCTGCACGTGATGAACACGCTCACCGAGTTGCTCGCCTGGAGCCACCGCGAGCACGGCCAGTCAGTCTTCGTAACCAAGTTCATTCTCGATTACGAGGCCGAGTAGCGCCGGTAATTTAAGGTGTCAGAGCCGAATGGCACTTACTCAAGCCCAGTAGTGGCAATTAGGCGATAGATTAAAGGGTATAGGGTTGGGACTGTGCGAGGCAGGACGCCGAGCTCAAGCCCCCATGGATGGGTTCACGGCGTGTCCCGATCCTATACCCTTTAATTTATCGCCGGCTTCGAGGCTTAAGTAAGTGCCATTTGGATCAAAACCCTTTTGTGTTTTTTAGTCACCGGGTGCCCGCGTTGCACGGGTTGGGTAAATCTCTGCCGTGAGGTGATAGAGCGCAGCGTCAAAGCTGTCGTCGGGATTTTCCATACAGTATTGTTCCAGCCATACCATCAGGGTCTTGCTGTTCTTTCTGCCGCCGATATCGTAGGTGTCATGCGCGAGCCGGTTGATGCCGGTCAGGTAGCCCATTGTGTACAGTGAAAATCCGTACAGGGCGCCCCAATCGTCCTCCTTCTTGGCACTGTGCACGGCGCGATTCAACGCATAGCACGTTTCGACCTTGCCAAACGCCCGCACTTTGTACTGTTGATTCTCATCAGCAGCCTGCGCCGTATTCTGCCCGGCGCTTAACGCCAGCGCCAATACCACGCTGGCCGCTGACACTGCACGCTTCTTACGCATAACCCCCTCTCGCAGGTTCACCACTTGCCTGCAGACAGCTTGCCGACAGCACAGCCCGTCCCGCGCTGCGCGTCCGCGATGTTGTCGGCACTGGAAAAAACGGGATATTGACAGCAATCAGCGGCAGGCGCTAGCGGTTGTTGGCGAGTTGCGCCTCGAGTTTCTGTTTCATCGGCAACACCCACTGTTCCTTCAGTTTGGCTGACAACAGGCCGGCGTCCTCGAGATCGTCACACAGCTTCATCTGGTGCGCGAGATCAAACATATCCAATTGGCGACAGATCTTGCCCCGCTCATCCAGCGTCAGAAAGGAAATACCCGGTGTCTCGAAATAACCTCCATCGTCGCGTTTTCCCGGACCACGGTTCATCCAGTGCGTAACGAGCTTGTTGTCCGCTCCGATGTACACGCCGAGGTAGGGAAATGTCCAACCCTCCCAGCCCACATTCATGTCGCGCCCGTAGTGCGTGGCCTTGATGTCATCGATACCGTTGGCCGTGACATCCATCACCCCCGCGTACTGGCAGGTATACACGCAGTCGCGCGCGTAGATCTCATCCACGAAAAAGAGCCAGTCGTTGGTGCGCGACGCCTCCTCGTGGGCGGCGATCAATTTGTCAGCTGTTGCGCGCAACATATCGTCGCTTAATAGTTTCATAGTGCGTCTCCCTTATGGGCGCATGAACTGTCCGCCGTCGACATTCAGGATATGCCCGGTAATCCAACTGGCCTCATCAGAGAGCAGAAACAGCGCTGCATTCGCCATGTCCTCGGGCGTTCCCAGGCGCTTGATCGGCATGCTCTTTATCATTTCCTTCGCGTAGTCTCCCGCGGTCTTGGCCAGTGCACCGGTATCGGTAGGGCCAGGGGCAATGGCATTGACGCGAATCTTGCGCCAGCCCAGTTCGTTGGCAATACTCTGGGTGATGCCGTTGACCGCCAGCTTGGCGACACCGTAAAAACCGGTACTCATCCAGGCAGCGGTGGAAGACTGGTTGACGATGGCGCCGCCACCGGCAGCAGTCATATGTTCCACCACAGCGCGGGTCATGATGACGCAACCATGGGCGTTGATGCGCATGAACTTTTCGAGATAGTCCATCTCCACATTCATATAGCCTTCGATCTTCATATCACCAAAAATCGCGGCATTATTGATCAGGTAGTTGATGGCGCCGAACTTTTCCACTGTCGCATTAGCGCAAGCCTGCGCCGAGGACTCCGAGCCAACATCCGTTTTCACAAACAGCGCACTGCCACCCTCTGCGTTGATCGCGTCGGCGACGCGCTGCCCCCCCTCCTCGTTCAATTCCGCAATCACGACATTCATTCCGCGCCCGGCACAGGCCAGCGCATAGCCCTCACCGATACCGCCCCCTGCGCCCGTGATGATTATTGTCTTGCCATTAAAATCCATCAGTAATTCCTCATTGGAGTATGGTTTTGGGAGTGAGTGTGTTGGGGCGAATTTCGAGTAAATCCACGGCAACACCGGGTGGTTGTGACAGCGCATACTGCACCGCGCCGCCAACGTGGTTGACGTCCATTCCGGTGTCTAGATGGGTACCCGCTTCTTTCCAGGCCGCCAGCGCAGCCTCAAACGCTGCTTTGTCCCAACCCGCGGCAAAATCGGTCCACGCGCCACCGGGTCGGATACAGGTAACACCGATACCATCGCCCTGGACTTCGAGGCGCAGGTCACGCGTGAAGCGCTCCACTGCAGCCTTGGTCGACGCATAGATCGAGAGATGACTCATCTCATCGTAGTGCCAGGCACTGGCGGATGAGATATTGACGATGCGCGGGTTGTCACTGCCGCGAAGCAGCGGGATTGCCGCTTGCGAACAGAACACAGTGCCCAGGAAATTGGTCTGCACCTGAAGCAGGACGTCCGCTTCCACCAGGTGCTCAATCGCATTCGGTGTCGCCATGCCGGCGTTGTTGATCAAACCGTCGAGGCGACCAAAGTGCTTTTTGATAGTGTCGAACGCGGCAATAACATCGGCGCGCACACCGACATCGGCCGCCACGCCGAGGGCGTGCTGCGGCCCGATCTCCGCGACGGCACGATCCAGTGTTGCCTGGGTGCGACTTACCAGTCCGACCCTGGCGCCGCTTTCAACCAGCGTTCTGGCAATCGCCAGCCCAAAACCCTTGGAGGCCCCGGTGACGATATAGACCCTGTCCTGCAACACCATCGCTACACACCAATCGCGATAGTCTTGGTTTCGAGGTATTCCTCAAAGCCTTCAAGGCCCATCTCGCGCCCCACGCCGCTCTGCTTGTAGCCACCGAAGGGGGCATCCGCACCGTAGAAGTTGCCGCCGTTGACGTTCACGGTGCCGGCGCGAATACGACGGGCGACGGCCAGTGCGCGCTCCTCACTCGCCGACCACACACCGGCGGACAAACCGTAATCCGAGTCATTGGCAATGCGTATGGCGTCCTCTTCATCGTCGTAGGCAATGACGGCCAGCACCGGGCCAAAGATTTCCTCACGGGCGATCGTCATATCGTTGGTGACATCCACAAAGACGGTGGGCTCAACATAGTAGCCCTTGTCCAGCTGCGCGGGCCGGGCGCCGCCCAGCAACAGTCGCGCACCCTCTGCCTTGCCTTCTTCAATATAGGCCAGCACCCGGTCGCGCTGACGGGCGTTGATCAGCGAACCCATGATCTGGCTCTCGGAGGACGGGTCGCCGTACTGGATAAAGCCGAAATAGGTGGGCAGCAGGGCCTCCACTTCCGCCTGCCTGGATCGCGGCACCAGCAACCGGGTGTGTATCGCGCAACCCTGTCCGGCGTGGAAACAGACGGAGAGACAGGTGAGCAAACTGGTGCTGAGGTCGGCGTCATCGAGGATGATGTTGGCGGATTTGCCGCCCAGTTCCAGGAACACCTTTTTTACTGTTTGCGCTGCACGGGCCATGATGTGTTTACCCACGGCAGTGGAGCCGGTAAATGACACCATATCTACCCGGGGATCGCCGACAAGCTGGTCGCCAACGGTCTTGGGGTCCTTTGACGTGATCACATTGAAGACACCGGCGGGAATATCGGTGTACTCATCAACCACCCGCCCCAGCATCGTCGCCGACCAGGGCGTATCGGGGGCCGCTTTCAGCACCACAGTGCACCCCGCAGCCAGTGCCGGCACACACTTGGCCAGATTGATCTGCAAGGGCACGTTCCAGGGCGTGACGCAGGCCACCACACCGATCGCCTCTTTCTCCACCAGGCGACGACTTTTGCCGCCCATCATCTCTGAAATGCCGATATCCCGACTCCATTTGTACTTCGGCAGGTTCTCGATGGTGTAATCCATAAAACCAATCGGCAGTTCGCACTGTGGCCCCATTGCGCCGCAAATACCCAGCGGCGCCCCGGTTTCGGCGGCAATCTGCTGTTTGAACTCGGCCTCGACTGCGCGCAAGCCCTGTTGCAGCTGCTGCAGGCACTTGAGTCGGAAATCGTGGTTGGTGGACCAGTCGGTGGTGTCGAAGGCGCGCCTGGCGGCGGCGATTGCCCTGTCCATATCCTCAGGGCCGGCGTCGGCAACCTGCCCTATCTCCTGCTCGGTAACAGGATTGATATTGGCGTATGTCCTGCCTGACGCAGCGCTACACAATTCACCATCGATAAACAATCGGGTTTCAGGGTTCATATCTGTTGTTCCTGTCAATCGGGGAGACGCGATTCGTCCTGCGCCAGAAAGACCGCCTCAATACGGTCGCGAATAAATTCAGCCGTGGGCATTACCACACCCTTCTCAGCAGCCGTGCTGATGGCGCACTCAAGATCCTTGCGCGCCAGTCGTCCCATACCACCAAAGTACGGATCCATCTCTTCCAGCGTCGATGCTTTCGCCATACCGTTGCGACCGCTGACGAACATATGCATCTGTTCATTGACCACGCCGTTGGACAGCCCCACGGCTCGCAGCACGTCGGCAGACAGGCCACAGGCATGCGCGAGGCGTGTCGATTCGGCCATCACGACAAACTCGGCGTACTGCATATAGTTGTTGCACAATTTAAGCGCAATGCCGGAGCCGATCGGGCCAGCGTGCACGATTTTCTCGGCAGAGGTCGCAAATACCGGTGACCCCGCCTCCAGTTGCTCAACGCTGCCGCCCACCATATAACACAGCGTACCGTCTGCAGCCCTGTGCGCACCGCCGGTAATGGGCGCATCGATGAGGTCAAGACCAAGGGCCGCGGCTTCTTGCGCCCAGCGCAACAGGTTCGCCTGGGTAACAGTGCTGTGAATCGCGATCAGTGTGCCCTTCGCCGCGTGCGCAAAAATGCCGTCGTCACCGTGCAGCAGCACCTCTACCTGAGCGTCGTCGCGCACGCAGACGCCAATATGCTGGCAGCGGCTGGCGAGTTCTGCCACGGACGCGCAACCCACCGCACCTGCCGCGACCAACTCTTCAACGGCAGGAGCAAAAACATCGTAAACGTGGGCGGTGAAAGTATCACCAATCAGGCGCAGCGCGGACGGCTTACCAATATTGCCAAGCCCGATGTAACCGACGTTGGTGGTTGTGCTCATGCTGTGTCTCCACGGGTATCACCGCTTGCCAGCTCATAGGTGGCGCGGCTGCTCGAGTTTATTATCGTGAAGAAGTTTAGCGACTCCATGCATTAAGTCAATATAAATTGACTAGTCGTCAATATGTGTTTACTATTTTTCCATGCGCGCATTGAACACCAGCACTATCGATACCGGGCTCATCTGGAACCGGTACCGCAATAATTTCTCCAGGCACCTTCTGGGCGTCGCGCGCTATGTGCAAAGCAGTGCCATGAACACGCTGCAGGAGGAGTGCGGACACACAAGCCTGAGGCTTGGCTTCTCCCCCTACATCACTCTGCTAAGCCAGGGCGACAGGCGGCTGTCTGAGCTCGCTGATATTCTGGGCATCTCCCGTCAGGCCTGCAATCAGGCGGTCAAGCAGGTGGAAGCCGCAGGCTATATCACGCGCGCGGTAGACCCTGCCGATGGCCGCGCCCGGCAACTGACGCTGTCGAAAAAGGGCCGAAAGTTGAGTCGGGACGGCGAGCGTATCGTCGCACAGCTGGACAAGCAATTTTCGCAGCTTGTCGGTGCACAGCGGCTTGCAGATACGGGCAAATCACTGGACAGGTTGACCCGAAAGCTGTCGCTGCGAATCGATCGCCCACGTACTCCGGTGCAACATGCGTCGATGGGTGCCCTGCTACCGCGGCTGTCCGATTACATCATGCGCCGGTTGATGGTGTTGAATCACGCCAAAGGTCACCCCAGGCTCAAGCTGTCCTTCGCACAGGTACTGACATTGATCGGGCCCCAGGGTGGCCGCATCCAGCAAATGGCAGCGGTGCACGACGTCAGCAAGCAGGCCATCAGCGCCATCGCTACCGAACTGGAAGCACTCGACTACCTCGTGCGCCAGGCAGATCCGCTCGACGCGCGCCAGATCGTGCTGCAGTTCACCGACCGCGGCCAGGCACTGATCGCCGATTCTGTGGCCAGCGTCGACCAACTGCAACAGGAGTTCACCGCGATCATTGGCAGCGCAGCGCTGAAGCGCATGACCGCCACACTCTGTGAGTTGTATCGCGCACTGCAGCTCGAACGGGATATTTTTGATAGCGCCAGCACTGTGGATATCAAACTACTGGCCCGACAATTACAGCAACAACTGGGAAGCGACGACAGTCGCACTCTGGCCACGCTGCTCATGCAGCGGGCCACTACCACGAGGTAAAACAGCAATGAACAACGATTGGCTTTCATATGTATGGCAACACTACAACATTGTGGCAGCGATGCTGGCGCTGGCGAGCATTGTCGCAATAAATATGGTCGGAAAACGACTGTTGTTCAGCGTGCCCGCCCTGGGGGAAATGCGCGCGCTCAACAAGGAAAAAGACAAGCCGAAATGGGCGCTGGCGAAATATCGGCCAGTCGTGCGCGCGACACAGAAAACCGGCCTCTACTGCAACCTGGTCTTCTTCCTTCTTCTGCTGCCCTTCTGCATTACGCTCGAGGCGCAGTCAGTGTGGAAAGTGCTGCTGGATATTTTCATCATCCTGATGTTTTACGATTTTTTTTACTACCTCGCCCACCGCTTCTGGTTCCATGGCCAGGGGCGCATGCGCAAGATTCACGCGGTGCATCACCAGGCGCGCAACCCCACCTATCTGGACGCCCATTATGTGCATCCGCTGGAGACCTTCATCGGACTGGGCATGTTTCTGCTGTCGATCGTGCTGTTGTCCGCGCTAATGGGGCCTTTTCACATCACCACCATCGTCGTGACTTACCTGATTTTCACCAACATCAACCAGATAAACCACGTCTTTATGGATCTGCCCTACTTTCCGTTCAAAAGCATGAACTGGGTAGTCGCCAAGCACCATGTACACCACGAGAACATGCACAAGGGTAACTACGCAACAATCACGCTGTTCTACGACAAAATATTCGGCACACTTGACTAGGAGAGACACCATGAACGACAAGGAGCGGCGCGCACTGGGCGAGGCAAAGATAATGGACGTGTACGCCGGAGACGTGGTGGTACCTCCCGAAGGCTACGCCTTCTCGGACATCATGCTCAAGCAGTTGTTCGCGGAACTGTGGACACGCGAGACCCTGTCCATGCGCGACAAGCGTATTCTGCTGCTGGGAATCATTGCCGAGAAAGGGGAGACAACAACGTTTAAAATCCAGATCAAGGCCTCACTTAAACGCGGGGAAATCAACGCAGAAGAAGCGCGCGAATTCCTGCTGTTTATTGCGCAATACGCGGGCTATCCGCGCGCGGCAGCCATGCTCGGCCCCGTTGAAGAGGCCATCGCGGAGTTTGAACGGGATACCGCTGCGACCGACAAGTGAATCCGGCGACGACTTAATCCTGCAGTGTCGCCAGCAGCGCCTTGGCCTCGGCCAGCTCGGGGAAATTCTTGTTTGCGGCGAGTAACTTTTGCAGCGTTGATCGCGCCGTGGATTCATCGTTCAACGCAACGGCAATCATAGCGCTGTGATAGCGCATTGATGGGTCGTCGGGGGCGGCTTTGAGCCCGCGCAAAATATTACGCTGCGCCTGGTCGTAATCCCCGTTAATGTATTCGACCATGGCGAGTGTATCCAGCACGGCCGCCGAATCCGGTGCCAGCGACGCTGCCTTCCTGGCATATTCAAGCGCCTGTGCGGTGTCTTTTTCCCTGAGTATCCAGGCCTGGTTATTCAGCGCCGTCAGGTTATCCGGAGACGCTTGTAAAATGATCGCGTACTGGGTTGTGGACTGGGGTTCCTGCCCATCGGACATCAGCATACTGGCGTACGCCAGACGCACCGGAATATCGTCGGGATTTTTCTCAAGCCATGCAGAGAGTCGCGCCAACGCATTGCCGCGCATCCCGGCCGCCTCCTCGTAGGAGGCCAGCGCTATCAGTGCATTACCCGATGGCGCCAGACTGAAGGCTTTTTCCGACAGTCGCATGGCCGCATCCAGGTCATCACTGCGGCCTGCAGCGGCTGCCTGCATCAGCAGTACATCCGGGTTCTCGGGGGCCAGTACCGCCAGTTTTTCCATCTGCAGGTCGAACTCCGAGGGCTCGTTGGACGCAAGCAGGATTTTGGCAAGTGCAATGCGGGATGGAAGATAGTTTTCATCAAGTGCCAGAGCACGGCGCAGTTCCTCCACAGTGCGCTCAGTATCACGCTGTTCCGCTGCGGCCAGCGCCATCATGTGCCGAATCTGCGCTGTCTCTTCAGTGGCCTTCAGCAGTTTCTCCAGAGAAAATAGCGCCGAACTTGCATCCTTGGTGGCCAACTGCGCCAGTGCCATCAACTGCAACACATCCGCGGTTTGTTGTTGCTGGGCAACCAGATCGGTAAACAGGGGTGCCACCTGCTCCGGCTTGCCACTGGCAAGGTAGAAGCGCGCCAGTAACAAGCGCGGCTCCAGTGCTGTCGGCGCCGCTGCCATGGCTTTCTCAAGATGCTCAACCATCGACCCCTGCTTGCCCTCGCGCGCATCCAGCGCAGCAAGCTGCAGATGCGCCTGTGGCGCGTCTGGCTGCGCTTTCAGTATCGCCTTGTAATGTCCCCTCGCGGCAGCGATATCGTCATCCGCCAGGGCCATCTGTGCCAGGTAGAAATTGGCGCCGGGATCACTGCTGTCCAACGCGAGAGCGCCCTGGAATGCCTTGCGCGCCTGCTGTTTGTTGCCCGCCTCCTGATAAACCCTACCCAGAAGGTTGTAGGGCGCAACCGTATCCGCATTGCGCCGCTGGTAATCTTCAGCGGCCGCGATCGCTGCCGGAAAATCGTCCTTCTCTACATGATTTAATACCAGCAGGATATCAGCCATCGCCAGGTTGGGATCCATTTCAAGTGCGGCCTGGATCGGCTGGACAGCAGCATCGCCCTTCCCGCCCATCAGCATGCCAGCCCCCAGCCTGACTTTTGCCTCGGCGGAATCCGGCTGCAGCTCGGCCACTCGCGCCAGCAGCGTGATGGCCTCACCGGTTTTACCCTGTTCCAGCAGTGCGGTGCTTACCAGGTTCAGTGCATCGACATCGTTGGGGTCAGTGTCGAGCACAGGCTGCAACAGTCGCTGGACGCTGTCCGGGTCCCCGCGCTGCAGACGGATCACAGCCAGTAGTTTGCGCCCCTGCACACTACCTGGGCTCAAATTATGGAACCGCTCCGCCTGGTTGGCCGCCAGATCCATATTGCCTTTCTTCAGGTTGGCACTGGCCAGGAAAAACATGGACAGTGGGTACTGCTTGAACGCCGGCTCTGTCACCGTAAGGGACGCAATCGCCTCATCGTAATTGCCGGCCTCATAGTGCAACAGCCCCTGCACATAATTGGAGCCCGGGTGCTTCGCTTTTCTGCCCATCAACGCCCTGGCATCTCTCTGTGCAGATTCAAAATCGCCCATCTGCATTTTCAGCAGGGCCCGCTTAAACAATTCGCTGGCGTTGTCGCGTTGGTATTTGACCGCCCTGTTATAGGCGATCAACGCCTTTTTATAATCCGCCTTACTGGTAAGGATCTCGGCTTTCAGGCTCCAGGCATCACCGCGTTCACCGTCGATGGCGAGAACGCGTTCTACCATGGCCAGCGCCCCGTCGGCGTCTTCGTTACTATTCAGTAATCGAGCCTTGGCAATCAGCACCTCGAGGTCCTCGGGCTTCAACGCCAGCGCCTTATCGATCAGCTCTTCCGCCTGAAAGGTATCTCCCAGCGCCAGTGCGGCCTGGGCCTGGAGGCCGTAGAGACTGGCCTGGGCACCCGGCGTCAAACCCTCCGCCTCCAGGTCGGCTACCGCTTCAAACTCGCTCTGGGCAAACAGCGCCTGGGCCAGCGCCGGCTGCACATCGTCGGGTGGCCAGCCGAGATCGCGTGCCTGTGTTAACTCCTTGGCCGCTGACAGCACATCGCCGCTATCCAGATATACCTTGCCAAGCAACCACCTGGCCTCCGCAGAATTCGGATCCTGGCGCAGTGCGTTCTTCAACTCAATAGTCGCCTCCGGATACTCCGCTGCAGCCATCGCATCAGTGGCGCGCTGGATATACTGTTCAGTGGTATCACTGTCACTGCAGGCGGCCAGAACAAACAGTGTGAGCAATACCGGGAGGGTTCGTTTCATAACCTGTACCTGTCTGATAAACCGTGTCGTATCCCGGCTGCTATCGCGAGAGGGAACACATCTGGGCATCAAACATACATCAGACTGCGCAAACAAGAAAGATGACTGCGGAGAGAGTGTGAAGCCACTCTCACTGCACGCACTGCAGGTAAAGTTTGCGCCCGTCACACTTCCATCAGGCAAAAAAAACCCCGGGGATAACATCCCCGGGGCCGAGTGCCGGTCAATCGAAAATCAGGCTGCCTGCTCGGATGTCTCTGTCTCCGGATCGAACGTGATGTGCATACGCTTGATGCCGTTGACGAGGTTCGAACGGGTATAGGCGACTTCGCCCACCAGTTTCGGATTACGCATGCGTGGAATGATTTCCTCGAACATCACACGCATTTCCAGTCGCGCCAGGTGGGTGCCCAGGCAGAAGTGCTGGCCAACGCCAAACGCACGGTGCTGATTGTACAGGTCGGGCATACGCTCAGCGCGGCGCACATCAAATTTCATCGCATCCTCGCCGAAAATGCTCTCGTCGTGGTTTACCGTGTGATAGTGCATGATGATCTTGTCACCCTTCTTGATCTGGTAGCCACCGACTTCGGTGTCTTCCATGCAGGTGCGACGCATCAGCGTAAACGCGGTGTTGTAGCGCAGCATTTCCTCGCAGGCACCGGGAATCTTGTCGGGGTTATCCACCAGGTATTGCAGCTGATCGGGGTTCTCCATCAGCATGCGCATACCCTGGGTGGTAACGGTACGGGTTGACTCGTTACCCGCCGCGATCAACATCAGGAAGAACCACACGAACTCGTCGTCGCTGAGGCCATCGTCCTTGCCATTGCCTTCGATCAGGGCACCGATAATGTCCTTCTTCGGGTTAGCCTTGTGTTGCTCCATCAGCTTCATCGCGTACTCGATGACCTTGAACGAGGCTTCCTGCGCCACCTCTTCTGACGCTGCCATCTCCGGGTCCTGGTTGAACATCATCTTGTTGGTCCACTCGAAAAAGTCCTTGCGATCTTCAGGTGGGATGCCACACAGTTCAAGAATGGCCAGTAACGGCAATTCTGCAGCTACCTCCTCGACGAACTCGCATTCACCGCGCGATGCGACCCTGTCGACAATGTTTTTAGCGTGCTGGCGGAAGCTCGGCTCGTAGGAATCGACGGCTCCGGGCGTGAAAGTAGCACGCACGATCTTGCGCGACTTCATCTGGCCGGGCGGATCCTGGTTGATGGTCATGTTGCGATGGATAAGCACCAGTTCCTCTTCGGGAAATTCCTCCGCCAGCGCCGAGCGCGCCTCGCTGGAAAACAACTTGGGGTTCTTGGAAATGAAGTCGATTTCATCGCGGCCGGTGACTAACCAGTACGGGACGCCCTGGTAGGAGCCGTCCATATAGTGCACAGGGCCGGAACGGCGAATCTCGGCGAGTGTCTCGTAGGGCATACCGTTAACATAGGTTTCGGGGTCGATCAGGTTCGGGAAATTTGCAAAGGGACATTGACTCATTGGAAGCCTCTCCAGGGTGGTTTATTAGACCGGATAGCTAGAGACTACTAGGCGTTAGTTGATCTGTCAATCGGGAATTATCACGCCGCCCCGGATCAGATGTGCACCGTCGGGAGTGATGCTATCTAACGCTGGGCCTTGAAACCCTCTGCGCGCGCATCCCAGGTATCGGGTGTGACACCCCGCTCACGCAACCGGAACTTCTGCACTTTGTTGGTCGGCGTATACGGCAGTGAGTCCACAAAATGGATGTAACGGGGCACGAAAAAATACGGTGCGTTGTCGTTGATGAACTGTGCCAGCTCTTCTGCCTGCAGTGCCTGCCCCGGCTTCAGGATCACGTCGAGCATGATTTCCTGTTCCGATTCCAGCTCCTCGCTGGGAATCCCGAAGGCCGCGCAATCGGCGATCGCAGGGTGCCTGCGGGCCGCCAACTCGACTTCAAAGGTGGAAATATTGCGCCCCTTGTAGCGCACGGCATCTTTTTTGCGATCGGCGAAGAAGTAAAAGCCGTCTTCATTGCACCTCAGCATGTCGCCGGTCTTGTACCACTCGCCTTCAAAAGCAGCAGCCGTCGCTTCCGGATTGTCGAAGTAGCCGTTGAAGATGAAATGCGGCTGCAATGGCTTGACCCAGAGTTCACCGGCCTCGCCCACCGGGACATCGCGACCCTCGTCGTCTACCAGTCGAGCCTCGATTCCCGGCACCACACTGCCGCAACTGCCGGGCGGCTGGGTCCGTCCCGAAACCGGCGCGACCAGTCGCATCGCCTCGCTCTGGCCGAGGCCCTGCGCCACAAGCTCGAGATTGAAGCGCTCGCAAAACGGCCCCGCGACCGCGGGCGGCATCGGGATCGCCATCAGTTTCCGCAGGCTGTGAGAGGCATCGTCATCGCGCGCAGGCGCGTCCCACAGGAACATATGCATGGCACCCAGGGTGAAGCACTGCGTGGCCTTGTAATGATCCACCCGCTGCCAAAACGTCTTTACCGAAAAACTGGGATCGACAGCCAGTGGAACGCCGGCGAACAGCGCACGAAATATCGCGGTGACCCAGACTGCGGAATTGTACATGGGCAGCACGGTAAAAATAATATCGTCCTCACGGAGCCCGAACTGGCACTCCTCATTGGTCGCCAGCGACGCGTTGAACCAGACATTATGACTTTGCATCACGCCCTTGGCCTTACCCGTGGTACCGGACGTCCACAGCACAGAGCAGGTATCGCCTGTACTCAGCGCTGACATATCCGGCTCGCCCGCCCCGGCGACATACAGTGACTCAAGGCTGACGGCGCCTGCCAGACGGTCATGCCCACCGTGCATCACGAAGGACTGGACGCGCAGGGAATCCTGCACTTCCTGCAGCCGCTCCGCATGCGCTGCGTCGCTGACCAGCACTGTGGGGCGACTACCGTTGATGGTGTCGAGCAACCATGCGCCTTTGTAATCCGTGTTGACAGGCACCCATACCGCGCCCAGCTTGTTGACTGCCAATACCAGGAAAATAACCTCGGGCGCACTGCTCATATAGAACGCGAGTCGCTCACCCGACTTGAGCCCGAGTGCGGACAGCCCTGCCGCCAACTCGTTGACGCGCTGGTTGACCTCGGCAAAGGTATACACGTCATCGGAAAATAACAGGAACGGTCTATCCCCGTGTTGTTCCGCTTGCAGTTGTATCGCGCGGCCAAGGTGGCGCTCGCCGGGCTCGTTGAGTTGTAGAATATTCATACGTTAAACAGACTCCCCAATATCGATCAGTCGATCCCGGACGGTCCCGGGCTGCGGTGACTAGCTGCGAATCAGCTGCAGAGTTTCGAGCAGGCCCTGGCGGTCGATGAGCAGCATTGCCGCCGCATAGGCCGCAGCACCGATGAACACAAGTTGTAACAAATATAACCAATCACCGACCATTCCATAAACGAAACCCTGTAGAAAATACACGGTGGCATACATTGTCATCCCTGCGATAACGGGACGCAGCATTTGCAGCAGGTATTTCACAATACCCAGGCCGATCTTGTGACAGCTCCGAAAGGCGGTAACCAGGAAGATCACCGGGTAGGCACACAGCCAGGCGTAGGCGAGACCGATCACGCCCCAGCGCGCACCGATATACAACGCGGCGGGCATGAGCAGTGCCGCCAACAGGAAGTTGGAAGCGCTGGTGGCAGGGCTCCCTATCCCCCAGAGCAGCGGCGGGAATATATTACTCAGCAGGCGAAACGGCATCACCAAACCCAGCAATTGCAGCAGCGGTGCAGCAGGCAGCCATTTCTCACCAAGCAGCGAGGCAATCAAGGGTTCGGCCGTGCAGCTCATGCCGAAAAACACCGGGAACGCTGCAATGCCGAGAATCCGCGTCGCTTTCAGCAAATACCCCTGTACCGTCACGGTATCGGTATGAGCGTGGGCATGGGAAAACGCAGGAAAAGCGACGGAATTGAGCAGCCCGCTGATCTTGTGAATCGGCAGTGACGCGAGCTGGCTGGCAACGGCGTAGTAGCCAAGCAAATGATTTCCCAACATTTTGCCGCCGATGAATTTGTCCGACTCGCTGAACAGGAACCACAGCCCCCTGTCGGTCGTCACAAACCCGCCAAATGCAAAGTGCCGACGCATACCCCGCAGCGAAAAGCTGGGCCACACCAGATTCCTCGCAATCAGATTCAGTCCGATCATGCGCGTTGCATTGGTGGCCAGGGTGCCCCAGATGAGGGCCCATACCCCAAAGTCAGCCAGGGCCATGAACAGCGTGACCACACTGCCAATGACCAGCGTTGCGAAATCGACAATCGAGCGCTGGGCAAATTCGATCTCGCGCTCCAGCCTGGACTGCGGCAGTGTCTCGAAGATCAGCAGCAGAAACTGCACTGATAATACCTGCACAATCAGCTTCAGTGCCGGGTCACCGTAGAACGAGGCCACCATCCCGGCGCCAAAGAAAAGCAGGGCAAAGAACAGCGTATTGATGACAATCACGACGCCGAAAATCTGTCGCGTCATCTGCTCATCGAGTTCCTTGTCTTGCACCAGCACAGCGTCCAGCCCCACGGTATTAAGCAGCACCAGGAACGAGACCAGCACCATCGCCATGGCCATCAGGCCGTAGTCACCGGGTGAGAGCAGGCGAATCACCATGATGGTAATGCCCCAGGATACCGCCTGCCCCAAAAAGCGGGCCGCCGCGCTCCAGCGCAGTGCCGACATGACCTTGCTGCGAATATCCATCCTCAAATTCTCGAGTTCACTACAGGGCAACAGGATACGGCAAGCCCGCGCCTACCCAAAGCACCGATACCAGAAGTGTTTGGCCAATTCACACAATTGTCCTAGACTGCGACTGAATACCGCCTGGGAGATGCCCTGAATATGGAATTATCCGACCTGTTGATGGATGCGGCCGAACGTGCCGACCAAGACCCATACACGCTGCCACTGGAAAAGATCAACATCGCCAACCCCTTTTTGTTTGCGCGCGATATTCACGGCTCCTGGTTCAAGCGCCTGCGTGACGAGGCCCCTGTCCACTTATGCCCCGAGAGTTTTTTTGGCCCTTACTGGTCCGTTACCCGCTACGAGGACATCATCAAGGTCGACACCTCGCACGAGATCTTCTCGTCGGAGCCGGCGATTACCATCGGCGACACACAGGATACCTTCCCACTGCCGATGTTTATCGCCATGGACAGGCCCAAACACGACGAGCAACGGCGGGTTGTCAGCCCGGTAACCGGCGCCGAAAACCTGCGCAACTTCGAGCCGATTATTCGCGAGCGAACGATCGATGTACTGGAAAACCTGCCGGTGGGAGAAACCTTCGATTGGGTTGAACGCGTCTCCATCGAGTTGACCACCCGCATGCTGGCCACGCTGTTTGATTTCCCGTTTGAAGAGCGCAGCAAACTGACCCGCTGGTCTGATGTCGCCACCGCGATTCCCGGCATTGGCATCATTGATTCAGACGAACAGCGTTACGAGGAATTGATGGGCTGCCTGGCGTACTTTACCGAGTTGTGGAATGAGCGCGTTAAACTGCCGGTGAAATCCGATCTTGTGTCAATGCTGGCCCACGGCGAGGCCACCCGCAATATGCCGCCGATGGAGTACCTGGGGAATCTTGTGCTACTGATCGTCGGGGGCAATGACACCACCCGCTCCACCATGACGGCCAGCACACTGGCCCTGCACCAGCACCCCGAGCAGTTCGCCAAACTGGTGGCAAACCCGGGGCTGATCGACTCCATGGTCGCTGAAACCATTCGCTGGCAGACACCGTTGGCACACATGCGCCGCCTCGCGAAAGTGGACACCGAACTCGGCGGGCAACACATCAAGGCCGGTGACAAGGTGATCATGTGGTATGTGTCGGGCAACCGGGACGAGCGCTTTTTCGACAACCCGGACGATTTTATTATCGACCGGGCCGATGTCAGGAAACACCTGTCGTTCGGTTTCGGCATACACCGCTGCATGGGAAACCGGCTGGCAGAGCTGCAACTGCGTGTGCTGTGGGAGGAAATACTGAAACGGTATGAACGGATCGAGGTGGTGGGGGAACCTGAGCGCACCGTGTCCTCTTTCGTACACGGTTTCACCGCGATGCCGGTGCGATTGCACCCGCTTGCACAGCAACAGAAGTAGCCAACCACTGCGCGCTGCCTGGTGCTAAAAGGCGGTGAAACGACCTGGTTTACCAGCGCGTTTCACCGCGATTGTAGCCGCTACAGCTGGGGAATTTCGGCCTGGTCGATTGGCACTTCACAGCGACCGATACGCGCCGCGCGATCCTGCAGCGTGGCCTCCGCTTCCTCGACCCGAATCATGATCACAAAGCGCTTCTCGAGAACGCCCTGCAGACAGTAGCGGGCCAGTTCGTCCAGGTCCTGAAACGTCAGCTCCCAGCCAGCTTTCTCGGCGGCGACTTTGAAATCCTGCACAGTCGGCACCGGCGCGGTAGGCTTCTCGCGTGCCAACTCCTTGGGACGATTGCGATCCGTAGTCCAGATCCCGGTGTCGAGCAGGCCGCCGGAGGGATAGAACACCGACGCCGCGAGATTCGTTCCCTCACTCTGTAGCTGTGCCGCCAGGCACTCGCTGATGCAGGATACAGCCGCCTTGCTGGACGCATACACTGACTGGTACGGCAGCGGAGAGATGCCACCATCGCCGGACGACGTATTAATGATATGGCCCTCTTCACCCGATGCGATCATACGCGGCACGAACGCTTGGATGCCGTGAACCACACCCAGTACATTGACACCGTGCACCCATTTCCAGTCGTTGTCTGTGGTCTCCCACACGTTTGCCGACGGCGCGGCGACACCGGCGTTGTTGAACAACAGGTGACAGGCACCATGGGTGTTGTAGACCTCGTCTGCAAGCGCATTGACGGAATCCGCGCTGGAGACATCGGTCACGACACCAGTCACCTCACCTGCACCGGAGAATTCCTCCAGTACACGGTCCAGCGCTTTTTGCTCGACATCACCGATGACGACCTTGGCGCCTGCGGCCAACAGTTCCTTAACCAGTGAGCGACCAATACCGCTCGCGCCCCCGGTGACGACCGCGACCTTGCCGTTAAAATCTTTCATAGTGTTCGACTCCCTTGCTTGAGTGGGTTGCTGTTATGCCACACTTTGAAAGGCGACTCCAGCCTGCCGCGGCGTTTGCATGGCGGTGGAACACTTTTGGGCGCAAGGCGATCAGATCAGCATAAATGGCTGAACCGGTAGCTTGCACAACCGTCCGACAGAGGACGCGCATCGGACCCCGACGCACCGTGAGAGAGGCAGCTGACGGGCAAAAGGCAGGCATAAAAAAACCCGGCAGAGGCCGGGTTTTTCTCTGACACAGAGGCGCTTAGCCAGCTGCCTTGCGCGCCTTGACCTCTTCAATCACTGTCTCAGACACGTTCTGCGGGCAAGGCAGGTAGTGCGAGAACTCCATGGAAAACTGGCCGCGACCAGACGTCATGGTGCGCAGGTGCCCGATATAGCCGAACATCTCGGACAACGGCACATCCGCCTTGATGCGAACACCGGTTACGCCTGCGTCCTGATCCTTGATCATACCGCGGCGACGGTTCAGGTCACCAATCACATCACCCACGTGATCGTCAGGTGTGAACACATCGACCTTCATGATCGGTTCGATCAACTGGGCGCCGGCTTTCGGCATCGACTGGCGGAACGCACCACGCGCGGCGAGCTCAAATGCGATCGCCGAGGAGTCGACAGCGTGGAAACCACCGTCGTACAGTTCAACCTCAACGTCCAGCACCGGGAAGCCCGCAACCGGACCCTGGTCCATCATGGTCCTGAAGCCCTTCTCGATAGCGGGGAAGAATTCCTTGGGAACGTTACCACCGACAACCGAAGAGGTGAAAACAAACCCTGTTCCGGGTTCGCCAGGCTTGATGCGGTAGTCGATCTTACCGAATTGCCCGGAACCACCACTCTGCTTCTTGTGTGTGTAGGAATCATCGACTTCCTGGGTGATCGTTTCACGATAGGCAACCTGCGGCTTACCGACGATCAAATCAACACCGTAGGTACGCTTGAGTATGTCTACCTTGATGTCGAGGTGCAGCTCACCCATGCCTTTGAGAATGGTCTCGCCGGAATCGATATCCGTTTCAACGCGGAACGAGGGATCTTCTGCCACCATTTTACCGATAGCGATACCCATCTTCTCAGAGCCGCCCTTATCCTTCGGCGCCACAGCAATCGAGATAACGGGCTCGGGGAAGACCATCGCTTCCAGTGTGCAGGGATGCTTGGGATCACACAGCGTATGGCCAGTTTGTACATTCTTCATGCCCACGATGGCGATGATATCGCCCGCCTGCGCCTTATCCAGCTCGGCGCGATCATTCGCGTGCATCTCAACCATGCGCCCGATGCGCTCGGTCTTGCCGGTGAAGGAGTTCAGGATGGTATCGCCGCGATTCAATACGCCGGAGTAGATGCGCACGAAGGTCAACGCGCCGAAGCGGTCGTCCATGATCTTGAACGCCAGTGCCCGCAATGGCTCTGTGAGGGATACCGTGGCCACTTTACCGGTGGGCTCACCGAATTCATCGGTCAGGTCCTGCGGATCGACCTCTGTTGGGTTCGGCAGGTAGTCAACTACGGCATCCAGGATCAACTGAACGCCTTTGTCCTTGAACGCCGAGCCGCAGTAGGTGGGGAAAAAGTCCAGCTTGCGCGTGCCCTCGCGAATACAACGCTTGATCACGTCCAATTCAGGCTCGGTACCATCGAGGTACAGTTCCATCGCCTCGTCATCCTGCTCGACAGCCGTCTCGATCAACTTCTCGCGCCACTCTTCTACCTCATCGACCATATCGGCCGGCACATCGGTAATGTCATACTTTTCAGGGTTGCCCGGATCGGGCCAGATGTGTGCTTTGCGCGTCAACAGATCGACCACACCCACGAAGCTCTCTTCACGACCAATGGGCAGCACCATCACCAGCGGGTTCGCTCCCAGCACCTTCTCTACCTGGCCGACAACGCGCAGGAAATCAGCGCCAATACGGTCCAGTTTGTTGACGAAGATGATGCGGGAGACTTCAGATTCATTGGCATAACGCCAGTTGGTTTCAGACTGCGGCTCAACACCGCCAGAGCCACAGAAAACACCCACACCGCCATCAAGGACTTTCAGTGAACGGTACACTTCCACGGTGAAATCGACGTGTCCGGGCGTGTCGATGATGTTCAGGCGGTGATCCTTCCAGAAACAGGTGGTGGCCGCAGACTGGATGGTGATCCCGCGCTCCTGCTCCTGCGCCATGAAATCGGTGGTGGCCGCGCCATCGTGCACTTCGCCGGTTTTGTGGATCTTGCCGGTCAGCTTGAGGATACGCTCCGTGGTGGTGGTTTTGCCGGCGTCCACATGGGCGAAAATACCGATGTTTCTGTACAGGGATAAGTCAGACATTGTGATTCTCAGTCGATTAAGTTGATGACGCGTAATACAAGGCGCGGGAGAGTACAGGAAAACGGGGCAAATTGGGAGTAGTGAAATTGCCTAATTCGACACATAAA
>CAXBLZ010000043.1:0-31890 GCA_963976735.1 uncultured Halioglobus sp.
GCAGACGAATCCGCCTGGTTACCCAGCGCCGGTCAATGGCACTCACTGACACGCTCCGTACCCCTTCACCAATGAGTGATTTATTCACCATTGATTATCAGGGCGCCGATGTCGCCGGCGTCGATGAAGTGGGCCGTGGCCCGTTGGCGGGCGAGGTCGTTGCGGCGGCGGTCATCCTTGATCCGCAGCGGCCTGTGGAGGGCCTGCGCGATTCCAAGAAGCTCTCCGCACCGCGCAGGGAGGTACTGGCAGCGCTCATTCGTGAGCGCGCGCTGGCGTGGTGTATTGCCAGCGCCACCGTGGCTGAAATCGATGAACTGAATATACTGCAGGCCTCCCTGTTAGCCATGCAGCGAGCCGTTCACGGGTTGCAACCCCAGCCGGGTTATGTGCTGGTGGACGGCAACCGGTTGCCGCGTTGGGACTACGCCTCGGAACCGGTAGTGCGGGGGGATGACCGGGTGCCCGCGATCGCCGCCGCTTCAATTCTGGCCAAGGTCACGCGGGACCGGGCATTGATAGAACTGGAATCCCTGTATCCGGGCTACGGGTTTGCCGCTCACAAAGGCTATCCCACGGCGGCGCACCTGCAGGCGCTGCAAACGCTGGGCGTGACGCCAGTGCACCGTCGCAGCTTTGCGCCGGTGAAAAAACTTCTCTCCCTGCGGTAGCCAGTACTCATTGATAAACCAGTATCAGTGCAACCGCGCAGGCAAGTCGCGTAGAATCATCGCATGACAGAATTCGTTCATCTTCGAGTACACACCGAGTTTTCGCTGGTTGACGGACTGGTCCGAATCAAGCCGCTGGTTGCACGCACAGCCGAGTTGGGCATGCCTGCAGTGGCTGTCACCGATGTCTGTAATTTCTACGGTCTGATCAAGTTTCGCAAGGCCGCCTTTGCCGCTGGCGTGCAGCCGATTTTTGGTGTCGATCTGCGCGTGATGGAAGCAGACGATCCCGAGCGGGCTTACCCCCTGTGCCTGTTGGCCATGAATCAGGTGGGCTACCACAATCTGACACTGCTGATTTCCCGCGCCTATACGCAGGGCCAGTACCTCGGTATCCCCTATGTCAAAAAGAGTTGGCTGGAGGAAGCTGCAGAGGGTGTGATAGCGCTGTCTGCAGGTGTCGCAGGGGATGTGGGGCAGGCATTGATGGGCGACAAGGAGGCGCTTGCGCTCGAGCGGGCTCGCTACTGGATGGCACTGTACCCGCAGCGCTTTTATCTGGAATTGCACCGCGCCGGGCGCGACGGCGATGAGCGCCATTTGCATGCGGCAGTGAAGCTGGCGCAGGCGCTGCAGTGTCCGGTGGTGGCCACCAATGATGTGCGCTTTCTGGCGGCGGATGAATTCGAGGCGCATGAAGCGCGTGTCTGTATTCGCGAGGGCCGCACGCTGGACGACCCGCGTCGGGCGCGCCAGTATAGCGAGCAGCAGTACCTGCGCTCGCCCGCGGAGATGGCGGAGCTGTTTGCGGATATTCCGGAAGCACTGGCCAACAGTGTTGAGATAGCCCGGCGCTGTAGCGTGGAACTGGAGCTCGGTAAGCCCTATCTGCCGGACTACCCGGTTCCCGATGGACTCACGATGGATGAGTTCTTCCGACAGCAGTCGCACGAGGGCCTGGACAAGCGCCTGCATGTCCTGTTCGACACGACTGCCGAAGATTTTCCCCAGAAACAACAGATGTACCGTGAACGCCTGGAGTTCGAACTGGAGACCATCATCCAGATGGGCTTTCCCGGCTATTTCCTGATCGTGATGGATTTCATTCGCTGGGCCAAAAGGAATGACATTCCGGTAGGTCCGGGTCGCGGCTCCGGCGCCGGCTCACTGGTGGCGTATTCGCTGGAAATTACTGACCTCGACCCGCTGGCTTACGATTTGCTCTTCGAGCGATTCCTGAATCCCGAGCGGGTGTCGATGCCGGATTTCGATGTCGATTTCTGCATGGAAAAACGCGATCTCGTTATTGAGTACGTGGCAGATACCTACGGCCGTGAAGCGGTGTCGCAGATTATTACCTTCGGCACGATGGCAGCCAAGGCGGTGGTGCGCGATGTGGCTCGGGTGCAGGGCAAGTCCTACGGCCTTGCAGACAAACTGTCGAAGATGATTCCCTTCGAAGTCGGCATGACCCTCGCCAAGGCGCTGGAACAGGAAGAACCGCTGCGCGAGTTTCTGCAGGAGGACCCCCAGGCCCAGGAGATCTGGGATATGGCTGAACAGCTTGAGGGCGTGGTCCGCAACGTCGGTAAACACGCAGGTGGTGTGGTTATCGCGCCTTCCAAGCTCACTGATTTTTCCGCCCTTTACTGCGATGAGAGCGGCACCGGTCTGGTCACCCAGTTTGACAAGGGCGATGTAGAGGATGCCGGTCTGGTAAAGTTCGACTTCCTCGGACTGCGCACCCTGACCATCATCGACTGGGCGGTGAAGATGATCAACCCGGCGCGTGAGAGGGCCGCGGAGTTGCCTCTGGACATCATGCAGATCCCGCTGGACGACCCCGCCAGTTTTGCATTGCTCCGCTCCGGCGAGACCACAGCGGTGTTCCAGCTGGAATCGCGGGGTATGAAGGAGCTTATCGAGCGCCTGCAACCGGATTGCTTCGAAGACATCGTCGCACTGTTGGCACTGTTTCGACCGGGGCCTCTGCAGTCGGGCATGGTGGACAATTTCGTCAATCGCAAACAGGGTCGCGAAAAACTGTCCTACCCTGATGCCCAGTACCAGCACGAGTGGCTGCAGCCCATTCTGCAACCCACCTACGGGATTATCCTGTACCAGGAGCAGGTGATGCAGATCGCCCAGGTGCTGGCCGGCTATACCCTCGGCGGCGCCGACATGTTGCGCCGTGCGATGGGTAAGAAAGACCCCAAGGAGATGGAGCGGCAGCGGGCATTGTTCGAAAAGGGCGCCAACGACAAAGGCGTCGACGGACAACTGGCAATCAAGATTTTCGACCTGGTGGAAAAGTTTGCCGGTTACGGTTTCAACAAGTCGCACTCTGCTGCCTATGCGCTGGTGTCCTACCAGACAGCCTGGCTGAAGGCGCATTACCCCGCGCACTTTATGGCAGCGGTGATGAGTTCCGAGATGGATAACACCGATAAAATTGTGGTGTTCGTCGACGAGTGCAAGCGCATGAAATTGTCGTTGAAGTTACCGGATGTCAATGAGGGCCAGTACATGTTCACCGTGAATACCAGCGGCGACATTATCTACGGCCTCGGCGCGATCAAGGGACTTGGCGAAGGGCCGGTGGAAAGTATCCTGCAGGCGCGCAATGAGGGAGGGCCGTTTACCGACCTGTTCGATTTTTGCACCCGCACCGATCCGCGCAAGGTGAACCGACGCGCGTTGGAGGCGATGATCCGATCAGGCGCACTTGATTCGCTGAAGGTGGATCGGTGGGTGTTGCTGGCGGCAGTGGACGATGGCCTGAAAGCCGCAGAGCAAAGTGCCAGTAACCTCGAAAGTGGCATCGCTGACCTGTTCGGCGAGGTGGTGCCCACTGCGCAAAGTGGCAACGGTGACGTCTATGCGGATTTTCGCTCGGCCAGGGCCTGGTCTGACAAGGAGCGTCTCGGTGGCGAGCGCGATACGCTCGGCCTGTATATCTCCGGTCACCCGATCGACGAGTACCGGGCGGAGGTGCGCAAGTTTGCACCCAACCGCATCGCAGACTTGAGCCCTGACTCGCACGGCAAGGCGGGCAACCAGGTGATTGTCGGGCTGGTGATGGCGACGCGCACCATGAATAGCCGGCGTGGCACAATGGCAGTGATGACACTGGATGACAGCAGTGCCCAGATTGAAGTGACGCTGTTTTCGGATGCGTACACTGAGTTCAGGGAGTTGCTGGTCAAGGATACGATCGTCATCGCCGAGGGGCGGATTTCAACCGACGATAAAACAGGCAGGCTGGCGATGCGGGCAAGTGTCCTGCGCAGTCTCGCCGAGGCCAGGCAGAACAGCGTTTCGGATTTGGTCATCGAGGTCAGCGCAGAGAAAGCGAACGAACAGTTCGCCGATCAGCTTGAAAAAACCCTGGCCGGTGCTGCCGGCGGCAGCTGTCCAGTTTCCCTGCTGTACAAGCAGCCCCGTAATTCGGCGCGCGTCAGGCTGGGTGAGCGCTGGCAGGTCGTGCCCAGTGATGAATTGATTCAGGAATTACGCGATGTTGTGGGGGCTGAGAAAGTTGCCCTGAACTACCGCTGATTCAAAATGCCCTCAAATGAAATGTACCAACCCTTACCATTCAACCTCGAATAATTGGAGAAAAGTACGATGTTGCTAAAAGATAAAGTAGTAATTGTTTCCGGTATTGGCCCGGGCCTGGGCCAGGAGTTGTCCACCCTGGCGGCCAAGGAGGGGGCCAAGGCCGTAGTATTGGCGGCCCGCACCGAGGCCAAGCTGGACGTCGCGGAGCGGGAAATTAATGACCTCGGTTTGGGAACAGCCGTGCTCAAGGTCGCTACCGACATATCCGATCAGGCGCAGTGCCGGGCGCTGGCGGATAAAACTGTCGCAGAATTCGGGCGCATCGACGTGCTGTTTAACAGCGCCTATGACCCTGGCAGCTTTGAGCCGATAGAATCCGCCGACATGGACGGCTGGCGGCGCGCCATGGATGTCAATTTTTTCGGCACCATGCACCTGACGCAGGCTTGCGTCAGTCACATGAAAGACAGCGGTGGCGGTGCGATTGTGATGATCGCCACCATGGTGGAACACAAACCGCTCGCGACCCAGGCCGGTTACGGTGCCTCCAAATCTGCCCTGCGCTGCGCCACCAAGCATCTGGCGCTGGAGCTCGGGAAATACAATATCCGAGTCAATAGCTGCCATATGGGCTGGATGTGGGGCCCCAGTGTTGAAGGCTATTTCAACTGGCAGGCACAGGCCACGGGCAAGAGTCAGCAGGAACTGATTGCCGAGGTCACGCGTAGCATTCCACTGGGTGTGATTCCCGATGACGAGGACTGCGCGAGGGCGGCACTGTTCTTTGGCTCGGATTACTCCAGCGTGGTCACAGGTGCAGCGCTCGATGTCAATGGCGGTGAGTACATGCCGATTTAATCGCGGTGCCACAGGCAGGAGGAGAGCAAATGAGCGATACCGATAAGATAGAGGCGGCGGTTTTCCGCCGTCTGCTGGAGCATCTCGACAGCCGCAAGGATGTCCAGAATATCGACCTGATGAATCTGGCGGGCTTTTGTCGTAACTGCCTGTCCAAATGGTACGCATCCGCGGCTGCGGAGCTGGGCCAGGACGTGGATTACGAACTGGCCCGGGAGCGTGTTTACGGCATGCCCTACAGTGAGTGGAAGGCCAAACACCAAACGCCCGCTACTGCCGAACAAAAGGCAGCGTTCGAGGCGCGTAAGCAGGACTGAACGTCTACAGCGGCCCGTACGGCAGGAAACGGTTATCGTTTACATCGCGCAACCACTGGAGTAGCGGTTTGTCCAGCCGCACACCGCGCTGGCGCAGCGATTTTGCCAGTGGAATGACGGGGGAGTCGGCGCCGGCTTCCCAGCCAGGGAAATTCTCGGCGACGGCGAAGAAGCGGATCAGGTGTATCAGTTCCGCCTCCGACAGTGCCCCGGCGGCGGCCTGCCAGCGGCCGTGATCAAGTTTCATCAAGCCCGCCAGTCGCTGCTTGTCTGCATCATCAAGCAGTTCGTCCAGCTTTGATAACACGTCGTCGCGATCATACGCGATGAGGCGGTTGAGAAGTTCTGTGTCCAGTAGCAGTTCGCTGCTGCTGGATTGTATGTTTGGATCCCAGGTGCCCAGTGTCATGCTGATTTCGCCAGTGTGAAAAGAGCCGACAGTGTACTGAATTTGCCGCCCGGGCGGAAATCACCCGATATGAGCAGGGCAACACGAGAGGAAAAGCGTTGTTGCGAGTCAGTCGGGCGCGTTAATCATGCCCCGAAAGTACTCATAGCGACTGGCGTAGGGTTCCACAGCGTCGTCGGCGATGCGTTGCAGCAGCGAGGAGATGGAGCGGATATCGGTATCCTCTTGCCGGGTGATTTGTTTGCCCAACTCGTTGATACCGTTGCCGATCACGGTTGCGCTCTCAATCGTCGCCTGCACCAAAAACATCTCCGCCATGACGAGGTCATTAACGGTTCGGCGAACACGGTTTTGTGTGGCATTGTGTGATTGCATCCTGGTGTCTCCTGTAGCGTTACGGTTGGCGCGGTCAGATCCTGGCCTGACAGCGACGCACCCTCTGAGTGCACGTCATGGTCTCAAGCGGAGGCTTTTGCGCCCTATCTCGGGGCAAAACAGGGCAGATTGCGCTGTTATCAGGTCGCCGCTATTCTGGAAGCAATACGCGTGCCAGAGCGGCGCAATGATAGTGCGCTCTGATGACAGTGCAATGACCGGCCGCAGTGCTGTGATGTCAAAAGGCCACCCCGGACGACAATAAGAGAGGTCATGATGATGTGTTGGTTAATGCGTGCAGTTCGCACACTGGGTTTTCTGGTTCTGGGCATGGCCTGTCAGGTCGCTGTGGCGGATGATCTACCCGGCATCGTGATGGTTGAGCTGGCAGGCCTGAAAGGAGTCCAGGGCAACGTGTTTATCGCAGTTTACGATTCCGATGCCACCTGGCTGGGCGATGATGCTCTCTCGGTGCAGAAAGTGGTCATTGCCGATGCCCTCGACGGTGACCTGGTGCGTACCGAGCTGCAACTGCCGATGGGAGAGTACGCCTTGTCGGCATTTTACGATCGAGATGGAGACGGTGAACTCGATACCAATTTCATTGGTATACCGAAGGAGCCAACAGGATTGTCCAATAATGCGGTGGGGAAATTTGGCCCGCCGTCCTACAGTGATGCGGTATTTGTGCTGGGTGCAGAGCCCATCATCCAAAGTATTATCATGCGTGACATGTAACCTGCCAGATCAGTACGGCGGGCGGAAGCGCATCACATTTAGCCTCTGACGCCCGGGAAAATCTGTGTGTCGCTTCACAATGTCTGAGGCCAATGTCTGACATTTGTGCTGGCGACTGCTATCACTGAAGTGACGGGGCGTAGTGTGTAGGGGGCGATGTGTCAAACCTGGTAGAGCAGCGCACAGTAGAGCAGAGCAGGGCGATGATATATTCCGCAGAGGAGTTGTTCCGCCTGCGGATGGAAAGCCAGTGTAACCAGATAAAGCGTTATCGACTGAAGATATTGCGAGAGAGCGGCCGATTGCTAAGCGCCGACGAAGCCGCGATAGAGTGGATCGAGCGTTTCGCCGCGACCTTTGATGACGTCATGCCAGATTGAAGTTTACGACCGGCGCTCGACGCGCCTGAAAACCATGGCGTCGCCGTGATGCAGGGCGCAGCCGCCGGCCGGTCATGCAACAATCACTGTGTTTTCATGTTATCGCCGCTCCAGTAAGCTTTCATGCTGCTGACCTTGCCCGCATCGTTAAACTCGAACACATCGATGATGTCGATAGTGGCGCCCGGCATAATCACCTGAAAGGGAAACGCCACGGCGTTGCCGCTGCAACGCGGTTCGCCCGTCAGCGACAGTTTTGCGCCGGATTGCAGGGCGCCTTCATAAAATGCACAAACGGCATCGATGCCGATGTGGGGTTCAGTGCCGACAGGGTCCTCAACCTTCGCATTATCCGCGTAGATTTCGCGAATAATACTCATGTCCTGCTTGTCGAATGCTTCCACGTATTTGTGGACCATCGCGATCTTGTCGCTGGCTTCCATAATTACTCCTTGTTGTCAGTAGCCACAGAGTGTGGCGTAACGGTCTTTGTGATAACCGGTGTCGCCAAATATCTGCATGGCGACACGGGCACGCTTCAGGAAGAAGCCAATATCGAGGTCATCGGTCACCCCGATGCCACCGTGCATCTGCACGGCTTCATTGGTGACCAGTTTTACCAGTTCATTCAGTTTGGTTTTCGCCAGGCTGGCCAGCAATGGCAGTTCCCGGGGCGCGTCATCGACGGTAGACAGCGCCTGTAGCAGCACCGAACGGCACAGTTCAATCTCCGATTGTATATGCGCCTGGCGGTGCTGCAGCGCCTGAAAGCTGCCGATCAACTGGCCGAACTGCTCGCGTTCTTTCAGGTATGCGGTGGTGCGTTCAAACGCCTCCAGTGCGACCCCCATCATCTCGGCAGCTATCGCGACTCGGCCGCGATCCAGCACTGGTTGCAGCACCTCCCAGCCCTGGTCGACCTGCCCGATAACATTGGCGGCCGGTACAGTGACGTTGTCAAACTGGATATCAGCCGCATTGCGGCTGTCCATCAGTATCGTGCGCTGGCACGACACACCCTGTGCGTCGCGCTCAACCAGCAACAGGGTCAGGCCGCTACTGTCGCGCTCGCCGCCGCTGCTGCGCGCCACTACAATCAATTGGTCGGCACTGTGGCCATCGAGGACAAAACACTTGCTGCCGTTCAGCACGAAGCTGTCGCCCTGCGCTGTTGCCGTGGTGCTGATCTGTGTTGGCCGGTGGTGGGGCGACTCTTCCAGTGCCAGCGCCAGTGTCAGTTCCCCGCTGGCAACGCTGGGCAATAGCGTCTGTTTTTGTTCCTCGTTGCCGCCCAGCAGAATCGCCGATGCGCCGACCACGGCAGAGGCGAATAGTGGTGATGCAGCCAGGGTGCGACCGGATTCTTCCAGTACCACACCAAGCCCCTGAAAGCCGAATTCCAGCCCGCCGTAGGATTCTGGCAGGATGATGCTGGTCCAGCCCATCTCAACCATTTTCTGCCACAGATCGGGCGCGTAGCCGAGCGGGTCCTTCTCATCGCGCAGTTTTCGCAGTGCAGCTACCGGAGCGTTGTTCGCCAGGAAATCTTTTGCGGTGTCCTGCAATAGACGCTGTTCTTCTGTCAGTACCAGGGCCATGTTCATTGTCTCCTAAGACTGTGGCAGTTCGAGAACGTTTTTGGCGATCAGGTTTAACTGTATCTCGGAACTGCCGCCGGCGATGGTCATGGCTTTGGACATTGCCCACAGGCGGGCAGTATCGACTTCCTGTGCACTAAACTCGTCACCTTCCCAGCCCAATCCGCGGCTGCCCATAATGGCCAGCAACAGTTCACTCTTGGTCTTCTCCGCTTCCGTCCCCACGTACTTCATTACCATGCCAGCGGCGCTGCGCACACCGGCGGCTTTTTCCTCGAAGGTGCGAAAGTGGGTCAGTGCCACTGCCTGCATTTGCATATCGTAATCAACCAGGTCACTACGCAGCCGCGCGTCCGTGATCTTGCCGTTTTCAAACTCGAGGTATTCGCGCGCCGCCGCGTTCGGCACCAGGACTTTCCGCGGGCTCTCGCTGCCCATTTCGGCCATCAGCTTGCGCTCGTGCACGAGCAGCGCTTTGGCGACTGACCAGCCTTTGTTGAGTTCGCCGACCAGATTTTCCTTGGGTACTTTCACATTGTCGAAGAAGGTCTGGCAGAACTCGGATTCACCGCTGATCAACGGAATCGGGCTGGTGCTGACACCGGGTTCATCCATATCGATCAGGAGGAAGCTTATACCCTCCTGTTTTTTGGCATCGGGATCGGTCCGCACCAGGCAAAAAATCCAGTCGCATTTGTCGGCCGCAGTGGTCCAGATCTTGCTGCCGTTGACGAGGAAATGATCGCCTTTGTCTTCCGCCCGGCACTGCAGGCTGGCGAGGTCGGAGCCGGCACCAGGTTCGGAGTAGCCCTGCGCCCAGCGCGTCTCCCCGTTGACGATGGCGCGTATGTGTTTCTGCTTTTGTGCTTCATTGCCGTATTCCAGCACTGCGGGCCCCAGCATCCAGATGCCGATGCCGTATACGGGTGTGCGCGCGTTGATGCGCTGCATCTCCTGCTTCAATATGCGGCCCTGTTGCGGGCTCAGTCCGCCACCGCCGTACTCTGTTGGCCACTCGGGTGTCGTCCAGCCCTTGTCGCGCATGCGCTCAAACCAGAGCTTGGCATCTTCACTGGGAAATGTTCCACGGCGACCGCCCCAGTACTGATCTTCACTTTTCATCGGTTGGCGCTGGGACTCAGGGCAGTTGGCTTCCAGCCAGTCGCGCACTTCCAATCGAAATTGTTCCAGGTCTTCCAAAATATCTCTCCTGACAGGTACTGATATCGCTGCGCTTGCCGCTGTATTACAGCGAGGGGCGCCACTGTTGGCATATGATACGGGGGCATCCAGGGCATATAAAGGTACAGCAACTGCCGTAACGCGCAATGGCCTAAAAAGTCAGTCCGTTATGACGTAATACGTCTAGCGGGCGCGCTGGATCAATCATATGCAGCCGGTTTATTGGCACGAACCAGACGGTTTGACCGCGCGTGTTGCCGGCGTCATCCTGCGTGATTCATTCAGGGAGAACAATAATGCAACGTTTTACAGATAAAGTGATCATGGTGACTGGTGCTGGCAGTGGTATCGGCAAGGCGGGCGCACTGCGCCTGGCGGCGGAAGGTGGCTCGGTATTTTGCGTTGACCTCAACCGGGAGGCCGTGGAGGCAACAGTCGCTGAAATTGCCGCGGCAGGTGGCGAGGCGACCGCCCAGGTCTGTGATGTGAGTGACGAGGCCAGCGTGCAGGCCAGCGTCAGCGCCTGTATCGATCGTTACGGCAGTCTGTACGGGCTGGTGAATATGGCGGGCATACTGCGTTTTGACGATACCGGGGAGTTGCAGACGGCCCACTGGCAGAAGGTTGTTGATATCAACCTGACCGGTACCATGTTCCTGTGTCGTGCGGCACTGCCGCATCTGATTGAAACCAGGGGCAGTATTGTCAACGCCGCGTCGACCGCGGCGCTCTCGGGCTTGCCCTGCGGCCTGGCCTACTCCGCCAGCAAGGGCGGGGTTCTGGCCATGACCCGCAGTATTGCCGTGGAATACGCCAAGCGCGGCGTGCGGGCGAACTGTGTGTGTCCGGGAGATATCAACACGGGCATGACGGACGGCATCGCTTTTCCCAAAACCATGGATTTTGATCTGATGCCGCGCATCATGTCCCTGAGTGGGGCCAAGGCACCTGAAGTGGTGGCAGGCGTCATCGCAATGCTCGTGTCCGAGGATGGCGTACACATCACCGGTGAGGATATTCGCGTGGATGGCGGCACGTTGTCCTGACTACTGCGACTCGATGAGCGCAACCCTGTAGGAGAGTGTTTTGTCGCCCCGACGCGTTGTAATATCGATTTTGTCGCCCGGGTCATGGGCCTCCAGCGCACTGAAATAATCGTCCTGGGTGCGTATCGGTTTGTCGTCGATGTGGGTGATAATATCGCCCAGTACGACCTCCCCGCGCGCATTGCGATAGGCGCCGCTGATACCGGCCTCGGCTGCCGGCAGGCCCGGATATGCCTGTACCACCGGCAGGCCCTCAATCCGGTAGCGTTGCACCCAGCGGTCGCTGGCCAGTTCCACCCCTATCATCGGTCGCAGGACTCGCCCGTAACTGATCAGTTGCGGAACCACATCCTTGACCGTATTCACCGGAATAGCGAAGCCGATGCCGGCACTGGCGCCACTGGGGCTGTAAATCGCCGCGTTAACACCGACCAGTTGCCCCAGGGAATTGAGCAGGGGCCCGCCTGAATTGCCGGGGTTAATGGCCGCATCGGTCTGGATCACACCGCGGATTTTGCGGTTTCCCGAGGCCTGGATTTCGCGACCCAGAGCACTGACAATGCCGGTAGTGAGCGTGGTATCCAGCCCGAAAGGGTTGCCGATAGCCAGTACCTTGCGCCCGACAGTCAATTCGGAGGAATCGCCCAGCGGCAGTGAGACCAGGTCCTGCGGCGGGTTCTTCATGCGCAGCACAGCCAGGTCTTTCTCCGGCGCCACCCCGACAACCTCGGCCTGGTGCTGCGAGCGATCCTGCAGCGTTACCGTCAGCTTCTGCGCCCCTGAGATCACATGGAAATTGGTGACGATCAAGCCATTTTTATCCCACACGAAGCCGGTGCCGGAGCCGCGTGGGATCTCCATGATGTCGAGACTGAAAAAGTTGCGCCGCAGTGTGCTGTTGGTGACGTACACCACCGCCGGGCTGGCTTTGCGAAAAATCTCGGTGGTGTTGGTCTCATCTTCAGTGGCAAAGCTCAGGTAGTCGACGTCATTGGCCCGGGCACAGGCGGCGAGCAGGGCGAACACCAGGCAGTACCACAGTCTGCAAATCCGTGTACTCGATAATACCGACACGCCTGTTTACCCCTGCTGCTGGAATGCCGCCACAAAGGCGCGGATACGTTTGGCATTGGCACCAAGGTCGCTCTCGCCGACCCGCGAAACCGAGCGCAGATCCACCACAGTTCCCTGGGCATTGGTGCGCAGGCGTATCGCGATATCGTCCTTGAATGCCATGATCGCAGTGGTATCCACCGCCTCGATGAGGCCGGTGTTGCGATCCTGGTGATAGATCTCCCAGCCCAGTTCGTTGGCCACCTGCGTCGCACGGTCAAAGGTGTCCTCGAAGGATTCTTCGGTGACCAGTGTCTGGATATCGGGATAAGCCTGCCGCTGCTGGTCAATCACCGCCTGGTCGATCTGCAGCGAGTTGCTGCTCGCGCCGCGCTGTTGTTCTGCCTTTGCAAACGTCGGCGGATCCTGGGTGTCGGTGGTGATGTCGTGAATGGGTGGCACATTTGCGCCCAGCAGCAGCGACAGCACCAGCACAGTCCCTGGCAGCGCCCACAGCGCGCGCAGTGCAATCTGTTTTCGCCACTGCGCAAAGCGTGGCAGGAACAACAGGACGAGCGACAGGATGATCAACAGTGCGCTGCCAAAGCAGGCGATCGCGTAGAGCAGCAAGCCCTGCTGCCAGGCGCCGGATCGCACTGTGAGCACGGATAACGGCAGCACCAGTAGCAGGGTAAGCGCCAGATATCCTGTCCAGTTGACCAGGCCAGGTAATTTAGCTTGTTCGTTCATTTTTGCGCTCCCGTGTGTTCGCTTTGTATCAGGCTTAGAATACTACCCGGCTCCCGCGCTGGCGAGTGCCCTGGCTGGTTCAATTGGATAGTCCTGCGGCGTGTTTAGCGATGTGTTGTTTGAGCTATGCCGAGCCATCTGATTAACTTGCCGCCAGTCAGCACTGCGCTGTGGGCATGCGTGCGAACAAGCGCACCACAGGTTTTGAAACAATTAACCGAGAGAGCATAACTATGGGTAGAGTAGCGGGCAAAGTCGCCCTCATCACAGGTGGCGCCAGCGGCATGGGCAAGGCTGATGCGCATTTACTGGCTGCCGAGGGCGCCAAAGTGGTTGTGGCCGACCTGAATGAGGTCGAGGGCCGGGCGGTTGCTGCTGCCATTGGCGGAGACGCTGTGTTCATGCGCCTCAACGTCAGCGATGAAGACAACTGGAAAACGGTGATCGCCGATACGGTAGAAAAATTTGGCCGGCTGGATATCCTGGTAAACAACGCTGGTATCATCGCGCTGGGCACCATTGTCGATACCACACTGGAGTCCTGGCGCCTGGTGAATTCCGTCAATAGCGACGGGGTATTCCTGGGGTGCAAACACGCCATTCCGGCGATGGCGGCTTCGGGTGGTGGCTCTATCGTCAATATGTCCTCTGTCGCTGCGATTCACGGCCAGTCGTTCGTCGCCGCCTATACGGCGAGTAAGGGCGCCGTGCGCGCACTCACCAAGAGCATCGCCATGTATTGCAAGGAACAGAAAAACGGGATTCGCTGTAATTCGATTCACCCCGATGGGGTAAAAACGCCGATGGTGGTGAAGGTCGCCACGGGCAAAGAGACCGCATCGCAGGAGGATATCGAAGCAGTCGGCAAGTTTGGCAATATGTGCGAACCGGAGGATATTGCCAATCTGGTGTTGTACCTGGCCTCTGATGAATCGCGCTTTGTGACCGGCGCCGAAATGTTGATCGACAACGCCTCGACCATCACGCCACCCGTGGGCATTTAGCGCACTCGTCGAGGAGCACACCATGGAAAAGTTGATGTATCCGTTGTGGAAACCGACCGCCCAGGGCAGCGATGATTTTCGCGATGCACTGCTGCAGGCGTCGCAGGCGCTGAGCCAGGTCGCCGACGTGCGCGCGATACGATTGTGTGTGGCCGACAGCGCGGTGGCGCCTGCGGCCGCTCGGCGTATCGAGAATCATGTTCCGGTGCCCGACGCGATGCTATCGCTGTGGGTTGATTTCGCTGGTGCGGCCGCGAACTGGGAGCCGCTGATCGATGACTGCGTCGATCGCAAGTGCGCGTATCTGGTCGCTGAGGCCGAGCCCCTGGTGAACCAGGCGCGGCATCCCTCGCTACCGGGGGAGCGGGTCTACGGTATGTGCCATGTGGTGTTTATGTCGCCGCCGGCGACCATGGACAGGCAGGAATGGCTGACGGTGTGGAAGGACAGCCACACACAGATCGCGATCGATACACAGTCGACGTTCGGCTATCGCCAGAATGTGGTGGTGCGCCAGCTGTGTGACAATGCGGTACCCTGCCACGCCATCGTGGAGGAAAACTTCCCCCCCGAGGCGATGACGTCGGATCACGCCTTTTACGCCACTGCAGGCGATGAGGCAGCACTGAAACGCAATATGACCGCGATGATCGAGAGCTGCTCTCGCTTCATCGATTTTGAACAGATCGATGTGATACCGATGAGCGAATATCTGGTCAAACCGCTGGTATGAGGCTCAGGCCTGTTGTAAGGCCCTGATCCTGTCGTCCAGTGGCGGGTGCGAGCTGAACAGGCTGGAAAGCCCCTGTTTCAGTTGCTCGCTGATGCCGAAGGCTTTCAATTCGCCGGGCAACTCCTGCGGCTGTCCCTGCTCCAGTTGCAGCCGTTGCAGGGCGGCGATCATATGCCCTTTGGTCGTCAGGCTCGCCCCCGCGTGATCCGCCCGGTACTCCCGCCACCGGGAAAACCAGAACACGATTGCGCTGGCCAGAAAACTCAGCACCAGCTGCGCTACGATGGTCACCACAAAGTAGCCGATGCCGTAGCCGCGCTCGTTCTTGAACACCACCCGGTCGACGGTGTGACCGATGATGCGAGCGAGAAACAGCACAAAGGTATTCACGACACCCTGTATCAGGGTCAGCGTGACCATGTCACCGTTCGCCACATGACCGATTTCATGCGCCATAACCGCGCGGGCCTCCGCCGGTTCAAAGCGTTGCAACAGCCCGGAACTGACTGCTACCAGCGCCGCATTGCGGTTCCAGCCGGTGGCAAACGCATTGGATGTGTCCGAGGGAAAGATCGCGACCTCCGGCATGCCGATACCCGCTTCCTCAGCCAGCTCTCTCACCGTCGCCACCAGCCACTGCTCCTGGGCATTGCGCGGCTGTTCAATAACGTAGGCTCCCGTGCTGCGCTTGGCCATCCACTTGGACAGGAACAGCGAAATCAGTGAGCCGCCGAAGCCGAATGCGGCACACATCAACAGCAGGGGGCCGAGGTTCAGGTCGACGCCATTTGCTGCCAACACGCCCTGCAATCCGAGCAGGTTGAATACGATGCCGACCAACAGCAGCACCGCCATATTGGTGCCCAAAAACAGAAGAATTCTCATGCGATTCCGATTGTCCTCACTGGGTAGTAATGCTCAACTATGACAGTTTTCGGGTGCTCAGGTTCCAGTCCAGCTGATCAAGCTCGCGTGCAGCCACGCCCACGTCTCAAGCATGAGGCCGTATTATCATTTTTCAAGCGTCCGGGTGGCATTACTCGGGGTTCAACCTGAAACACACGAGTTCCCCAGCGGAGCAGGAAGCGGCCCACGCTCCTCAGTGGAACACGCCAAAAAGCGCACATCCATGTGCAGGCTCGGGTGGCGACGTCCTGTCGCCACACGGTTCCACTGAGGAGCGTGAGCCGCTTCCTGCGTCAGGCGATGACCGAGGATACAGCCGTCACCAAGAAGGGTCTCTTTCAGGCGTTTTCTGCAGGCTCCGCCCCTGCCTCGGGAGCGTCATCGGGCTCCGCTTCGTCCAGCAGCGGGATCTGGCTGGGCTCGATCACGGGTTCTCCGCGCTCCGACAGGGCCGCAGGGACCACCTCGCCGCGCAGTTCTATATCGCGGGAACTGAGCTCAAACAGGGTATTGATGGCCTCGTCCTGGTGCCTGGTGCGGTACACGACCCTGGGAGTTGAGCCGTCGACCCAGATTTTGGCTTTGCCCCAGTAGTGGCCAAGTTGGTTGCGAACGACAAAAACATCAGTCATGGCAGTGCTGAATCCTTACAAAATCTGCGCGCAAGTGTAAGCACTTGAGCGCTTTGATGCCAGCGTTGTGCTCACCCCAGGAGCAGATCCTTGGCCTGGTTGATTTGCGCGGCAAGGTAGTCGTTCCCGCCCCGGTCCGGGTGCAGTTTCTGGATCAGTTGGCGGTGTGCGGCAATGATCTCGTCCCGACTCGCGCCCTCATCCAGGCCCAGCACAGCGAACGCCTCCGCTCGCCCGAGCGTATGGTTGCTGGGCGGGCTGTCCTGCTGCTGCCTGTTGAAGCCGCTATCGCCGGGGAATCGCTGTTGCAGGTAGCTTTCCAGCAGCTGCACGGATTCGGTGTCCTCGCTGCAACAGTAGGTGAAAAACTGCTCGAGCTGCTGTCGATCCATATCGGCCAGTCGCCAGCCCTGGAAACTGCCTTTGAGCACGTCTCCCTCCAGGTTGCCGGTGTCGTGATCCAGTTGCATGCGCAGCAGGGCGGTTTCCACGGTCGAGCCCTGGCCGCCGGCGGACGCGCTTTTCTGGCGCAGACTGGCGAGCATCGGAAACAGGCGAATGAGCAGCGGCAGACCTTGTCGCGCGGCCACCAACAATGCGGTAAACGCGGCGCCGAGCCAGTTCATGCGGCCGGTCGCCGCCAGCAGGATAGTGACGACGAGAGCAATGCCCAGGCCCAGTTTAATGTACTCGGCGCGGCGCTTGTGAGGCGGCATGGATCGAGCCCGGCGCAGGAGAATATAAATAACGGCAACTACCGCGATCAGCAGTATAAGACGGGCCACAGTCTCTCTCAGGGTGTCAGCTGTTGGAGTAGCAGTTTAGCACTGTCGCCGCCTCGTTTCTCAAGTGCTGTGCGACCGCCGGTGGCAAAACTGGCCACCGCACCCAGCAGACCGGCGAGCGTCTCGGCGCTGCGGCTGTCGAATCGGGCGTAGGCGCCGCGACTGAGTCTGGCCATGGAGCGAAAAGTGCCCTCAACCGAGCGGTCGGCACCCTCCTGGAAAAGGAACAGAGGCAGTTGCAGAATGCCGCATTGCCCGGCCAGATTACACAGTGTATCGGGGTTTTCCTCCACGGCATCGCCGATGAACACCAGCGCGCGGACGGTCGTTTTGCGGTGCTCGCTCTGGGCGTGCTTCAGCAGTTTTTCGATCTGGGTATGGCCACCCTCGCAGCGCACTTTGCCCATCAGGCTTGCCAGAGCTTTGCTGTCAGTGAGCCAGCGGCTGGCCCGAAACTCGCCGAAGCCGCGAAAGTAACACAGTTGCACCGCCAGCGAGGCGACCTTGCCGCTGGTGAGGAACATCTCCTGTTGCAAGTGGCTGGCGTGATCCCAGGTGGGTTGTCGACTGGCGGTTGCGTCAACGGCAAACATCAGACGCGGCTGTCGCTGCACAATTTGCGAGATGGCCCGGCTCTTTTGTAAAAACTGTGCGATGTCCTGTGGCGAGGAACGTTCGGCGGGAGGTTTGGCCATAATGATTGCGCTAAAAAAGCCGCGTTAGCCTCTGTGCGAGTGCTTCAGTTGGTCGAGCTCTTGCAGTTTGTTGAGGTCGTGACAGCGCTTGGCCAACTCGGCAATGATCTCATTGAGCTCCGCGGCACTGATTGCATCGCGTGAGGGCATGTCGGCCAATTGCCACAGTTTGCGGCTGGAGAGTTCCTGTGGGTTGATTCTTTGTGTATTCATCGTTCGTTACCATTCATAGTCTTGCCCCTGTTTCACTATTGCCGGGACAGCCCCGGACGTGTCCTGAATCCGGGGGATAGTATTTTGTAATTGTGACAGTGGCGTGAACAGATCGCTTGTGATGTCCGGACCCGCTGGAGTCCAGCCAGGTAAACCCGACAAGCGCTCCCGCCAAGTTGATACCAGCTTACACCGATGCCTGCTCGAAAGGGAAGGGAGCCGCGCGCTCAAATTTCGGCCCCGCGAGTTGGGGGCTATCGCCCGCATCCCACAGCGGCAGGCTGAACGCCGCGATATGGCGGATTTCAGGCGCCTTGGTGAAGTCCTGGCGACAGGACTGCATGCTGATCAACCGCACCTGTAACTCGTCGGCTCGCACCGTGGCCAGCCCGTAGCCATTGACAGTGGTGTCCACGTAACGCAGCCCGGGATTGGCCGCGTTGGGTCCCAGCCAGTCTTTCAGTGCGGAGAACCCGGTCTGGGAATAGGTATACGCGGCCAGCACGCCGTCTACCATCGATATATTCCAGACGGGTTCGACGTCATCGGCGGTCTGCCGGTACACCAGTGGCGCAAAGTCGGGGTGTTCATTCATCGCGACTGCAAGCAACTCCTCAAATAGAGGAGTCGAACTGATGCCCGCCACGGTAAAATCCACTGCCACAGGCTTCGCAGTGCTGTCGGTGGTCGAGTGCTGGACGGTGCCAGCGCCGTGCATATGGTGGTCGCCCGATAGCGAAACGACGCCGGAGACCTTGTCGCGCTCAAATTCGCGCATCAGCAGGCCCTGCTCGAAAGGGTAGCCGGCCCAGCCATCAATGCTGAAAATGCTGTCCTCGTAACCGGCCATAGGCAGTGCCGACAGGTCGAGGCGCATCGGCATCAGTGGCAGCGCATTGCCCCATATTTTCCAGCGCGCAGTCGACGCTTTGACAGTGGACAGGAACCATTCGCGCTGCTGTGCCCCCAGCAGGCTCCCGGGCGCGCGGTCGCTGGCCGGATTCACCGCTGAACCATCGCCATAGGGCAGCGTCTGCGGTGGATGGCCGTCGCCATAGGCGCTGCCTGCATCCGCTATTGCGACCAGCTCGACTGTGTTCATCGGTAGGTCCAGGGTGCTGGCGAGTCCTTCTGGCAGGCAGGGTGCGCTGCGATAGCTGCGGCTGTCCGTGAGCACGATGTCCACGAATTTACCCCAGCCCAGTTTCCGGTAGATGCGCAGACTGTCGACGGCTTCCTGATTTTGCGCCGCCTCGTTGGCCCCCAGAGTTTGGGCTCGAAAGTCGTGCGCCGGTTGCTCCTGCAATTCATCGAGTACCGCGGGGATGAACTCGAACCACGCCTGGTTGGCGTTCAGTTTGCGCTGGGCGTCCAGTGCGCCGGTGCCGTCATAGGTGACAAAGCTCTGGTAGTTATCGTTGGCAAACTCATGGTCATCCCAGGTGCAGATGAACGGCCAGTTTGCCCGCGCCGCCTGCAGATGCGGGTCGCTCAGGTAGGTCTTATAGAGGTGGCGGTAGTCGGCCAGTGACACGGCATAGCGGTTGCGGGGCGTATCCACCCCGTCCGGAAATGGCGGCACAGACCGCGAGTTGGGGCTGCCATCCGGGCGCTCCTTCCAACAGCGCTCGTAGATGAAATCGCCCAGATGCAGCACAAAGTGAATGCGATCTTCCTCTGCCGCGTTGTGATCGTCCTCCAGCATACGCGCCCAACTGCCGTAAAAAGCCTGCTCGTAGCTCTGGCAGCTGGCGAAGGCGATATTCACCCGGCTTGCCTGGCCCGGTGCCGGAGCGGTGCGCGTGCGCCCGGTGCGCGAGAGCGAACGCCCGCCCTCTGTGTCACCGCCGACAAAGCGGTAGTAGTACTGGGTGTCAGCGTCCAGCCCATCGATGTAACTGCGCACCGTGTAATCGCTGCTTGCTTCTGTCTGCAGCGGTGCCTGCAGCAGCAGTGTCGAGAAATCGCGGTCGCGACTGAGCTGCAGTAGCAACATCACCGGGCCGTCCGTCCCTGCGCGTGGCACGGCGCGGGTCCACAGCATCACGCCATCCGGCTGCGGATCTGCCGAGGCCACTCCCTGCGGAAAGTCGAGCGGCGCTGATGCAGCGGGCAAGTCCGCGGCAAAGGTGGCATTGGGTGAGACGCTGAACAAAAAAGTGCTGCCGGACAGCAGTCCCAGCAGGGTGCGACGTGTAATGGGCATGACAAGTGTGTCTTTTGTGGCAGAATGCGGTCACTTTATACCAATTGTCGCTATACTTGGAGCTTATGAGTCTCTTCGATATTCGCAGGAAACACAGTATGCCAACAGTGGATACCGCGCTACCCGGCAGGCCCGACGCCATGCCAGTTCCCGCGGCGCACTTTGTCAACGGCAACCCGCTGCGAGGGCCGTTCCCGGGACACCTGCAACAGGCTGTATTCGGGATGGGGTGTTTCTGGGGCGTGGAGCGCAAGTTCTGGCAACTGCCGGGTGTATTTACCACCGCCGCTGGCTATGCCGCGGGCCTGACGCCCAATCCGACCTACCGGGAAGTCTGCAGTGGGCAGACCGGGCACAACGAGGTTGTACTCGTGGTGTTCGATCCCGCGATACTGTCCTATGAAGAACTGCTCAAGGTATTCTGGGAAGGGCATGATCCCACTCAGGGCATGCGTCAGGGCAACGATAGGGGCACGCAATATCGCTCCGGTATCTATACGTTTGGCGACGAGCAGGCGTCGCTCGCCGCCGCCTCCAAACAGGCTTTCCAGCGCGCGTTGGACAAGGCGGGCTACGGCGAGATCACCACCGAAATACTGCCTGCCGTTGAGTTTTTCTATGCAGAGGACTATCACCAGCAGTATCTGGCCAAAAACCCGGGTGGCTATTGCGGCCTCGGGGGTACCGGCGTGAGTTGCCCCGAGCGTTTGTCCCTGGGTTAGTGCTGGCCGCGCCGGCGACTTTGCTCGCCACGCGCTTTCGGGTTGGTGTTATTCAGGGGGAGGGGAATAAAAAAGGCCCGACATGATCAGCTGTCATGCCGGGCCTTTTTGTGTGCCTCAGCTTACCAGGTGTAGGCAGCCTCGATGCCGTAGGTGCGCGGCTGGTTGTAGATGGTACCGGCAGTAGAGGTAACATCGACCAGCGGCGTGCCACCGGTGACATAGCGGTCATCCGTGAGGTTGTTGCCCCAGGCTGTTACACGCCAGGCCATGTCCGGCGAGTTCCAGGTCAGGCGTGCGGTGACGTCTTCCTGGTTCACCTTGTAGACGCCTGAAATGCAGCTGGAGGCATCAAAGCAGTTATCCAGGTTGGTGCGGTAGGACCAGGACAGCATCGGTACGATCGTGCCGTACTCGGTCTCGAAAGTGTACTGCGCGGCCAGGTAGAACACACTGTCCGGGAGACGCGGCAGCCCTTCATCGGAGCGGTCAATCTCACAGCTGACGACGTCGGGAGTGCCGCTGCCGGTCACATCGACGGGTACACAGCCGGCCGGTGTGGGGCCCGGTTCAATGGCCGTGATGCGCTCATCGTCGTAGGTTTTGATATCGCTTTCGTTGAAGGTCAGGTTGGCGGTGAGTTGCAGGTTCTCTACCGGCAGCACCACTGCCTCGAATTCGATACCGGAGATATACGAGGACTCGGCGTTGATCAGTGCGCCCGCGATACGGCCATCATTCGGATTGATGCGCACGGTGGTCAGCTGGCGATCCTTGTAGTCGGTGTAGAACAAGGCAGTGTTGAGGCGCAGCTTGCGATCCCAGGCATCCATTTTGAAACCGAGTTCGTAGTTCCAGACCTCCTCCGGCTTGTACTCTCCCATCAGGCCGGTCACCGTATCGACGGTATCGGTCAGGCCGCCCGAGAGGAAACCGTTGGCGACAGTGAAGTACGCGTTGCCGTAGTCCATGAAACCGATGCTATCGAACGTGCGCTGGATACTGGCCATCGGCGTGACTTTGGTCTTGTCGTAGTTTTGTGTCTGGTTGGACAGCGGATCCGGCATACCGTTTGGCAACAACAACGGTCTCCACCCGTGGTTGGGGTTGAACGTGCCGGGACCACTGGGGAATGAATAGAACGAGCTAAACGTATTGAAGGCATCGCCCGTGGTTGCCAGTGTGGCGGCATCGGGTACGCTGTAATTACGCGTCAGCTTGCGCTCTTCCCAGGTGTAGCGGGCGCCGAGTGTCAATGTCCAGTAATCATCGAAATGCCAGTCGGCCTGACCGAACGCAGAGGCAGAAGAGTTTTTGGCCAACAGTTCTGTCAGGTTGGTCTGGTAGAACGCAGTATTGGGCGTGAACAGGGCGTTGAAGAAGGGGCCGCCCGGCGACGATGCCGCGCCCTTGTCGGTTTTCTCATGGAAGCCGTACACGCCGACGACATAATCCAGCTTTTCATCGAAAGCACTGCCGGAGAGTTGGAACTCCTGGCTGTAGGCATCGGTGTTGCGTGGATCAGCGCCATTGCCCGCGTAATTGGTGCGACCGAGCAGGGATATGCCCATCGCGTCGAGTTCGTTGACCTCGCCGCCCTCGGTGTTACGCCAGGCCGTGATACTCATGAAACTCAAGTTGTCATTGATCTCCCAGTCGGCGGTGAGCGAGAGTGTATTGACTTCCGCCTGGTACTTGTTGGGCGCCACGTTGGCCATAATCTTGTCTTTGCCCAGCGCTTCGTTTGTCTGGCACCATTCAGAAATGGTCTGTCCGGTTGAAGGCACGATGATAGCGGCATCCTGCAGGTCGGACTGCCAGCCGGTTCCGGGAATACCGGTGACCAGTTCACAATTCTGGCCGCGTGATTTCTGGTCTGTCTTGCCGTAGTTATAGTTCAGGTCGAACATCAGCTCGTCTGACGCCACCCAGCGCAACTGGGCCTGTCCACCCCAGCGATTGGTATCGCTGTACTCGTCTTCCAGAAACGGTGTATTACCGACTGCCTGGGGCGGGAGGTTGTCGGGAATGACGCTCTGTACGTAACCGTCATTCTTGGTCTGGTACAGCGAGAAGCGGGACATCAGTGTATCGCCCATCAGCGGCACGTTGACGGTGACTTTGCTGTCGATCTTGTTGTAGTTACCGACGCGCACCTCAGCGGTACCGCTGTACTCTTCAGTCGGCTTGTTGGTGGTGTAAAGAATTGCACCCCCTGTGGTGTTTTTACCGAACAGTGTGCCCTGCGGTCCGCGCAGAACCTGCACACTCTGCACATCCACATTATCCAGTACCGCGCCGTCAGCGCGTGACACATAGACTCCGTCCACGTAAACGCCGACACCGGAGTCAAAGTTCACGCCGGTATTGCGGGCGCCGATGCCGCGAATAAAGATGTTGCCCGCACCGGTGGTACCGTTGCCGGAATACATGTCGACGTTGGGGACAACGCGGGTCAAGTCGGCGATATCGTTGATGCCGAGTTCCTGCAGGTTCTCGCCGGAAAACGCCGAAACCGCCACGGGGGTCTCCTGCATGGTCTCCATGCGTTTCCGCGCGGTTACGACGACTTCCTCAAGCATTGCCTGGGCCAGCGTAACACTGGGGATATAACTGACGGATGTGACGGCGATCAGGGCCGATAATTTGGACGCGGTTATTCGTTGTTTCATTGGCATTTCGGCGACTCTCCAGGATGCACTTCGTTCGAGTGGTGAAGTCGCTTCCCTGCTTTTCAGCCACCGTTATTTATTAGGTATTCCTTGATATCGATTTGCAGGCTTATCGATATCACCGAGAAAAAGTAACACTATGCTAGCGTTAAAGCTATATCTTGTTGCCCAGACCTTTGTGCATAGTTCACCAAAATAGACTCTGTGCAATATAAAGCGCCGCAGGGATCGTATCCGCTTCACCTTTGTGCTGAGTGCGGCCAACTCGCCTGGTGTGTTCGGCCTGCATGCCCTGCGAGCTGACGGTTTGCCGCCAGTCGCAGTGGGCGCAATAGTGCCAGGCACAGGGTGGCTGCGGTCCTGCCCTAAAAGAGCCTTCCCAGTGCACTGGTGACGGCGTTTTCCACCCGCAGTATGCGCTCGCCGAGTGATACCGTGCGGCATCCAGCGGCCTGCAGTTTATCGACCTCGTAGGGAATAAAACCGCCCTCGGGCCCGATCACCAGCAGGCACGCTTCAGTAATGCCGCGCGGGCAGGCAGCATGCGCGCCGGGGTGAGCCAGCAGAGCGAGTGTCCCCGCGAGCATCGCGGGCAAGCGATCCTCCACAAATGGTTTGAAGCGCCTGTGGTAGTGAACCATCGGTAGACGGGTATCGCGGGATTGCTCCAGTCCCAGCAGCAGATACTCTCGCACGGTAGCGGCCTCCAGTGCGGGAGTTTGCCAGTAGCTTTTCTCGACACGGTAGCTGTTGATCAGGTGCAGTTCGGCAACGCCCAGCTCGGCGACAGTGCGCAGTATGCGGCGCACCATTTTAGGTCGCGGTAGCGCCAGTATCAGTTGCAGCGGCAACTTTGCCGGAGGTGGCTGGTGCAGGGCGACATCCAGGGTGGCGGTGCTGTCATTGATGTCCAGTATTTTGGCCTCACCCATGAGACCATCGATTTCGCCCACGCGGACCGTGTCTCCGACGCCGGCGCGATGCACCTGAAGCAGGTGCTGCAGTCGACGGTCGCGCACTGCGATTGTATTCGCCCCGCACCGGTCTGCCTCGGTGAACAGCAGCAGGTTCAAAGCGGTATCAACCGACCCATAAGTCGTATTCGTCGGCGTCTGTGACCTCGCCTGCAACGAAATCGCCCGGCTGCAACTCCGTTATGCCATTGAGGTAGACCTTGCCATCAATCTCCGGTGCGTCCGCACTGGAACGGCCAATCGCGCCCTCGGCATCCACCTCATCGATCAGGATTTCAATGGTTTTGCCGATTTTGGCCTGCAGTTTGGCGGCACTGATCTGTTGCTGCAAGGCCATGAATCGCTCCCAGCGTTCCTGCTTCACCGCGTCGGCAACCGGGTCGGGGAGAGCATTGGCGCGTGCGCCATTCACGGGCGAGTACTGGAAGCAGCCTACGCGATCGAGCTGGGCCTCACGAATAAAGTCCAGCAGCACCTCAAATTCGGCGTCAGTCTCACCGGGGAAGCCGACGATAAATGTGCTGCGCAGCGTGATATCGGGGCACACCTGGCGCCAGGCGGCGATCCGCTCCAGTGATTTCTCCGCCGCGGCAGGGCGTTGCATGCGCTTTAACACCTCGGGGCTGCCGTGCTGAAAGGGGATATCCAGATAGGGCAGGATTTTGCCCTCGGCCATCAGCGGTATCACCTTGTCGACATGCGGGTAGGGGTAGACATAGTGGAGACGCACCCAGATGCCGAACTCGCCGAGCGCCTCACACAGCTCCTGCATGCGGGTTTTTAGCGGGCGGCCATTCCAGAACCCGGTGCGGTATTTTGTGTCCACGCCATAGGCGCTGGTGTCCTGTGAGATCACCAGCAGTTCGCGCACACCGGCGCGCACCAGCCGCTCGGCCTCTTCCATGACATCGCCGATGGGACGGCTGACCAGGTCGCCGCGCATATCGGGGATGATGCAGAAACTGCAGCGGTGGTTACAGCCCTCGGATATCTTCAGGTACGCGTAGTGCCGCGGTGTGAGCTTGATGCCCTGCGGCGGCACCAGGTCTGCAAAAGGGTTGTGAACGGGCGTATAGGGTACATAGTGATGCACAGCGCCGACGACTTCCTCGTAAGCGGCGGGCCCGGTGATGCTCAATACCTTGGGGTGCAGTGCCTTGATCGACTGCGCATCATCACCCTTGCCCATGCAGCCGGTGACGATAACCTTGCCGTTCTCGCTGATCGCCTCGCCGATGGCATCCAGCGATTCCTGCTTGGCGCTGTCGATAAAACCACAGGTGTTCACCACCACCACATCGGCACCCTCATAGGTGGGGACAATGTCGTAGCCGTCGATTCTCAACTGGGTGAGAATACGCTCGGAGTCGACCAGGGCCTTGGGGCAACCGAGGGAAATGAAACCCACGCTTTTGCCTGAGGTGGGTCCTTTGCTGGCTGTGGTCGAGTCGGAGTCTGCCATTGGTGTGTGCTGCTGTCGGGAAAAGGGGGGCGATTATAGCCCAGTCCCGCACTATCGATCGACTCAGAAGCGGTATTTCACCGCAAATTGCAGCTGGGTGGCGCTGCCGGTGTCACCGTTTACATTTTTGCGTTGGCCCCAGAGGTATTCGGCGCCCAGGTCGATGCGCGGAATGGGAGACCAGATCAGGTTGGACGAAAAGCGCAGCGTCTGCCTGTACGCCTCGTCGTCGAGAAAACCGGGGTTGTCCACCTCCACAGCCCCAAACGTGAAGTTGGAGCGCAATTCGTTGATTGGCCACCAGTGTTGCCAGGACACGTATCCGGCCGTGACAGTAAACAGCTGCAGGTCGTCAGTGCCGGGCTCAAAAATGCCGTCATAGTTTCCGATACTGGAAAGATCGTTGACGTAGCGACCGATGCCGTCGCCGTAGCTTAACTGGAATAGCGCCTTGTCGCGTTTATCCAGTTGCGGGGTGGAGACGCTGCCACTGAGGGATACACCCCAGGCGAACTCTTTCGAGACAGCGTTATTATCGCTCTGTCCGCGGATTTCCCTGAAGATCATTGCCAGCTTGGTGTGTACCCGGCCGTAGGGTTGGAAGCGTCCCGCCAGCACCACATCTGGCGTGCGGGTGACGCCCGATCCATTGGTGATCTGGGGGTTGGGATCTTCCAGCGCGAGCTGGAGCTCGTACTCCTCGCCGAAAGTGGGCATAAATCGAACCTGTGCCTGCCGCACATTGATGCGCCCATTCAAGCCTTCAAAATCAATTTCTTCCGGCGATGCACCGGGATCCATAAACGTGGACCAGGTCTTCCCCGCGAGCATGCGCTTCCACTGCCCAAAGGCGTGGCGCAGGCGGAATGTTTCGCCGCTGCCGGCGAAATCACCCTCGATAAACGCCCGCATGATACCGAAACTGGTGGGTTGCCTCAGGTCGAAATTGAGCCGCGACTGATCCGCCGTCACACTGCTTTGTGCCTCGTCGCCGGTGGTCTCTGTAATGCCGACGGGTATGGAGCCGACAATAAACCGGTCCTTGATTTGCAGCGGGTCGAAATTGTAGACGACATCGGTTTTGACGAAACCGCCGATCGCCAGCGCCGCATCTGTACCCGGCAAGCGCCACGCGCCCTTAAAATCCTTGAGTACGTCGCGACTGGGGTCGTCGGCTTGCGCCTGGGCAACCGCGTTGCCAGTAGCTGTGGCTTTCTCCGCGGCGGTTGCAGGCTTTTTCGCTGAGGGCGCGGATGCCACCGGTGATATCTCATCCGCCTTGGTGGGCGACTGCGCAATCTGCGTTGATACCTTATTGGTCGACGGTGCTGCCCGCACGGTGTCCAGCTCCTGCGTCAAAGCGGTAATCTGTCGGGACTGGTGTTGCAGCATCTGTCTCTGGGCAGCGAGTTCCCTGGCGGTGTCGGCCTCCACATCTGGCTTCGGTTGCGCCTGGGCCGCCTGTAAGGACGCCAGTTCCCTGGTCAGCGTCTCGATTTTCCGGGACTGGTCTTCCAGCAGCTTGCGCTGTGCCGCGATCTCTTGCTGCTGTTCGCGGAACAGGGCGATCACATCGCCCATGTCCATACTTTTTTCAAACGCGGCGAGATCTTCCTTTTGCTCGTGTCCAGCGGCAGGGGACTTGACTGTGGTGCCCGATGGTTGCGCATGAAGGGCCGGCGCGATCGCCGCTGCCAGTAACAGCGGCGCAGCAATACTGAATTTGCCCAATTCCATGGTGAGCCTCCAACTCAGGGCGCGGTTGATGGGTTGACCTGAATCACTTCTGGCTGTGAATGGCACTCTTGGGGAGTGCAATTTGCTGCGTGATTCATTGACGCCAGCCTGCGGGAGTTTGGTCCGGTATCGGCAAAAGACCTAAAACGGTTGGATTTCCTTTGCCTCGTAAAAGGTTATTTCCATCGACGTCGGTGGATGGGCGCCTATGGCTTTTTGGAATTCTGCCATATGCGGTGACGCCATGTGCTCGTGTAATGCTTCAATGCTGTGCCATTTCTCTGTAATGCGCATCATGCCGGGGTTATTCAACTCAACGCTGAACGTGTAGTCATCACAGCCGGCTTCGGCGCGGCTGGCCTGTTCCATAATACCGATAGCCTCCTGCGCTGCGGCAATATTGTCCGGTGTGGTTGTGAGTACGCCATTTACGACTATCATTTACGGTTCCTCTGGTGGGATGGTAGTTATATGCCCGGTCAGTGGGCTAAAGTTACCTCAATCGCCCCGCGGTTGACAGTGAGTATACCTGAATGCTGCGCGAGGCCCACGACTCAGCGCCTGTTCCTGCGCCAGTCCCACGGTGCGACCGGTCGCGACTCGGCCCATAACCCCAGGCCCTGCGAGCGCGCCCGCGACTCGGCTTCCTGCAGTGCGTGCTCGTGGGGTGCGTAGTACTGGTACCACCAGGCGTAACCGTTTGCCACCATGGACACATTGATATTGATGCCGTTGTGATAGACCGTACCGACGAGGCGGTCGTAGCTGTCGGTTGTTATGATCACAACGCCCACAGGTTCCTCATCGATCAGTTGGGCCAGGGCTTTTCTCGCCGCTTTACCGTAGGGTTGGTCGCGCTCGGGTGAGTCGATGCCGTACAGCCGTACTTTAAACTGGCTGTTATTGTGATCAAGAATTGAAATTGTGTCGCCGTCAGCGATGCGCACCACGCGTCCCGTCAGGTCGAAGTCGGTGACTGCATCGCCCTCGCGGGCGGCTCCGATTTCTTCCAGAGTCTGCGTGGCCCGCCGCCATGCCGCATCCGGTCGCGTCGCGTAATCGGCCAGTGTGGCAGAGACCCGCTGGTACATCGCCGCCGGCCAGCTCACAGTTCCAGTCGTGAGGTATTGCGCCAGGCTGAACAGCGCCACCGCTAGCAGTGCATTGCGCAGCCGTCGTAGCGGTTTTTTCGAACGCGAACCAGTGGCATGCTTTGCGTTTCGCCTTGTGAGTTTCAGGCGTCACCTGCCGTGTCGGTCTCTTTCTGTGCGCCAGGTCGCTCTAAAGACGGGTCTGGCCGGTACCAGATGGGCGAGGACCATGCCCGCTCCTGAAGTGTCTTTGGCAGATCGGAGCGCGGTTCAACACCCGCGCGTATCGCATCCCAGGTCGACCAGCGACAACTGGGGTTCTCCAGTACGCGCACATAATAGAAGGCGTCCTGTCGGGCGTCAAAGTCAGGGTCCTGCCACAGCGCTTTCAGTTCGCCGGCACCTGTGCCGGTGGTGGAGCAGTCGCCCAGGTCGACGCCGGCACCGTTGTCCGGACAGCGCCCGGTGGCCGCGTCCACCTGCAAATTGTTGGAGCAGGCGACATCGTAAATGCGTTCCTGGTGTGCGCTGTCTTCCAGGTAGCCTTTGATAATTTGCACCCGCTGTAGTGGCGTGTTATCGGGATCGGCCGCCGCCCAGACAAGAAACGTCGGCGCGTCCTCACCCTTGCCGGGCAGGTCGCTGCCCATGGTGACACCGCGCTGGTAGGCGATTTGAGTCAGTTGTGGGCTCTGCAGCATGGCCGGCGTGAAGTCATAGCCGGCAAAGAAGCGCACCTTGATACGCGGGCCGCTGGTCGCGAACGTCTCCTTGCGCCGGAACGCCCGGTAGATGGAGTCCCGTGTGTTTTCCTCCGCCCACACACCCGCCATGCCGGAGGCAGACCAGTATTCGAACGATGAACTGGCCATATAGTTGTTGCCGTCGACCTCGGTCACCAGCCCCGGATCGAGGAATTTCACCACCGTGCCGGTCAGGAAAGAGGCGGGAATCGAACCGCGCAGTTCGGGCGTACCGTCCAGCATGCCGGCCTTGGAGAAGAAGGTTTCCTCATCCTCGGAGCTGGCCGCGTCATGGGTGTCGCTGGAACCAATAAGGCCGAATTTGTAGGGGTTCAAGACACCCTTGGCCTGTATGTGCAGGCCGCGCAGGTAGGCGTCGCGCACGTAACTCCCGGCGGGCTCACTGTGCAGTTTGGTGGCAACGCGGTAAGGGGCAATTTCAAAGTTGGCCCACTCGTCGTTTTTGGACAGCAGCGGATGCGTTTCGGAAGTGCCTTTTATCTGCGTGATTTCTACCAGGGGCTCATTGCGCATCCGCTGTTGTGCATAGTCGTCGTCGAGCGGATCACCCGCCCAATCGGTCATTTTGAACATCTGGCCATTGGAGCCGTTGGAGTTGTGGGGTATCGCCAGGCTTTCCACGCCCTGGTCGCGCAAGTTGTCCATCCACTGCCATAAGCCCTCGGGGTTCAGGGAGTTGAAGCGGGAGAACGGTATCGCCGGTAAGCGGTCGCTGTCGCGAAAGATCACATTGCGGTGCAGATTGCCCTGGTCCTCTGACGAGGTGGTGTATTCAAAGGCAGCGAAAGTGGTGAAGCTGCCGGGGATATACGCCTCATTTGCTGCGCGGATCGTGTCCCGCCAGGCGGACCGGGTCACCGTCTCGACCATCGACATGTCGATGTCGCCATCCAGCAGGCCGCCGACCACATCCGGCAGAAAGCCCGCAAACGCCTCGCCGCGCGCAGGCAGGCTGTACTCCGTCATATTGCCGGGTGCGTTGATATTGTGCAGGGGCTCGCTGACGGCGTAGCGGGAGAACTCGCTGTCGGTATCGGCCGCCTCCTTTACCAGCCCCATCAACATGGCGTGATCGGTAACCGCGTAGAAATCCATCGGCTTTTGCAGCTGCACCTCATAGCCGCTGGGGTGCATCAGTGCCTGGCCTTTGGCGTAGCGATAGGCGTCATCCGGGGTACTGACAGTGCCAAAGACATAGGCGTCAAATGAATAAGCTGTGTGCACATGCAGGTCGCCGAAATAGGCATTGCGATCCGGATTGGGCGGTGGACGCAGTGTGATGATCTCTTCATTGGCGGGAAAAACGCTGTTGGTGCCAGGAGCGACGCCCGCGAAGCCGACATCCTCGTTCTTCTGCATTTCATCGAGGGAGTTTTCCGAGCCGAAACAGGCGCTCAGAAGCAATACGACACAAAGGAGGGCTGATTTTTTCAACATGCGGGCGTGCTCGTTTTTATCTGTGCAGGAATGATAGGGGGCGGTGCTACCGACGTCCAGTGCTCGCTCCTGGCGCGGCATGCGATCCCGTGTACCGGGCGCAGGTTGGTGGTAATCTGCCAGCACGCGGTGACCATCGGTGGTATCCCGAAGCTGGCGTATTCTTTGGTGGGGGAGTGTGTATGAGTACGGTGAGGGTGGAGCAGGTAGGCAGGACCACGGTGGTCAGCATTGCGCGGCCCCAGGTGCGCAATGCCGTCGATGGTGACACGGCGCGAAGCCTGGCAGCGGCGTTTGCGGCCTTCGATGACAATCCCGATGCCGATGTCGCGGTGCTGTATGGCGAATACGGTACGTTTTGTGCTGGCGCGGACCTGAAGGCGATCGCCGGTGGTGCTGGCAGCAATGCGCTGAGCCCGGAGGGGGATGGCCCGATGGGCCCGTCGCGCATGTTGCTGGGTAAGCCCGTGATCGCCGCGATCTCCGGGCACGCAGTGGCGGGCGGCCTTGAGTTGGCGTTGTGGTGTGATATGCGTGTGGTTGAACGCGGCGCAGTGCTGGGGGTGTACTGCCGCCGTTGGGGTGTGCCGCTCATTGATGGCGGAACGGTGCGACTGCCGCGTTTGATCGGCCACAGCCGCGCCATGGACCTGATTCTCACCGGGCGCAGTGTGGGTGCCGAGGAGGCGCTGCAGATGGGGTTGGCCAATCGGGTGGTGGCGGATGGAGAGGCGCTTGAGGCGGCCCTGGCGCTGGCACAGCAGTTGGGCCGGTTTCCGCAGAATTGCCTGCGCTCTGACCGGCTCAGCGCCTATGAGCAATGGGACTTGTCACTGGACGGTGCGCTGCGCAATGAGTTCGCGCGAGGCCTGGACGTGATCGACTCGCGAGAGACACTGCAGGGCGCCACCCGGTTCGC
>CAXBLZ010000044.1:0-30842 GCA_963976735.1 uncultured Halioglobus sp.
CTGGGCAGGCCCGAGGAGATTGCCGGTGCGGCGTATTTCCTGGCCTCGGATGATGCCAGTTATGTGACTGGGCAGACCCTGGTAGTGGACGGCGGTTACACCGCCGGCCACAGCCATGGCATCGTACAGATGCTGGGGATGGTTTAAAAAGCCTGGTTATCGGCCCAGGAATGACCTCGCGACCAGTTCCTTCATGATTTCGGATGTGCCGCCATAAATGCGCTGAATCCTCGCGTCGGTATAGAAACGCGAGATGGGGTATTCAGTGGTGTAGCCATAGCCGCCAAACAGTTGCAGGCACTGGTCAATCGTTTTGCACTGCATTTCGGTGCTGGCATATTTCAGCATCGCCGCCTCTTCCGCCGACAGCTTGTCCCCGGCGTAGGCATCAGCGCATTTCTCATAGAATGCACGGTTCACCGCAATTTCGGTTTTTACCTCGGCCAGGGTAAATCGCGTGTTCTGGAAGCTGGCGACGGTCTGGCCAAACGCTTTGCGCTCCAGCACGTAATCCACGGTAATATCGAGTGCACCCTCGGCGGCTGCTACGGCCTGGGCTGCAATGCCAAGGCGCTCGCGCGGCAACTCGGTCATCATGATCACAAAGCCCTTGTTCAGCTCGCCCAGCAGCGCAGATGCGGGCAGGCGAACGTCCTGGAAGAACAGCTCAGCGGTGTCAGAGGTGTGCTGGCCCATCTTCTCGATTTTCTTGCCGCGCGCGAAGCCGGGCAGGGTGGTATCGACGATAAAAAGCGAGGTGCCCTTGGCGCCCTTGCCCGGGTCAGTAATGGCAGCGACGATCACCAGATCGGCCAGCATGCCGTTAGTGATAAAAATCTTGGAGCCGTTGAGAATCCATTCATCGCCATCCTTGACGGCGTTGGTGCGGATACTTTGCACGTCCGAGCCGGCGCCTGGTTCGGTCATGGCCAGTGCGCCCAGTGCTTCGCCGGTGACCATCTTTGGCAGCCACTGCGCCTTCTGTTCCTCGGTGCCGAAATGCTCGATATAGGGCGCTACGATGTTGCTGTGAATGCCATAGCCGGAAGCGATGCCGCCAAACCCCATACGTGACAATTCCTCGATGACGGCAAAGGTGACCTGCGGCGTGGTGCCGGCGGCGCCAAATGCCTCCGGCATGTCCGGGCACAGCAGGCCTGCCTGGCCCAGTGTGTTCCACAGCTCCCGCGGCACCGCATGCTGAGCCTCCCACTCCTCGATATTGGGAGCGATCTCCTGCTCAAGAGCGCGTCGCGTCATGTCGCGGAACAGGGTCAGTTCTTCGTTATCCATGGTTTAGGGTCTCTGCAAGGGGATAGGAGGGCGTAATTTTGCGGGATTCTTTTGCGGGAAACAACGGCAGTGACTCACTTAATGAAAAAACCTCGCGAGGGAGGCGCCGCAGCACTGGCCAGTCGCCGCCAGAGTGCTTACACTTATGCACCTTCGCAATTTGAACCTGGAGAATATTGATGCGCGACTACAAACAGTTTTATATCAACGGCCAATGGGTCGATCCCGTTACGCCCAAAGAATGTGACGTGATCAATCCGGCGACAGAAGAGGTCTGTGGCAAGATTTCACTGGGTTCCGAAGCCGACGTAAACAAGGCTGTCGAAGCGGCGAAAGTGGCTTTCGAGACCTACGGCCGCACCAGCCGGGAAGAGCGTATTGAGCTGTTGGAATCCTGCATCGAGACCTACAAAAAACACTATATGGATATTGCCAGTGCAATCCGTGAAGAGATGGGCGCACCACAGAGCCTGGCGACGACGGCCCAGGCCTACACTGGCCAGGGCCACCTCGAGGAAGCGCTCCGTGTGTTGCGGACTTTTGAATTCGAGGAAGAACTGGGCAATCACCGTATTTTCAAGGAACCGATCGGTGTCTGTGGCCTGATTACGCCCTGGAACTGGCCGGTGAACCAGATTGCCTGCAAGGTAGCCCCGGCACTGGCGGTGGGCTGTACCATGGTTCTCAAGCCCAGTGAGGTAGCGCCGCTGTCCGCGTATATTTTCGCCCGGGTGATGGATGAGGCGGGTGTGCCAGCAGGCGTTTTCAATCTCGTCAATGGTGATGGCCCCACGGTCGGCACAGCACTGTCGCAGCACCCCGATGTCAGCATGATGTCGTTTACCGGTTCCACCCGCGCCGGTTCGCTGGTCGCGCAGAATGCGGCGCCCACGGTCAAACGCGTGACGCAGGAACTCGGTGGCAAGTCGCCCAATATCGTGTTGGATGACGCCGATCTTGAGGCGGCGGTCACCAGGGGCGTGATGCACATGTACCAGAACACCGGGCAATCCTGTAACGCGCCGTCGCGCATGCTGGTGCCGGCAGCCAAACTTGCCGCCGCAGAGGCTATCGCAGCAAAAGTGACCGAGTCCGTCGTGGTTGGCGATCCCGAAGCAGAAACCACCACCATGGGGCCGGTGGTCTCAGAGGCGCAGTTCAAGAAAATACAGGGCTTGATCGAAAAGGGAATTGCAGAGGGAGCAAAGGTGGTTACGGGTGGCCCCGGTCGTCCCGACGGCCTCTCCAAAGGCTACTTTATCCGCCCCACAGTCTTTTCCGAGGCGAACAATGAGATGACCATCGCGCGGGAAGAAATCTTCGGGCCGGTGTTGACAATGATTCCCTACGAGACTGAGGAAGAGGCGATTCGTATCGCCAACGATACACCCTATGGCCTGGCAGGCTATGTGCAGAGCGGTGATATCGATCACGCCAGGCAGGTCGCTTCCAAAATCCGTGCCGGCAACGTTTCCATCAACGGTTCCGCCGCAGGTTTCGATGTGCCCTTCGGTGGTTACAAACAATCCGGCAACGGCCGTGAGTGGGGTAGCCATGGTTTCACTGATTTTCTTGAAATTAAGGCGGTACAGGGCTTCGTAGGCTAACGATGGCCGATTTTGTACTCGCGATCGATCAGGGTACGACGGGTAGTACCGTCGCCCTGATGGACTCCGCAGGCAAGCTGCGTGCGAGTGTCAATTACGAGTTCCCCCAGATCTACCCGCAACCCGGTTGGGTAGAACACCGTCCGGCAGATATCTGGGCATCGGTTGGCAAGGGCATTCGCGCCATTCTGCGCAAGAAAATCTGTAAACCGACGGACATTGCCTGTATCGGTATCACCAACCAGCGGGAAACAGCACTGTTGTGGGACCGGCGCACCGGCGAGGCATTGAACAACGCTATCGTCTGGCAGTGCCGGCGTACTACACAGTTTTGTGAGTCGCTGCGTGCGGCCGGGCACGAGAAGTCGGTGCGCCGCAAATCAGGCCTGGTACTCGATCCCTATTTTGCCGCCAGTAAGTACCGGTGGCTGTTGAACAATACACCTGGCATTGCGCGGGCTTTGCAAAACAAACGTGTTGCTGCGGGCACTGTTGACAGTTTCCTGATCTGGCGATTGACGGGCGGCGCTGTCCACGTCACCGATGTCACCAACGCCTCACGCACTTCATTGATGAATCTGAAAAGTTGTCGCTGGGATCAGCATTTGCTGGATTTATTTGAGGTTCCACGCGATATCCTGCCAACCATCGTCCCCTCCAGCGCCATCCTCGGCCACACACTGGGCGTTCCGGGCTTACCCGATGGTATACCGGTGTCTGGCGTGGCAGGGGATCAGCACTCGGCCCTGTTCGGACAGGCCTGCTTCTCAGTTGGCGACGCCAAATGCACGTTCGGTACTGGCTCGTTCATTCTGATGAACACCGGCTCGGAAGTCCTGCATTCCAATGCCGGCTTGCTGACTACAGTGGCCTGGCAACTGGGGGAAAAGGGCAAAACGGTCTATGCGCTGGAGGGCGGCGCGTTTGTCTGCGGCGCAGCGGTGCAGTGGCTGCGCGATGGCCTGCAGATGATCAAGCGCGCACCGGATATCGAAAAACTGGCGCTGCAGGTCGCTGATCACGGTGGCGTTGAATTTGTACCGGCACTGACAGGGCTGGGTGCCCCCCACTGGGCGCCCGATGCGCGTGGTACGATTACCGGCCTCACACGTGGCACAGAGCGGGGACATATTGCGCGCGCCACCCTGGATGCGATGGCGTTGCAAAATGCCGATATTCTCAGGGCTATGGAGAGTGATCTCGGCAAGCGTATGCGGCCGCTGCGGGTGGATGGTGGAGCGGCGGCCAACAACCTGCTGATGCAAATCCAGGCTGACGTACTGGGCAGACGCCTGATTCGGCCGCAGGTTATTGAAACCACGGTGGCCGGCGCCTGTTACCTGGCGGGGCTGGGCGTGGGATTGTGGCAGAGCCCATCGGAACTTAAGCACATCTGGCAGGCCGAGCGCGAGTTTGCGGTAAGTATGACGGCAGCAGCGAGACGCAAGCGCCAGGCGTCGTGGAATGCCGCCGTTCATCGCACGCTTCTGTAGTATTGATAACGTCCGGATCATGGCTGAGGTTATTCCCTTTCGCAAACCGTCCCTGAAAGAAAAACACAGGGGCAATACGCTGTGCCGCCACGGTCACCATAAATGGGCGGTGGACAAGGATAAACAGTTTGACGTCAAAGCCGGTAAGCTGGTGACGGTCTACCGCTGCACTCGATGCGGCAAGAAAAAAGTGACCTCGCATTGAGCGGCTTGGGTAAATCCGGTCGGCAGTGAACCCGCTGAAACTATTCCATTGTATTGCGCGCAGTCGAGTGCAGCGCGGAGCGACCCAGTGAAACTGAATGACGACGCTGAGTACTGGTCAGAGCAATTCCACAACCTGGATTGCGTCGGCCTGGAAATTGCCTGCAAAGAGTTCGAAGGTTGTACCTTTGAAAACTGTGACTTCTCAGATGCGATATTCAAACGCTGTAATTTTGTCGACTGCGAATTTGTCGGATGCAACTTGAGTAATGTGAAAATCGAGTACAGCAAATACGCTGATGTGAGTTTCCGCGATTCCAAGTTGATTGGCATAAACTGGACAAAAGCTACCTGGCCAGGGTTGATATTCACATCGCCGATCAAGTTTTACACATCAATACTGAACGACTGTTCTTTCTATGGTCTCTCCCTGCAGGAACTGGTGTTGGAGGAATGCCGGGCCCGTGATGTCGACTTCCGCGACGGCGATTTCAGCAAATCCAATTTCACCTATACCGATTTCACAGGCAGTTTCTTCGGCAAAACGAATTTGTCCGGTGCCGATTTTACCGAGGCTACCAATTACGATATCGACATCTACCAAAACAGAATTGAGAAGGCGCGCTTCAGTCGATTCGAGGCCGTACGTCTGCTCGACAGCCTTGAGATCGAGTTGGTTGATTGAGTCCAAAACTGCGTTCCGCCAGTCGAGCGTAGTTACCAGACCGGCATGCCGCTCAGCCACGGGTGGATGTAAACGACAACCGCTACAGTGACCGCCGCGATAAATACCGTTACCGCCTCTGCGCCCCAGGAGGGCGGTGATGCCTTGATCCACACACCCTCGCGCTTGCTGATTGCGACGATCTCAATCAGCGCCCACAACATCATGCCACCAAATAAAACTGTCGAACGATTGTCACCATTCAGAATCAGGTGGCTCAATCCCCACAGAGCGACACCGGTGAGTTGCGGATGCCTTACCAGCAGCCGCAGGCGCGAATTGCGTGCGCTCACCACCATCAGCAGAAAAGCAAACACCAATAATGCCAGCGCAATTTTATGCAGGCTTGGTGGCGGTTGGTACAGTTGGGTCGGCTCGATGCTGCGCCAGCCTGTGATGATCAGCGCGAACGCCACCAGCAGCAGCAACGAGAAGACTCCCTTGTACCCGTTCTCACCAAGCTGCTTGAGGCCGCGTGTTTTCAGCGTGGGGGCAAGGGCAGGGATGAAGTGAACGAAGGCAAATAGCAGGACGCCAAGTGTAAGCAGAACCATGGATGCACTCCTCAGGTCGACAGGCAGTGCCGGGAATCATAACAGTACGCGACCTTAAATCCAGTCTCATGTTTGGCGTGTCGCCGGTGGCCAAACCCCTCGGGTCGGTTGCTGTTCAGTTTTGTTCGCGTGGTTGACCCGTCGAGGGCAGCGTATTTCATAGCCTCGCGGACCTGGCTCCGTTACTATCGGCAGATGATATCTGACAGCATCACTGAACTCCCCATTGTCGAGGTTCTGGACAGCCTTAAACTGCATCTGGCCCAGGGTGATGAACTCGTGTTGCAAGCACCGCCCGGCGCCGGTAAAACCACCATTGTACCGCTGGCACTGCTCGATCAAGCGTGGTTGGGGCAGCGCAAAATCCTGTTGCTCGAGCCCCGGCGTATGGCTGCGCGTGCCGCCGCTGCCAGGATGGCGTCGTTGCTGGGTGAGGCCGTCGGCGAGACAGTGGGTTACCGCATCCGGATGGAAAGCGCCGTCAGCGAGCGCACGCGCATAGAGGTCATCACCGAGGGCATACTCACACATCAATTGCAGCAGGACCCGGGGCTGGAAGATATCGGCCTGGTGATCTTTGACGAGTTCCATGAACGCAACCTCGATTCTGATCTGTGTCTGGCGCTGGCCCTGCACGGCCGTGAATTATTCCGCGAGGGGTCAGCGCTGAAACTGCTGGTGATGTCCGCCACGCTGGACGGTGAGGTCGTATCCGGGTTGTTGGGCAACGCCCCTGTCGTCACTTCCAGCGGGCGCCAGTACCCGGTAGAAACCCGCTACGGCGACCCCTACCAACTGCGCAACTCTATTGTCGAACCCACCGTGAATACGGTATTGCAGGCGCTGCGAGAGCGCGAGGGCAGTGTCCTTGTATTTCTGCCCGGTCAGCGTGAGATCAGCGCGGTAGCGCGACATCTGTCAGACGCGCTGAAGGTTATCGGCGATGATTCTGTGCAGATAGCACCGCTCTATGGTGGCCTGTCGCTGGAACGGCAGCAGCTGGCAGTGCAACCGGCACCTGAAGGCATGCGTAAGGTGGTACTGTCCACGAATGTCGCTGAGACCAGCCTCACCATTGAAGGGATCACGGTGGTGGTGGATTCGGGTCTGGTGCGAGAGGCCGTTTTTGATCCGCCTACCGGTTTGACCCGTCTCGCAATGCGACGTATTTCCCGCGCCTCGGCGGAACAGCGTCGGGGTCGCGCTGGCAGGCTCGCCCCCGGATACTGTTACAGGCTGTGGACAGAGCAACAGCAGGAGCGACTGGTGGCGCATGTCACACCAGAGATACTGCAGTCCGATCTCGCGCCGATGGCGCTGCAACTGCTGTCGTGGGGTGTGGAAGACTACAGTGAGCTGCGCTGGTTGAACCAGCCCCCCGCCGCCTCCTATGCACAGGCCATTTCGATACTGGAACAATGTGGGGCGGCGTTTCGCAATAACGCCGGCAAATTCCAGTTAACTCCCCACGGAGTGCGATTGGCCCAGATGCCGTTGCATCCCCGTCTCGCGCATATGTTGCTGGTGGGTTGTGATCTCCAGGCTGTGGAAACGGCGTGCCTGCTTGCGGCGATACTGTCCGAGCGCTACCCCCTTGGCGCTCGCGGCGTCAATATCGAGACAACCGTTGCCGTGCTGATGGGGCGTGGAAGGTGTCCAGCAGAATTGCAAGGATGGTTCAAGCGAGTCTGGCAGCAGGCGCGTCGTTATGCGCGTCTGGCCAGCGATCTTCACAAGCCGCGTAAATTCGCCATCAGTGTCGCGCAGGAAGATATACTCGGGGTGTTGCTGGCCAGTGCCTATCCGGATCGCATCGCGCGATTGCGGCCGGACGGTGATGGCTGTCAGTACCAGCTCAGTAGTGGGCGCAGTGCCGTATTGCCGAGGGAGGATGGTCTGGCCCGGACGCCGTGGTTGGCGGTGGTCGAACTGGGAGGGCAGGCGGGTGAATCAGTGGACCGGATCTACAGTGCCACCGGGTTAAATGCAAACGCATTCTCCGATTTGTTATCGCCACTCGTGCGCGAGATCGAGCATGTGGAGTGGGACTATCGCAAAGAACGATTTGTCGCCGAACGCCGCAGTCTGATAGGCAGTATTGTGTACGCGACCTCGCCACTTGATGACATTCCTGAACAGGCCAGGGAGGAAGCGTTGCTGGGTGTAGTGCGTAAGAAAGGCCTGGCGATACTGCCCTGGACTAACAAGCTGCACCAGTGGCGGGCCAGGATCATGTTGCTGCATCAGGCACTGGCTGATGGCGACAATAATCCCTGGCCGGACCTGTCCGACCAGGCCTTGCTCAACTCGCTGGAGTCGTGGCTGTTGCCGTATCTGGGTCCAGTGCGTCGGCTGGAGGATTTCGACAACCTGGATCTGAAGAGTATCCTGCGAGGACTGCTGCCCTGGCCGCTGCCGCTCGATCTGGAGCGCTTGGCACCGGAGCTCTGGGCTGTGCCCTCCGGTTCCAATGTCGCCATCGACTACTGCCAGCATCCGCCAGTGCTGGCGGTGAAGTTGCAGGAGATGTTCGGTTGTGAAGATACACCTACGATAGCTGAGGGGCGTATACCCCTGTTGCTGCATTTGCTATCACCGGCCCGGCAGCCACTGCAAATCACGCAGGATCTCGCCGGTTTCTGGGCCAATGGATACCCCCAGGTGAAACGCGAAATGAAAGGCCGCTATCCCAAGCATCCCTGGCCCGATGACCCCCTGCAGGCCCTCGCGACGCGCTATACCAAGAAGCGTTCGGGGCGCTAGTTCAACCTCACTGGCTGCAGGTCGTTGGCCAGTGAATCGCGCACGATCGCTGGCAACTGAATGCCGTCCACGGTGTAGGCAGTATGATCGATGCCGGCCCGGACAGCGGCGCCCGCGTGCACTGCGGCTATCATCTCGGGCGAGAGCTCATAGCGCAGGAAGTGTACCGAGGACGTCTTGGTGTCATTTTCCCGTGGCAGGTCCTCGTCGGCAATCGGGTAGATGCGCTCACAATCATCTACCTGCAGCCACACCGTGTCCTCTATCCCGATCATCCGCGCCAGTTGTTGCGCACGCTCGTCGGCATCTTCATATTCGATCATGAAGGTGGCCTTCCAGTTGTGCCCATCGGGGATCAGGGGCTGATAGGCCTCCAGTTCCTCAGCGATCGCGTGCGCTTCAAACACTTTTTCTATTCGCAGCATCTCCTGGATCTGGTAGCGGATTGTCAGCGCGTCCTCAAAGTAGAGTCTGGCATGCTCACCGAGCCCGATCTGGCGCGTCTTTTTGTGCGCGATCACCTGTGCCCTGAACGCAGGGCGTCGTTCGGAGTACTCTTCCAGTGACCAGAGGTCAGCGCGCGACAGGGTAGTCATCGTTGTCTCCCTAAGCTAAAGACCATAGGCCATGCGCAGCAGCGTCATGGGGTGCTCGGCCTTGTCGATTTTCTCGGACAGGTTGGCGATGTGAGTGGCGGCCATGGGGCAGTCACTCATGAAATGATCCGGGTCCTGCTGATCCACTTTGCGCACAACGGGGCGGGCAATCTTCACGGACTTGTCACGCGTTTCCTTCTTAACCGCGTAGGTGCCATCATGGCCGGAGCAGCGTTCGTGTGCTGTGACCGTGGTGTCCTGTACCAGATTGAGTATATCGCGGGTTTTCAGGCCTATGTTCTGTACCCGCTGGTGGCAGGCAACCTGATAGGCGATGTCTCCCAGGGCGTTTGGAAATTCAGTCTTCAGTGCGCCTCCCTTGTGTCGCAACCACAGGTACTCAAACGGATCAAAAAAGGCAGCCTGTACCTTTTTTACATCGGCATCGTCTGGATAGAGCAGTGGTAACTCCTGCTTGTACATCAATACGCAGGAGGGTATCGGTGCGGTCAGGTCGTAGCCCTCGTCAACCAGTTTGGCCAATACCGGAATATTGGCTTCTTTCAAGCGTGCCACAGAGTCGAGGTCGCCCAGCTCCAGCTTGGGCATGCCACAGCATTTTTCTTTGGGCACGACATCAATCTGTATGTCGTTGTGCTGGAACACCCTGACAAAATCAACGCCGATGTCCGGGCTGTTATAGTTGCCGTAACATGTGGCATACAGTGCCAGCTTGCCGGTGGTGGTGCCGACAGGGGTGGGTGTCACGGGGTGCAGCAGCGGGGCGATCTGCTTCCTCATGGTACTGCTGTGAAATGTCGGGATCGGCGCCTCCCGGTGAATACCTGAGACCGACTCCAGTACCTTGCGAAAGCCGGTGTTGGCATTGAATGCGTTCACAGTGACATCGACCAGCGGTATCGAGGTGAGACCGAACACGGTATCGGTGCTGGTGAGCACCCGGTCGCGCAGCCTGGCACCGTGTTCGCGGAACTTGACGGCCTTGGCCCGCAGCATCAGGTGCGGGAAATCAACGTTCCACTCGTGTGGCGGGACGTACGGGCATTTGGTCATGTAGCAGAGATCGCAGAGATAGCACTGGTCCACCACCTTGCCGTAGTCGGCTTTATCGACACCATCCACCTCCAGGGTCTCGGACTCATCGACGAGGTCGAACAGGGTTGGGAAGGCGTCACAGAGGCTCACGCAGCGGCGACAGCCGTGGCAAATATCGTAGACGCGCTCCAGTTCCTGTTCCAGACTGGTCCGGTCCCAGTAATCCCCGGATTTCCAGTCGATCGGATGCCGCGTAGGTGCTTCCAGGTTTCCTTCTCTCACCGATGCGCCCCCAGGGTTGCCATCAAGGTTTCAGGTCGGGGTGTACAGGAGGGGTGCCCAGTGCCGCCACCCCACTGTCGACGTCAGTCGTTCAGGGTATCCAGTGCTTTCTGGAAACGATTGGCGTGACTGCGCTCGGCCTTGGCCAGTGTTTCCATCCAGTCGGCAATCTCGTCAAAACCCTCATCGCGGGCCGTTTTCGCCATGCCGGGATACATATCCGTGTACTCGTGGGTTTCCCCCGCGATGGCGGCCTTCAGGTTGTCTGCAGTGCTGCCTATCGGCAGGCCTGTGGCCGGGTCACCGGTCTCTTCCAGGTATTCCAGATGGCCGTGGGCGTGACCTGTTTCACCCTCCGCCGTGGAGCGAAAAACAGCCGATACGTCATTGTAGCCCTCCACGTCGGCCTTGTTGGCGAAGTAGAGGTAGCGGCGGTTGGCCTGTGATTCACCGGCAAAAGCATCTTTCAGGTTTTGTTCTGTCTTGCTGTTTTTTAACGACATAACGTATCTCCCGGAGGTTTTACTTGATCACCAGATGGTGTGCTATAACACTAGTACAGCCGGGGATGCATGACAAATTAATCGGGGCTAATTCGATAATTGAATTTCTTTATTGATAAGAGCAGGGGTAGCGGCGCTCGACCTGTGGCTCGCTAGTGCTCGAATCGCGTCTCACGGCGCTGCAGTAGCCGCGAGAAATCATCCAGTACCACAATCAGGCAGGGCACCAGGAAAAGGGTGATCAGAGTCCCGAACAGCACGCCAAAACCCAGCGAAACAGCCATGGGCTTGAACAGGCCGGTGGAGATTGTGGTATCGAGCATCATCGGTATCAGCCCGACAAACGTGGTGATGCTGGTTAGCACAATGGGCCGGAATCGCACGCTGCCAGCGTGACCGACCACGGTCAGCAACTCGCTGTTCTGCACTCGTTGCTTATTGATATGGTCGACCAGTACCAGGCTGGAGTTCACCACGACCCCGGAGAGCGCGACGATGCCCAGCAGCGAGAAGAACACCAGATCCATACCCAGCAACAGATGGCCGACGATCGCACCGACGATACCAAACGGTATCACACTCATGATAATCAGTGGCTGCAGGTAGGACTGCAGTGGTATCGCCAGCAGTGCGTAAATGACCAGCAGTGCCAGCATCGCACTACTGAGCAGCGCACCCATCGATTCGCTGCGCTCTTCAGCCTCTCCGGAGAGCCCGAAACTGACACCGGGATAGCGGCTCAGGATTTGTGGCAGTACATCGCTCTGGAGCGAGCTGATAATGGACTCGGGCGTGGCGACGGTGCGATCCACATCAGCGGTGACGGTCACCACTCGCTGCCCATCCACACGACGTATCGTTGTGTATCCGCGGCCGAGAGTGGCGCTGGCGACACTGCTGAACGGCACTTCTGCGCCGGCTGGCGTGCGTATTCGCATCTCCTCCAGATCGCCCAGTGAGCGCCGCTCTGCCTCGGGGTATCGCACCATCACGCGGATATCGTCCTTGCCGCGTTGTATGCGCTGGGCTTCATAGCCATAGAAGGCCTGCCTCACCTGCTGGCCGAGATCGGTAAGGGTCAGCCCGAGGTTGCGGGCTCCCGGCAGGAGCTCAAGCTGTATTTCCTGCTTGCCACCGCGGAATGAATCGCTGACATCCATCACGCCGTTGTAGCCTTGCAGTGCCAGACGCACCTCTGCGGCCGCGTCCCGCATTTCATCGAAGTTCTTGCCGTACAGTTCCAGCGATACCGCTTTGCCGAAGCCGAAAGCCTCTGAGGTGAAACCGAGTTCAATGGCATCGGGGATACTGCCGGTAAGCTCACGCCAGCGATTGGCGTAGGTGCTGGTGGAAATGCCCGAATAGTTGCGCGGCAGGTTGAGCTCGATGCCGATCTCCGCCAGATTGCTTGCGGATACCGTACTGCTGATACTGCCCTTGGGAATGAACGAGCCAATACTGCTGATCACGTGGGCAATCTTGCTGCTCTCACCCTCTGCCAGATCCCGATCCAGTTCCTGGCGCAGCAACTCCCCTGCGGCTTCAATCCTCGCGACGGCTCTCGCCGTGCTCTCGATCGGCGTGCCCTCGGGCATGGTCAGTGTCGCATAAAGATGCGTACCTTCCACCGGCGGGAAAAACTGGAACTGCATGCGCCCGCTGGCAAACAGCGACAGCATCAGTGCCAGCGCGACAATGCCCAGCGCGATGGTCACATAGCGCCACTCCAATGCGCGATTGACAGCGGGTTGGTAGTAGTCGGTGGCGACGGTCGTCAGTGAGTTGGAAATGCGGTCCTGCAGTGCCAGCCAGCGGCTCGCCAGCCAGTTTTTTTCGGTAGAGCGTTTCACCGAGCGATGCGCGAGATGGGAGGGCAGAATCAACTGCGATTCGATCAGGCTGAAGATCAGGGCGGCGATCACCGTGTACGCCAGTGGTTTGTAAAAGCCGCCCATTGGGCCTGGGATACTGAGTATGGGAATGAACGTGGCCATCGTGGTCAGCACGCCGAATACCACCGGCAGCGATACGTCCTGGGTGCCGATGCGGGCAGCCTCCTCTGGTGGACTGCCGGATTGCTCCAGTGCGTAGACGCGCTCGCCCACTACAATCGCATCGTCAACCAGGATACCCAGCACCAGTATGAAGCCCATCACCGATACAGTGCTGATAGACAGCCCAGCCAACGGGAATATGGCGACGGTGCCCAGCAGCGCGACAGGAACTCCGGCGGCGACCCACAGTGCCAGCCGAAAGCGCAAAAATAAGGTGAGTATCAGCAGCACCATCAACAGGCCACTGCGGGCGTTGCTGGAGAGTGCGTCGAGACGGTCGACCAGATCCTGCGATTCGTCCTGCCAGATAGTGATGGCGATACCCTCGGGTACCTCGGAGCGCGCCTGCTCGAGGTAGGCTTTCACGCGCTCGGCGATCAGCACAATATCCTCTTCGCCGACACGTGATACTTTCAGCGACACCGCTGGATAGCCATCAAAGCGCGCCTGCAAGTCACTCTCCTCAAAGCCGTCGATAACCGTGGCGATCTCGCCCAGCGTGAGGCTGGTGCCGTCGGCGCGTGTGAGAACAACAATGTCTTCAAACTGCTGGCCGCGGTAGGCCTGTCCTGTGGTGCGCAACAGGATTTCCCCACCGTCGGTTTTGATCGATCCACCGGGGATATCCAGCGAGGAGCGCTGGATCGCCTGGCCGATTTCTGCCAGTGTCAGGCCGTGCCGCCTGAGCGTATGCTCGGACACCTCCACGGAGATCTCATACGGGCGGGAGAACTCCAGCTCTACCTTGGAGACACCGGGAAGTGCGGCGAGATCATCGCGCATTCGCTGGCCGATAAACCTGAGTGTGCGCTCATCGGCCGGTCCGGAAACGGCGATCTCGAATACGGTGGCGATGATGCTGACTTCCGCGGTAATCGGTTGTTCGGTTTCCGCCGGAAAGGCATCGATGGCGTCGACCTTGCTCTTGATGTCATTGGCAACCTTGGTCTTGTCAACGCCTGCGACCAATTCGACATTCACCGAGCAGAACCCTTCCGAGGCCTGCGAGGTGACCTTGTCGATTCCCTCTGTGCCCTCGATTGCCTCCTCGACACGCACACAGACCGCTGACTCTACCTCCTCCGGGGCAGCGCCAAGATAGGGCACCCGGATCTGTACCGCGTCGACATCGAGTGTGGGGAACTCTTCCTGATGGATCAGCGGCAACGCCAGCAGCCCGCCGGCGACAAGGATCATCATCAACAGGTTGGCCGCAACAGGATTGTGGACAAACCAGGCAATCATTTTATGCATGGGGGCGTCTGCTTACTCGAAGACGGGCTGGACGAGCATGCCATCTACAACGGTTTGCATCGGTGATATACACACCAGTTCGCCATCGTTCACGCCGCTGCTGACCAGAATGTCGTCGTGCTCCAGCCGCAGCAGTGAGACCTGGCGGAAATGCAATCGGTTTTCAGCGTCGACGACCAGCACCTGGTTGTTGTCGCGCATGGCAGAGCGGGGCAGGCGGATCACATCGTCCACTTTGCGCCCGCGAATCTCCGCCTGAACAAACATACCGACGGGCAGCAGCGGGCTGTCGTCGTCATCGTCAAGGCGCAGGCGCGCGACACCGTATATCATGCGCGTTTCCTCGTCGATCTGTGCTTCCAGTCGCACCAGTTGTCCCTCCCATAACAGGCGGGTGGTGCCGAAATCTGCTGCCACTGTCACGGGCGGGCGCAGCGCGGCGGGTAGTTGACCTCGGGTGGAGAAGGGGAGTCCGAGGTAACCCAGTTGATCGGCGGCGATCGGCAACCTGACCTCGACATAGTCTGTTGCATAAACGGTGCCGATGGACTGGCCACGGGTGACAAATTGCCCGATATCCACATGCTCCGCTCTCACCAGTCCGTCAAAAGGTGCCAGCAGTTGTGTGCGCGAGAGATCGCGACGCGCCTGATCCAGGCTGGCCTGTGCATCAATCAGGTTGGCCTTTTTCACCTGTGCCGTCTGGCGGGCGTCGTCGAGCTGTTGTTCGCTGGCCAGCTTCTGTTCATTCAGGCTGGACAGGCGTTTCAATTCGTCGCTGGCGTGGTTGTGCTCGGACTGCGAGCGCATTACCGCCGCCTCACTGCGCGCCACCAATGTCAGGTAGTCTGCATCGTCGATGCGCAGCAGTACATCGCCTTCGCGGAATGCGCCGCCATTCACCAGTGACGGCGAAATCCAGACAACACGGCCCGAGACTTCGGGAATCAACTCGCTCTGGCTACGCGGTTGTACCGTGCCCTGTGAGCCAATACTGAGATACTCAGCGGCGGTTTCCGCTTTCAATACGCGCACCGCTGGCACGATGTGTTCGTACGGCTCCGGCGCGATTTCAGGCTTGTTTACAGCGATCAGGAAGGCGACGAAAACACCGGCGAGCAGCAGCAGAACAGGGTAGAGGACTTTCTTGTTCATGGTTACCACCAGTGGCCAATCCGACTGCTCGCTATTGTGGTTGTTCGATGGTTGAACGGCTAGCTATCTGCATTGGCTCGCACCAGTTCCAGTGCCGCAGTCAGTTCCTCTTCACTCAACGACTTGCGGGTGAAATATTTCACCACACCCTTGGCGTCGGTAATGATGAGACCACTGCCGGTCTCGCCTAAATCCCATTCGACAAGCCCTGTCCCCTTGTCGTCAACGACCATTGTTGCGTCGGGGTGCTGGCGTTTGTTCTTCTCAAGCTCTGAAATTACAAACCCTGTAGTACCCCACATTGCGGCGTCGAGATTCAACACGGTGGTGACGTGGACAGTGCCGGGCTCAAGACTCTCCTGTAGCAGATCAGTGAAGGGTTCAAATATCTTGCTGTCGCTCATGGTGGCGCCGAAGTATTGGAATACCTGTACTTTGCCGAGGTTCGCGTCTGATCGCCAGGGTGTGAAAGTGAACTCGTCACCGGACATTGTCAGTTCGCCGCGCTCCATAATGTTAAGCGTTGGCAACGGCGAATCCACGGTGGGCTCGGCGGCAAATACCCCGCTGCAGAGCAGTGCCAGTATCAGTGCGCAAAACGGGCGTGAAATAGTCATGGTGTTACTCCTTATAAATTTATGGTGTTGAGTGAAAACGGGAACCCTAGCGCCGCGACGAACGCTTGCGTCGGCCAGGTACCTTCACCACACCATTATGCTGGGTGGCGAATGGACGGGTGCCCGGTGTTACTACCGGATGCTGTTTGGCCGGTTGTCGCGCAGGGACGAGCTGCTTGCTGCCGTTGCCGATCAGGTCGGAGCGTCCCATTTTTTTTAAGGCCTGGCGCAATACCGGCCAGTTATCCGGATCATGGTAGCGCAGGAACGCCTTGTGCAGACGTCGCTGCGACAGGCCTTTCACGGTCGGCATGCTGTCACTTTTGTGAGTGACCCGTTTCAGCGGGTTTTTGCCGCTGTGGTACATCGCGGTAGCCGTGGCCATCGGCGAGGGATAAAACGTCTGTACCTGATCGGCGCGGTACTTGTTGCTTTTGAGCCACAGCGCCAGATGCATCATATCCCGGTCCGAAGTGCCGGGGTGGGCAGCGATAAAATAGGGTATCAGGTACTGCTTTTTGCCGGCGGCGAGCGAGTATTTTTCAAACATGGCCTTGAACTGTTCGTAAGAGCCAATACCCGGCTTCATCATCTTCGACAGCGGCCCATCCTCGGTGTGCTCCGGCGCGATTTTCAGGTAGCCGCCGACATGATGGGTCACCAGTTCTTCCACGTAAGCGGGTGTCTGTACTGCCAGATCGTAGCGCAGGCCGGAAGCGATCAGTACTTTCTTCACGCCCTGGACCTCTCGGGCGCGGCGGTAGAGATTCACCAGTGGCATCTGGTCAGTGTTCAGATTCTTGCAGATGCCTGGAAACACGCAGCTCAGCTTGCGGCACTTGGCCTCCACTTCCTTGCTGTTACAGGCGAGACGCCACATATTCGCGGTAGGGCCGCCGAGATCCGAGATCACGCCGGTAAACGCGGGCGAGGTGTCGCGAATCTGTTCGATCTCGCGGATGATGGAATCCTCGGAACGATTCTGGATGATGCGGCCCTCGTGCTCGGTGATCGAGCAGAAGGTGCAGCCGCCAAAGCAGCCGCGCATGATATTGACCGAGTGGCGGATCATCTCGTAGGCGACGATACGCGCGTCGCCATAGCGACTGTGCGGCAGGCGGGTGTAGGGCAGCTCGAACACCCTGTCCAGCTCGTCGGTTTCCAGCGGGATAGGGGGCGCGTTGAGCCAGACTTCCCGCTCGCCGTGGGCCTGTACCAGCGGCCTGGCGTTGTGCGGGTTGGTCTCCTTGTGCAACACGCGTGATGCGTGCGCGTACAGGGCGGGATCACTGCGCACCTGCTCAAACGCCGGGATGCGAATCACAGCCTGGGTGGTCTGGTCGTCGATATTGCCGATCAGTGTCACGGGCTCTGCCGCGGCCGCGGCCGCCGAATCCGATTTGCTGGCACACGCTGCGCTGGTCGTGTCGATGTACGGATTGATCGGTTCGCTGACGGGGCCGACGACATCGATACTGCTGGAGTCGATGACACGCCAGTCATCGGGCACGCGCTTGCGCACAAACGCGGTGCCGCGCAGATCGCGAATACTGTGGATGGGCTCGCCGGCCGCGAGCCTGTGAGCCAGCGCCACGATGGCGCGCTCGGCATTGCCGTACAGCAGCATATCGGCGCTGCTGTCCAGCAAAATGGAGCGGCGTATTTTGTCGCTCCAGTAGTCGTAGTGGGCGATGCGGCGCAGGCTGGCCTCAATGCTGCCGATCACCAGCGGCACCTGGCGGTACGCCTGGCGCAGGCGCTGGCTGTACACGATCACTGCCCGGTCCGGCCGCTTGTCACCGGTATTCCCCGGTGTGTAGGCGTCGTCATTGCGCCGTTTTTTATCGGCGGTGTAGCGGTTGATCATGGAATCCATGTTGCCAGCGGCGACCCCGAAGAACAGGTTGGGCGCGCCCAGCGCCTCGAAATCAGCGGTGGAGGTCCAGTCCGGTTGCGCGATGATGCCCACCCTGAAGCCCTGCGCTTCCAGCAGGCGCCCGATGACCGCCATGCCGAAACTGGGGTGATCCACGTACGCGTCGCCAGTGACAATGATGATGTCGCAGCTGTCCCAGCCCAGCGCATCCATCTCGGCGCGAGACATGGGCAGTTCCGGGGCCGGGCCGAAGCACTCGGCCCAGAACTTGCGATAGGAAAAAAGGGGTGTGGCCATGAAAAGTCGCGTCTTGAGAAAAACGCGGGGATTATAGCATGCGCCTGCCGGGGTGACAGGCGGCTTTTTACCGGCTTCTAGAAATCCCAGCGCAGGGTGGCACCCCAGGTGGGGGGCTCTTTGTAGTACGCGATGAAGCGCCCGGTCTGCGCGACGGCATCGGCAATGGTTGAAGTCGCCTTGGCGTCGAACACGTTGCGTCCCCAGAAGGTGAGGGTGGTATCCCAGGGTTCGTAGACCAGCCCTGCGCGCAGGTTGACCACATAATAGGAGCCATCCAGTTTCTCGGGATCATTGTTAACATCCGTCATGCGCTCATCGGTCCAGATGTATTCGCCGTTGACGAAACCGCCGATGCTGTCGGTGACGCGAAACTGCTGGTTGGCGGTTAGCGCGACCACGTTTTCGGGGTTGCCAGAGACCATGCCGCCGCTGCGGTCACATGAGCCGGTGGGATTGCCATTGGCATCGAAATTGGTATCCGGGTCAGGCGTGCTGGTCTGCCAGGGCGTTCCCGACCAGCACGGGCCATTTTCGAAATCGGAGTACTCGGCGTGGTTGTAGGCGTAACCGAGCGTGATGGTTGTGCTGTCGGTCGGCAGCCACATCAAATCGAGTTCGCCACCGTAGGTCTCGGCGGTACCGGCGTTATCCAGCACGAAGCCGGCACCCTGGAAGGAGATTGTCTGCAGGTCGTTGGTGTCAGTCTTGTGCAGCGCGACATTGACCCGCAGTGCCTGATCCGGAAACTCCGCTTTCATGCCTATTTCATAGGATTCCGCCGTCTCAGGTTCGAACACTGTATCAGCGGCAGCCGGGACCCTGTCGGTGTTGATGCCGCCCGCTTTGTAACCGGTGCCGTAGGAGGCGTAGAACATCGTTTTATCGTTCATAAACCAGCTGAGTTTTAAGGTGCCGGTCACCTTGCTCTCGTTGAAGTCCTCATCGATGTTGGGTCTCGGCGCCAACTCCGTCAACCCAAAAAAGCCCGCGGGTACCGGGTCGTCGGGGGTCTCGGTGAAAATATTGGTCATCTCCTTGTTTTCATCGGTCCAGCGCAGGCCGGCTGTCAGCACCCATTGGTCGGTGATGTGATAGTCAGCCTGGCCAAATATGGCGTAGCTGTCATGTTTCTGGTCTGCGGTATTCAGCGCCGAACCGCCGGCTGGCAGCGTCGCTGGCGGCAGGGGAGGGCTAATTTCCAGAAACGCGCTAGCGAGAATATAGGCATCGGCACCCAGTATTGTGTCGGTTGTCGAGTCGAGTTTCTGGTGGAAGTAATACAAGCCGGTGACATAGTTCAGCTTGTCATTGAAAGCGTCTCCGCTGAAACGCAGCTCCTGCGAGTATTGCTTCTGCGTGAGATCGTTCACTCTTATCAGTGCATCGATATCGTAGAAGTCGGCATCGATCCTGTCGTAGGCCTCGTGTTTGCGATAGGCCGTAATGCTGGTAACCAGGAAATAATCGGTCTGCCAGTCCGCTTGCAGAGACACCCCCTCGTCCTTGTTTTGTGATTCGGGCTTGAAGCTGGTGCTGACCTTGTAGTCGTAGAAGTCACTGCCCTTGAGCACGGTGCCGCCCAGTTGATCCTGCACGGTCAGGTCGGTGCCAGGCTTTTGCGGTGGCGGCGGGTTCTGGGCGTAGAAGTTGTTCTCCCAGTTGCCGACCGCGCAGCACACCTCATCCACTTCAGAGTGGTCGCCTATAAACCGCAGAGTGAGGTCGTCGGTCGGTGTGTACAGCGCCTGAAAGCGCAGCCCCCAGCGGTTTCTGTCGTTGATGGCATTGTCCTGCTGCACATTGTTACCAACGACGTCGATGGTGCCGTCGCGGTCCATATTGAAGCCGGTCATTCGAACGGCGAGTACATCGTCAATCACGGTAAGTGACTTGGCACCATTGATGTTCCAGAGGCCGTAATCTCCCGCGCCCGCTTCGAGGTAGCCCGAGCCCTCAAAATCCGGAGCGACACTGTTCATCAGGATTGCGCCCGCGGGCGTATTGCGACCGAACAGGGTTCCCTGCGGGCCACGCAGCACTTCCACCGACGCGATATCGACCATGTTATTAATCATTGACCCCTGGCGCGAACGGTAGACCCCGTCGACATACAGGCCTACCGAGGGTTCCAGGCCGAAGTTCTGTGCGCTGGTGAAAATCCCGCGAATGCCAAATGTGGTATTGGACGATGTCTGGGTCTGCTCGACACTCAGGCTGGGAGCGATTGAGGAGAGTTCAAACATGTCGCGCACACCGGAATCCCTGAGCATTTGACCGGTAAACGCGGTCACCGCAACCGGCACATCCTGCAGGTTTTGTGTGCGCTTTTGCGCGGTGACAACAACCTCTTCGAGCGTCCCGTCAGCCAGCAGTGTGGTGGGCGTAACGGCCAGCGCAGCAGCGCCGATAGCAATGGCCAGGGAGTGTCTTTGCAGGTGTTTCATAGTGAGAGCCTCGTTCGAGTTATTGTTAGATCTGCTGTTGCCAGTTGACTGGCCACGCGGCAATTTGCATCTTAGGCGAGTCGCATCAAAATAGCGCCGCAATAATCCCATTTTTTGCTGCTGGTGCACACCCCCGTGTCGATCCCCGCTGCGGCCTCAGGGCGATGCGTGCCCGGGTTTCGGCAGAGGCGAGCCACAATTGCGGCAGTAGTGGGCCTCAGGATCGCGCTCCACGGAGGCGCAATTGCTGCAGTTTCGCGAATCGCGTGTCTCCCTGTCTCGCTGTTTCTGCTGCGCCACGGTGAGCTCGGCAGTAATAATGCCTGTCGGCACAGCGATTACCGCGTAGCCGATCAGCATGCCCGCGGCCGCAATCATGCGGCCAATTACCGATTGCGGCACCACGTCGCCGTACCCGACTGTGGTGATCGTCACAATCGCCCAGTAGATGCTCACAGGAATATTGTCGAAGCCGTTCTGGCCTTCTTCGGCGACATAGACGAGGCAGCCAAAAATGGTCGTCAAAATCAGCATCAACGCAAAGAAAACAAATATTTTGCGCCCCGAGCGGCGCAGCGCACCCGCGAGCATATTGGCTTCCGCCAACAGCGTCAGCAGTCGCAGCACGCGGAATATCCTGAGGATGCGGAGCAGTCGAATGATCAGCAGTGGTGCAGTCTGGGGTATGAAGAGGGATAGATAGGTCGGCAGCAGGGCGAGCAGATCGACGACCCCGTAGATGCTGAGCACGTAGCCCTTGCGGTTAGGTGCGCACCATATCCTCACCAGGTACTCGATGGTAAACAGTAGTGTAAACACCCACTCCAGCTTTAGGTAAAAATCGCCGTACTCCTGATCGAGTTTATGCACTGAATCCAGCATGACCACGGCCACGCTGGCGAGAATAACCACAATAAGGATGATATCGAACCACTTTCCGGCCGGGGTCTCGGTACCGAAAATGACCGCGTAAAATTTTTCCTGTAGCGGCGTTTGTTGTCGCTTTGACATCGGGTATCGTTACCGGGAGTTGGCCACCGTGGGGTGGAGCCACTATATTAAAGGATACTCAGTTTGTACAACACGTCTGACACAGGAGAGTGATGAAACGCCATGTCCCTGCCTATCTACCAGGTCGATGCTTTTGCCGAATCAGTTTTTAAAGGCAATCCCGCCGCAGTGATGCCACTGGAGGCATGGCTGGATGAGACGTTGCTGCAGGCCATTGCGCTGGAAAACAACCTGTCGGAGACTGCCTACATGGTCCAGGTCTCAGACGGCTATGAGTTGCGCTGGTTTACACCACAAGTAGAGGTGGATCTGTGTGGGCACGCCACGCTCGCGGCAGCGCATGTGCTGTTTGAGCATCTGCATCACGTCGGCGATGAAATCGTATTTCACACCCGCAGTGGCGATCTCAGGGTGTCTCGCTCAGGCCGTAGCATAACGCTGGATTTCCCGGCGAATGAGCTGGTTTCTCTGGATGTCGACCTCGCGATCTGTCAGGCACTGGGCGCCACCGCCAGCGAGGCGCTGGCGCCGCCCGGTGATGCCTCTGCGCTACTCTACGTGTACGAGTTCCAGGATGATATTCAGCGCCTGACACCGGATTTTGCCGCGCTGTTGGCCGCCAGCAGCCGCTGCGTGATCGTTTCCGCCCCCGGCGACGACTGCGATGTGGTCTCGCGCTTCTTTGCCCCGTCTGTCGGCCTCAACGAGGACCCGGTCACAGGCTCGGCCCACTGCAGTGTGGTGCCGTACTGGGCGGCACGCCTGCACAAGCACCGGCTGCAGTGCCGGCAGATATCCGCTCGCGGTGGCAATCTCGACTGCGAACTCAGGGATGGCCGGGTATTTATGACAGGTACAGCAGTGACGTTTATGCAGGGGCAGATCGACGCAGTTTGAGGTGGCCTTTGCATAGCGGCTCGCTGGGGGTGACGCGATCTTCTGTGCACTCGGTCATATCCCGAGAGCAGGGTTTGATCGGTAACCGGACTTGACTTCGATTCCGTCCCCTGTGGGTCAGACCCTGTTCGGTCAAAAAAGTGCATTCCCTCTCAGGGTCTGACCCACAGGGGACTCCATCACACGAGATTTGATCCTTGTGCTACCTGTCGAGCTTGGGCAGCCAAATTACGTGCTTTGGCAGGCCGCCGGGTGTCGGGGCGCTCCGCGGCGAATGGCCCTTTCTTTTGAGCAAGCGGAGCGCCCCGACACCCGGCGGCCGGTGGCAGAGCTCCTAATCCGACCACAAGCCCCAACCTAAAGCTGCGCCACCACATCCACCATCGCAGCCGTCAGCGCTGCCACATCCGCACTGCCCATAATGTAAGGAGGCATCGTATAGACCAGCTTGCCAAACGGCCGCACCCAGACACCGCGCTCGACAAACATCGGTTGCACGACGCGCAAATCCACCGCTTCGTGCAGTTCGATCACGCCAATGGCCCCCAGCGTGCGCACATCAGCGACAGCGGGCAGTTCGCGTGCCGGCGCCAGGCCGGTGGCAAGTTCCGTGTGCAGGCGCGCGACCGTGCGCTGCCACGGCTGGGATAGTAGCAGCTTGATACTGGCCGTGGCGGTCGCGCACGCCAGCGGATTGGCCATGAAGGTCGGCCCGTGCATAAAGGCACCGGCATCGCCACTGCTGATACCGTCACTGATACGCCTGTTGCAAAGCGTCGCGGCCAGTGTCATATAGCCGCCGGTGAGAGCCTTGCCGAGGCACAGGATATCGGGCACGACTGCCGCGTGTTCCAGCGCAAACAGTTTACCGGTGCGGCCAAAACCGGTGGCGATCTCGTCGAAAATAAGCAGGACATCGTGTTCGTCGCACAGGGCGCGCAGCCGGACCAGGTAGTCGGCAGAATAAAAACGCATGCCGCCGGCGCCCTGCACCACGGGCTCCACGATCACTGCGGCGAGCTCCTCGTGGTGTGCTTCCAGCAGCGCTTTCATCTGTTCGATATCGCGATCTTCGCAGGGCGTATCAAAGGCGCAGGCGGGGGCGGGAGCGAAAAATTGCTGTGACAGTGCGTCGCCGAACAGGTGGTGCATACCCGTCACCGGGTCGCACAGTGACATCGCGCCGAAAGTATCACCGTGATAACCGTTGCGCAGCGACAGCAGTTTTTGCTTGCGCGGTTGGCCCACGCTGTACCAGAACTGAATCGCCATCTTCATCGCGACCTCGACAGATACCGAGCCGGAATCGCTGAAAAACACCCGGTCGAGGCCGGGTGGGGTTAACTCCACCAGCAGCTGTGCCAGTTGCACAGCGGGCTCGTGTGTCAGCCCGCCGAACATCACATGCGACATGCGCTGCAGTTGTGCTGCCACTGCGCGATTGAGCACCGGGTGATTGTAGCCGTGTATCGCGCACCACCACGAGGCCATACCGTCGATCAGCTCCCTGCCGTCGGCGAGTGCCAGGCGCACACCGCTGGCGCTGGCCACGGGATATACGGCCGCACCGCCCGTGGCGGGAGCGTAGGGGTGCCAGATAGCGGCGCTGTCGGCGCGCTGAATGTCCTGTGATGATAAGCGACTCATAACTCAGCGAGCACCTCGCTGACGCTGGGCAGCACGTTGGCCAGTATCAAAGGCTGTGCCGCAACCGTCGGGTGCAGCCCGTCGTCCTGTACCAGTGTCGGATCGGTAGCGACGCCGTCCAGCAGGAACGGTGCCAGCACGCTGTCGGTCTCCTGTGCGACATCGCGGAAACTCTCGCGGAAGCCACTGGTATAGCGGGCGCCGTAGTTCGGCGGAATCTCCATGGGCAGGATGATGACCCGGGCGCCGCTGTCCCGGGCCAGTTCTGCCAGCGCAGTCAGGTTACTGCGCAGCGTCGCCAACGGATAGCCGCGCAGGCCATCGTTGGCCCCCAATTCAATGATGACTACGCTGGGTTTGTGTTCTTCCAGCAGTGCCGGTAATCGACGCAGTCCGCCCGCCGTGGTTTCACCGCTGATACTCGCGTTGACCACGGCGAACTGTGGGTAGTCCTGCTGCAGTTCACTGGCAAGCTGTGCCACCCAGCCCTGATCGAGAGACATACCATAGGCGGCACTGATACTATCGCCCAGCACCAGGATGTTCTGTTCACTGGCGCGCGTACTCTGAGTCAGTAGCAGCAGTAGCAGACATCCGGTAATGCAAGAAGAGCGTATAACGTGGTAAAGGGTAGGACGCATGATCAAATGTGACAATCTCCAGAAACGGGTTCCCATGGCGGGCACAGAGCTTGCGATACTGAAAGGGATCACGCTGGAAATCAAGTCGGGAGAATCTGTCGCCATTATCGGCGCCTCCGGTTCCGGCAAATCGACCTTGCTCGGCCTGATGGCTGGACTCGATGAAGCGACCGCGGGCAGCGTCAATATCGACGGCACCGACCTCGGCGCGCTGGATGAGGACGAGCGAGCGCGGTTTCGCGGCCAGCATATAGGCTTTGTGTTCCAGTCCTTCCAGCTACTGCCGGCGCTGACAGCACTGGAAAACGTGATGCTGCCACTGGAACTGCAGGGGCAGAACAGTGTGCAGGAACAGGCGCAGCACTATCTGCGTCGCGTGGGACTTGAGGCCAGGTTGGGTCACTATCCCCTGCAACTGTCGGGAGGCGAGCAGCAGCGTGTGGCGCTGGCGCGGGCATTTGCCTCAAAACCCGCCATCCTGTTTGCCGATGAGCCGACGGGAAACCTGGACACGACAACCGGCGAGCACATTATCGACCTGCTGTTCGAACTCAATCGGGAGGAAGGAACAACCCTGGTGCTGGTCACCCATGACCAGGTTCTCGCAGATCGCTGCCAGCGGCGGCTGCGCCTTGATGGCGGCGCCCTGGTGCAGGAGTAAGCTCGGATGTCGATGACTGCAACCAAGATGCTGGCGCGCGACTGGCGCGGTGGTGAACTGGGTGTGTTGGTGATGGCCCTTGTTCTGGCCGTGGGTGTTGTCTCTGGTATCAGTGCGTTTACCACGCGTTTGCAGAATGCGCTGGAGCAGGAAAGCAACCGATTCCTCGCCGCTGACCTGGTGGTAACCAGCGGCCGCGAACTGCCCACGCAGTGGCTGCAAGCGGCAGCAGAACAGGGTTTGCAGCACGCATTGACGCTGCAATTTCCCTCCATGGTCTACGTGGCAGAGGACGCCATGTCACTGGCGTCGATCAAGGCAGTTACCGACGGGTATCCGCTGCGCGGCGAAATCACCTACAGCACCGAGCCTTTTGGCACTGTACTGGCAGCGGAGCAAGGCCCCGGCCGGGGTGAAGTGTGGCTCGACTCCCGCCTGTTTGCGTTGCTGGATGTGACGATTGGGGATGAAGTCACCATCGGCGATGCGAACTTTTCGGTGGCCGCCGCAGCGCGCACAGAGCCCGACCAGGCGGCGTCGTTTTATGGTTACGGCCCGCGCGTGTTGATGCACTACGGGGATATCCCCGCTACCGGTGTCGTGCAGCCGGGTAGCCGCGTCGAGTATCGCCAGTTGTATGCCGGGGACGCGACTGCGCTGACCGCATTCAGGCAGTGGCTGGAGCCGCAACTGGAGGACGGCCAGCGCGCCGTCACCGTCGAAGAGGGCCAGCCCCGCATCGGTAGCGCGCTGGACCGCGCTGAGCGATTTCTGTTACTGGCGGGAAGTCTGGCAGTGGTGCTGGCAGGTGTGGCAGTCGCACTGGCAGCGCGGCGATTCAGCGAGCGCCACCACGATTATGTCGCCATCATCAAGAGCCTGGGCGCAACCTCGGCCACCGTGAACCGCCTCTACGGCACCAGCTTGTTGTTGCTTGGCGGTATCGCGACGCTGCTGGGTTGTCTGTTGGGATGGGGCATACAGGCCCTGTTTTTCTATCTGTTCGCGGAGCAGTTGCCGGTTCAGCCCGGCCCCAGTGGCCCTCGTCCTTACGCCATTGGCGCGGTCACTTCGCTCACTTGCCTGTTGTGTTTCGCCTGGCCGCCACTGCGCCGGCTCGGCCTCGCCAGCCCGCTGCGGGTGTTGCGCCGCGACCTGCCGATGGAGAACCGGCAGGCGATCAACGACTACATTCTCGGCTTGCTGGCAGTCACGCTGTTGATGTGGTGGTACAGCCAGGATTGGCAGCTCACGCTGGCCGTGCTGGCAGGTCTTGGCGTCACCGTAGCGCTCGGGTTTTTCCTTGCTCTCACACTGCTGCGCGGAGGGCGTCTGGTGGGAATGAGCGCCGGCAGTATCTGGCGTCTGGCACTGGCCGGTCTGCAGCGGCGGGGCCGGACGAACGCTTTGCAGGTGGTGATATTTTCGATGGCGATCATGATGTTGCTGGTATTGCTGCTGGTGCGTACATCGCTGATCGATGAGTGGCAGGCGCAGTTACCCAGTGATGCGCCCAACCATTTCATGATCAATATCGGGCCAGAGGATCTGCAATCCATTGAGCAGTTGATGCGTGCGGAAGATATCACCAGCGAACCGTTTTACCCTATGATTCGCGGACGGATCATGTCGGTTGCGGGGGAGGATCTCCCCAGCAGCGACGATGTGCAGGAGGGGCGTCGCCAGCGTGAAATCAATTTCACCTGGTCCGATACGCTCCCCGGCGACAACCGGTTGCTGGCCGGTGAGTGGTGGCAACCCGGCACCGATGAACCGCTGGTATCGCTGGAAGAGGAGTTCGCCGAGCGCATGGGCCTTGAGGTGGGCGATTCAGTCGGTTTCCTGGTCGGCTCACAACCGTTGCAGGCGCGTGTTGCCAGCATACGATCGTTGCAATGGCAGTCCATGCGGCCCAATTTTTATCTCGTGTTCCCGCCCCGTGTGCTGGCAGATTACCCCGCAACCTTCATGACCAGTTTTCATCTGGACGCCGCCGACAAGCCGTTTCTCAACCAGTTCATACGCCGGTTTCCGACTGTGACGGTGATTGAGATGGATGTCGTCGTGGAGCAGATACGCACCATTATCAACCAGGTATCCGCCGCCATTAACCTGGTACTGGTGGTGATTCTCGCCGCCGGCGGTTTGGTGCTGGTGGCAGGCGTACAGGCCAGTGTCGATGCCCGGGTACACGAGAGCGCCATCCTGCGGGCGCTGGGTGCACCCAGACGCCTGATCCTGGGCGGCCTGCTGATCGAGTTTGCCACACTGGGCCTGTTCGCCGGAGTGCTGGCGACGCTGGCTGCAGAGTTGTCGGTGTTTATCCTGCAAACCCTGGTGATGGATATGGTCTACACGCCGACGCCGTGGCTGTGGCCCATCGGTGTGTTCAGTGGTGCACTGGTGATCGGCAGCCTCGGCGTATTCAGCTGTCGCCGGGTGGTGTCTACGCCGCCGGTGCGGGTGTTGCGGGAGCTGTGACCGGCGTCGTCAAGGTACTCTCGACTACTGCGGAGTGACTTTGCTTGTGGTGGGGTAGCCGCTGCGGACGCCGGCAGGTGAGTGCGGGAAGACCCCGCTTGCTGAAAAGAAGGGGCCATTCGCCGCGGGGTCTTCCCGCACTCGTCTGCCTTGCACTGCAGACGCCTCAGGTTCAGTGTTCGAAGACACAGCCGTATCGTCGAAGTGAGCTGGAGTTTCCTGCGGGAGCAACCCTGCAGAGCGAATAAGCTTTTTTGAGCGAACAGGGTTGCTCCCGCAGGAAACGCCCTGGTGGCACCTCACGCGGCCCCACTGGGTATTAGAGGGCTGCTTTACACAAAGCGAGTCAGTCGTTTCCGCGATGTTCCTGAGAGGGGGCCGCGCTGACCCCGTCCAGGAAGATCTGCACGCCCAGATCCACCTGCCGTTTCAGATCGATGTAGCGCTCGAACAACTCCGGTGCATCGACCAGCAGTGTGGAGAGGCCATAGATACTGGACCAGGCCGCATTCGCCATATAGGTAATGTCATCGACAGGGCGAAAAACACCGCTGTCGACGCCGCGCTGGAGGATATCCTGTACCAGTTGAAACGTATCGCGACTGGCTTTGCGCAGTTCCGGGTACTTCACGGTGGGTTGTACCGCGGGGCCAAACATCAGTTTGAACAACTGCGGGTTAGTTGCGGCGTAATCCACGTAGGTATGGGCAAAGGCCAGTAACTGTGCGTTTGGGCAATCGCCAGTCCTGGCTCCGACCTCGCGCAGGGCGTCGAGTAGATCCAGGTAACCACTGGTGGCCATCGCGGCCAGCAACTCCCCTTTGTCGGCAAAATGGCGGTAGGGCGCGGTTTGCGATACACCGACCGACCGCGCCAGCGCACGCAGGCTCAGGTCGTCGACACCGGTCTGGCGCAACTGCTCAATGGCGGTGGTCAGCAACTCAGCGCGGAGGTTGCCGTGATGGTAACTCTTTGACGTGGCGGTGTTGTTCATGGCGTAAGCTTAACCCAGAATCAGCGCGAGCTGGGAATGGTCTGTTCTTTAGGCAAGCGGTATAGTCGCGCAGTCGCTTGCCGGAATGATTGAGCGGGGGGGGGTACCAAGCGCAAAGTCCCAGACCCCGCCGCCCGAATTGCGGGAAACCTAGGGCAGCAAGTGCTTGACCGCGTCGCGCTCTTCCGCCAACTCCTGCTCGGTGGCCGCCATCTTCGCGCGGCTGAACTCACCGACCTCGGCACCCTGCACAATGGTCCATTCGCCGTTGCTGCAATGACACGGGAAGGAGTAAATCAGGCCTTCCTGAATGCCGTAGGAGCCGTCGGACTGCACGCCCATGGATACCCAGTCGTCGCCCTCGGTGCCCAGTGCCCAGGAGCGCATATGTCCGATGGCCGCGTTCGCAGCCGATGCGGCAGAGGACGCGCCACGGGCCTTGATAATCGCCGCGCCGCGCTGTTGTACCACCGGGATGAAATCGCTTTCGTACCACGCCTGGTCAACCAGGTTGATCGCGGGCTCGCCGTCGACTTTGGCGTTGAAGAGATCGGGGTACTGGGTTGCAGAGTGGTTGCCCCAGATAGTCATATTGGTCACATCGTTGACGGTCTTGCCGGTCTTGAGCGCGATCTGGGTTTTGGCGCGATTGTGGTCGAGGCGTGTCATTGCGGTGAAGTTGCGCGGGTTGATGTCGGGCGCGTTGCGCTGTGTGATGAGGGCGTTGGTGTTGGCGGGGTTGCCAACAACCAGTACCTTGATGTCACGGCTGGCGTGATCATTGATCGCTTTGCCCTGTACCGAGAAAATAGCGGCGTTGGCTTCCAGCAGGTCCTTGCGCTCCATGCCGGGGCCGCGCGGCCGCGCGCCCACCAGCAGGGCGTAATCGGTATCCTTGAAGCCGGCGTTGGGATCGTCGGTGCAGACGATGCCTGCCAGCAGCGGGAACGCACAGTCCTCAAGCTCCATTTTCACGCCTTCCAGGGCTTCCATGGCCGGCGTGATGTCGAGCAACTGCAGTATCACCGGCTGGTCGTCTCCGAGCATGGCGCCGGAAGCTATTCGAAAAACGAGCGCGTAGCCAATCTGGCCGGCAGCGCCTGTAACAGTCACACGAACAGGTTGTTTCATGGGGGAGTGATCCTCATAAATGAATTGAAGCGGATTTTAGCGGCGGTCATTGTCGTGGCAAAACGGCGAAATTACAAGGTACAGGCGGTTTGCAGCCACGATCCCGATGGGTTTTGCGATTTGTTGATGAGGCCAGACAACACGACTTCGATCCGGCGAGCAACCGCGGGCATACCCCACTTGTTCAAGGGGAAGGGGCTATTCACCGTGGGGTATGCCCGCAGTTGCTCGCCTGGCAGCATGCCGATGTCTGGTTCAATGAGAATCAAAGCGAATCGAAGCAATTTCTGGAACCCGGGAAACCGGAGTTCCAGGCGGGCGCAGCCCTGAAGAGCGAATGAGCTTTTTTGAGCGAACAGGGCTGCGCCCGCCTGGAACGGCCCCGAAGGCACCGCGTCCCCGAACGGCCTCGAAGGCACCGCGTCCCCGAACGGCCTCGAAGGCACCGCGTCCCCGAACGGCCCCGAAGGCACCGCGTCCCCGAACGGCCCCGAACACACCGCATCCCCGAGGGGCCCCCGACGACACCGCGTGCCCAAGCCGCGACCGGAGGCAACGTGGGCCTGCAACGGCACCCGGCGATATGCCCGGAACGGCGCCAGCA
>CAXBLZ010000045.1:0-30590 GCA_963976735.1 uncultured Halioglobus sp.
CCAGCACCGTAAAACGGGTTCCTGTGCGCGCCGTGCAGGCCGATGCCGGTCTCAAGCCAAGAGTCTGGATTCTCGATCCCGAGAGTATGACGGTGTCGGCACAGGAAGTGACGGTGGGTCGTATGAGTGGCGGCATGATCGAGGTCACGGAGGGGCTGGTCGGCGGTGAGGAAGTCGTAGCGGTGGGCGCGCCCTATCTGGCCGAAGGGATGGAAGTGTCGCGCATGGCAGTGACCGAACAGGCCGTTCCGCGCGCCGACGACCCACTCTGAACCTGTCGACAGATTCAAGGATACCCGCCGTATGAATATTGGGGAATTTTCGGTCGAGAATAAAGTCATCTCATGGTTACTGGTGGTGATCATGGTCGGCGGCGGGATTCTCGCCTACGGCAAGATGGGCAAACTGGAAGACCCGGCTTTTACCATCAAGTCGGCGAAAATCCTGACGCCTTATCCCGGCGCTACCGCGCGTGAGGTGCAGGAAGAGTTGACCTATCATCTCGAAGATGCGATCCAGAAGATGCCGCAGGTGAAGCGCATCAAGATGTCCGTGTCGCGACCGGGCTTGTCGGATATTCTGGTCGATTTCAAGGATGAGTATAAGGCGAAGGATTTGCCCAATATATTTGACGAATTGCGGCGCAAGATCGCCGATGTCAAACCCTCGCTGCCACCCGGCGCCCAGGACCCGATCATCCTCGACGACTTCGGTGATGTGTATGGCATCTACATGATGCTCACCGGTGACGGTTACAGCTGGCGCGATCTCTACGATACCGCCGATGCGATCAAGAAGCAGCTGGTACTGGTGCCCGGTGTGCGCAAGGTTGTGATCGACGGTGAGCAGCGCGAGGTGGCCTACCTGGAAGTCTCCCGCAGTCGCATGGCGGAATTGGGCATCGACCTGCAACAGATCGCCAACGTGCTGGGTTCGCAAAACGTCGTTGTAAACGCGGGAAATGTGCGGGTGGGTGACGATTACCTGCGTATCAGCCCGACGGGAAATTTCAAATCGGTGCAGGAGATCGGCGATCTGTTGATCAGTGCCAGCGATAAGACGCTGGTGCGCCTGAGTGATTTCGCCACCATCTCCCGGGCTTACGAGGAAGAGCCGGGCAAACTCTACTATATCAACGGCAAGCCGGGGCTGAGTATTGGCATCTCGATGGCTGCTGGCGAAAACGTGGTGCAAGTCGGGCGGGCGGTGAGCCGCAAGATGGAAACCCTGCAGACGGTGATACCGGTCGGCATGGAAATGGTCAAGGTTTACGACCAGCCAGCAGAGGTAGAAAAATCCGTGAGCGGGTTCCTGGTCAGCGTAGGCCAGGCCGTGTTGATCGTGATTGCGGTGCTGTTGCTGTTTATGGGCATTCGCACAGGGCTTGTGATCGGTGCGGTGCTGCTGATTACCGTTGCCGGCACCCTGTTTCTGATGAACATATTTGGCATCGAGCTGCAGCGTATCTCACTGGGTGCGCTGGTGATCGCGCTCGGTATGCTGGTAGACAACGCGATTGTGGTGGCCGAGGGCATGCTGGTGCGAATGGAGGCGGGCATGAAGGCCAACGAAGCCGCCGGGGAAGCAGTTGGCAAGACGATCTGGGCGCTGCTCGGGGGCACCGTGATCGGTATTCTGGCATTCTCGGCGATCGGCCTGTCGACCGATAATACCGGTGAGTTTGCCAGTTCGCTGTTCTATGTCATCCTCATCTCACTGTCACTGAGCTGGCTCACCGCGATCAGCACCACGCCGCTGCTGTGTGCACTGATGCTGAAGCCCGACGCCAGCGCCTCTGACAAGGACCCTTACAGTGGCAGACTGTTTCGCGGCTATCGCGGCGCGGTGGCCGTGGCGATCAAGCATCGCTGGGCCACACTCGGTAGCGTCGTGGTGCTGTTCGCGCTGGCAGCTGTGGGCTTCGGCAACGTCAAGAGTGGCTTCTTTCCCGACTCCAATACGCCGATCTTTTTCGTCGATATCTGGGAGCCGGAGGGGGTGGATATTCGCGTCACCCGTGACGATACCCTGCGCGTCAGCGAGTTTCTCCGCCAGCAACCGGGTGTGGTGCAGACGACATCAGTGGTCGGCGGCCCCCACCAGCGTTTTACCCTGGTCTATGATGCCAAGGAGCCGACCCGCGCTTACGCCCAGATTATCGTGCGCACTGAAACGCGGGAGCAGATAGCGCCCGTGTGGGACGCCGTGCAGACTTTCATGCGCGAGGAGCTGTCGTGGACCGATCCCATTATCAAGGCCATGCGTATCGGGCCGGGACGCGACGCCAAGATTGAAGCGCGCTTCTCCGGTCCTGACCCGGTGGTGCTGCGTCAACTGTCGGAGCAGGCCATGGCGATCATGCGCGCCAATGGCAGTGCGGTGGATATCCGCGATGACTGGCGCTCGCCGGTGAAAGTGGCGACGCCGATATTCAACGAGCAGGTGGGCCGCCAGTTAGGGGTGGATCGCGAAAGCCTGGGCGCTGCCATGCAATACGCGTTTGAAGGCACCGGCGTGGGAGTATACCGCGATGGCAACCGCCTGCTGCCAATCCGCATGCGCGCGCCACTGGATGAGCGCGGCGATATCGACAATATGCGGGATATCCAGGTGTGGAGCCCCATACTGCGCGCGTCCGTGCCGGTGTCACAGGTCGTATCAGACTACGAGACGCGCTGGGAGAACGCAGTGATTCGCGGCCGCGACCGCATCCAGACTATCATTGCGTCCTGCAACCCACGCGATGGCGCTGCAGATCCGCTACTGGAAGAGCTGCGCCCACAGATAGAGGCGATCGAGCTGCCGCCGGGTTATAAACTGGAATGGGGTGGTGAGTACGAGGATTCCATCAATGCCCAGGCAGGCCTCGGCGCCTCGCTCCCGGTAGGCTTCCTGTTGATGATACTGACCAGTATTTTCCTGTTCGGCAAACTCAGGCAGCCAGCGATCATCTGGCTCACCGTGCCACTGGCCATTATCGGTATCACCGCCGGCTTGTTGGCTACCGGCGGTGCATTTGACTTCATGTCGATGCTGGGTGCGCTGTCGCTGGTGGGGCTGTTGATCAAGAACGCCATCGTATTGATCGAGGAGATCGACCAGCAGATCGACAGCGGCAAGGAGGGTTTTGCCGCGATCCTGGATTCCTCCGTCAGCCGTATGCGGCCAGTGATGCTGGCCGCCGCAACGACCATACTGGGACTGATCCCGCTGTTGGCCGATGTCTTCTTTGTGAACATGTCGATCACTATCATGGCCGGACTTGGCTTTGCTACAGTGCTGACGCTGATCGTAGTGCCGACCCTGTACTCGGTGTTTTTCAGGATTCGGCCGGCATAGCGTCTGCCTGGTGGCACACCAGTTCAAAGCCCTCGTCGCGCGGTTCAAACACCATGTGCTGGTTGATACAGGCCGGTGTTTCTCCGGCTGAGTGGCTGACGAAAATGAGCTGTGTGTCGCTGTGCTGTGCGATATGATCCAGTGCCCGCAGCATCAGTCTGCGATGATAGCCGTCCAGGCCCAGTGTGGGTTCGTCCAGCAGCAGGATAACCGGCGATTTGACCATCGCGCGGGCCAGCAGCACCATGCGCTGCAAGCCGAAGGACAGTTCGTCGAATTTGTCGCGGCTGAACGCCTCAAGCCCGAGTGCACACAGCCACTGCTCTGCACTGGCGCGCTGGGCGTCGCCCCAATCGTCATACAGCCCGATGGAATCGAAGAAACCCGACACCACCACTTCCACGACGCGCATACCGCGGGCAAAGTTCAGCTGTAATTGTGTGTCCAGCTGGCCAAATTTTTGCTTGATGTCCCACACACTTTCACCGCTGCCGCGGCGGATGCCAAAGAGCGTGATGTCCTGGCCGTACGCTTTGTGGTTGTCGCCCGTGATCAGGCTCAGGAGCGTGGTTTTGCCGCAGCCGTTGGGGCCTGAAACGCAGCAGTGGGTGCCGCGCTCCAGTATCCAGTTGACGTCGCGCAGTACCGTCTGATCACCGTACTGTACCGACACATTGTGCAGTGCCAGCAACGGACCATCGGGTGGCAGCGTGTAGGGGCGTGCGGCGCGCGCGGGCAACTCACCCAGTGCGGCCATTGGTGGGTTCATCAGTGCCACCACAGCGGCATTCTCCAGAATCGTCTGCCGCGTGCCGCAGGCTAATATCTGCCCCGCGTCCAGTACCATGATGTGCGTAATATCGGCGGGTACGTCCTCCAGTTGCCGGCACAGCATTAGCACCGTGATGCGCGAGTGAAGCAATTCGGTGATCACGTTGTGCATCTCCCGCTGGCTGGCGCGATCCAGCCCGTCCAGCGGACTGTCCAGAATAAGCAGCGCGGGTTCGCTCAAAATCGCTGAAACCAACAGTGTTTTTCGCATCTCACCGGTGGAGATAAAACGCAGGCCGCGGTGCAGAAAATGCCGCATGCGCAGCCGCTCCGCCCAGTAGGCAAAGCGCTCGTCCGGCTCGCGGCCAGCCAGGATCAGTTTCTCCACAGTGGTGCCCGGATCGCGGGCGTCGGCTCGAAACTCCGAGTCATCCAGTTTCTTGTCGCGCTCGCACAATGTCCTGGCCTGTTCAAAGCAGACATAGGCGACGCCCGTCTGCTCCAGTGCAGCGGAGCGTATTGCCTCGCCGGAATAGTGTGTGGCCTGTCGGCTGATGATTTTTGCGAGACTGGTTTTACCTGAACCGTTGGGTCCCAGACACGCCCACTGCTGGCCAGCGGACACCGTCCAATTAATATTTCGCAATGCGGGCAGCGCGCGGTAAACCAGGCTGACATCGCGCAGCTCGAGCAAATTCTCCATCGATTTTTCGTCCTCAGTCATCTGTCTGCCGGTGATAAATGGGAGCCGCAACTTGTCAGGCCCTCACGCGACTGGCTTAATCCGGGTGTCACGTTATGTTCTTTGGAAAAGGCGATCAAGTGTCAGTGCCACTGTTGCAACTTATTGAAACCCGACTCGGTGATCACGCACCGGGAAAGAAGCTACTACGACGGCTTATGAAACGCTCTGCTGTCGCGATGATTCTGCAGGTTCGCGACGGCGAACTGCATATCCTGATGATCAAGCGTGCCGAGCGGGAGGGCGATCCGTGGTCGGGACATATGGCCTTTCCCGGTGGGCGCATGGACAGCGGGGACGCCAATGGGTACGCGGTGGCCGTGCGGGAAACGGCAGAGGAAGTGGGCTTGTTCCTGGGCGAACAGGATCAGTGTATCGGCCGACTGTCCGACCTTCACGCCAGACCTCACCGGGGGCCGTTTGGTATGGCTGTCAGTCCTTTCGTATTCCGCCTTGACCGCGAAGTGGCTTTTACACCCAACTACGAGGTGGCCGAGGTTATCTGGGTGCCGCTGGAATTCTTGCTGGACGAGGACAATCAGTCCGAAATGCTGTGGAATTACAAGGGCGTGAGCGTACCCATGCCCTGCTACTGGTACCAGGGGCGCTGCATCTGGGGCCTGTCGCTGATGATGCTGGGTGAACTGCTGGACCTGATTGAGGGAAGTACGGTGCGACAGGCGAGATGGCGGCGCCAGATGTCTCGTCGGCGATCACGGCGCCGCAAGGAGTCGTAAACACGCGAGGCCTGGCACAGCGGGGCGCGTCCCGATGTGAGCGAAAGCAACGCGAGCTAGATTCGGTTGGTCGGCGCCCGCGCGGGGATGGGCGTATTGGTCGCCTCCAGGCTGGCCAGTGCAACCGGTAATCCGCGTTTCTTGGCCAGGTACATGGCCTTGTCCGCCTGTTCCTCCAGTTCGTGTTGCTGGCGGCCATCGATCGGAAAGATCGCCACGCCAACACTGCAACTGAAATTCAGGATCTGTTGTCGCACGTGCAGCGGCTGCTCGATCGCCTGCGACAATTTGTGGGCCAGGCGCGTGATCTCATCGGCTGATTTGACATCTTCCAGCACGGCTACAAACTCATCGCCACCGAGGCGTGCCACCAGGTCCGTTTCGCGCAGGCTGTTCTGGATGCGCTGGGCGACGGCGATCAGCAGTTTGTCTCCCGCGCCGTGTCCGTAGGTATCATTGATGGCCTTGAATTCGTTCAGATCCATAAACAGCAGCCCTGTCATCCCGTTCTGTTCTGCGGCGCGGCGCAGGGCGAGGGCGATGCGTTCGTCATAAAACCGGCGATTCGGCAGGCGGGTCAGCTGGTCATGAGACGATAGATGCTCCAGTTCCGAGTTGGTCGCTTGCAGGCTGGCGCGTAATGCCTTGTTCATTTCTGCGTAAATGATGATGATGCTGACGACGGCAATGGCCAGCGCAGCATACGCTATGGTCATCGCCAGGTTGTGGTTGTCGGGCACAATTATCTGGTTGAACTGAAAACCGTGACGCTCTGCCTGGAGTATGCACACCCAGATGGCGACCACCGTCAGGCCCCAGGATGCACTGAGCGCAACGCTGCCGACAAGGCCAGCCATGGCGGGGGCAATCAGCAGCAGCGGGTAGGTGGGTGAATCTGTGCCACCGAACGCAAAGCAGGCTGCGGTGAAAGCACCGGTGTAGATGAGTAGCATGATATTGAGTGCTGCAATCCGGTCTTCGCGCAAGCGCAGTAGCAGCATACTGATCAGCACGCCGAGAACGCTGGTTGCGAACAGCACATTTGCCGCAATCCGACCCTGTGGTGTGATGTCGATTATCATTGGGATGATGATCGCAAACACCAGCACGGTGAGCAGCCAGAAGCCGCTGGTCATTACCAGGATGCGCTGCCGGTAGTGCTCCTCGTCTGATCGGCTGTAGACAGAACGGCCGGTGCACAGATGGAACCACCAGTTGCGTGCTTTCCTGAGCGGCACAGTTAATGGATGCATGGCGATATTTTTCTGTTTTTTTCTCACGCGATGAGCCTTTATACCTCATTAATGCTCAAATTGTCGCCAATTAACATCGTGAATCAGGTATCAGTTCTCGTTTCGCAGAAAAGACCGGGTATCGAGCTTCAGTTTGCGTAGCGCGGGGTCTTCCCTGCTGGCCTGGAGCAACTGGTCGCTACCGAGCCTGCCCTGCACGAAATCCACCACCAGATCCACCAACACCGGCGTCATCGGCGGGTCGCGCTCCCATCGTGGTGCGTTGACGAGATTGCCGGTTACCAGGTTTCCGTTGTCGCTGACCTTGAGCCAGTAGCCCCCGCAACTCGACAGTATGTAGTCGTCGAGCCTGCCGTAGCTGATATTCGGAGTGTTGGGGTTGAACCCGTCCGGGACGTCCTCGGTAATTCTAGAAAGCGCCATCAACCAGCGCGTGCCGGGCGGAAACAGTGCCACATCGGGACGACAGTAATCCGCAGTCTGTAACCAGATACGCAGGGGTTGCGGCGGTTCGGGCCCGCGCAATACGCGGGACACGGCCAGATCGATGGAATTGCCCTTGCTGGCGACAACAGTGCCACTGACGACCAGGTCAGCTCCGGCCTGCACATCGCTGAAGGAACCTCGCCAGAGGCACTGGCACTGGGCGAGGGCTGGCGGGTTTGCCAGTGCGAGGAGCAGGCACAGCAGCGGACGAACGCGCATGAGCAGCTTACATCGCCTGCAGGGCCTGCGCTGCCTCCAGCGCAAAATAGGTCAATATGCCGTCACAGCCGGCACGCTTGAAGCTCAGTAGTGATTCCAGAACGACCGCCTCCCGGGGTAACCAACCGCGCTCGAAAGCGGCGACATGCATGGCGTACTCACCGCTGACCTGATAGGCAAATGTGGGTGCCAGCAGCTCCTGTTTCACCCTGCGCACGATATCGAGGTACGGCATGCCGGGTTTGACCATAATCATATCGGCGCCCTCGGCCAGATCCAGCGCGCACTCGTGCAACGCCTCATCGCTGTTGGCCGGATCCATCTGGTAGCTGTATTTGTTCCCGCCTTTCAGGTTGCCGGCAGAGCCGACAGCATCGCGAAAGGGGCCGTAGTACGCAGAAGCATACTTGGCCGAGTACGCCATGATCAGGGTGTTGTGGAAGCTCTCGCTTTCCAGTGTCTGGCGGATAGCGCCGATACGACCGTCCATCATGTCAGAGGGTGCCACCACATCGGCGCCCGCGGCAGCGTGCGACAGGGCCTGTTGCACCAGAATTTCGCTGGTCACATCGTTCAATACGTATCCGGCCTCGTCGATGATGCCGTCCTGCCCATGTGTCGTATAAGGATCCAGAGCGACGTCAGTGATAATACCCAGATCCGGAAGCGCGTCCTTGAGTGTTTTTACCGCGCGCTGCACCAGGCCATCGTCGCTGTAGGCTTCCTCAGCAAGCAGGCTTTTACGCTCGGCTGCAACCACCGGGAACAGTGCCAGCGCCGGAATACCCAATTGCTGTGCGCGCTTCGCCTGCTCCAGCAGCAGGTCCACGCTCAGCCGCTCGATACCGGGCATGGATGCAATGGCCTCGCGCTGACCGCTGCCTTCCAGGACAAAGACAGGAAAAATCAGATCGGCCGGGGACAGGTGGCTTTCACATACCAGTCGCCGGGAAAAGTCACTGGCCCGCAATCGGCGCATGCGGGTCTGTGGGAACATGCCGCGCTGTGTGGTAAAAGCCATTTGATAGTCCTCGGTCAGAGACCGGCAAAGGCGAGCCTGGCCGCCGCAAGGGTTTGCGCGATGTCATCATCGCTGTGAGCGCTGGACATGAAACCCGCTTCATAAGAGGCCGGTGCGAGATAGACGCCCTGGTCCAGCATGGAGTGGAAAAAGCGGTTGAACGCCGCGACATCGCAAGCCATCACCTGGTCGTAGCGCGTGACGCTGGGGATATCGGTAAAGAAACCGCCAAACATGGTGCCGGCGTGATTGGTGGTAAAAGGTACGCCTGCAGTATCGGCTGCGTCGCGCAACCCCTGGCACAGCTGTTGGGTGCGTTCAAACAAAGGTTCGTAAAACCCCGGTTGCGAAATAATATTCAGTGTGGCCAGCCCCGCTGCCATCGCGATAGGGTTGCCCGACAGCGTGCCCGCCTGGTACACCGGCCCCAGCGGTGCGATCTGCTCCATAATCGCCTGTTTGCCACCGAAAGCGCCCACGGGCATCCCGCCGCCGATCACCTTGCCCAGCGTGGTCAGGTCGGCTTCAATTCCGTAGTGACCCTGTGCACCCTGCAGGCCGAAGCGGAACCCGGTCATGACTTCGTCGAGTATCAGTACTGCGCCGTTCTCCGTGCACACGGAGCGCAGTGTCTCCAGAAAGCCGGGGGTGGGCGGTATGCAATTCATATTGCCTGCCACCGGCTCCACGATGGCGCAGGCGATATGCGCACCGTGCTCGCTGAACGCGCGCCGCAACCCTTCGGTATCATTGTAGGTGAGTGTCATGGTGTGATCTGCCAGCGCAGCCGGCACACCGGGAGAACTGGGGACGCCCAGCGTGAGGGCGCCGGAACCGGCCTTCACCAGCAGTGAATCCGAGTGACCGTGGTAACAGCCCTCGAACTTCACGATGGTATCGCGGCCGGTATAGCCGCGCGCAAGGCGAATCGCGCTCATCGTGGCCTCGGTGCCCGAGTTGACCATGCGCACCATATCCATGCCCGGCATGATGTTGCAAATCCGCTCGGCCAGTTCGATCTCGAGCTCTGTCGGGGTGCCAAAGCTGAGCCCTTTCAGGCACTGTTGCATCACCGCTTCGCGCACCGCGGGGTGATTGTGACCCATTACCATGGGGCCCCATGACAGCACATAGTCAATATAGCGCTTTCCCTGGCAGTCAAAGAGATAGGCCCCTTCGCTGCGCTCGATGAAAACGGGAGAGCCGCCCACCGCTTTGAACGCACGCACAGGCGAATTGACGCCACCGGGGATATGCTTTTTTGCGCGTTCGAACAATTGTTCCGAGGTACTCATGGTGTATCAATCCTGCAATATCTTAGGCCAGCGGTTGCCCCGTCTCTGGCGGGAGTGAAATTATCAGGGCTGGGGCGAACAATATCCAGTGGTGACAGCGTAACGGCTGCTATTTTCATGGTTTGGCGGCAGTTGGTCAGCGCAGGCGCATGCCTTAAGGTCGCGATCGATTTACGGGTGATAAGTTGTATTTGAGAGCCAGACAGTCTGGTAGGGCTTTAGCGTCAGTTCCCCATCCCGCTCTGTGAGTTGCTCGGCACTGATGAGATCCTGCCACTCCTCGGCGTGGCCCAGGTTGACGTCGGGCAGTGCGAGGCATGTCGGTTCGTCGGTGATATTGCTGATACAGAAGATGCTTTGGGCTGAATCGATACTGTCTCGCCGGAAACCCACGACTCCCGGGCCCAGATGCAGTGTGTACTGCAGCGCGTTGGGGTGGAATGCCGGTTGCCGGCTGCGGATGGCCAACAGGGCCTTCAGGCGCGAGAATATCCGCGCGTGTTGGCTTTCGGTGTCTGCCAGCAGCGAACTGAGCGTGTGCAGGTCCCACTGATGGCGGTTGATGGCGCGATAGTGCCCGCTGTTTTCAACGCGCTCGTAGTCGTTGTGTGTGCCCAGCAGGCTGTGAATATAAATACCCGGAATTCCCTCCAGCGCCAGCATAATGGCGTGCGCGCAAATGAATCGCTCAGTGCCCCATGCATCGCTTCCCTCGATCGTGCCCTGTAGCGCATCGATCAGTGAAATATTGATCTCATAGGGTTTGCGCTGTCCGCCTTCCAGCGCGCGATAGGACACATGGCCGCCAAATCCCTCCATGGCGGTAATGAGGCGGTCCAGTTCGGTGTCAGATAACAACCCTTCGGCGGGCCGCAGGCCGATGCCGTCATGAGAGGCGATAAAGTTAAAATACGCCGTGCCGTTCTGCGCCGGGGGCATGCTCATCATCCACTGTTTTAGATAGGTACAATCACCGGTCACCAGTGCGTACACCAGCAGAGGGGGCAGGGAGAAGTTATAGACGCAGTGCGCCTCGTTGGCATTGCCAAAATAGGACAGGTTCTCACGGTGCGGGATATTGGTCTCGGTAATCAATACCGTATCCTGGCGCGCGTGTTCCACCAGTGTGCGCAGCAGGCGCACTACCTCGTGGGTCTCGTACAGGTTCAGGCAGGTAGTGCCGGGGATTTTCCACAGAAAAGCCACCGCATCGAGGCGAAAAATCCTGACACCACAGTCCAGGTACTGCCTGACAATCGAAACGAACTGTTTCAGCACCTCGGGGTTGCGAAAATCCAGGTCAACCTGGTCGGGACTGAAGGTGCACCAGACATGTCGCGTGCCATCAACAGCATTCACCTCCTGCAGCAGTGGCGTCGTTCGCGGGCGCACCACGGCACTTAGATCATCCTGCGGACTGGCCGTATAGAAATAGCCTTTGCCGGGCTCCCTGTCGGCCAGGAAGTTCTCAAACCAGACGCTGCGGATGGAACAGTGATTGATCACCAGATCCGCCATCAGGTCATACTCGTCGGCTATGGTGCGGATGTCGTTCCAATCGCCCAGCGCTTCGTTGACGCTGGAGTAATCGAGCACCGAAAAACCGTCGTCTGAGGTCCACGGATAGAAGGGCAGGATATGGACGCCGCTGAGGACGCCGTCCGTCCACTCGTCGAGAAAGCGTTTCAGTGTCACCAGCGGTTTCTCGCCCTCGAGACGAATGCTGTCCCCGTAAGTGATCATCAGGACGTCGCGCTGGTCCCAGTGACTCACGTGCTGCGGTGGTTCGATGCTGGAACGATCCAGTCTCATCAGGGCCAGCAGAGCCTCCGGCAAGCCCTCGAGATCGGCATCCAGCGGGTTGTCGTGATAGATCTCCTGAATATGGTGTCGCACCCGCTCCAGCAGCGCCTCTATTTTTTTTGCAGTCTGTGGCATTCGATCACTCCGCCATGAACTCGGCGTGATCCGCCTCTACCGCGGTGCTGAGCTGTTCCAGTACGTCGGGTATAGCGCTGATAACGCGCGACCAACTCGGGATGAAGGGGCGCTCCATGGGGCTGTCCAGAAAGGCCTCTCCCGCCTTGATGATGTTTTCGGCAAACAGTTCTACCGCCTGCTCTTCGGCGTGAATATCCAGTGTCATTCCGTTCATCACGGCATCGTTGTGATAGGTTTCAACGAAGTCCAGTGCGATACGGTAGTAGGTGGCTTTCAGTGAGCGGAACAATTCAGAGTTGAATGTCACGCCGCGCGTCGCCAGTTTACGAAACAGGGCCTTGGCGATATCAATCGACATTTTGGACAGTCCGCCGCTGTCGTCGGTCGCCGAGAGGCTCTGGTGTTTGTGATCGTAAATATCGGCAATATCGACCTGGCACAAGCGGTTTTTGGCGTAGTTGCGGTACATCTCGGAGAGCACACCTATTTCCAGCCCCCAGTCACTGGGAATCAGAATATCGTTGAGGACGTCGCGACGAAACGAAAACTCCCCCGCCAGCGGATAGCGGAAGCTGTCCATATACTCAATGTATTCAAGGTCCCCCAGTGATTTCTTGAGTGCGCGCAGCAGTGGTGTCACCAGTAGCCGGCTCACTCGGCCGTTGATTTTGCCGTCTGCTACGCGCGCGTAATAGCCTTTGCAGAATTCGTAATTGAAGCGGGGGTGCGCTACCGGGTAGATCAGCCGCGCCAGCAGTGAGCGGTTGTAGGTGACGATATCGCAGTCGTGCAGAGCCACGGACTCCGAGCGGTTGTTGGCCAGCATATACCCCATGCAATACCAGACATTGCGGCCCTTACCCAACTCGCGTGGCGCCAGGCCCTGTTCGTGCAACCTGGCATCCAGTGCCTGTAGCCGGGGGCCGTCATGCCACAGCACCCGGTGGTGCTGGGGCAGGCGGCTGAAAAATGTCAATGCCTCCCGGTACTGCGACTCGTCCGCGCGGTCGAGGCCGATAACAATCTCGGCTAGATACGGGACCTGCGCCAGTTCATCGACGATGCCGGGCAGCGCGTTGCCCGCGAGTTCGGAATGCAGCGAGGGCAGGATCAGCCCCATGGGGCGAGTAGCAGAAAATGCCACCAGTTCCTGTTCCAGGTCCTGCAGCGATCGATTGGATAGATTGTGCAGGGTGGTGATGATGCCGTTCTGGTAGAAGTCACCCATCTTGGGACCGCCTTATGTTGTGATGCCATTGGATTGTAACCATTGCAATACGCCTTGTGCCCAACCGGCGGGCCCATAGCGCTGGCTGTGCAGCACGCCGTCCACTTTTGCCAGTGTCGGGAAGTCGTGCACGGGCGAGCGGATCAGCAGTGCTGTCTCCGCCGCTTCCAGCATGGGGCAATCGTTTTCGCTGTCGCCGATAGCGAGGTCTTTCACCCCGTTGCTCCCCGCCTGCTGCTGGTAGCGGGATCGCAGCCATTGCAGTGCCTGCCCCTTGTCGCAGTTGCCGCTGACAGACAGGAAACGACCGCCCTTGAGGACGGTTGCGCCGGCATCGCGTAAACGGCGGGTGAACAGGGCTTCGCGCTCTGCGCCGCCCAGCCACCTGACAGGCTCGCTGTAAAACCTGTCGTTAGCGCACTGTGCTTCATGTGTTGAAAGACCGGTCATTTCCACAATGCCGGCGACGCCGGCAGTGTGGAATGAGTCAAATTCGCCGGCAAATTCTGTAGCCAGTTGCGCCAGCAGCGCCAGCCATTTTGAGCGCGGTGGTGCCATCTCATACACCCAGTAGCTATCCTGCTCCCGGGTGCCGGCTGGTTGTGCGGAGAACGTGTGCCGGGGGATAAATACCGCTGCGCCGTTCTCGACGATGAAGGGATGGGTATTTCCCAGTGCCACACGCAATTCCAGCATCTCTGCGCGGGTTTTGCTGGACGCCAGTACCAGAGGAATTTCTTCTTGTGCCAGTATCTTGACCACCGGCAGCGCGGCCGCAAAGCTGTAACTGTGGTGATCCAGCAGTGAGCCGTCCAGGTCACTGAACACCAGTAGTGTGGGAGCCTCGCGACTCATGCTGCCGCTCCGCTGTGCGATCGGTGGTTGTAGGCTGTAATCTGACGGCTGTCGTCCAGTGTGAACAGGTGGTTGACCCGCTCGGGTAACGTGTTCAGGCACTGGCGCGTGAGTCGCTCATAGTGCTGGATGAACCTGGCCAGTGCGTCGTCATCCATCAGCGCGCCAGCGTGCGCTGCTTCCAGTGTGGCCGCAAGCTTGCGCTCCTGCTCCTGTCGCCATTGGAAGACACAGTCAAAGGACGGCGCGCACAACATAATCCACTGGTCGACACGCGCGTACAGCGCCTGGAACGCGCCGTTCAGGATGCTGTTGCTGTATCCGCGCCAGTGTCCGGCAGGGTCCTCAGTCCGCTCCAGGTTATTGATCGGTTGTGCCAGTAATTCAGGTTCTTGTGGCTGTGCACCCAGACACCAACCTTCCAGCAGCACGATCTGTACTGGCGTCCGGATACGGTCCCACTCGGACTGCGGGCGCCTGTCATCCACGGCCTTGTCAAACCGGGGAACGGCCACTGGCTCCGCGCGCTGTGTGTCGAGTAATTGCGCGAGCGTCTGCTGCATCAGCGCCATATCATGAGTTCCCGGCACACCGCGCGTTATCAGCAGCGGGTGCACCGAGGTCGCAAGAGACTGTCGTTGCGCAAGGGTGAGGTAAAAGTCATCCAGTGAGATGGCCACGGCGTTTAAGGCGTATTCCGCTTTCAGTGCCGTGCACAAAAAGTCGGAAACCGTGGTTTTGCCGGAGCCCTGACAGCCATTGAGCGCGACGAGTATCGGGCCGCCTGCACTATTTTGGTGCGCGGCCAGTGCCGACACCAGTGGAGTGAACCATTGCCGTGCGGTATCGAGGTAGGTGGCAGGCAATTGGTGCCGTTGCAGGAAGGCGCGCTGCCATTGGGGCGTGGAGTCTGCTTTGCTTCCTGATGTCACTGGGCACCTGCTGTGGTTGCGTTGAACCACAATACAGCAGAATCCGTGCCAAACAGAAGGGGTGATACTGACTGGCAGCACACCGACTTGCGGACCCTGCGAGCCTGAAGTCAGTCAGTGCGGTTTCAGTTGGCCCGGAGGCGTTCCTCTCGACCGGCGCCAGCGCAGGATGGCGAGCAGCACAATCAGTCCCGCTGCGCTGGTCAGCAGTGACGTCACTTGCAGCTCTGCGACATAGGGGTCACGGAAGGATTCCAGTAGCCCTTTGGCGCCGTCATGCAGCACCAGATAGAGCAGGGCCAGCTGGCCGTCAAAACTGCGTCTGCCATCGAACCACATCAGGAAAACGCCGACGGAAAATGATGCCGCCATAAACAGAAAGTGCAGCGGCAGTGCGGGCAGGCTGCCATCGACCGGTGATTCCAGCAGCCCGTGCTGCCAATGCGCGTACCAGACCTGGCTGCCGGGTGCGTAGCTGAGGCAGAAAATCCCGGAGCAGGGCGCCCCGGTGCAACACCCGTTCATCCAGCAGCTGAAACGCACCAGCGTGAATGCAAAACAGACGGTAATCGCCAGTACGTCGAGAAAGCGACCCAGCGGTAAATCCGGCAACAACCAGCGTTTCAGCAGTGGTCCCAACAACGCCATCGCCAGCAGCGCGCCAGGATAGCGCAGTCCGCCACGCAGCTCCTGTGACAGCGGTTGATAGAGCTCCCAGCCGCGGACATAGAGTGAAAACACCTTGGCACCGAGGAAGCCGACAACGCCCAGTAGCAACAGTAGCACCACAGTACGCGCGACCCGGACACCATCCTGTCGCAGGTAGAGTATAAAAAACAGCATGCCGAATACTGCAATGGGCAGTATCAGCAGCTGTAGTGCTTCAATGCCAAACAATCCCTGTGGATACATAACTGGCTCTGGGTGGGTTAAATGGCAATACGCTGCGCGCCGCGAGGCGCGCACGTATAGCCCAAGCGGGTTTTAGCAGCCCGGTGGCAGGCCCTCGCAGGCATCACCCCTGCCATCGCCATTGCTGTCGGTCTGGTCGGGGTTCTGAACTGCCGGGCAGTTATCGAAATCGTCCGGCACACCATCGAGGTCGCTGTCGGTGATCGGGTCGCAGGCGTTACCGATACCGTTGTTATTGGTATCTGTCTGGTCGTCATTGGGCACGGCAGGGCAGTTGTCGACGCCGTCGAGGACGGCGTCTTCATCGCGGTCGATACCCATACGTACACCTGATCCCGGAGGTGCACAGGTGTAGGTGAGCGGCCCCTGGGAGACAGCGTAGCTGCGCAGTGTCGCATCGCTGACAAGGTCGCCGACGTCAGAGCGGAACTGGCCACTGGACTCGCGCACCCAGCCGCGCTCGGCACCATCAAAAGTGCCTTTTACGATCAGGTCACACTCTTTCACCGTGCCACCCAACATCAGCGAATCGAAGTTCGCATTGGCGCGGGCGATCAGCAGGTTGATGCGTGGATTCGCAACAGCACCATTGGTGGCCGTTCTGGTGACCTGCTGACCGACAATCGGCGCGAGGTCGGAGGGGAACTCCATCGAGAATGCCTCGAGAATAGACTCCTCGGTATTGTTCAGGCTGAACAGGCTCGCCTCCAGGAAGTGATCTATCGTATCGACTGAGCCATCGTGCAAGAAACCGAAGCCCCGGATCTGGTCACCCGTAAATACATTGTTTGAGGACAGTCCGAACATGCCGATCTTGTGATACAGGTTGCGCATATGCGGTACTTTGAAGTTTTGCGTCTCGCCTTCAAAGCTCTGCTCACCGCCTGATCCATAGAAGCCATTGAGGGGATCCAGTGTGTGACAGCCGTTACAGTTGCGTATTGCATCTGTCACCCGCCCATTGAACAGCGCTTTGCCCTGTGCGGCGGCAGTGGACAGCGAGTTGTCCAGCGCGCGTATCGGGTTGGGCGGCAGCATGATTTGCATCGCGAAATCGGAAAACTGTTGCATTTCGCTGTTGCTGATGGTGCCTTCCATGCCTACCAACCCCTCATACGCGACGATGAAATTGCGGAAGGAGTCATCCTCAGAGCAGGGTGCGCCACTCGGCTCGGCACAGGGGTCTATCCCGAAGAAGCCGTCCACCCGGTCACCGCGCCAGTGCAGGGCTCCGTGTGTCGCCATGCCGCGCAGCGTCTGCGTTGTCATCGGCCCTTTCATCGGGTGGAAGGACGTGGAGACATTGAGGGGAATCGCCGCGGGTTGTGTATTGGTCGTAACGTGGTCGTCGGGGTTGCCGAGGTTCCATGCGAGTTGGTCCACATCGGCGAAGATATGACAGCTGGCACAGGAGGCCTCACCATTTCCCGAGGTGGCAAACGCGTCGTACAGGAATGGGCGTCCAGACACCACTTCAGGCGGCTCGGGATTGTGAAGTGCGTGGCTCTCAACCGTCGTGTTGGTGGCCAGGTCGATCACTTCGACCCGGTTCTCAAATCGCGTGATAACGTAGAGTCTGTTGTTGTCTTCATCCAGCACCATGCCGCTGGGGCCGCCGCTGGTCGGAATATAGTTGGCGCTCGCCGCCGTGGGATCGAATGCGTTCTCAAAATTTGCGTCCTCGATATCCTCAACGCTGAATACACCGATTTTGGCAGAGCCGTAGGCTGCTACATAAAGCGTTTCCCCATCGCTGGAGACCACCGGTTGCAAGGGTGTCGCCAGACTGTGCTGTCGCTGTGCATTGATTGCTGCGTGGTTGGCACCGGCGTCGGTGTGAAGTTGCGAGTAGTCAATATGCTGGTTCAGGTGCTGTACATCGACGCCCGCATTCGCGGGGTTGAGGACCGAGATGCGAGATTCGGACAGGCGGCCCTGTACGGTGCTGCCCCCGTGAATTCCCGGGCCCTCGAAATTAATGTGGTTGGGCAATTCCGTATTGGTGACGTAAACCTTGCCGGTAACGGGGTTGACCACCAGGTTGAACAACACGGTACCGACATGGTCGTATTCAACGATGGAACCTGCATCCAGTGTGTTGGCGTTGATGGAGAAGACGTCGTGATCCGGCAGGTTGAAGTTGACCTTGTTACTCCAGTCCTTGCCCTTGGAATCAACCCATTTGCTGCCGTCGAACTTGACGATCACGCCCACCTCCGGCGCTGCAACACTTTGCTCACATGCTGGATCGCTGTCAGTCTGGTAGCAGTTGGCGTTCGGGCCGGGGGCACCGTTGGGGCCGAAGCCGTTGGGGACTTCCGTCTCGATGATAGAGGTGGTCTGGTTGCCGGACTGGAATGCAGCCACGTACACGGTGGCACCATCGGGTGTCACTGCGAGTCCCCGGGGGGTGTCAGCAAAGAAACTGAGAATCTCCAGTGGGGTGCCACCCACTGTGGTGCCGAGGTTGGCCCCATCAAATACCCAGACGTCGGCGCGGCCGATTCCTCCAGTGTGCAACTGAGGGTCGCCAGCTCCGGGTACTGACGCAATGGAGCTGTCTGTGCGCTGCTGCCCGCGGCGGGCTGTAGTGATAAATGCGCGATTGAAACCGGCTCCGGCAAAGACGATATCACGGGGTTCGTCGCCAACCAGCAGGGTTCGCACCACTTTTGCCGGGCTGGCGGAGAGATCAATGATGCTGACGCTGTCTGAAAGGTGGTTTACCACCCAGACTTCAGTGTTACTGCGCGCCGCTACCGCTACGGGCTCCATGCCGACCGGGATTGACTCGATGTGGGTTAGTGAGCCGCCATTCACTGCAAACACTTCGAGCCGGTTGTCTGGTGTATTCACGGCGAGCAGCCTGGTGCCATCCGGCGTGGTCGCCACTGGCCTTACATGTCCGCTCTCAAAGGTGATGAAGGAAGGCTGTGCTGTGGCGACAGTCGCGAATCCTGTCACCAGGACAATGCAACTGAGCACATAGCGCGTAAAGCGAAATAACGGTCGGCAGGAACTTCGGGTCTTCGGCATTGGAATTATCCTCTTATATTTATGCCGTAAAACACCCTCATGGCACACAGTGGGACCATCAAGGCAGGTTACGCTGGATTTATTGTCAGGGCGATTCTAACGAAAGGCTACCATATTCGCACTAGCACAAACTAATTTTCCATACTTTGATCGCTGTCCCGTAGGCCGCTTGCCCCGGTGACAAACACCTGATTGCGCGCCGGGCAAAACCAATGAGCGATTCGGTCTGGTCAATGTCGCTACAGTAGCCTCGGGTTCCGCGGTCTGCTCGCTACCGCTGACTCGTGCACAACTCTCCGTTCAGGCCGATTGTACGAGCAAATTGCGTACCGCCTATCTATAACCCTATGTTATTAAAGAAAATATTTTTTCTCAGTCAGTTGGGTATTGAGCGGGGTGTAAAAAATCCTGTCACCTCTTGCACCAGGGTTGCTGTCGGCACGGCTACATTTCACTGTTCGCGCCTATAGATAGTTGGCGTATTGCGCGAGGTAGTCGTCAAATGCCTTGTTCTCCCCGGCGGAGTCCAGACCGAATGCCTCGGCAGAGTACCGGTGTTCGCCATAAAGGTTCCGCGGTCGCCGCCGAAGGTATGTGTGCATGCACAGCCGGGCCTCATGGCTAAGCTCTATGCCCAGCTGGTCGTAGATGGCACTGACAACGGACATCGGATCTTCACAGATAGCCTCGAAGCTCACATCGACGAACTGGCCGCGGTCCAGCCGTTGACGATCAGCCATGCCGCGCCGAGTCACCTCCGAGAAGTGTTGCAACTCATACGCTGCAGTGGCCAGAGGGTCTATGCCGTTACTGAATCCGCTGCGCAGGGTGCAAGCGAGGCTGGAAAAAGACGCAATGGCTTGCAGTGGCCGGCGGTGCGTCCAGACGATGGAGGCGTCGGGATACTGTCCCAGCAGAAACTTCAGGTACCCCAGATGCGCCGGCGTTTTCAGAACCCAGCGCTCGCCAGGCGTGTCTACCTGCAGGTGTTGCAGGAACTGGCTGTGCCAGCGGTACGCGCTGCTCATGTCCTGATCCAGGGCCCAACTGCGGTATGCGGGAATGTTGTACATATAGCCAAACTGTTCACTTCTGAAACTGGACGCCAGCAGGTAAACGCATTCCTGTGGCAGTTGCGCTCCCAGCGCATGAATTGCCTGAAAACCGGGTGCCAGTTTTTCCTGCAGACCGAGCAATCGATCAACAGATGCAATACGTTTGTCATTTGTATAGGCACTGGCCACCGGCGGCGGAATCGGTTGCGCGACCTCCCAGCTGGCGGGTGAGCGGAAGGACGGATCCTGTGCGATCAGTTCGTGGAGAATGGTGGTGCCGGTGCGAGGGAGCCCCAGGATAAACAGCGGTTGCCGAATCTGTTGCTCTGCTACCGCCGCACGCTCTGCGCGGTACTGATTCAATCGCAAACGCACGCACAGTTGGTCCAGTATATTGAAGTGTGCAACTATGCGGCCTACCTGGGAGAGGTTTGCCTGTGTATTCAGCGCTGCTGTCAGTTGCTCCAGTCCGGAGCGGAACGACTCATCACCCCAATCGGCAAGGGAGGTTTTTCGCTGCGCGGTGTCGATGAGGTGATCAGCGTGAAGTGCCGGCGACACAATATTCACGCTTTCAAGCCGTCTACCGATGGCATTGATCATTCGAATATAGGCTGCCGGTTGTCGTGGTGCGTTCAATGCTCTCGCCTGGTGTGGTGTGACCGACGCTAGTGTAATTGTTATTGTCGGATTTTTATCGGTAAAGTTGTGCGCAGGTCGGCATTAAGTCAGGGTATTCTGCCGAAGAGCTGGTCGAGTGTTGCTTGCGAGGAAAATCAAATGCGCATTATCAATATTGTCGTCGGGATTGCGTTGCTGCTTACATCGGCTTCCGTGTCGGCCCGGTCCCCGTATGTGATCAATGGCTTGCACACCGACCTGGCGCTTGGAGAAGCGCGCACGCAGGCAGAAAAGCTGGGTGGTACCTGTCGTAACGTGCCGTCGCGTCCCAACGATGTGAGCAAGAATGTCCAATGTGAATTCAGCCATTGTGACCCTGCCCACTCCGCGGGCTGTGAGCAAACGCAACCTGCGAGGGCCGGGCTGATGTTTGCCTCGCACCCGATATTGAGTATCGGTCTCACAGCACCTGGGGAAGCCGCCGCTCTGACCCAGATCGTGATGGTGTACGAGGGGGATACCGAACGGGTCGCGCGGGATTTGATAGCGACATTTGGCGGCACCGAGACCGAGGGGGCACCGACCGACGAGGCGAGTTGGACGAATGCGCGCCGGTGGAGTTGGCGGCAGGGGCACTACCGCATGGGATTGATGGATTCGCCGCAGTTGATCATCCTGTCGAGCGACCTGGCCCCGACAGCCGCCGACAGTGCGCAGGCTTCGCATTAGCGCTGGATGTTATCCGCAGGCGCAACAGGCAACCCTGTTCCCGACTATCCGGCCCGCTGGATTCGGTGTAATCCTCAGAACGGTTTCAGCACCGCCAGCAGTACGATGGCGAAAAGAAAAAGCACGGGGACTTCGTTGAAAAAGCGGTAGAACACGTGGGTATGCCGGTTATTGTCGTCGTTGATCGCGCGCACATAGCGACCACAAACAAAGTGATAAACCACCAGAAACACTACGCCGCCCAGTTTCAGCCACATCCATGCGGACGTCAGGTAGTAGTCCGGGTTCTGCCATATCATCGCCACCCCCAGGGCGATAGCGATGATCATAAAGGGGGTGACAAATCGGTACAGTTTGCGCGCCATCACGGCGAGTTGCTCGCGGACGACCGAGTGTTCAGTGGCGGCGTAGTACACGAAAATTCGCGGCAGATAGAATAGGCCGGCGAACCAGCATACGACAAAAATGATATGGAAGGCCTTAAGCCACAACATGGTATGTCCTCTCGTCGCTCCAGGCGTCTGCCTCAGTTAAGCATACTGGCCAATGTGTACTTTTCGATGCTTTCCAGCGTCAACACGCCGTGCAGAATCTGTTTGCCTGTATTGGGGCTGCGATCATACACGCACACGGCTTCGGTTGCGTTGGTTCGCATTGTATCCATGGCCTGCCGCAGGGTCGCCTGAATCGGTAATGGAGATAGTGTGAAGCGCCTGATGCCGGCTCCCGTCAAGTCCACTTTGTCCTCCTCAAATGGCGCCTCCTTCAGCCACTGCAGTAACTCGGCGCCCTGCACGAGATACAGGTCGTCTCCATCGCGTTCGACGACACACCAGGTGGGGGTAAATTCAAGCAGGGGTTCCAGGTCGTTGCGCGCCAGAATGAGTGGCACTTGCACCACTCTGGTATCCATGGTGGAAGATACATTGGTACTGTGGAGAAGCTGGTTAAGTGGGTCGTGGGGTACGATTCGCTGTAGTTGTTGCAGCATTGCGTGGTGAGCGGAGCGCTGCCGAAACAACCCGGTGCTGGTAAGTGTTGCCGTCACAATAGCCAGCATGGCGGCCATACTGATACTCAGCGATTGCGTCATTTCAATCACCGCCAGTATGGCGGCAAGCGGGGCATTGAGTACGGCCCCCATCGCTGCGCCCATGCCGATGACGGCGTAGAAAGTAGGGTCCGAGGCCAGGTCCGGCAGCAGCGAGCTGCCCACGGCGCCAACCAGTCCGCCAATACAGGCGCCGATCAGCAAGTTGGGGCCAATCAAGCCCAGCGGCATGCCGACACCACAGCTGACTGCGGTGGCAACCAGCTTGCATAGCGCGATAACCAGCAGGGCAGAGAGCGCAAGCTCACCGTGGATGGTGAGGGTTAGTGTGTCATAGCCCAGGCCGAGGATTTCCGGAACCAGCAAGGCAAGCCCCCCGGTTATGCTGCCCGCCACTGCAAATCGCAACACTACGGGTGTATCTGAGAATCGAGCGGCGAATGTGCTGATTCGCACGAAGGCCGCCACCGCGGTGCCGCAGCACAACCCGAGGAGCATGACATACGGCAGTTCCAGCAGTGAATTCAGTTCCATCGGCGGTAAACTGAACAACCATACATCCGTCGACAGGGTGTAACTCACCGCGTAGGCGGACACGGCGGCCAGCACTACAGGGATGAAACCGACTACGCTGTACTCGGCGATAATGACTTCCATTGCGAACAGGACACCCGCCAGCGGGGTCTGGAACGCGGCCGAAATACCGCCTGCCGTGCCGCATGCGATCAACATTCTCAGGCTGTTATTCGGTAGCCCCAGCCACTGGCCAAGCAAGCTATTGATAGCGCCGCCGAGATGAACGCCGGGCCCCTCGCGACCGCCTGACTGCCCAGTGGCGAGACCAAATACACCGCCCACAAACTGCACCAGCGCATTGCGCAGCGGCAAAATGCTGTAGTGGGAGTGCATACGGCTGAGAACGTGCACGATTCCCGTCTCGCGGTCCGCCGGCTTGATCAGGGTGTAGGCCAGGCCCAGTATGAGAGCGCCGCCCGCTGGTAGGGCAAAAATCATCCAGCGAGGCATGGATTCGAAGCTGTCGCCGCTGCCGCCAATGCCGAATTGGATGCTCAGCTCTCGAATGCAAAGTTCAAAAGCCAGTACCAAAAGCCCTGAAGCCACGCCGCCAACCACACCCAGTACCGAATAGGCGATGATTGAATCGTAGTTTATCAGCAGGCGTCTGTAGTTATTCAGCCAATGTCGCACCGGACTCCCTGTCGGTTTCGTCAAAAATTGCATATTAACAGTTATCTTAAAGCGTATTACTTTTATACTACCGCTCCGAATAAGTGGCAGGTCGACGCATCACCGTTCGATGTGCTGCGCTCGATCGTTCAAGTTCCCAGCGATCTTTCATTTTTTGCGTAAAACGGTTTTACGACGGGTTGGATACACATATGGTCAGAGTAGGTATTGTCGGAGGCACCGGTTATACAGGTGTCGAATTGTTGCGTCTGTTGGCCGCGCACGCGGAAGTGGAGGTGGTGGCTATCACCTCCCGCGCAGAGTGCGGCCGACGCGTGGATGAGCTTTTCCCGAATCTTCGCGGCCACTATGACCTGACGTTCTCCGAGCCCGATGTACCGTTGCTGGCGGCATGTGATGTGGTCTTTTTTGCGACGCCACACAATGTAGCGATGAATATGGTGCCGCAGTTGCTGGCTGCCAATGCGCGCGTGATAGATCTCTCGGCAGATTATCGCATCCGGGATGCGGGTCTGTGGTCGCGTTGGTACGGCGAAGATCACGCCAGCCCTGAGCTGCTGGCCGAAGCGGTGTACGGGCTGCCGGAGCTCAACCGTGAAAAAATTTCAGGCGCGCGCTTAGTGTCGTGCCCGGGCTGCTACCCGACATCTGTGCAACTGGGGTTTATGCCGCTGTTGGCGCGGGGGTTGATAGACCCTGCCCACCTTATCGCGAGCTCGGCATCTGGTGCCAGTGGTGCCGGTCGGCAGGCCAAGATTGACAACTTGCTCAGTGAAGTCTCTGGTAGTTTCAAGGCCTATGGTGTCACAGGGCATCGTCATCTGCCGGAGATTGAGCAGGGCCTGTCGGATATCGCCAGACAAAAGGTTGCTGTGACGTTTGTCCCGCATTTGCTGCCGATCGTGAGAGGTATCCACTCCACGCTGTTTGGCCGACTCAATGGCGGCAGCGCAGATCTGCAGGCCCTGTACGAGGAATGGTTCGCGGACGAGCCCTTTGTCGATGTGCTACCGCCCAGGGTATTTCCGCAGACCCGCACGGTGAAAGGGGCGAACCGGTGCCAGATTGCCATTACCGTGCCGCAGGACCGGGACACGGTAGTCGTGATGGCGACTATCGACAATCTGGTGAAGGGCGCGTCCGGGCAGGCAGTGCAGAATATGAATATCATGCTCGGCCTGGAGGAAACCGCCGGTTTGACGCAGGTTGGGCTTTTACCCTGAGTGTGTTCCGTAAATGAGTAGCATCTTCGCTCCACTGTCGCGTTTGGCGGATCATCTCGGCCCCAGACTGATCCTTGCGCTGGCGCTGGTGTTGGCGTTAACACTGGTGGCGGGTATCTATCTCGGGCGACAGTCGGTCTACAGTGCACTGAAAGTCGGTCCTGAAACGGCGCAGAGTATGCTGGCCGAACTGTCTGATCTGCGCGAGGCGCTCCGGGTTGCCCGTGGCGACCTCGAGGTACAGCGCACGCGCCATGCAGTGGACCGGCGCGCGCTGGAGTTGGTGCGCAGCGAGATGGCTGCGGAGAAAGAGCGCATGGCGGATCTGGAGGAGGGGATCAGCTTTTACCGGAGTATGGTTGTCTCTGATGGTCTCGGCAGTGGTTTGAGCCTGCGCAGGCCAGAGATAGTGCCGGGAGCGATACCGGGGAGGCTCAGATACCGCTTTTTTGTGCAGCAGAAAGAGCGTGATTACGAGATGGTGGAAGGGACCCTGTCAGTAGAGGTGTTCGGGGTAAACGGGGAAAACGAAGTGCGTTACCCGCTGTCAGAGCTGTCGAGCGATTTTGATGACAAGGCCGCGACATTGCATTTCCGATATTTTCAAGCTATAGAGGGCGAGTTGGTATTGCCGCAGGGGTTTGAGCCCAAGGGTATCTCTCTGGTTGCCCGTGCCAGCAAGCCGCGTAAGTCCAAAGCAAAGGAGCAGTTTCCCTGGGAATTGCAGGAGCGATTTATTAATGTTGGGAAGTAAAAAAACCGCCAGTGTTTCCGGGGGTACCACCCTGATCTCCCACGAAACCGTGATCGTAGGGGATGTGCATTTTTGTGGGAACCTGGATGTCGAGGGGTTGGTACAAGGCAACATTATCGCCCAGTCGGGAAAAGAAGCGCTGTTGCGCGTGGTGGGCAAAGGGCGGGTCGAGGGTGAGATCAGGGTCCCGTGTGTGGTCATCAATGGCGAAGTCCAGGGGGATGTCTACTCCAGCAAGCACCTCGATCTGGCGTCTAAAAGTCGTGTCCAGGGCAATGTGTTCTATACGCTGGTTGAGATGGCGGCGGGAGCTGAGGTCAATGGCAGCCTGACGCATCTGTCTGATGCAGGCGCAGTTGCGGAACAGACCGCGGTATCCGCAAAAGAGGCCGCCACCGGGGATGGGGACACTCCCGAGAGAGGCTCGCTTGCTAAAGTTGACTAATTTAGTCGGAATTATCATAATGCCCGGTCGAAACTATACGAAACGGTCTTTACCGAATCCGGGGTATACCGATGTCAGTCGCAGAAACATTCAATCCATCCAGCATTAATCTGTCGGGCCGCGCCATCCAGAAAGTGCGTGACCTCGTTGCGGAAGAAGAAAACGATCAGCTGAAGTTGCGTGTGTTTATCACGGGCGGGGGCTGTTCGGGCTTCCAGTACGGGTTTACCTTTGATGAGCTTGTTGCCGATGACGACACTACCCTGCAAACGGACGGGGTAACACTCGTCGTAGATCCCATGAGCCTGCAATACCTGGCGGGGTCGGTGGTGGATTACACCGAGGGGTTGGAAGGCTCCCGCTTTGTCGTCAATAACCCCAACGCGACGGCAACCTGTGGTTGCGGGTCATCTTTCTCAATTTAACCCGTGTAACGCGCCCCTGTACACACCGCCCAGTATGCGAGCACCGGCCGCGCCTGTCACCACACGGGAGTTTCCCGTGAGCCCATCCATGGTGCGGCTTGCCAGCCAGGCAAAGGTGGCAGCTTCTACCCAGTCAGGATCCATACCCAGTGCCGCTGTGGTTGCCACAGTGGCTGGTGCCATCAGCGAAGACAAACGTTGCATCAAGTGGAGGTTGTGGCTGCCGCCGCCACAAATATAGACTTCCGATATGGCGTAGGGGCTTGTTTCGATTGCGTGTGCAATGCTGGTAGCCGTGAGGTCCACCAGCGTCGCTTGCACATCCTGGGCGCTGACGCCGGGGAACTGCGCCAGTTGCGCGTCCAGCCAGGCCAGGTTAAAGGTCTCCTTGCCGGTGCTGCGCGGTCCCTGTTGCTGGAAATAAGGGTGTTTGGATAAATGCTCAAGCAGTGCCGGATTAGCCTTCCCGCTCTGCGACCATGCGCCGTCTCTGTCGTAGGAATGCCCCTTGTGTCGACTTATCCAGTGATCCAGCAGGGTATTCCCCGGCCCGGTATCGAACCCCATCCGCAGTTCATTTCCAGTCAAAAAAGTCGCATTCGCAATCCCGCCGATATTCACAATAGCGCGATTGACGTCGGTCTTAACAAACGCTGCAGCATGGAAAGCCGGTGCCAGAGGTGCGCCTTCTCCCCCGGCGGCGACATCGCGGCGTCGAAAATCGGCGACGGTCGTGATGCCTGTGACCTCCGCTATGGTGTTCGGGTCGCCAATCTGAAGCGTGAAACTGGATGGTCCACGCGGTGCGGCCGAGGGTGGCCGGTGGCGTATGGTTTGTCCGTGGCTGCCAATCGCCCTGATGTGTTCGGGCGGAATTTCTGCACTGGACAGCAGTTGTAGTGTCGCTTCGGCAAATAACTGGCCGAGTTCTCGATCCAGTACTCCCATTCGCTCGATTTCGTTGTCCCCGGCATGGCTGATTGCCGCGATCTGCTGTTTCAGTGCCGGCGGAATTGCGTGTTGATGCGTTGCGAGAATCTCGACGCCCGCTGGGCCGCAGCGCACTATGACACTATCGATTGCATCCACGCTGGTGCCGGACATCAAGCCGACATAAAGTGGATCGGCGGCGCCCACGTTAGTTTGTGGTGGTTTTGGAATCGGAAGTATCGTTCATCGCCAGATGATTGCTTGAGCGAAGGACCGCTAGCTGAAAATTGGGGCGATTGATTGCCTCGCGAAAGTTTGCCATTTCCTTTTCAGGAAGTTTTAGTGCTTTTGGCAAGTCTTTGTAGATGGTGCGGGGGTTGCGGTGCACCCCGTTTACCAGAAACTCATAGTGCAGGTGTGGGCCAGTCGCCGCACCCGTGGAGCCCACTGTGCCGATAATCTGGCTTTGTGAAACATGCTGTCCGATGTTCACCATGCGCTTTTGCAGATGCAAATACTTGGTAGTGTACTGATCGCCGTGTTGGATAAACACATAGTTGCCATTGGTACTGGTGTACCCGGCTTTCAAGACCCGGCCATCGCCAGCTGCGTACACGGGAGTTCCTGTGGGGGCGGCATAATCAGTACCCCGGTGTGGTCGTGTAGTCTTGTAGATGGGGTGCAGCCGGTTCATATTAAAATTCGAGCTGATACGGGTAAAATCCAGGGGGGCCATGAGGAATGACTTGCGCATACTCACGCCATCCTCATTGTAGTAGTTGGTATCGCCATTGCTGTCTGTATAGCGAAAGGCGTTAAAGGTCTCACCCTGGTTGGTGAATGAGGCGGCAATAATTTCACCGTCCTTGAACTTCTCGCCATCCACGTAGAGTTCCTGGTAGACCAGTTGCAGGGTGTCCCCCCTGCGAGGATCCAGCGCAAAATCCACAACGCCACCAAAGATATTGGCCATGTCCATGATCATGCTCTGGGAGAGGCCAGCTTCCTGACCCGCCAGGAACAGTGACGAGGTGATTACGCCAGTGGTCCAGGCCTCGCGCTGCTCGGGCAGGCGAACCTCAACCTGGCTTTCGAATCCTGAGTCGCTGCGCAGGTAGGTTACAGTTTCCAGCTGCGACCTGGTGTGTCTTACACCGACAAGACTACCGGATTCGTCTGTCTGGAAGGCGATGGTTTGGCCCGGGAAAATTTTCTCCAGAGATTTGCCGTCGGCTGACTGGCTGATGACGTCGTAAAGATCCTGATCGCCGTAGCCCGCGCGCTTGAATATCTGCGACAGCGTGTCTCCACTCTTGATCTCCTGGTCATGCCAGGCAAGTGTGCTTGTGAAAGGCTCGAGTGATTGTGTTTCGGGAGGAGATAATGTGGTGGCTGCGGTTGTTTCCAGGTCAATTTGAGTCGGGCTGGAGAGGTGAGCCCACTCGGCATCCCAACTGGTAGGCCCGGTGATGGTGCCGAACAGGGTTGCCGCGGTGACAGCTGTTGCTGCGAACGCCGCCAGAAAGCGCTTGCGCGGAAAGTGGGGCACAAGCAATGGCAACAGGTTGCTACAGGTAATAGCATACCCGTGTCGATGTTTCGCTACTGACATGGTCTTGAAAATCTGTTTTGTATTTGTACCGCCAGTATATTTAAAACACCTGAGAATTCAACCTCCGTATCAAGTGCAGGGCTTGCTTTTGATAGACGGTGTTGTATCTTTGGCGCCCGCTGATTGCTCTACTAATCTTTTATTCGGAACATGCACATGAGCAAAGCTCTACTCGATGATCTTCGCGCTCGCGGCTTGATCTTCCAGGTGGCCGGAGAAGATGATCTGCCTCGCTGGCTCGATGGCGGCGCCCGTACGCTCTACTGTGGCTTTGATCCCACTGCCGACAGTCTGCATATCGGTTCGCTGGTGCCGCTGTTGATGTTGCGTCGTTTTCAGTTGGCAGGGCATAAGCCGCTTGCGCTGGTGGGGGGGGCTACCGGGTTGATTGGTGATCCCAGTTTCAAGGCTCAGGAAAGACAGCTAAATTCGCCTGAGGTGATCAGTGGCTGGGTGGATAAAATCCGACATCAGGTTTCCCGTTTTATCGATTTTGACTGTGGCGATTCTTCAGCCGAGGTGGTGAATAACCTGGATTGGACGGCGGGGCTTGATGTCCTGACGTTCTTGCGAGATGTCGGCAAACACTTTTCCGTCAATAGTATGATTCAGAAAGAGTCGGTGAAGCAGCGTCTCGAGCGTGAAGGTAGCGGTATCAGCTTCACTGAATTCACCTATATGATTCTTCAGTCCTACGACTTTGCTGAACTGAACAAGCGTTTTGACTGCAGCTTGCAGTTGGGAGGGTCTGACCAGTGGGGGAACATCACAGGTGGTATTGATCTAACCCGCCGACTTTATGGCAATCAGGTGTTTGGCTTGACCATGCCTTTAGTCACGAAGGCCGATGGTACCAAGTTCGGGAAGACCGAATCAGGCACCGTTTGGTTGGATGCGCAGCGCACCTCCCCGTACGCCTTTTACCAATTCTGGCTGGGAGTCTCGGATGCCGATGTGTACAAGTTTCTGAAGTACTTCACTTTCCAGGATGTGGCGGACATCGACGCGTTGGAGGTTGCGGACGCCGAGCGCAGTGGTCGCCCTGAGGCGCAGTCTTGCCTCGCTCGCGAGGTTACCCGATTGGTGCACGGGCAGGATGGCCTGGAGGCCGCCCAGCGAATTACCGCCGCGCTGTTTAATGGCTCCCTCTGTGAATTGTCGCAAAGCGATGTCCTGCAGCTGCGCCTCGATGGGCTGCCCGCGAGCACGGTTGCTCGCGCCGGGTTTCCGGAAACCCTCACACAGATGCTTACCGATGCGGGGATGGCGACGAGTGGAAAGCAGGTGAAGGACGCCCTGGGTCGCCAGGCGGTGACAATCAACAACCGGGTGATAGGATTGGACCAAAACGGTGATGTGGCGAGTTGTTTCGCGGCGTCCGATGCCGTTTTCGACCGTTTCTATCTGGCCAGGTTGGGCAAGAAGAAATACCACCTCTTCGAGATTGGATAGTTGGCCTCGTGGCGCGCCCGGACGGTTATGAGGTGCGATTATTTTTGCTGAAATATCTTGCTCATCCCGGATGCTGTGCGTATAGTTCGCGTCCCTCCAATGAGGGCGCGGGTCGCCGCCATCTACGACACTAAAAACTTACCGAGTTTCAAAAGTTTAAGTGTGTGTTTTGGGCAACGACCTGAAATGAAAAAAAATGGCGTGTTTTGTTTATTTCGGTTGCCAGCAACACAGCGATCGGTATAATACGCCTCCCCGATGTGGCAACCCCTCATCGATTATCCGGGCCCTGGCGGTGCCGGATGTTGTTTAACAAT
>CAXBLZ010000046.1:0-30382 GCA_963976735.1 uncultured Halioglobus sp.
AAGGCCAAAGCGAAGCCAAAGGCAAAAGCAAAGCCAAAGGCTAAAAAGTAATTTCACAGCACTGCTGCCAAACAACCCGCTGAAAGCAATTTCAGCGGGTTTTCTTGTTATTGTGCAGGCTATTCGAAGCCGAACTCTTTAGTCGGAGTCAGCAGTGTGCTGGTTTAGTCTAACGTATTGTAGTTTCTGAAGCAGGAATGCCGATCGGAAAAATCGACAGAGATACTGTGTCGGCTGCGGTACCAGTCCTTTACAGCGCGTCCGCCACTGTCGAGAAAGCCGGGCAGGGAAGTGAGGCATGCCGTTCGCATGCCGGCACACAGGTACTGCGCTCTTGTGCCATCGTGTGCATAGCTGATTTCGGCGGCGTCATTACCATCGAGCATTAGTGGCGCCATCAACTGTTCTACAAAATCGAAGGGCAAGTGCGGCATGTCACAACTCACCACAACCAACAACTCCGTCTGTATACAGGTCAACGCCGCTTCCATTCCGGCCAGCGGCCCCTGGAAGTCGCGACGCGTATCCTGCACTATGTTGGCGCAGTACGCCTTATATCGTTCGAAATTGCGATTACAACTGATGAGTATGTCGTCCACCTGAGGGTCAAGCGCATCGATGACGTGTGCAACAAGCGGTTTTCCCCGCCAGGGAAGGAGCCCTTTGTCCCTGTGTCCGACACGTCGACCTGCCCCACCTGCCAGAATCAGAGCTGTAATCTTCTTTGTTGCTGTCATGCCAGGTGCACTTGTCGGTTTTTTATCTGCGGGTAGTGCTAGCTTGGAGCTTGCTGTGTGATAATCGCTGCCGGTAACCGTAACAGGTTGGTACTGCAAAGGGTATAGGGTCCCACAATGGTGTCGAAAGTCTTATGACCGGTGTACTGGCGATTGAAACAGCGACCGATGCCTGCTCTGTTGCGATTTTACGAGCAGGCGTCTATAGCGAGCGTCACACGGTAGCGCCGCGTCAACACAGCAGATTGCTTTTCACCATGCTGGACGAAGTTTTGTCCGGCGGCAGTCTCGCGGACAATGACATTGAACTCATTGCCTACGGGTGCGGCCCTGGATCTTTCACCGGCCTGCGTATAGCCGCCAGTGCTGTGCAGGGGCTGGCTTACAGCTGTAATCTGCCTGTCGTAGCGGTGTCTACACTGGCAGTGATGGCGCAGACGGCGTTAAGGCAGGGTGTGGTAACGGTAGCAGATGTTGCTCTGTGTACACTCGATGCCCGCATCAATGAGGTCTACAGTGCCGTGTTTGTTTTTGAAAACGACAGGGCTGTGTTGATCGATGGGCCCTGGGCATGCGCTCCCGGTCAACTTGCACCAGCGGGGAGCGAGCCGTTGTGTGTGGTCGGCAGTGGCGGCCATTTCCGTGAACTGTATATGCCCGCATTGCAAACACGCATTCAGAAGGTGATTCCTGATTTATTACCAGAGGCCCGGGATATTATTCCGCTTTCAGTCGACAAATATCGACGCGGAGAAATTCTGGCGCCACGCGATGTCCAACCGGTCTATGTGCGCGATGAAATTTCCTGGAAGAAACTGGCAGATCAGGGGAGGCCAGTATGATCGATTGGTATCAGGCAATTGTGCTGGCGCTGGTACAGGGTCTCACTGAGTTCCTGCCCGTTTCAAGTTCCGCTCACCTACTGCTTCCGTCACTGTTGTTGGGGTGGGTGGATCAGGGGTTGGCATTTGATGTCGCTGTGCACGTGGGTACTTTGTCGGCGGTGCTGCTGTACTATCGCGCCGATTTAGTGCGCATGGCCGGCCGCTGGCTGCACTCACTGGTTGGAGCACCCGCTAGTGACGATAGCCGCATGGTCTGGTATCTCGGATTAGCCACTGTGCCGGCGGGCTTGGCCGGTTTGTATGGTGGAGATTTTATCGAGGACAATCTTCGCACCCTGCCTGTAATCGCCACCACTACGCTGGTTTTTGGCGTATTACTGGGTATTGCGGATAGGCGTGTTCGCCGCGGTGTGTCAGAGCGACCGCTGGGACTGGCCGTTGCCTTGATTGTCGGAGTTTCCCAGGCGCTGGCGCTGGTACCGGGTGTTTCCCGCTCAGGTATCACCATGACGGCCGCACTGTTTTTGGGCATGGGGCGCCAGGCATCAGCGAGATTCTCGTTTTTGCTGTCTATCCCCATCATTGCAAGTGCGGGCCTGTTGAAGGTGCTGGAACTGATTTCCACAGAGGCCTCTGTCGACTGGTTCATCATGGGTTTGGGCGTTGTGGTGTCGGGCGTTTCGGCGTACCTGTGTATCGCCGCCTTTATACGGTTGCTGGATAGGGTGGGCTTTATGCCCTTTGTGTACTATCGCATCGGCCTGGCGGCGCTCTTGTACCTAATCTGGCTGTTATAAGCAGCTACATCTTTTACAGGTCATGACTATGAAGCAGGAAGAATTTAACCGACAGCTATGCAATTTTTTGTCTGTGGCTACCACGCCATTTCACGCGGTCGCGGAAATGGTGAGTCAACTGACGGCAGCCGGTTTTACGCGGCTCACCGACGACTCGCAATGGCATATTGAATCTGGCAGTCGGTACTTTCTGACCCGCAACAACAGTTCGATAGTGGCGTTTGTCGCCGGTACCGAGCGGCCGCCCGCATCCGGGCTGCGTATGGTGGGTGCACATACTGACAGCCCGTGCCTCATGGTAAAACCCACGCCGGAGATAGAGGCACAGGGCTTGTTTCAACTGGGCGTACAGGTCTATGGCGGCGCGTTGTTGAACCCCTGGTTTGATCGTGATTTGTCACTGGCTGGCAGGGTGAGTTACCAGTCGCAGGATGGCAGGCTTCGTGTCGCACTGGTGGACTTTCGCGAGGCGATTGCGACGATTCCCAGTCTCGCAATTCATCTCGACAGGGAGGCGAACAAAAACCGTGAGGTCAATCCACAGACGGCGATCGTACCGGTTTTGAGCCAGCTCAGAGCAGGGGAGAAAGCCGATTTTCGCGCGCTGTTAATGGCGCGCCTGTTACAGGAACACCCGCATTGCGAGGCGGCACACATCCTGGATTATGAACTGTCTTTCTACGATACGCAGGCGGCCTCGTTGGTCGGGTTGCATCGTGAGTTTATCGCATCGGCGCGGCTGGACAATCTACTCAGTTGCTTTACCGGCCTGCAGGCTCTGTTGCATAGCGAGGGTGCGGTGAGCAGCCTGCTTGTTTGCAATGATCACGAGGAGGTAGGCAGCGTGTCGACGTCCGGGGCACACGGGCCACTGCTGATGTCAGTGCTCAACCGGCTGGCGGGAAGCCATGCTGACTTTGCTGCCCTGGCGGACCACTCCATGATGATCTCGGTCGATAACGCCCATGCGATTCATCCCAATTTTGCCGATCGCCATGATGAGAATCACGGCCCGCAACTGAACGGTGGTCCGGTGATAAAGGTAAATGCCAGCCAGCGCTACGCAACGAGCAGTGAAACCAGTGGATTGTTCCGTTTGCTGGCAGCACAGGAGGAGGTGCCGGTGCAGTCTTTTGTGGTACGCAATGATATGGGCTGCGGCAGCACCATCGGTCCGATCACCGCCGGGGCTACCGGTATCCGCACCCTGGATATTGGGGTGCCAACGCTGGGGATGCACTCCATTCGGGAACTGGCAGGTGCGCGAGATGCCGCCGATCTTTGTCGCGTTCTGCAGCGTTACTATAATTATGCCGGTCCGCTCTCTGCGACGTAGGGTCTGGTCGTGAAAGTGCTGTTGTTGTCCGCATACGCTGCGTACAGCCATGTACAGTGGCAGAACGCATTGCAAACGATGTTCCCAAAATGGCAGTGGCGGATCCTGACACTACCGCCTCGGTATTTCAGTTGGCGTGTGCGGGGCAATGCGCTGTACTGGTCCATGGCTGAGAGGGAGACGCTGGAGTCTCACTACGACCTGTTGATTGCGACCTCCATGACGGATCTGGCAACACTGAGAGGGCTTGTGCCGGCGCTCTCGGCGGTACCGACAGTGCTCTATTTTCACGAGAATCAGTTTGCTTACCCGCAGGCGTCCGGCCAGAACAGTCTGGTTGAAGCGCAGATGACAAGTATCTACTCTGCACTTGCGGCAGATCGTATTGTATTCAACTCCCACTATAACCATGATTCCTTTATGGCCGGGTGTGAGGCGCTGCTGCACAAGTTGCCCGACTATGTGCCGCCTGCCGTCGGCTCCGTATTGCGCGAGAGAGCCTCGGTGCTTGCCGTGCCATTTGATAACAGCAGTGTTCAGGCAGTTGCGCCCCGGTGGCCGCCTGCTCGCCGCAAGGCATCAGGCCGGCCGCTGCGATTGCTGTGGGTCGGCCGTTTCGAGCACGATAAGGGTGGCGACGGTCTGCTGCGCATTCTGCAACAACTGGAGACGCGGAAACTGGAGTACGAACTGGCCGTCACCGGTCAGCAGTTCCGGCAGTCGCCACCGGTATTCGACGAGATTCGAGACTCCTTTGCCGAGCGTCTTGTGCATTTTGGGTTTCTGGAGAACCCGCTGCACTATCAGGCATTGCTGCAGGCATCGGATGTTGTGCTGTCGACCGCTCAACATGAGTTCCAGGGGCTGGCCGTGATGGAGGCGGTGGCCCACGGTTGCATACCGGTCGTGCCCCGTCGGCTTGTTTACCCGGAGATATATCCAGCACAGTGCTGCTACGATTCGTGTCCGTATAATCCAGAGCGCGAGGCGGGCTCAGCCGCGGCCCTGATTATTAAGGCAGCTGAAAATCGGGTCGCCAGCAATGCGGCTCAAATAGCAGTGGCCGCCTACGGTATGCGTGCGCTGGCGCCGCGTTACCATCATCTCTTTCGCTGCACCGCGGCTCCAGGATAGCCAGCGGAGATGAATCCCAGTATCATTACGCCCTTTTGTGGACGTGTAATCTCCCATGGCCAGGCAGCGCATACTCACCGGTATTACCACTACGGGTACCCCACATCTGGGCAATTATGTGGGTGCCATTCGTCCCGCGATTGCAGCCTCTGAGGATGAATCCAAAGAGTCGTTCTTCTTTCTCGCGGACTATCACGCGCTAATAAAATGTAGCGATCCCCAGGTGATCCGCGAGTCCAGTAAACAGATTGCCGCCACCTGGCTGGCGCTGGGCTTGAACACCGAGAAAGCGGTTTTCTACCGCCAGTCCGATATTCACGAAATTCCTGAATTGACCTGGGTGCTCTGTTGCAATGCCGCCAAGGGTTTGATGAATCGTGCGCACGCCTACAAAGCGGCGGTGCAGGCGAACGAAGAGGTGGGAGAGGATGCAGATTTCGCAGTAACCATGGGCCTGTTCAGTTATCCAGTGTTAATGGCAGCGGATATTTTGATGTTCAACGCCCACAAGATTCCTGTTGGCAGGGATCAGATCCAGCACGTGGAGATGGCGCGCGACATCGCACAGCGGTTCAATCACAACTTCACGGAAATTTTCACACTGCCCGAGGCTGTGGTTGGGGAGGATGTTGCGACCCTGCAGGGCACTGACGGCCGCAAGATGAGCAAAAGCTATAACAACACCATTCCGTTGTTTTTGCCGGAAAAGGCGTTGCGTAAAGCCATCAACAAGATCAAGACCAATTTGCAGGAGCCCGGAGAGCCGAAAGACCCTGACAACTCGACGGTATTTCAGGTGTGGGCAGCGTTTGCTTCGGCGGATGAGACGGCGCGTATGCGACAGGAGTTCGACAATGGAATCGCCTGGGGTGAAGCCAAGAAGCAATTATTTGAATTGATCAACAATGAACTGTCACAGGCGCGTGATGCATACATGCGTTTGATGGATGATCCAGGGTATATCGAGAGTGTGCTTCAGCAGGGCGCCGCACGAGCCAGGGAGCACAGTTCCCGATTGATGGAACGGGTTCGCGCTGCTGTGGGTATAGGCCCCATGCGTTAGTGTGCAACCCGCGGCCCCGCCAATGCCCGTCAATACCCATCTAAACATTCGATAAGCGCAGTTCACGGGTGGTGCGGCAGGAACTGCTGAAGACAGTTATGCAAGAATTATCAATGCCCGATTTCGGGGCACCTCAGGCCGCTCTGGCGTAGAATCGTTCGTGACCTGATTCACAAATCCCTATAGATTGTTGCTATAACCTCACTATAAGTGTAGCAAAAACTTCTTTTTCAATTGCTAGTATGTCATTGTCATTACCGAAGACGAGCCGTGACTGTTGGTGTACAGAACGAATGTCACCTTGGTTATTTGGCGTCACTGACCGTCAGGCTCTAGGACCAGGAGGCCTCTACAATAATGAATCGCGCAGTTCAGGACCATGAAATTCTTTCGGCGGTATTCGCCAAAATGGATGTGCCCGCGATGACAGTTGCGGCGGGCGTGTTGTGCTCACTGCTGCTGTTTATGGCGACTGCAACCCTGTTATTGCAGACCGTCCCGGAAGGCTATCCCGTGGGCCCGCATCTCGCTGCCCTCGGGGATTATCTGCCCGGCTACGAGGTCACTTGGCGCGGCGCGTTTATCGGGGCACTGTATGGATTCCTTCTCGGTGCCATCGGCGGATTTTTCGTCGCCGTCTACTGGAACCTGACGCACTATGTTGCTCTTGGGGTGATGCTGATCAGCTCTGCGGAACTGGCAGATTGAGGCTCCAGAACAAATGGGAAACTACCAGAATATGCAGGCTGCCAACCAGAATACTCACAGTGTGAACCTGACATTGCTGCATGCTGCGATCAGGTTCAATGCGCTGATGCTCGGTTTTACCGCAGGAACACTGGCAGCGGTCGTTATCTATTTTGCCACCCAGGTTTCCCTGGCCAAGTGGGGAGATTACTCAGGCAATTATCTCGGCCTGCTGGCGATTTTCTTCCCCGGATATTCCGTGTCGAGCAGCGGGGCGTGGGTCGGTGCTTTTTGGGCTTTTGTGTATGCCGGTACGTTCAGTGCCCTGAGCTATCGTTTGTACGGTCGTGTGCTCGGCACTCGAATTTCCGATATCTTGCTGAGCACGACTCCGTCCGAGAATCCGGTGCTCAAACCGTCGGTGCTGCGTTTGCACGGCGTCAGCCTGGGTGCTGCGATAGGTACCATGTCTGCTCTGTGTCTGTTCTTTTCGACGACATGGCTGGTGGTGCGCGGAACGGCAGACGAAAGTGTACACGCGGCCTTGTTTTCAAATTATATACCGGGCTATAGCGTCAGCATTCCCGGAGCTTTGTTAGGCGCAGTGGAACTGTTTGTAATGGTATTCGTCGCCTGTCTGGTATTGGCGGGAGTCTATAACAAAATCGTGGAATCAAGACATCAATAGTATCAATGACATGACTAGTTTAAATAACAAAGAACATGTAGTAATACTTGGAGCGGGTCCAGCTGGCCTTGCTACCGGCCATGAATTGAGTGTTAGTGGCGTCAAGGTTTCAGTGATTGACCGCAACAATTTCGTCGGTGGGCTCTGCAATACCAATGTACATAAAGGCTACAAATTCGACCTGGGCGGACATCGCTGGTTTACCAAAAATGAAGACCTGAATAACTGGTTTCGCCGGCTCATGGGTAGCGAAGTGGTCTGGGTGGAGCGAATCAGCAGGATCTACTACGATGGCGGCTATTACAGTTACCCGATCAGTATTCTCAATGTCATCAAAAACACTGGGCTTGTCACTATTGCATATGCAGGTGTGACATACCTGCTGTCAGCGTTGCAGTATTCGGTATTCAATAAGCCTATCAGGAATATGAAGGATGCCTATGTGGCACAGTTTGGCGGCAAGTTATACGACATGTTCTTCCGTCGCTATAGTGAAAAAGTATGGGGTCTTCCCTGTGAAAAACTGTCTTCCGATTGGGTGTCACAGCGCAGCGCAGGTTTATCTATCTGGACTGTCATCCAGGAGTCCTTGTTAAAGACAAAATCCGACAACGAAAGTCTCATTGAAGAGTTTATGTATCCTCGCGACGGTTACGTGAGAATTCCGGAGCGTATGGCTGAGGACATCGTCGCCAAACATGGTGAAGAGGCAATCAAGCTCGATTCAACGGTTACCAGAATCAAATACCATGGCCCGAATGATTTTGAGGTTGTCTATAGTGATACCAATGGTGTGGAAACGTCGATACCGGCAACCACGGTGGTGTCGACCATCCCGCTGGGAGTGCTTCCCCGTATAATGGAGCCAGCGTGTGACCAGTCGGTAATCGATGCGGCCAAAGGGCTGACCTTCAGGGCGCTTGTGACAGTGAATATCATTCTGAGAAAAGAGCGCGTATCAATTGATACTTGGCTCTATATACAGGATGAAGACATTATTTTCGGCCGTTTGCATGAGCCCAAGAACTGGAGCAAAGCGATGGTGCCGGATCAGTCCACTACCTCACTTGTGCTGGAGTGTTTTTGTACTAAAGATGATCATATATGGAGCATGAGTGACGAGGAGATCGGCCAGCGTTGCATTGAAGACCTGGAGAAAAAGCTCAAGTTTATCGATAGCTCCGAGGTAATTGACTTTGCCTGCGTGCGGACGCTGCAAGCCTACCCGGTATACGATCTTGAGTACGCCGACAAAATTGCGGTAATCCACGATTTCCTGTCCGGCTTTGAAGGCCTCCATATCGTCGGGCGAGGCGGTACCCACCGCTACAATAATGCTGATCACTCTATCGAAATGGGGCTGTTGCTGGGACGAAAGATTCTCGGCTACGAAGTGGATCACATGGAGGTCAATACAGAGCCGGAATACCATGAGATCAAGACGTCTCGCGAACTGAAACGTGATTATTACGTGGTAGAGGAAGAGTGTAACTGAAATCCGACGGGCACGGCGAGTTTGTACCGGGCCGCTGGCTGATAGGGCAGATGACAGCATGGATGTACCCACCAGGGATTGAACGCTTGTGTACAGATCTATGAATGAAATCGACGCGATGGTGGCCAGTTCATCACAAATGACGCGCAGTGCGCTGAGTATCAGCGTGATCATGCCGGTCTATAATGGCGCCGAGTTTATCCGCAAGAGTTTGCCGCCATTGCTCGCTATGGAACAGCGCGGTGAGATACTGGAAGTCATTGTTATCGACGATGGCTCCACCGATCACAGCAGGCAAATCGCCCAGGAACTGGGTGCAATCGTGATGTCGTCAAGTGGCCGCCTCGGCCCCGGCGGTGCGAGGAACGAGGCCGCCGAGACGGCGCAGGGAGAGTTTCTCTGGTTCGTCGATGCCGATGTCGTTGTCCATGACAACGCGGCAGAGGCCCTCGCGCGTGGGTTTGCCAACGATGAAATCGTTGCGGTCTTCGGCTCGTATGACAGCGATCCTCCTGCAAAAAACTTCTTCTCCCGTTACAAGAATCTGGTACACCACTACTATCACCAGCGTGCCTGCGATGAGGCGCAGACTTTTTGGTCGGGATGCGGAGCTATCAGGCGGGCTACTTTTCTCGCTTCCGGGGGCTTTGACGTCGAGCGCTACAAGTATCCGTCCATCGAGGATATCGAACTGGGTCACCGCCTGGTAGCCGCTGGTGGCAGAGTGCGGTTGCTGCGCGATGTACAGTGCACACACCTCAAGGTCTGGCGTTTTGGAAATCTTATCCATACTGAAATCTTCAGGCGCGCCATTCCCTGGTCGCGACTGATCCTGGCGTCCGGAACTGGTATTCCCAACGATCTCAATGTCGGTATGTCCGAACAGGTCCGCGCTGGTGTTGCGGCCTTCTTCGCGCTGTCGATAATTGCATTCCTGGCGGGTATAGTCGGTGGTGGGGCGCCCCTACTGCTCGCGCTGTTGGCGCTGTATGCCAATCGTGAAATCGCACAGTTTTTCTATCGCAAAGGCGGCCTGTTGTTCGCTTGCAGGGCGTTGCTCTACCACCAGGTCTACTATCTTTACAGCGCCACGGCGTTCGTCTGGGTGTTTTTTGAACACAACATCCTGGGGCGCTTTTTGAGCAGGAGTGGCGCCTGGAAAACATCCAGTACAGCAGGAAAGTCCGGTACATAAACTTCGTCCATCGCTGTAAAAGCGCCACTATTGACAGCGCTATTGGCCGTTTTCCCTCCCTCCGATTCTGGTAGAGTATGCCACCTTGATAACAAGGTAGCTGCCAGCCAGTGAAGATCTTCTCTTTGACCACATTGCGCGAGTTGCTCGCTCTGTCATTGCCCATGGTGGTGTCCCAGGGCGCTTTTGCCGTGATGGTCTTTACCGACAGACTGTTCATGTCCTACATCGACGCTACCCATATTGCCGCCGCGCTCGGAGGAGGGGTGGCGGCGTTTTTCTGTTTCTCATTTTTCATTGGCCTGATCGCTTATGGAAATGCGCTGGTTGCCCAGTACTACGGTGCCGGAAATCGTGCCAAGTGTCCTCTAGTCACCTCCCAGGGGGTGTTCATTGCTCTGTGCAGTACCCCAGCACTACTGGCCATGGCCTGCTTCGGGGGCCAGGTCTTCAGCATGATTGGACACGATGCTGCGCAGGTGCCGCTGGAACGTATATATTTCGAGATCCTGATGGCGGGCAGTGTGTTTACTCTGATCAAGGCCAGCCTGGCCAGTCATTTTGCAGGTATCGGGCGCACCCGCGTTGTTATGGTTGCCGATGTGCTCGGCGCGGCGCTCAATGTCCCGCTTTCGTGGATGCTGATATTTGGAAAACTGGGTCTGCCCCAGATGGGAATCGCCGGTGCGGCTGTGGGCACTATCCTTGCGACTGTGTTTACAATTGGGATATACCTGCTGTTTTACCTTGGCAAGGATCACCAGCGCCAGTTTCAAGTGGCCGGGTCATTCCGTCTGGACTGGCCGATCATGCGGCGCTATTTGCGCCTGGGAGCGCCATCGGGACTGGAGAGCTTCATGAACATCTCCAGCTTCAACCTGTTTCTTTTGTTGTTCCAGAGTTATGGCGTGGTACAGGGCGCAGCCATGGCTATCGTTTTTAACTGGGATATGCTCTCGTTTATTCCGATGACCGGGCTGAGTATCGGCGTCATGAGCCTGATAGGTCGTTTCGTTGGAGCGGGGAACATGGCTCGTGCAAATCAGGTGATTTCTTCCGGTTTCATTGCGGCACTGGCTTACTCCGGTGTATTGGCCGTATGTTTCCTGCTTTTTCGAGTCGCCTTGGTCGGTGTATTCGACAACGGTGGCGAGGATTTCACCGCGATCAGTGCCTTGGCCAGCTACATGATGATAGGCCTGGCAACCTATATGGTGGCCGACGGCATCGTACTTATCGCAGGTGGCGCGTTGCGCGGCGCGGGTGATACGCGGTGGATCATGATAACGTCAATCTCGGTGCACTGGTTGATGTTGGTTGCCCAGTATTTCGTCATTGTTGTCTTCGAGTACGGGCCGCTGGTGTCCTGGTGGGTCTTCGTGGCAATGTTGATCAGTCTCGCCTTTCTCTATCTGTGGCGTTTGTTTGGTAGCACCTGGAGAGAGCCGGCGCGACTGGCGCGGGTGATGAGCGAGGATTAGTGGGCGATGCTACAGTGTAAGAAGCCTTCTCAGCAGGCTCTCGCTGCCTTTTTTCTGCTCCCGCAGTACCAGCAATTGCGCTAACTGGGATTCTATCTCCTGTGACACCTGTGAACGGATGCGCTGCTGGGTTTTCCCTCGTAATGATTTACCCTTATACCTTGCGAGATTGACCGGCTTGCCAAAGCCAAGGAAGCAGCGCTGGGGTTTCGGGAATGGCGTGCCAAGACTACCGATGGGAATAGGGGGCAGGATATCCGAGCGAATGTTTGCATCGAGCAGGCCGAGCCGGGTTAATAGTTTTCCAAGCGCCGAATCGGGTAGATCCTGCCCCTCCATCAGATGGCCATAGAATTCATCGGGGCCCACCAGGCCAAATGGCATTATGGTATAGCCGTGCATGGCAGCGAGCCTGACAAAACCATACCTTTCTTTCCATTGCAACTCGTACAACTTTGCGGCCGGTTTCACCGCCTCATACGCCCCGCCCGGGAACACGAGCACGTCCTGTTTGTCCTGCATCAGCGCAGTGCAGACCTCTGGATTTCCCATCACCAGCCCGTTCGACAGTAAAAACTCAGCGATACGCGGGTTGCCAAACAGGAACTTGTCCCCCATGCCGCGGGGGAATCGCTTCAACTCCTTCAGGAAAAGCGGCGTAATAACGATGCCATCGAGCGCAAACAGCGAGTGGTTCCCGACGAACAGGCAGGGCTGGCTGGGAATGTTCTCGGCACCGACAATCAAAGGGTCGAAAAGACTTTTCACCACGCGATAGGTTGTTTCCAGGGGCAGGCCCCGCGGCGCCGATACGGCCAGGGCTCTCTCTATATGCTGTTGCAGTGCTTCGCGGTCACCGAGGGGATCACTGTCAGCGTCAAACAGGGACATCATGAATGCAGCCTTCTGGAGTAATCGAGAAAGTATAGCGTTGGTGCGCACAGGCGCATAGGACGTTTTCGAGGGACTGCTTTCGGCATGGCACGAATTGGGCTAGAGTGCTGCCTGAGCTTGGATTACGAGAAGGCGGAATAATGGAAGGCAAGCACATTGCTATTACCGGGCCCACAGCCGGCATAGGGCGCGCCGCAAGTATTGAGTTGGCTCGTCAAGGCGCGCGACTCACGCTGCTGTGTCGCAACCGTGAGAAGGCCGAGCAGTTGCAACAGGAGATTCTCTGCGTTGGTGGCCTGCGGCCAGATATTGTAATCATGGATATGGCCAGCTTGGCGAGTGTTAAGGCGGCGGGAGATGCGTTGGCCGCTGCGGGTGCGCCGCTGGACGTGCTGTTGAACAATGCCGGAGTCATTCACACAACCCGCAGGGAAACTGTCGATGGCTTCGAGGAAACACTTGCAGTCAATCATTTTGCCCCCTTTCTTCTCACCGGTTTGTTGTTGCCGCAGCTGCAAATGCCACAGAGTGCCCGCATCGTCAATGTTGCATCGCAAGCATATACCCTGGTGAAGGACATGGGCTTTGACGATATGCAGTCGATAAAAAGCTACAAGACATTTCGCGAGTATGGGCGTTCCAAGTTGGCGAATATCCTGTTTACCCGATCGCTCGCCCAGCGCCTCAAGGGGCAGGACATCACGGTTAACTCTCTTCATCCCGGGGCGGTTTCGACCTCGTTGGGCACGCAAAACGGCTTTTTCGGAAAACTCCTGCCGCTCCTGTTGAAGCCGTTTTTCCGAACCCCGGAGCAGGGCGCACAGACGTCAATCTATCTTTGCTCCAGCGATGCAGTCAGCGGAGTCTCTGGTGAGTACTTCATCGACTGCAAGCCGCGTACTACCAAGCCGTGGGCGCGTGATGATGCCGCCGCTGATCGACTTTGGCACTACACCGAGGATTGTCTGGACTTCAGGTTTCCTCTGTAGCGCCTGCATCCGGAATGTGACGAAGAGTGAGGCATATGTCGCAATTGACATGGGTGGCAGTGGACGCTTACAGCGGAATGACATACTGTTTCAGTAGGGGCGCACCGTGTATTCGGCCTCGATCGACCTGGCTTGAGGCCCGCTGCTATTGATCTACACCGCGATCGTGGATGTTGGCCCCTGACACGGCGAGGAGAAACAGGGCCAGAATCAGGTCAAGGGATAATAATCGAGAATTCAGATGGGCGAGTCCGATTCGGGACAACTGCATAACAGTAAAGTAGTAATAACCGGTGGAGCAGGTCTGGTGGGACAGAACCTGATCGTAAAGTTGCTCGCCAGTGGTTATCACAGCATTACGGTGATCGACAAGGCGAGCCGGAATCTCGCAATTGCCGCCAGCTTGCACAGCGGTGTGACGTTTTGTGAGGCAGATTTGTCAGTGCCCGGAGCGTGGCAGGATACAGTTGCTGCGGCAGATGTCGTTGTTCTATTGCATGCGCAAATCGGTGGTATCGAATCTGACGCCTTCTACCGCAACAATATTACAGCGACAGAGCATGTGCTCGCGGCGGCGTCACGCAGTTCTTATCTGGTTCACGTGAGTTCCTCTGTCACAGAATCCGCTGCCAATGACCTTTACAGTACGACAAAAATTGCGCAGGAAGAATTGGTGGTCAACTCCGGCCTGCGCTATACCGTATTGCGTCCCACGCTGATGTTTGGCTGGTTTGATCGAAAGCATCTCGGCTGGCTGTCCCAGTTTATGTCACGATCACCCGTATTCCCCATTCCCGGTGACGGCTGTTATATTCGGCAGCCTCTTTACGCGGCTGATTTTACCGCGATAATCCAGGCTTGTATTGAACAGCGTCCGGACTCCCGCAGTTTTAACATTTCAGGAAAAGAAAAGGTCGCCTACATCGACATCATCCGGAAGATCAAAGCAGCCAAGCGCAGCTACTGCTTACTGGTGAAACTGCCGTATTCAGTCTTCTATTCGCTGCTGGCGCTGTACGCGCTTTTTGACCGAAACCCACCTTTCACTACCGCTCAGCTACAAGCGCTTGTGTTGGATGAGGTGTTTGAGGATATCGATTGGGAGGCAGCGTTTAATGTCCGGGCAACCCCGATAGACCAGGCTATTCGGGAAACATTTACAGATCCTGTTTATAGCAGCGTCAGGCTTCAGTTCTAATTATGGCCAGTATTGCGATCATTGGCGGCGGCCCGATGGGGCTCGCAGCCGCGTACCAACTACTCAAACAGGGCCATACCGTCAGTTTGTATGAAGCCGACAAAACACTGGGTGGTATGAGCGCCTCCTTTGAATTCGATGGTATCAGGATCGAACGGTACTATCACTTTATCTGCAAATCCGACCAACCGTTTTTCGACCTGCTTCGCGAACTTGAAATAGACCATGCATTGCGCTGGGCCGATACGCGAATGGGCTATTTCTACAGGGGAAAGTTACTCAACTGGGGCGATCCGATTGCCCTGTTGAAATTTCCCGGTCTGGGGTTGATCAGTAAAATTCGATATGGCTTGCTCGCCTTTCTATCAACCAAACGCAGCGATTGGCGCAGGCTTGATGGTATTGACGCCGTTACATGGCTGAAACGATGGGTGGGTGAAAGTGCCTACGACATATTGTGGCGGCCGCTGTTTGAGCTCAAGTTCCACCACTATACCCCCAATCTCTCTGCGGCCTGGATATGGTCGAGGTTGAAGCGTATCGGTACCTCGCGCCGGAATCTGTTGCAAGAGCAACTGGGTTATCTGCAAGGTGGGTCAGACACCTTTTTGAATGCCATCGCCCAGCGCATCCAGTCGCTGGGCGGCAGTATTCATCTCGAGCAAGGTGTGCAGGAAGTGATAGTGTCTGGCGGACAGCTGACAGGTATTCGCACCAATACCGGGAGTTACCAGTTTGATCGTGTGGTAAGCACGATTCCAATGCCGTATGTCGCCGCAATGGTGCCGGGCTTGCCACCTGCGGTGCTGGCGAAATATAACTCAGTGAATAATATTGCTGTTGTCTGTGTGCTGGTGCACCTGAGCGAGGCGTTAACGCCGTATTTCTGGTTGAATATCAGCGACCCGGGTATCGATATTCCCGGGTTCATTGAGTACAGTAATCTCAATCCATTGGGCGGGCATATCGTTTACGCACCGTTTTACATCCCTGGTGAACACGACGACTTCAAAAAAGATGACAGTTTCTTTATAGACAAAGTACGCAGCTACCTCTTTGCAGTAAAACCGGACCTTGCCGAGGCGGATATTCTTAAAATTGCTGCCGGCCGATATCGCTACGCCCAGCCCATTTGTGAGCCGGGGTTTGCCAGTCGCCTGCCGCCGATAAGCCCCGGCGTAGACGGCTTGTTCATTGCTGACACTTGTTACTACTACCCGGAGGACAGGTCGATTTCAGAGAGCGTCGATCTGGGCCGGAGGCTGGCTCATATGGCTGGCGGTGCCTGTTGACCGGCCCTGTAAAAGTGTTTGAGTCGTTGTATGCAACGAGGTTTTTACGGTTTCTTGTTGCGGGCGGATTGGCGGCACTGGTCAATTTCGGCAGTCGGTTTTTCTATAATATCTTTGTCGATTTCAGTGCGGCGGTAGTCCTTGCCTTTTTGTCTGGCCTCACGGTTGGGTATCTCCTCAACAAGCGTTACGTGTTTACTGCCAGCACCAACTCTGTGTCACAGGAAATCGGCTGGTTTGTGTTGATCAATACGCTTGCGCTGGCGCAGACTTGGGGTCTGAGCGTTTACCTGGTGCAGTTGCTGCCGCAGTTTATTGCAGTAGATAGTCCGGGACGCAGCGACATGGTTGAGGCTTTGGCGCACGGTGCCGGCATCATGTTGCCGGTGTTCACGAGTTACATCGGGCACAAGTACCTTACGTTCAGGGAATAGCATACAATTTCGCGATACAATAATAGTGGAGCCGTGGAGAATGGGCGCTGATAAGACCAGGGAAGAAATTGTCCAGCTGCAGTATCGGCAGCGGTTCGAACAGGGCAAGGATTATCGCAATGCGCTTTGGCGTGTTTTGTGCAGAGATTTCTTCCAGCAATATATCGCTCGTAGTGCAACGGTGCTCGATCTTGGCTGTGGTTGGGGTGAATTCAGCAACAATGTAATGGCCGGAAAAAAGTATGCTATGGACATGAATCCTGATGCCGCCCATCGCTTGCACAGCGATGTGGAGCTTGTTCTGCAGGATTGCGCCAAGCCCTGGCCGCTTGCCGATGGCAGTCTGGACGTGGTTTTCACCAGCAATTTCCTCGAGCACCTGCCCCGGAAGTCAGACGTTGAAGCCACCGTCGCCGAGGTAAAACGCTGTCTGAGGCCAGGTGGTGTGCTTATTGCTCTGGGACCGAATGTTCGACTCTTACCCGGTGCATACTGGGACTTCTGGGATCACCACGTCCAGATTTCTGACCGCTCGCTGGCAGAATTGCTCACGATGAACGGGTTTGAAGTAACAGAGCAGCATGCCGCATTCTTACCGTATACAATGTCTGATGGCAATCAGCCTAATCTGCTATTGGTTAAACTGTATTTGCGTTTCCGCCTGTTCTGGAAACTGTTTGGTAAGCAGTTCCTTGTCGTGGCCCGTGTTCATGATTAATGTGGGCCGAACACCAGGGTCGCTATTGAGTCGCTCATGCAAGAACATCTAGATCATCAGACGATACTGTGTGTCGACCTCGATGGCACCCTTGTCAATACGGATACGCTTGTTGAATCCGCATTGCTGCTGATAAAGCTCAATCCGCTCTATCTTGTTGCGATGGTGTTCTGGCTTGTCGGCGGCAAGGCAAATCTCAAGGAAAAAATTGCCAATCGCGTATCGCTGGATGTCACGACGCTGCCCTATAACCAGATTCTGCTTGAATGGTTACAGAAACAATTGGGATTGGGCCGCGAGTTGTGCCTTGTGACGGCGGCTAACCAGCGTATCGCGCATGCCGTCGCAGATCATCTGGGCATTTTCAGCAGGGTTGTCGCAAGCTCTGCTAGCAACAACTTGTCGGCGCGTCACAAGCGCGATGAGTTGGCGAGACTGTTTGGCGAAGGTGGCTTCGATTATGCAGGTAACAGTCGGGATGACCTGGTGGTTTGGTCAATCTGTCGTAACGCCGTCGTAGTAAATGCCGGTGTTGCCGTCGCCTCGCGCGCGGAGAAAATTGCGAATGTCGAAGCGGTATTTCCTCGCACATCCAGCGAGGCACGGGCACTTGTTATAGCTATGCGGCCCTATCAGTGGAGCAAAAACCTGCTGGTATTTGTCAGTATTCTGATTGCTCATCGCTACAATGAGTTCGAGTTGCTGTCCTCGACCATCATCGCTTTCCTCGCATTCTGCCTGTGCTCTTCCGCGGTGTACCTGATTAATGATCTACTCGATCTAGGGGCTGACCGAAAACACAGGGAAAAATCGCGCAGGCCGTTTGCCAGCGGGCAGGCGTCGCTGCTGTACGGAATTCTGGCGATTCCGCTGCTGTTGTCGATGGCGGCGGTACTGGCGATATTGGCAGGTACATTTTTCACTGCCGTGTTGCTCATCTACTTCATTATTACACTGTTGTACTCCTTTTATTTCAAGCGCGTTGTATTGCTGGATGTGCTGCTGCTGTCGCTGTTGTATACGCTGCGGATTCTGGCCGGTGCCGCCGTCGCGGGAGAGCTGCCATCCGTCTGGCTTGTGTCATTTTCCATGTTCATGTTCACCAGCCTCGCGATGGCCAAGCGCTACGCAGAGCTGAAATCACTGGAGCTCGACGCAGGCGGTCGCGCCAGCGGTCGCGGTTACCGGGTCGGCGATCTTCCTATTATCGCCCAGTTGGGCGTTGCCTCAGGGTATATTTCCACACTGGTAATGGCGCTTTATGTCGACAGTTCTGATGTTGCCGGCATCTATACGCATCAACGCGTGATGTGGCTGCTCTGCCCGTTACTGATGTACTGGATAGGCAGAATCTGGTTGATCGCGAGTCGAGGTGAATTGAATCAGGATCCCGTTGTGTTTGCGACTCGAGACAAGTTGAGCTATCTCATTTTTGCAATTGCGATGTTGACCTTAGTGGCGGCTCTTTGACCATGTCTTCGTGGGGTTGTCTGCCTATTGCCGGAGCCAGCCGTATCGTCGAGTGCGACTGGCGATTCGAATCGCTGCCGGAACTCAGTAGCAATGATACCGTGCTTCCCTGTGGGCGCGGATACAGCTACGGCGATAGTTGTGTCAACAGTCATGCCACACAGCTCAGCACCCGGCTACTGAATCGACTGATTAAATTTGATGTGGAGCGAGGCGTGTTGCACTGCGAAGCAGGGGTAACGCTGGACGAAATTTTGCGTGTGATTGTTCCCCGAGGCTGGTTCCTCCCGGTGCTGCCGGGTACGCGCTTTATCACGGTGGGCGGCGCCATCGCCAATGATGTGCACGGCAAGAATCATCACCTTGCCGGATCCTTTGGCTGCCATGTTCGGTCCCTGACAGTGCTGCGAAGTGACGGAGAGCGCTATGTGTGCAGTTTGGAGGAAAACGCATCGCTGTTCGCTGCAACGATTGGCGGCCTTGGGCTGACGGGGCTGGTGATAAGCGCCGAGATCAATCTGCAGCAGATCTCCAGCGACCAGGTGGAGGTTGAAAACCTGGCGTTTTCCAGCATCGAGGAATTTGGGATGCTGAGCCGTGATTCTGCCAACTGGGAGTACACCGTGTCGTGGCTGGATACATTCGCCCGCAACGGAGCGGTCGGGCGTGGAATTTTCTCGCGAGCGAGGCATGTCGATGACGCGAGTACTCTCAACCCCGGCCGCACCGGAGCGCGAATCACAGTGCCCTTTTCTCCGCCTGTGTCACTGGTAAACAGGTGGACAGTCGATGTCTTTAACCGCGTCTATTTCTCCCACCATAAGCGACACAGTGGCATTGAGTGCACGCACTACCAGCCTTTCTTCTTCCCGCTGGACGGCATCGCGAGTTGGAATCGGGTCTATGGCAGGCGCGGCTTTTATCAATACCAGTGTGTCGTACCCAGAGAGGGTGGCGAATGCGCTGTGCAGGCAATTTTGCGCGAGGTAAATCGCACGCACGAGGCGTCATTCCTGACAGTCCTGAAGGAGTTTGGTGAACAGCGTTCTCCGGGAATGCTGTCCTTCCCGCGTCCGGGCCTGACGCTGGCGATTGATTTTCCCAATCGAGGTGAGGCGACAAGGCAGCTGTTCGCCTCCTTTGACGAGATCGTGCAGTCTGCGGGTGGTGCACTCTATCCGGCGAAGGACGCGAGGATGCCGGCACAGCTGTTTGCATCCGGTTATCCCGCACTGAACGCATTCAGATCCCAATTGGACCCACAATTTTCCTCAGCTTTCTGGCGCAGGGTACAGCGATGAACAACGAACCGGGGATACTGGTATTTGGTGCCACCTCAGCGATCTGCCATGAACTGTTGAAGCTGTATGCACTGGAGAAATCGCGGTTATTTCTGGTCGCCCGCAGCGAGCACCGTTTAACGGCGATTGCCGATGACCTTGTCGCCCGTGGCGCCACAGTAGTGGGCAAGAGCTGTTACGACTTTAACGACTGTGCCCGACATGAGGCCGCAGTAAACAGTGGGCGTGAACAGCTTGGTGCAATCGATATTGTGCTTGTGGCACATGGCTCACTCCCCGACCAGGCGGAGTGCGAGGGTTCCAGCCTCGCGACCAAAGCCTGTATGGACGACAACTTTACCAGTGCTGCCGTCATTGTTCAGGCCTGTGCACAACAGTTGGCGGAGCAGCGCCGGGGTACATTGGCGGTAATTTCATCGGTGGCCGGTGATCGCGGGCGCAAGAGCAATTACACCTACGGGGCCGCCAAGGCGGGGGTCGATGCCCTGCTGCAGGGGTTGCAGGGTAGATTCTCTGGTAGCGCTGTCAAAATCGTCAATATTAAACCGGGCATGGTTATCACACCGATGACGGCCCACTTGCCACATGGTGCAATCTGGGCAACTCCGTCGGCCATCGCCCCTGCAATGCACAGGGCGATCACGAAAGGAACCCGCGTCTGCTATGTGCCAGGATACTGGCGCCTGATCATGTTTATCATCCGCAGCCTTCCAACCGGAATATTGGCAAGGCTTCCCATCTAGCAGTTGAGGTCCGCTTTTCTGTGAGACCCCGGTGCGCGCGATCAACTTAGTGATGTCCGTCACATAAGTCGGTCCGGGCAGCGGTCCGTGGTTCTGTAACGTGTACACAGATGGTGTGTTGAGTATCTCTTTGTAGTAGATTAAGGGTGGTTCGGCCCCGTTTTCGCGTCCAGTGCCCGGTAGCGGGCTTGTTCGACTGCGAGGATGCCGGTCTGGGGCATGCAGAGGGTTGAGCCGGACCGGCTGGGCATAGCACCGTGAAAAGAGCGCCGGATATGGATCTGGAATAGGCAAGGACCTGGATTAAACAGTACGTCCCCGAGAGTGCAGCAATGGCAAAGGTAGCAATCATAAAATTATTCAACGGCTTGAATCTGGCGCCGGCCCAGTTGGCAGGGCAGTTGCAGGCGGCGGGCCACGAAGTCAAGATCATTTATTTCAAGGAGACGGTCGCGCTCCCCACGGAGGAGGCAGAGGGTTATCTGGAGCTCGATTATCCGGGTGTTGGATTCGTCGCCGATGGCAGGGAGTTTTCCGTCGACCTCTATAAACCGATTTGCGATACCGAAGAACAGCTTCTGATTGAAGAGATCCGCGAGTTTGGGCCCGACCTTATCGGTTTTACCGTTTTTTCCGGACTGATAAAGGTGTGTGGTGAAGTCAGTGAGCGCTTGCGGCCGCATTTTGATTGCCCGTATATCTGGGGTGGCCCCGGTCCAACGCTTGAACCGGAAAAATGCATTGGTTTTGCGGACCTGCTGTGCATCAACGAGGGTGAAGAAGTTATCGTCGAGTTGGCGGATCGTCTCGATGCCGCCGAGGACTACTCCAATATTCTCGGCACCTGGTGCAGGCGTGGCGACGAGATCATCAAGAATGAAAACCGCCCATTGATGGCGCTCGATGACATCGCACAGCCCTGCTGGATTCGCTCGCACTATGTGTTCATCAATGAGGACACGGTAAAGCGCAGGTACTATCCAGAGAACCGCCGCTCCTACTCAATAATGACCCAGCGCGGCTGCCCGTTTTCCTGTCATTTCTGTATAGAGAGCAAATACCAGGACATGTTCGGAAGGAAGAACTCCCTGCGTCGAAAATCCGTTGACAGTATTATCGAGGAGCTTCTGTGGGCGAAGAATAACCTGCAAATCCAGAAGGTGATGTTTTATGACGATGTATTCACTGTCCATCCTCGCTGGCTGAAGGAATTCCTGCCGCGCTACAAAGCCGAAATTGGTTTGCCTTTCTGGTGTTATTCCTACCCGACAACGCATGATCGGGCGTTGCTGGATGAGTTGAAGGATGCGGGATGCGTGGCGATAACGATGGGCGTGCAATCGGGTAGTGAGCGGGTGCTGAGGGAGAACTTCAATCGACCGACCAAAACCGACCGCGTCATAGCCGCAGCCGAGGAGATTGTCGGTGCAGGCATCAACGGTTTTTATGATCTGATTACGCGCGTCGACTTCGAGACGATAGAGGACCTGGAGGAGACCTTTGAGTTCCTGCTCAAATTCCCTATCGAGATGAATACGTTCATGTTGCCCAATATGACCAGCTACCCGACGTACGAGTACAGTGAAAATGTGATCGCGGCGGAAAGTAAGGGACTCTTGAATCGCCCCACTGAGAAGGACTACGATTTCTATCACCACTTGTATCTGTTGTCGCGTTCAACATTACCGGTTGAGCGGATACGGGAAATAAAGGCGGACCCGAAATATCGCGAGAACCCGTCGTTGATGAAGCAGTTTTTTGATCACCAACCAATACTGAATTTCACCGATCCTGTGCCGAAGCGCGTGCGGCAGTCAGCCTGATAGCGGCAACCTACTATTTGCGCGCAATGGTCACACCCGCGTTGCCCGGGGTTGCTTTGCTTGCAAGCTTGTACTTGCGCACCAGCCCCCGCAATTGATCATAGCTGAGCCCGACAGCGGCCGCTGTGCGACGCTGGTTGTAGCCGTGGCTTGCCAGCGCCCGCCGCAGTAGTTCGGTTTCAAATGTTTTGACCTGGGAGTGGAAATCGATCACCTGTTTGTGCTTGTCCTTGTCCTTGTCCGCAGGTGATGCCGGTGTTGGTGTAACCGGCGTCGGTTGTTCATCGTCAAACGGCGAAACAAACGGATCGATGACCACGCTGGCGACGGGGCTGCCAGGGTCGTCCCAGCGGAACAGTGACCGCTCCACTGCATTTTTCAGTTCCCGAATATTGCCTGGCCACTGGTATTGCAGCAGTGATTGCAGTGCCTCGTCGGTGAATCCTGCAAACAGGCTCCATCCCAGTTCCGAGCACATTTGAACGGCAAAATGCTGGGCCAGATCGACGATGTCTTCCCGGCGGTGGCGCAGCGCCGGCAAATGCACGACGTCAAAGCTGAGGCGGTCCAGAAGATCTGCGCGAAACCGCTGTCTGGTGACCTCCGCCCGCAGGTCGGAGTTTGTGGCACCGACCACCCGCACATCCACCTGCAGGGTTTGCTGTCCGCCGACGCGCTCGAACTCGCCATACTCAACGAGGCGCAGCAACTTCTCCTGTAATCGCATCGACATGGTGCCCAGTTCGTCAAGGAAAAGGGTGCCTCCGTCTGCGCGTTCAAACCGGCCCTGCTGAACCCTGGTAGCCCCGGTAAATGCGCCGGGCTCATGCCCGAATAACTCCGATTCCAGCAGCGTCTCGGCCAGGGCGGCACAGTTGACTTTTACCAGCGGTGCCTGCCATCGAGGCGAGAGAAAATGCAGTCGCTGAGCGGCCAACTCCTTGCCGGTGCCGCGCTCTCCGAGCAGCAGTATTGGCCGATTGATTGCAGCGAGTCGGGACAGCTGTTCCAGTGCGGCGGCCAGCGCGGAGGAGTTGCCGATGATGCTTTCCTGTAATCTCATAAGGTTAAAAATACCATAGCAGCAGGTAAAATAAGCCAATAAATAGGCTAAAAATACCGTTTTTTGGTCGTGCTGTCTGGCAAAGAAAGCCTAATATGCTAATAATCTCAATAAATTCAATGTCATAGCGATATTGGCATGTATCGTGTATTACCCGTTGTAGTATCTGAACACTGGCGATTATCGGGAGAAAACGCATGGGTATATTTTCACGCATGGCTGACATCATCAATTCCAACATCAATGCAATGCTGGATCAGGCGGAGGATCCGCAGAAGATGGTGCGCCTCATCATCCAGGAAATGGAGGACACGCTGGTCGAGGTCCGCAGTTCCTCTGCCCGTGTGCTCGCCGATCGCAAAGATGCGCTGCGGCGGCTGGAACAGGTGCGCAGAGAAGCTGTCGGTTGGGAGGATAAGGCGCGGCTGGCGATCACAAAGGGCCGCGAAGACCTCGCCCGGGCGGCGCTGCAGGAGAAACGCGCCATCGACGAGGAGGTGTCAATGGTCGAGGCTGAGCTGGCGGCGACGGATGAACACATCGCGCAACTCAATACGGAGGTGGCCCAGTTACAGCAAAAACTGGATGATGCACGGGCACGACAGAAAGCGCTCACGATGCGCAGTACTACCGTAGAGTCGCGCATAAGAGTCAAGCGACACATTCAGCGCGAGGCGGTGGACGATGCTTTTCACCGCTTTGAGCGCTTTGAGCGACGCATGGATACGCTGGAAAGCCAGCTCGAATCGATGGATCTGGGCAGGGATGTGCCGCCGGACCTCGCTGCCGAGATCAGCGCGTTACAGGACGACGAGCGGATCAATGATGAGTTGGCGCGCCTGAAGGCAGGAATGGGCGATAAGAAGCCCGCGTAATTACCTTTGCAGGCAGGCGTGTTGAAAATGCTGACTAAATTGGTGACAGTGTACAGTCACCCGGGTTGTTGAGGAAACGAACGCATGGAATTCTGGAAGTTCATGTCTGTACCCACCATTCTGTTTTTGGTGATAGTGGCGCCCTTGTGGATCACCATGCATTACCGCAGTCTCAATCGGTCTTCCCGCAGCCTGAGCCTGGAGGACAGGGAGAGCATCGAGCATATGCTGCAGACGGTAGACAAATTAACGGACCGTATCGCAACGCTGGAATCCATTCTGGATGCCGATCACCCGCAGTGGCGCCAGCAGGTTGATCGGCAGGAGCGGACAGAGGGCAAGGAGTAAATTATGTCAGAGCGCAACAGTAGATATCGTCAAACCCGCCATCGGGATTGGCAGGAGAGCAAGCAGACGTTCTTTGCGAAACGTCGCACCGGCTGGGGATTGAATCTCTACCGGAACTCCCGGGAGGGGAAAATTGCTGGAGTGGCGGCCGGTCTGGCCGATCATTGGGACATTGCGCCCTGGGTTGTACGGCTGATCTGGGTAGCCGCGTTTCTGTTTACAAGTGCTCTGGCGCTGTGGGTCTATATTGCCGCGTGGATATTAATGGCGCCGCGTCCTGCGAGAACGGATGCGGACGGTCACCCCTCAGATGAGTTGGAGTACGAGGCTGTGGATGTCGAGATGGAATATGATGAGCGACATCACGATTATCGTCCGCGCAAGGTCTTCCGCTACAGTGAGAGCAGTTCGGTGCGCCTGAAACGCGCCAGGGAGCGCCTGGATGCGGCCCTGCGCCGTGTGGAAAATATGGAGATGTACGTCACCTCTCGCCAATACGAGTTGAACAAGGAGTTTTCCCGACTCTGATCACAGGTCCCGCGCGGTTAACCGCTGTCCGCCGGAATAGCTACCGCAAGTGTGAACTGGGTCGCAGTCCAGGCCAGCAGCAGTATGCGCCACAGCAAAAGTGGCTATCTCGAAATATTAATGTCCGTTACCCTCTGAGCGACGACTTTTTACGCACGCAGGGGCGCAAGTAATGCCGAATCCGGAGCTTTATGTACCACCGCCCAGCCTGCTGCTGGCTTTGAGCGAGGCGCACCGCGCCGCACTGGAACTTGTGCTGTTGGGCGTGTCGCGGCGTACCATCAAGAAAATAGCGCCTCGCGGTGATGGCCATGCCGTCATGGTGTTGCCTGGTTTTATGGGTGGCGATGGCTACAACAGCACATTTCGGCGCTTTCTGGGCGGCCTGGATTACGCTGTGCACGGCTGGGGAATGGGGCGTAACCTCGGTCCGCGCGACGGGGTTCTGGAAGCACTGGAGCGCAAACTCCACGACCTCGCAGACCGCTACGGTGGGCCAGTGTCGCTGGTGGGTCACAGTCTGGGTGGTATCTTTGCGCGGGAACTGGCGCGAGCTTACCCCGATATGGTGAGACAGGTCATTTCCCTTGGCAGTCCGTTCGGTGAAGGCAGAATGACAGCTTCTATCCCGGCGCGCCTGTTCACCGCGCTAAACCCTCCTGATGAGCTGCCGATCGACCAGGACCTGTTGTCGCACCCACCGCCGGTTCCGACAACTGCGATCTATTCCAGGTACGATGGCATCGTAAACTGGCGAACCACGTTGCAACAGAATGGCCATGCCAGAACACAGAGTATCGAGGTCAGGAGCAGTCATTGCGGCATGACGCTAAATCCCGCTGTGTGGCTGCTGGTCGCCGAATGCCTGGCCAACGATCCCGAGCACTGGCTGCCTTTTCAGCGGGGCAGTTGGCGCAGTCTTGTTTATCCCGCCGCGCAATAGCTGAATCCCGGGGCAGAAAAATTGCCGCCAGTCCTGCCTGTTGCCATGCTGCGTGCCCGGCAGGCATTATAATTCGCGCACAGCACACACGGAGATCGTCCATGGGAAAGATTCTTATCGTCGCGGACCTTGAACAGCGTTGCCTGGCTACGCCCAGAGGCCTGCAGTTGGCAGCAAAACTGGGGCATGAGGTCGAAGTGGTGGCGTTTACCTATGTGCCGCTGAAGGCGATAGAGCCCAATGCAGCGAAGCAGCAAGCGGTGCGAAAGCAATTATTGGCGGATCGTGAGAAACAGGTGCGCGCGCGAATCGACAAACACCTGCAGCCGGGGCAGGAGGCGCGGTTGACGGTGGTGTGGGAGAAAGATATCCACCGCTGGTTAAATAAACAGTGTGCAACTGGCGGCTATGACATGCTGGTGAAAACCGGGCACCGCTCTGAATCACTGGTGCATACCTGCACTGATTGGCAACTCCTGAGGGAGTGCCCGGTTCCGGTCCTGTTGGTGGCAAAAAAGAAGTGGCACCGGGTGAGGCCGGTACTGGTCGCGCTGGACCTGGCGAGTTCCAAAGCCGCCAAGAAGTCGCTCAACAATAAACTCCTGGGCGCGGCCAAAGCGCTGGCACAGGCACTGGAGGTGGACCTCGAAATCATTGCCGCCATACAGGTGCCGAGTGTGCTGACCGAGTTTGACCTGGTCGATCCGGCAACGTATACGCGCAGCACTCGCGAGTCGATGCAGCCACAGATCGCAAAGCTGGCCAAGGCGCACGGTATTCCCGAGTCGGCGTTTCGCTGCAAGCGGGGGACGGCAGAGCGGGTAGTTGCCAGTCGCGCCGCGAGGGTGCGCGCGCAACTGGTGGTGATGGGGACAGCCGGAAGAAAAGGTGTGAAAGCGCGTCTGCTCGGTAATACGGCGGAAAAAGTGCTGCTGCACCTGAAGACCGATGTGATTGCGATAAAGCTGTAAATATTTATCGTATCGGGCTTGATATCTGCCGAATAGGGTCTATTTTTGACTACAGCACTTCGCATTCTTTGCAGGTGCTGACACGTCCCCTGGCCGATGTTTCTGCCCCGAAGCATACGGCTATTTGGCCCGCTTTCATTTCATGAAATGCGGGCTTTTTTATTTTTGTCAGTCGTATAGTGCACCATGTTAATGTAATTTATTATCATGACTCATGCGGGTAGAGTGGGTCGAGGGGCATTGCCTGGGCCAGGCAGAGCGACGCTTTTGCGCCAACGCTGTCGCTCATTAACAGATCGGGTGGCAGACGTCACGTCGTTGTCACATTCAGCGGGTAGCCTCTGGGAGGAGGGTGCTGGCTTCAGGACAGGCGGCCGGCGCCAACGGCTGTCGAGCCTGAGCTTGGGCATGGGCCAGCACGAGCACTACCCCTGACGCGTATCCGGGTCTACATGGAGACTATATGGCCAACCCGATCAAAAAACGCCTGGCGGATCTTCTCGACCAGGACCTGTTTATGCCGCGGGAGCTCAGCTGGCTCTCTTTCAACGCGCGCGTGCTGCAGGAAGCCGCAGATACAACGGTTCCAGTCATCGAGCGCTTGCGGTATCTGGGTATTTTTTCCAACAATTCCGACGAGTTTTTTCGCGTCCGCGTGGCCGAGGTTCGACGCCTGATTTCGGTCTCCTCGGGTGAGAACAAGCAACAGTCCAAAGACTTGTTGTTGGCGATTCAGCTGCGCGTGGTCGAGTTACAAAAAGAATTCGATCGCATCTATCGGGAAATTGTTCGCGCGCTCGCCGCTCAGAAAATTTACCTGATCAATGAGGAGCAGTTGGATGACAGGCAGGCCGCGTTCGTACAGTCCTATTTTAACACCACCGTGTTGCCCGAGTTGGAACCGATACTCCTGCGCGACGGACAGGCGATTCCAGCACTGAATGATGAGTCCATTTATCTGGCGGTTGATATCCAGTCAGAGGGCACTACGTATTCAGCAGTCGTGGGAGTCCCCACGGACAGACTGGCGAGGTTCGTTGAGATTCCGCGCAAGAAAGGCAGGGGCGGTACGGTCTTTATCGTATTAGACAATATTATGCGCCTGTGCCTGCCGCAGATTTTCCGCGGCGTGTTTCCTATCGATTCAGCACAGGCGTATTGCTTCAAGTTCTCGCGGGATGCTGAGTTGGCGATAGATACCGGTATCACCCAGAGCCTGATTGACAAAATGGCGGTGAGCCTGAAACAGCGGCGCAAGGCGGACACGGTTCGTATGGTATACGATGCGGATATGCCCCAGCGCCTGCTGGATTATCTCTGCAACCGTTTTGGCTACGGCAAATACGATAGCCTGATTGCGGGGGGGCGCTATCACAACTCCAAGGACTTTATGGACTTCCCCAATGTCGGCCCTCGCTACCTGGAGTTCAAACCCCTGCCGCCGATCAGGATCAAGCGCCTGGACCTGCAACCCTGTATCTTTGACAGCATCCGCGAGAAGGACATCTTTCTTTACTATCCGTACCATCCTTTTGATTATGCCATCGACCTGCTCAAAACAGCGGCGCTGGACCCTCAGGTAAGCAAAATAAAGATCTGTCTGTACCGGGTGGCCCGCGACTCACGCGTGATCGATGCGCTGGTAAATGCAGTGCAGAATGGTAAGCAGGTATTGGCGGTGGTCGAACTGGCGGCGCGCTTCGATGAACAGGCGAACATCAACTGGGCGCAGCGGCTCACTGAAAACGGCATTGATGTTATTTTTGGCATTCCAGGCTTGAAGGTCCACAGCAAGCTGCTGTTGATAGAACGCCGTGACGGCAATGCGTCGCGTTTCTACAGTCACATTGGTACGGGTAATTTCAATGAGAAAACAGCCAGACTCTATACCGATTTCACCCTGATTACCTACGACCAGAACGTGGGTAAAGATGTTCATAATGTGTTTGAGTTTCTCCAGTACAATTATCAGCGGCCCAACTATCGCCTGTTGCTCGTCTCTCCCTATTCGGCTCGCAGCGGCCTGCTTGAGCTGATCGAGGGCGAAATTGTGAATGCGCGTGCGGGCTACCGAGCCGCGATGACGCTGAAGTGCAATAACCTGGTGGATAAGGATCTGGTGCTGAAGCTGTATGAGGCCAGTCAGGCGGGTGTGGAGATTCGCCTTATCGTGCGCGGCATGTGTTCACTTTTACCCGGTGTGAAGGAGATTTCCGAGAATATCCAGGCCATCAGTATTGTCGACAGGTATCTCGAACACACCCGCGCCTATGTGTTTTACAACCGTGGTGAGCCGCGCTATCTGATCGGCTCTGCAGATTTGATGACGCGCAATCTGGACTATCGGGTGGAAGTGCTGTGTCCCATATTTGACCAGGATGCGCAGCGTATTATCCAGGACACGCTGGATCAGCAGTGGCATGACAATGTCAGGGCGCGTCTGCTGGATCCGGCGCAAAGCAACCGCATGGTTCCCAGCAAGAAAAAGGCGACGCGCATTCGGTCCCAGGAGAGTATTCACCGCTATCTGGCAAGTGGCAAGTTGCCGCGCTACCCCAAGTCGCGGATGAAGGAACCGGCCAAGCGCCGACGCAAGAAGGCGAGCTGATAGTCTGTTGCGCAAGCGATGGGGCGTGTACACTGCGTGGCTCGGTCGACAGGCTGCATGTGGCAGAATTCTGCGCCGTCAATATAGCTTACTAGGAGCCTACACATGATTGCTTACACCACTATCGGCACCGCGGATATCGAAAAATCAAAGGCCTTTTACCTGGCAGTTCTCGAGGACATGGGCGTCTCCGTTGTAATGGATACAGGTCGACTGGCGGCACTCGGCACCTCCGCAGGTGGAGCGATGCTGGCTGTCTGTACTCCCTATAACGGTGAAGCACCCAATCCCGGCAATGGCAATATGGTGTCCATTGCTCCGGGATCAAAAGAGCTGGTGGACAAGTTATATGCCAAGGCACTGGAGCTTGGCGCGGCTGACGAGGGAGCGCCGGGACAGCGTATGGACGGATTTTACGGCGCCTATTTTCGCGACCCCGACGGCAACAAGATCTGTTTCTGTCATTTTGGCTGATCGTCACCGGCTGGCGCCCGGGGAATAGCCTCCGGCCGCTAGCCACATTTTTCATTCCAATGAATTTCTCATTTCTCAAGCGCGCATTCAGCGTCTGCTGCCGGAGACTTTACTAATGGCCGGAACGAGTCTGCTGGTTTTGCTGGATGATATCGCGGCAGTGCTCGACGATGTCGCGCTGATGACCAAGGTCGCCGCCAAAAAATCGGCAGGTGTGCTCGGTGATGATCTGGCCGTCAATGCGGAGCAGGT
>CAXBLZ010000047.1:0-30061 GCA_963976735.1 uncultured Halioglobus sp.
ACCTTCGACCTGCCGATTATGAGTCGGATGCTCTAACCAACTGAGCTATGGGCCCTGAAGAGGGGCGCATTATAGATAAGAAAGGCTCGACAGCCCAACAAAAATTAGCGGGCAATGTTCACCATTCAGGCCATTTGCCCACCAAAATCTCGTAGTCGCGCTGATGGCTATTCCGCGGAGCATCTGGCAATGTTGTGTGGTCTACAATGAACAGGGAGAATTGTGAGCGAATCCACCGTGTCGACACCGAAACACACCCAAAACCCCACAGATAAGCAAGGTCTCTATATTGGCATGCTCAGCATCCACGGTCTTATTCGTGGAAAATCGCTGGAGCTTGGCCGCGACTCCGACACCGGTGGCCAGACCAAATACGTGATTGAACTCACCCGGGCACTGGCGGCGCACCCGGCGGTGGATCGGGTTGATCTGTTTACCCGCCGTATTGTCGACGATGAAGTCAGTCCCGATTACGCGGTCGCGGAAGAGCAGCTGTGCCCCGGCGCGCGTATTGTGCGCATCGATAGTGACCCTCTGGACTATATCGCCAAAGAACAGTTGTGGGATCACCTCGACACGCTGGCGGATAACCTGCTCACCTGGTTCGGCCAGCAGGGCCGATTTCCCGACATCCTGCACGGTCACTATGCGGATGCCGGTTATGTGGGGGCGCGGCTGTCGCATATTCTGGGTACGCCGCTGGTGTTCACCGGGCATTCACTGGGTCGTGACAAACGAAAGCAATTGCTGGCGCAGGGGTTATCGCGGGAGAGTATCGAGCAGTCCTACAATATCGCGCGGCGCATTGATGCCGAGGAGGAAGTGCTGGCCAGTGCGGATCTGGTCATCACCAGCACCCGCAATGAGATAGAGAGCCAATATGGCCTCTACAATTATTACGACCCTGGCAGAATGACGGTGATTCCGCCGGGTACTGACCTGGAGAAATTCAAGCCTTTCGATCCGCACGAAACCCTCGGCTTCAGTGCGCAGGTTGATAAGTTCCTGCTGGACCCCGATAAGCCGCTGATACTGTCGATATCGAGGGCGGATGAGCGCAAGAATATTCTCACCTTGATCGAAGCCTATGGGGAATCCCCGGAGTTGCAGGAGCGCGCCAATCTCTGCATCGTCGCGGGGAACCGTGATGATATCCGTGAACTGGAGGAGCGGCCGCAAACGGTGTTGACCAACATACTGTTGCTCATCGACGCCTACGATCTGTACGGAAAAGTCGCCGTACCTAAACACCACACTGCGCAACAGGTACCTGAAATGTATCGCCTCGCTGCCTCCCGGGGCGGTGTGTTTATCAATCCCGCGCTTACCGAGCCTTTCGGCCTGACATTGCTGGAGGCGGCGGCCAGCGGGCTGCCGGTGGTGGCGACGGAAAATGGCGGCCCGGTCGACATCATACGCAACTGCCAGTGCGGCCTGTTGGTGGACCCACTGGATAAACCGGAAATCATCGCCGCGCTGATGGAACTGCTGGGCAATGCCGACACCTGGCGACAGGCGTCCAGCCGCGGCATCGAGGGCGTGCGTGAACATTACTCCTGGCAAGCGCACGCCAATGCCTATGTGCAACAGATCGCCGAGCTGCGGCAGCGCGGTGGGGCGGTGGAGTCGAAGCAAGCGATGCCCAGAACAATGCGCTATCGGGATCGAATGATCGTTACCGGTATCGACAAGAACCTGCTGGGTGATCGCGAATCCCTGTCGCAACTGGTGGCGCTGGTCAGGGACAAGCGCAAGCTGACTTCATTTGGTATCGCCACCGCCCGACGTATCGATTCCGCGCTGGCGGCGCTGCGAAAATACAACGTGCCGCGGCCGGATGTGTTGATAACCAGCCTGGGCACGCGTATCTACTATGGTGAGAGCCTGTCGGAAGACGACTGGTGGAGTCACCATATCGACCACAACTGGTCACCCAATAAAATTCGTCGTGTTCTCGATCGACTGCCTGGCCTGAGCTTGCAAGGGAAAGAGGAGCAGACGAGAGAGAAGATTTCCTACCTCTACGATACCGAAGCGGCACCCGGTCTGCAGGAGATAATCGACCTGTTGCGGCAGCACGAATTGACCGCCAACACCTTTTTGTCATTCGGTCGCTATCTCGATGTTGTGCCCGCGCGAGCGTCCAAGGGCCAGGCCTTGCGCTATGTCGCCCAGCGCCTCGGTATTGCACTGGACAAGGTGTTGGTCGCCGGAGGTTCCGGAGCGGATGAGGATATGATGCGCGGCAATACGCTGGCAGTGGTTGTCGCCAATCGCCATGATGAGCTGTCACTGTTGCCCGAGGCGGACAATATCTTCCATGCCACCAAGGACTACTCAGGCGGTATTCTGGAGGCGCTGGAGCATTACGATTTCTTCGGTGATTGTGGGGCGACTGATGCCTGAGCGTTTGCTGTTGTGCACCGATCTCGATCGGACGCTGATCCCCAACGGTGTGCCACCGGAATCGCCGGCTGCGCGTCATCACTTCGCACTCCTCGCGCAGCACCCACAGGTTGTGCTGGCCTATGTGAGCGGTCGCCACCGTGAGCTTGTGCAACAGGCCATTGAAGAGTATCAGCTGCCACAGCCGCAGTTCGTGATCGGCGATGTCGGCACCACTATCTATGCGGTTGATACGCGCGGTCGCTGGAGCGTGCTGCCGACCTGGGAGCAGCGTATAGCCGAGGATTGGCAGCCCCTGTCGCATGATGACCTGCGCCGCAAACTGGATGTTTTCAAGGAGCTGGAGCTTCAGGAGCCGGCCAAACAGAACCGCCATAAAATCAGTTTCTATGTGCCACTGGCGGCCGACCGGGAGCAGCTTCGCGACGCGGTCGGCGCAGTGCTGTCGGCACAGGGTATTCGCGCCCGGCAGGTCTGGAGTATTGATGACGCCACAGGCGTTGGCCTGCTGGATATCGTGCCGCTGGGCGCCAGTAAGTATCTCGCGATCAGGGCGTTACAGGTATCGGAAAACTATACAGACGCGGATACCGTTTTCAGCGGCGACAGCGGCAATGATATGGATGTGCTGATCAGTCCGCTCCCTGCCATCCTCGTCGCCAACAGTGCGGCTACGGTGCAGCGGGAGGCGCTGGAGAGAGCTGCAGCAGCCGGCTGTGGCGAAACGCTCTATCTCGCTCGCGGCGGTTTCATGGGCATGAACGGGAATTACAGCGCGGGCATTCTTGAGGGGGTGGCGCACTATCACCCTGCAATCATTGACTGGATGGGGTTTGAGCGAGCCGGGTGAATATCACAACCGAAAAGTCTATTTGCGTATTCGGGGAAGTACTGTTTGATCACTTGCCCGATGACACGCGTGTGCTGGGTGGAGCGCCGTTCAATGTTGCCTGGCATCTCGCTGCCTTCTGCCTGGCCCCGGATTTTATCAGTCGCGTGGGTAGTGATGCGGCGGGTGAAGAGGTTCGCGGCGCCATGGGTGATTGGGGCATGGCGCTGCATGGTCTGCAGACCGACGACATACTGCCGACAGGCCGCGTGGATGTGACGCTCGATGCCAGCGGTGATGCAAGCTATGACATCATTGATAATTGTGCCTACGATGCGATCGAACCTTTCCCGGTGCAGAGCTACTCGCTGCTCTACCACGGTTCGCTCGCGGTGAGGCATGCCAGGACGGCCGCGTGTTTGCAGCGCCTGCGCGAAGCCGGCCACGGCAACATTTTCATGGACGTCAACCTGCGTGCACCTCACTGGACACGCGATAGCGTGTTAGCGCTTGTGCGAGGTGCTGACTGGTTAAAACTGAACGCGGACGAGTTACATTTGCTGGCGCAGGGGCGCGGCGACACGGGCAGTAAAGCGCGCCGTCTGCTGGAAACGTATCAGCTGCGAGGCCTTGTGGTGACATCCGGCTCCGAGGGTGCCGAGTTATTGCTGGCAACTGGAGAGCGTATTAAGGTGGTGCCGCGCAAGACTGAAACCGTGGTCGATACCATTGGCGCCGGAGACGCATTCTCGGCAGTGCTGGTCATGGGGCTGATATCGCAGTGGCCGCTGGAGGACACCATGGAGCGCTGCCAGGAGTTTGCCGGCAGTATCGTGCAGCGCCCCGGGGCAATTGTAACTGACAGGGATTTTTACCGCCGTTTCGCAACGCAGTGGTTCCCGCACGACTAAACGGATAGACAACTCGATGTACGAACAGGAAGCACACTCACTACTGAACACCATACTTGACGATCTTGAGCCAGATATCTGCAAGCACGATCTGCGCCATTTTTATACCCGCCTGGGCGCCAACTTCTATGCCATCTACACGCTGTTCAGCCGGCTCTACGGTCAGCGCGAGGATTTTGAACAGCAATTGCAGCGCCTGGTTGAGGTCGCCGTGCGGCAGTATATCGCGCGAAGTCCGCAGCTCAGGCAAGTAGACCAACAGCGCGAACGCAATCATGAGTGGTTTCTGGATCAGCAGTGGGTCGGGATGGCGATGTATCTGAACGGTTTCGCGGGTGACCTTGAAGGTCTGGCGAGACACCTGCCCTACCTGCAGGAGTTGGGTGTGAACCTGGTCCATGTGCTGCCTATCATGGAGTGTCCCGCAGGCGCCAGCGATGGCGGTTATGCGGTCAACGATTTTCGCAACATCATGCCCACTGCCGGCACCATGGAGCAGCTGCGCGCGGTTGCCGAAAACCTTCGCAAGCGCGATATCCTGCTGACACTCGACGTGGTTCTGAACCATACCTCCAATGAGCACGAGTGGGCGAAGCGCGCGCTCGCCGGGGAAAAACAGTACCAGGACTACTACTACATTTACGACGATCGAACGGTGCCGGACATGTTCGAGGAGACCATGCCCGAGGTGTTTCCGCAAACTGCTCCCGGCAATTTCACCTTCGATGAACGGATAAACAAGTGGGTGATGACGGTATTCAATGAATACCAGTGGGATCTCAACTACAGCAACCCCGCCGTGTTGATCGAGATGCTGGACATCATTCTGTACTGGGCCAACCAGGGCGCGGATATCCTGCGCCTGGATGCGGTGGCGTTCCTGTGGAAGAAAATCGGTACCACGTGCCAGAACGAGCAGGAAGCGCACATCATCCTGCAACTGTTAAAGGACTGCTGCCAGGTGACAGCGCCGGGTGTGTTGTTCATTGCAGAGGCCATTGTGGCACCCACGGAGATTATCAAGTATTTCGGTGAGGATGCCATTATCGCAAAAGAGTGCGAGATCGCCTATAACGCCAGTCTGATGGCGCTGCTGTGGGATGCGGTGGCGACCAAGAATGCGCGATTACTCAATCGCGGTATTCTCAGCCTGCCGGCCAAGCTGGATCGGGCGACCTGGCTCAATTACATCCGCTGCCATGACGATATCGGCCTGGGCTTCGACGATTCCGATATCCGTGCGGTGGGGTACGAGCCGCGGGCGCACCGGCAGTTTCTCGTTGACTACTACACCGGTGCCTGGGATCACTCTGCGGCCAGAGGGCAAGTGTTTGGTTACAACGCAAAAACCGGCGATGCCCGTATCTCTGGGTCGCTGGCTTCTCTTGCGGGGCTGCAGGATGCTATCGAGAGAGGTGATGAGCGCGCCATAGCGTCCAGTATAGAGCTGATACTGACACTGCACGGGCTCCTGATGTCATTCGGCGGCATTCCTTTGCTGTATTACGGTGATGAGATCGGCACTGTGAACAACGACGCATTCATACTGGACGCGGCCAAGGCCAAAGACAGTCGCTGGCTCAATCGGCCAACATATGACTGGTCGCGCGTCGCGCAACGGAGTGTGCGCGGCTCGGTGGAGCAGCGTATTTTCGACGGTATCAAGCACCTGATCGCGGTGCGAAAATCAATGTGCGCATTCGCCGACTTCAACAACCGGGAGTTGATAGCGGTCAACAACGAGCACCTGTTTGTATTCACTCGCAACAGCCTGGCGGGTGCGAGGGAATATGTTCTCGTGGTCACGAATTTCAATGACCAACCCCAGCACCTGGATCTCGGTGATCTGGGTAATCGACATCACTTCAGTATGGGCCGGCTGCAGGATGTCATCAGCGGGGAAACGCCGGTGCAGTCTGGAGAATCGCTGGTGATCCCGCCTTATGCACATTACTGGCTGGTTGCATCAAATTGACGCCGCGCGCGGGAAATTCTTGCAGTGCACATGTAATGCTTACAAATGCTGGTGCTGAAAGGCGCGGAAACAAGCATTGCTGCCCATGTGGTCCCGCGATCGCGCTCTATATGGCACTTTTATTGCATAAGACTTCGCGACACATTGCCCAGGTTGAGCTGTGAAAGACATATTCAAACCCGATGAAAATTGCTGGCGCGTTGAACACGCGGCACGCGCTGCTGTGCTTGTCGACGGTGAAGCCTACTTTGCCGCGCTGCGTGAGGCGATGCTGCGCGCGCAGCACGCGATCATTGTCGTCGGCTGGGATTTGCACAGTGAAGTCGAACTGCTGCGAAACGGCGAGTCGGATGAGTATCCCACCCAACTCGGTGCGCTACTCAACGCACTTGCCGAAGCCAGGCCGTCGCTCGACATCTACCTGCTCAACTGGGACTACGCGATTGTGTATGCGCTGGAGCGCGAGTTTTTCCCGACCTACAAGCTGCAGTGGAGGTCCCATAAGCGGGTGCACTTCCGCCTGGATGCCAAACACCCGGTCGGTGCCTCGCAGCACCAGAAACTGGTGGTGATAGACGATCGAATCGCGTTCTGTGGTGGCTTCGATCTCAGCAAGTGGCGCTGGGATACGCGCGAGCATCGTGTGGATGATGATCGACGCACAGACCCCGACGGCGAAACCTACCCGCCGTTCCACGACATGCAGATGCTGGTTGACGCAGAGGCGGCGCGCGCGCTCGCCGAGGTGGCATGGCAGCGCTGGGAGACTGCCACTGGGGAGTCCGCGAAGGAGATTCCCGATGACGATAATGATCCCTGGCCCGCCGGCGTTCGGGAGGATTTCAGCGAGGTGCAGGTCGCTATCGCGCGCACACTGCCGGCGCTGGAGGGTCGCCAGGCGGTGCGGGAGGTCGAGCAGCTATACCTCGACAGCATTGCCGCGGCAAAGGAGTTTATCTACATTGAAAACCAGTACCTGACGTCGAAGGGTATTGGCGATGCGCTGTCGAAACGGCTGGGCGAGCAAGACGGGCCCGAAATTGTCATCGTCATGCCGCGAGAGACCGGAGGCTGGCTGGAACAGCACACCATGGATGTGCTGCGTGCGCGGTTGCTGCGGCGTCTTCGCGATGCCGACATTCACGATCACCTGCGTGTCTACTATGTGAGTCTCGGTGGCAACCCGGCCCAGGTGGTAATGATCCACGCCAAGCTGATGGTGATTGATGACCGCTTCCTGCGCGTTGCGTCGTCCAATCTCAGCAACCGCTCCATGGGTATGGATGCAGAGTGTGATCTCGCAATCGGTTGTGAGGCGGGTAGTGATCACGTCGCAGGGATACGCAAGTTGCGACACGGCCTGCTAGCCGAGCATCTCGGCGTCGATGAGGAGACAGTAGCCGCGGCGGAGCGTGAACACGGCTCTCTCATTCGCGCGGTAGAGTCGCTGCGCGGCAATGCGCACACGCTGGAGCCGCTTGCTGCGGAGATTTCCGAGGAAATGGATGCCTGGGTGCCGGACGCTGATTTGATCGATGTGGGCAAGGCGGTAGAGCCCGAAGATATGCTGGACTACATCGTCGGCGAGAAAGAGCAGGGCAGGCGGGCCTGGTATCACCTGATGCGTGTGGCGCTGCTGATCGCTGCTGTTTTGGGCCTGGCCGCCCTCTGGCGTTTCACTGGGTTGCATACCTGGCTGGACATGGAGAGCATGGCCGGGGTTGCACGTGCGATTCAGGAGAGCCCGTTAACGCCGCTGCTGGTGCCGGGAGTCTATGTGCTGTGCGGCATCCTGGTGGTGCCGATGACGCTGTTGATCATTGTTACTGTCAGTGTGTTCGGGCCGTGGCTGGGCGCGTTCTACGCGCTGTTGGGCGGAGAACTGTCCGCGCTCGTCACTTTCTGGATTGGCCGCCTGCTGGGGAAGGACGCTGTCAGTCGTATCGCGGGGCGCCGTGTGAATAGCATTTCAAATGCGCTGTCCCGCCGCGGCATCCTGGTCATCATCACGCTGCGAATTGTGCCCGTCGCGCCATTCTCGGTAATCAACGTCATCGCCGGGATCTCGAAGATTCGCCTGCGCGATTTCGCCATCGGCAACCTGCTGGGAATGCTGCCGGGGGTCATCGCTATCGCGTTTCTTGCGGACCGTTTGGTCGCGTCCCTGCGCGACCCCAGCGCTACCAGCATTGTCCTGCTGATAGTGGCAGTGGTCGCTGTGATTGCAGCGATCTACGGCTTGCGGCTGTGGGTACAGCGGAAAAACCGGCGCAGGGAAGCCCTGGAATGATAGTGCCTCTGCGCGTCGCCACGTGGAATATCCACCGGGGTGTCGGTCGCGACGGACGTGTCGACATTGAGCGTATCGCCGCTGTGCTACAGGAAATATCCGCGGATATTATCGGCCTGCAGGAGGTGGGTTTCTGGTCGGGGGAGCACCTCAATGTGCTGGAGTACTTTGCGACGATCACCGGTGCAGCGCCTATTGAAGGCATAACACTGGAGAATGAGTTGGGTCATTACGGCAATGCGGTACTGACGCGCCTGCCGGTCCATTCGATGCGGCAGCACGATTTCAGTATCAGCGGGCGGGAGCCACGCGGCGCTATCGATCTGAAGCTGAAGCTTGGGCACACCTGCATCCGGTTCGTGTCCACTCACCTTGGTTTGCGTCCGGCGGAGCGGCGCTATCAGGTGCAGTACTTGCTGAAGTTATTTGAGGAGGAGGGCTGCGCCCTGGATGTCTTGCTCGGCGACCTCAATGAATGGTTCCTGTTCGGCAGGCCATTGCGACGGTTGCACCGCTGTTTTGGAGCGCAACTGGCTCCGGCAACCTTTCCTTCCGGGCGTCCCCTGTTTGCGCTGGACCGGCTCTGGACGCGTCCCCGCGCTGCGGTAAAGCGCCTGCGAGTGCACAGCAGCCCGCTGGCGCGCGTGGCGTCAGATCACCTGCCGCTGTTGGCGGATCTGGAGCTCGATCTGCCGCAGCCCGGCGACGCCATCGAGCCATCCTGAGCAAGGCCATTCTGGCGAATGTTTTGCAATATTTGCCCTGTGGATTGAAAAAACTTCTACGCGGCCGAAAATCTGCGGGATAAGCCCGTCAGGAAAGCCATCGTCACACTGGCGGACAAGCATGCAGCTGGCCGCAAGTGTGTGACGTCACAGTCTGCCTGTTGATATGCCGTTCACTGGGTGTTGTCGATCTCGTGCTTCAAGCGCTCCCGGGTTTCCTTGCCATCGCGTTTCACCTGGTCGGGGACAACAGACTCCTTGTCGTGCTGACCGCCATAGGTTTCATGCGCGCTCTCCGGTACGTTTTTCTCCAACTCCCGCTCTGTGTAGGGCTCTTTGTGGACTTTGTTGCTCATGGTATTCACCTCGGTAATTCGTGGGTGTCTGCTCACCGAATACAGGCTGATGTCATTTGGCTCAGGTGTCATCCTTGGCCGCATATCCGGTGCTTACTGGTAGAGAACATGCATAACGCATGCCACGGGAATGGCGGCACTGGACGTTAATCAGGAGATCGGCAGCGTTATAGATGCCCGACTTTCACCCAGATCAGCGTGTCCTCGTCGGCGAAGGGGGTGTGCTTGCTCAGGTGTGGGCTGCGAATCCAGGTGCCTTTTGGGTAGCTGCCGTGCTCATCTTTTAACTCACCGCTGATGACATAGATTTCCTCGCCGGCAAAATGCGAGTGCGCCTGAAAGTGCTCGCCAGCCGGCCAGCGCACCAGTGCGACCTGCTCGCTGCCATGCGTGTGCAGTGGCAATACCTGCAGGTTGCCGGCCCCGGGTCGGAAGGGCGTGGAGTGGGTGTCTATCACCACGTGTTCGGTGTCATCGGCCTGGAACTGGTGCAGCTTTACCAGTAGTTCACAGCCCTCGACACTGAACGGCGCGTGGCGAAAACCCTCGGGATTGCGAAAATAGGTGCCGGCGGGATAATCCCCGGTTTCATCGGAAAACACGCCTTGCAGAACCAGTATTTCCTCGCCCAGGGGGTGATCGTGCGCGCTGAAGCGGGCACCGGGGTCATAGCGGACGATGCTGGTGGCGTGGCCGCGCTCCAGATCTTCGCGTGCCAGCGGTTTGCGCCATACGCCGGGCATGGGGCTGGCGACCCACTCCTGCCGGGTGGTGTCTATGACGACCCGTTGCCCGAAATCCATATTCAGCATAATAGTGCTTCTGCGTTCAATTCGGAGTCAGGTGCCTGGCGGTTGAATGGGGCCTGCTCGTGTGAACAGGCCCGATAGCGCTGTTTGCTATGTTGCTATCAGTTCTCGTCGAGGAAGCTGCGCAGGTAATCGGAACGCGTGGGGTGGCGCAGCTTGCGCAATGCCTTGGCTTCTATCTGGCGGATGCGTTCGCGCGTTACATCGAACTGCTTGCCCACTTCCTCAAGGGTGTGGTCAGTGTTCATGTCGATACCGAAGCGCATACGCAGTACCTTGGCTTCCCTGGCGGTGAGGCCGGCCAGCACTTCCTTGGTGGCTTCCTGCAGGCCCTGGCCCGTGGCCGCATCCACGGGTGAGTGAATGGTATGGTCCTCGATGAAGTCACCCAGATGGGAATCTTCGTCGTCGCCGATTGGCGTCTCCATGGAGATCGGCTCCTTGGCGATCTTCAACACCTTGCGTACTTTGTCTTCCGGCATGTCCATGCGCTCACCCAGTTCTTCCGGAGTGGGCTCGCGGCCCATTTCCTGCAGCATCTGGCGGGAGATGCGGTTGAGCTTGTTGATGGTTTCAATCATGTGCACCGGAATACGGATGGTGCGCGCCTGGTCAGCGATGGAGCGGGTGATGGCCTGGCGAATCCACCATGTGGCGTAGGTGGAGAACTTGTAACCACGACGGTATTCGAACTTGTCCACGGCCTTCATCAGGCCGATGTTGCCCTCCTGGATCAGGTCGAGGAACTGCAGTCCGCGGTTGGTGTATTTCTTGGCGATGGAGATCACCAGCCTGAGGTTGGCCTCTACCATTTCCTTCTTGGCGCGACGGGCACGGGCCTCGCCCATGGACATGGCGCGGTTGATTTCCTTGATCTCGGTAACAGCCAGACCACATCGCTCTTCAATCTGTGAGATACGGCGCTGCAATCGCTGGATCTCCTCCTTTTGAGCAACCAGTTTGGGGCCGTAGTCCTTTTTACGAGCGTGTCGACTCACCCATTTGGCGTCTGTCTCGGCGCCCTGGAACGAGGTGATGAACTCCTTGCGCGGCATGCCGCAGACCCTGATCGCCAGACGCATGATCTCGCGTTCCTGGTCGCGCACGGCCAGCAGGATGTTGCGTGGGGAGTCTGTCAGGGGATCGGAAATGCGCGGCGTGAACTTGAAGAATTTGAACAGTTCGCCCAGTTTCTCCATTTCCTTGATCGCACTTTTGTGCAGGCGACCTTTTTCGGCAATGACCTTTTCAGTCTTGTTGTACTGGCGCTTGAGGGCGGTGAAGCGCTTTTTGGCCTCGACCGGGTCCGGGCCGGTATCGACTTCCTCGTCTGATTCGCCATCGTCGTCCACCGCTGGTGCGGCTGCCTCGGCCACTTCCGCTGCCGAAGGCACATGCTCGGCCGGGTCCAGGTAGCCCACCATGATGTCCGCCAGCCGTCTCTCTTCCTTGGCGACAAGATCGTACTCATCGAGCACGCTCTTCACTGCGCCGGGGTACTGGGCGACGGCGGCGAGCATCTCGCGGATACCTTCCTCGATACGCTTGGCGATAACGATTTCGCCCTCGCGGGTCAGCAGTTCCACGGTGCCCATTTCGCGCATGTACATGCGCACCGGGTCAGTGGTGCGACCGGCTTCGGTTTCAACCGCTGCCAGCGCGGCTGCCGCCTCTGCAGCGGCGATATCATCGGCGGAGGAGTCACCCTCGGTCATCAACAGTTCGTCGGCATCGGGCGCGGATTCGAATACCTGAATGCCCATGTCATTAATCATCTGGATAATATCTTCAACCTGATCCGGGTCGGAAATATCCTGCGGCAGGTGATCGTTTACCTCAGAGTAAGTCAGGTAGCCCTGTTCTTTACCCTTGGCGATGAGGTCCTTGAGGCGAGACTGTTGGTGCGCGACGTTTGTCATTGAGGAGAAACCCTGGAGTGTGGGGAAAAATTAGCCGGCGATTATACCAGAAACCTGCGACTTACCCACCGCAAGTCGCGAAAATTCTCGATTGTGAGGTCATTCGACCCTCAAACCACCTATAAGTTGCCATTTGGTTATGGGGGCGTTACGGGTAAATTTCAACCCTGCCCAAGCGTGGTGAAAGGGTGGGGCTTTGCCCCGCAGCGGCCGTGACGAGTCACTTCCGGGGTTTGTTGCGTAAATTATCGCGCTGCAGTTTCTCCTGCAGAAGCTCCCGGAGCCGCTGTTTTTCTGTGTCACTGACTTCAGCGTAGTTGGTGAGTTTCAATTTGTCGACTTGTGCCGCCAACTTTGATTGGTGTGGCAGGCGGGCCAGTGCATGCATAGTGTCTATAAATTCTTCCTCGATACCAGTGGCGGGAATGAGCCGCTCCTGGCCTGCGAGGCGGTTGAGCAACTTGCCTTCGTCGGTGCCATACCAGTGGCCCAGCAGCATTGCGGTGCTGGATTCGGGCCTGCGATGCAGCAATTGCAGCAGTTCGCGCAACAGTTGCCCGTCCTCCCCGACGATGTCCTGCAGTGATTCCGGATCGACCAGCGCGGCGATGCCCGGTTTGTGCAGCAGCAGGGCAATGGCCGCCTGCGCCAGGTTGCAGTAGCCGCGGGCGGGAACCTGGTGCTTGAAATGTTGCTCCCGCCGCGGCGCCGGGCGCGGCTCATGGTAGTCCGGCGGCCCATCGTAATCGGGCGGTGCGTCGTCGTAGTCCGGCACTGGGCCGTAGTCTGTCTCCGTTGCGGATGGAGGTTCGGGCGGCGGCGTCTCCAGTAGCATCAGGCTGCTCAGTTCCAGCCCGGTGCGTTCGGCCAGCGACTGGAACATCAACTGGCGGTAGACGCCCTCTGGCAGTTGCCGTATCAGGGGCAGGGCCTGTTTGCTCATGCGCGCCCGCCCGTCCAGGCTGTTGAGATCGAGTCCTTGCGCCACTGAGTCAAACAGGAAGTTTTCCAGTGGCACTGCCTGGGCCAGCAGCGTTTCGAACTGCGCCCGGCCGCCGGCGCGCACGGCATCGTCGGGGTCCTGGCCCTCGGGCAGAAACAGGAACCTGGCCTGCCTGCCGTCTTGCATGCAGGGCAGGGCAGCTTCCAGCGCCCGGAATGCAGCCTTGCGCCCCGCCTCGTCGCCGTCAAAGCAGAACACGACTTCCGGGCACAGGCGGTATACGCGATCCAGGTGGACGTCACTGGTGGCGGTGCCCAGTGTGGCCGTGGCATACGTGATGCCGTGCTGGGCGAGCGCGATGACATCCATGTAACCCTCTACCACCAGGATACGTTCCAGTTTGCGGGTCGCCTGGCGAGCCTCGTACAGGCCGTAGAGCTCCCTGCCCTTGTGGAAGATCTCTGTTTCCGGTGAGTTGAGATACTTGGGCTTGTCGTCGCCCAGAACCCGGCCGCCGAACGCGATCACACGGCCGCGTCGGTCGCGGATCGGAAACATCACGCGGTCGCGGAAGCGGTCGTAAATCCTGCCGTTCTCGTTTTTTACCAGCATGCCGGCCTTGATCAACAGGTCGCGCAGCGCATCGCCGCCGCCCAGTGCAGTGTGCAGGTTGTCCCACCCCGGCGGTGCAAAGCCGAGGCCGAACGCTTTCGCTATCTCGCCCGAGAGGCCGCGGCCCTTGAGGTACTCCACTGCGCGTGACGCCTGTGGGTGGCTGCGCAACTGTTGGCGGTAGAATTGCGCCGCCTGTTCCATGATCGCGTAGAGCGGTTTATTGCTCTCCTCGCGCTGGGCCGGATCGCGGCCACCGCGGCCGGGCTCGCGCGGCACGGTCATGCCGGCACTGTTGGCCAGCGTGTCCACTGCCTGCGGAAACTCCAGGTTTTCGTACTCCATCACGAAGGTGAGGGCATTGCCGCCGGCGCCGCAGCCAAAGCAATAATAAAATTGTTTGTCGGGGTTGACGCTGAATGAGGGGCTGCGCTCTTCGTGGAAGGGGCAGCGGGCGGAGTAATTCTTTCCCGTTTTTTTCAGTTTGACGCGCCGGTCTATCACCTCGACGATATCGACGCGGTCGAGCAGGTCATCCAGAAAAGCTTGGGGTATTCTTCCGGCCATTGGTGTGTTTCGCGGTGGCGTGGTGTTGGGGGTATTGAACCACGCTGGGGGTTAAAAGTTTAGGTTCATTGCTCTGTTGAGCTGCACTGATATGCGGGCCGACCTGCAGTGAGCGAGTAGGCCCCGTACGCTCAGAGGGCTGAGATATTCGCTACGGGGCCTACTCGCTCACTGCAGGTCTCTGTCGCAGAAAACTGCAGGTTCGGTCGCTATGAACGGTCTTTTTTCACTTAGGGTGGCACAATGTCTGAAGGGGGCGGTGCGGACGGTCGCCCGAAGCGAATATCCCAGCCCTCTGAGCGCAGGGTGACCGTCCGCACCGCCCCCCGGCTCGTACCAATCTGTTACAACGAAACGAGGTTTTCAGCCAGCGCTGAGACGCTGCTTAACGAGCTTACTGACAGCACCAACATCAGCCCGCCCCTGCAGTTGCGGTTTGAGCTGCCCCATCACCGCGCCCATGGCGGCCATACCCTCGGCATCGGTGGCGGCAATCGCCGCATCGATCATGCTGTCCAGTTCGGCGTCGCTGAGCTGCGCGGGCAGGAATTCCTGAATGACTTCGATTTCTGCGTTTTCCACATCAGCCAGTTCCTGGCGGCCGGCGTTGGCATACTGCTCGGCGGAATCGCGGCGCTGCTTGACCATTTTGTCCAGCACGGCCAGTGCGCGGGCGTCATCAACCTCGATGCGCTCGTCGACTTCTATACGTTTGAATTCGGCCAGAATCAGCCGGATGGTAGACAGGCGTTCTTTGTCTTTGGCTTTCATGGCGGCCTTCATGGCCGCCTTGATAGTTTGCGCGAGTGTTTCTTCGCTCATTGGGAGAGGGTGGTCTGAAGTGGGCTTAGTACAGACGCACGCGCTTGCGATTTTCGCGGGAGAGCTTTTTCAGGTGGCGTTTGACAGCCGCGGCACCGGCGCGCTTGCGCACAGTAGTGGGTTTTTCATAGTGTTCGCGCTTGCGAACTTCAGCCAGAACACCGGCTTTTTCGCAGGATCGCTTGAACCGTCGCAGGGCGACGTCGAAAGGCTCGTTTTCCTTGATCTTGATGTGCGGCATTAATTACCAACCTCAGTCATTGTTTCGGGGCATCGGGCGCGTCAACAGCTACCGATGGCATTAAAGGGCGCGCATTCTATCTCGATAGCGGAGGTTTTGCAAAGTCCCGCAAAGTGGTAATTTGGGTCGTTGTCGCTGGTTTGGCGCACAGACAGCCAGTACCATGCCCTCCCTGCTTATATGGAAGACCGACGATGTTAGTTCTGGGCCTTGAAACATCCTGCGACGAAACCGGGGTCGCACTCTATGACACGGAGCGTGGCCTGCTCTCGCACGCACTGTTCAGCCAGGTCGATGTGCACGTGGAGTACGGCGGCGTGGTGCCCGAGCTGGCCTCGCGAGACCATGTGCGCAAGACGCTGCCGCTGATCGAGGAAATACTGCAGGAGTCGGGCTGTGCCGCGCGTGATATCGACGCCGTGGCCTACACGGCCGGGCCGGGCCTGGTGGGCGCACTGATGGTGGGTGCGACGTTGGCACGGGCGCTGGCCTGGGGCTGGGGCGTCCCGGTACTGGGTGTGCACCATATGGAAGGGCATCTGCTGGCGCCGATGCTGGAGGAGGATGCCCCCGAGTTTCCGTTTGTGGCGCTGTTGGTGTCGGGCGGCCACACCCAACTGGTGCGGGTTGATGCCATCGGTCGCTACCGCCTGCTGGGGGAATCGCTGGACGATGCCGCGGGCGAGGCGTTCGACAAGGTGGCCAAAATGTTGGGCCTGCCCTACCCCGGGGGGCCACACATCGGGCGCATGGCCGAGCAGGGCGACCCGCAGCGCTTTGATTTCCCCCGCCCGATGGTCAATCGCCCGGGGCTGGATTTCAGCTTTAGTGGGCTCAAAACCTTCACCATGAATACCATTGCCGACTGCCGCGCGGATGGCGGCGAGCTGAGTGAGCGGGATCGCTGCGATATTGCGCGCGCCTTCGAGGAGGCCGTGGTGGCGACGCTGGTGATCAAGTGCCGGCGTGCACTGGAGCAGGAGTCGCTGCAGACTCTCGTTATTGCCGGCGGCGTGAGCGCCAATACCCGTTTGCGCTCCGCGCTGGAAAAGGCGCTGGCGAAAGTGGGTGCACGGGTGTTTTACCCGGCGCCGATGTTCTGTACCGACAATGGCGCGATGATTGCCTATGCCGGGGCCCAGCGACTGCAGTCCGGACAGGTGGATGACGCCGACACGCGAGTGCGACCGCGCTGGCCAATGGAGGAACTGCCGCCGCTGGCGGGGCGCGGCGGTGCGATCGCTGCAGGGGGCGTCGAGTGAATACGGTTTATATCCGGGGTTTGCGGGCGCAGGCGATTATCGGTGTGTACGAGTGGGAGCGCCACATACGCCAGACACTGGTGCTTGACCTGGAGATGGCGAGCGATACGGCGCGCGCGGCAGCCAGCGATGAAATTGATCATGCACTGGACTACGCGGCGATTTCGCAGCAGGTGATCGCGCTGGTCGAGTTGAGCGAATACCAGTTGCTCGAAACACTGGCGGACGCTGTGGCAGCGATGATCCAGCGTGATTTTGACGTGCCGTGGTTGCGTCTGCGCCTGGGCAAACCGGGCGCTGTACCCGAGGCCGAGGACGTGGGTGTCATCATCGAAGCAGGGACACGGCCCTGATCATGGCACAGGTGTTTCTCGGATTGGGCAGCAACATTGAGCGCGAACGCTATATCACCGCGGGCCTGGATGCGCTGCAGGGCCTGTTTCAGGATCTGGCCCTGTCCTCTGTCTACGACAGCGCGGCCATCGGTTTTGACGGACAGCCTTTTCTCAACCTGGTGACGGAGGTGTCGACGGATTTGCCGCTGACCGAGCTGGCGGCGCGATTGCGGCATATCGAGGTGGAGTATGGGCGGCCGGTCAATGCCACGCGATTCAGCCCGCGCCATCTGGATATCGATATTCTCACCTACGATGATGTGGTGGGGACTGTCGGCGGTGTCACCTTGCCCCGGGAGGAGATTCTGGAGAATGCGTTTGTGCTGTGTCCGCTGGCGGAGTTGGCGCCCGACCGGCTCCACCCCGGCGTGAAACGCAGCTACCGCTCGCTGTGGGCCAGCTACGACAGTGCTTCCCAGCGGCTGGAAAAAGTCGATTTCGTGTGGCGTGGCCGCGCGATCTCCACAGCGGAGTAAGCAGCCAGCCAACCCGCGCTGGCATCCGTTCGCGACTGACAGTCAGCTCCGTCTCAGTGCCTCCAACCGTTTCACCCGCTGCGCCGCGATCGCCTCGCCGAGCTCCCGCCCCTGCAAGCCGCTGTCCGCGAATTGTGTGGCACTGACGCCCTGCGCCACTGCCAGCGCTCGACGCAGGTAGTTTGCCTGCGGATAGTCGCGCTGCTCCAGTCCAAGCCTGCCGCGGGCATCCGCCTCGCAGGCCAGCAGAAAGCTCTCGAATCGATCCGGGCGGCGCAGTGCGTCGGTCGCGTTCAGTAGTTTTAACAGGGTTTTCCCGCGCAGTTCCAGCGCCCGGTGGCAGAGTGTGTGCTGTGCGCACACCGTGCGCGCCAGTTCGCAGTGGCGTCGCGGTGCACGCAGGCGCTGGCAGACCTGCTCGATCAGCGCAATGCCGCGCTCTTCATGACGAATGTGGCGCGGCCACTCGGCTTCTGGTGTCACGCCCTTGCCCAGATCGTGCACCAGTACGGCGAAGCGCACATCGGTATCGTTGCTCAGTGCCGCCGCCTGCTGCAGGCACAGCAATATGTGCTCGCCGGTGTCGATCTCCGGGTGGTGGGCAGCGGGTTGTGGCACGCCAAAAAGCGCATTCACCTCGGGCAGCAGTTGGGCCAGCGCACCGCAGTCGCGCAGCACCTGTATGAATACCTCAGGGTGGCGTTCTCCCAGCGCCCTGTCCAGCTCCACCCAAACGCGTTCGGGCGGCAGGTGGGCCAATTCCCCCTGCTCGACGATGTCCGCCATCAGGGCCAGTGTCTGTGGCGCGACAGTGAAATTCAGGTGGGCGTAGCGCGCGGCGAAGCGGGCGGTGCGCAGCACGCGCAGCGGGTCCTCCACAAAGGCGTCCGAGACATGGCGCAGCAGGCGCTGTTCGATGTCCGCCCGGCCGCCGTAAGGGTCGATAAGGTTGCCATGCTCGTCCTGCGCGATCGCATTGATCGTCAGGTCGCGGCGCATCAGGTCCTCTTCCAGCGTGACGGTGGGATCACAGTCGACGGTGAATCCCGTATAGCCGTGACCCTGCTTGCGTTCCGTGCGCGCCAGCGCATACTCGTCTTTGGTCTGCGGGTGCAGGAAGACCGGGAAGTCCTTGCCGACCTGCTGGTAGCCCTGTTGCAGCAGGTCCTGCGGGCGCGCGCCGACCACAACCCAGTCGCGCTCCTTGACCGGGTAGTCCAGCAGTGCGTCGCGCACGGCGCCGCCAACGAGGTAAATTTTCATGCGCGCAGTGTAACGCCGGCAGCGCTCGCCGTCATGCCTGCGCGGTGGCGGGGTGTTCCCGGCACCTGCCGTCGTGGCAGGCGCAGCGCGTCCATGTGCCACTCTCCAGGTGGTAGAGCGACATTGCGCCGTTCCAGACACAGCCGGTGTCCAACGCAATCGCGTTGGGGTCACTCGACATGCCGGCGAGCGTGGCCCAGTGCCCGAACAGGATGCGGTCGTTCGCAGTTTTCCGTTGCGGGTGGCTGAACCACGCGGAGACCTTGCGGTTGCCGAGATTGGCGACGCCCGGTGTCGGGCTGCTGCCCTTGCTCTCCAGGTCCAGTGTGCCATCGGGCGTACAGTAGCGCATGCGGGTGAGATAGTTGGTGATCACCCGCAGGCGCGTCATTCCGGTGAGATCGTCAGACCATTGCGCCGGTTCATTGCCGTACATGGCCTTCAGGAAGGTGACACAGTCCGGGCTGCGCAGTACAGCTTCAACTTCTGCCGCATACCCCATTGCATCTTTTACTGACCACTGCGGTGGGATACCGGCGTGTACCAGGGTGTAACCGTACTGATGGTGCATCAGGGGTTGTTGTACCAGCCAGTTGAGCAGTTCCTCGCGGTCGGGGGCCTGCAGAATCTTGTCCAGCGTATCGGAGCGGCTGGGGTTGCGCACGCCGGCGGCAACGGCGAGCAGGTGCAGGTCGTGGTTGCCCAGCACCACCACCAGGCTGCGCCGCATCTTGTACAGAAAACGCAGTGTCTTCAGCGATTTGGGGCCGCGGTTGACGAGATCGCCGACCGACCACAGCACGTCTTTGTCGGGGTTGAATGCAACGGCGCGGAGCAGGCACTTGAGAGGCTGCAGGCAGCCCTGGATGTCGCCTACTACATAGGTACTCACGGGGACTCCTTCAGTCTAATTCAGCGCTGTCGGGGTGTGTAGCGAAAATGCGCGGATCGGTACTTCAAACGTCGGTAGCTGGTGTGGATCAATGTCCATCGGTTCGCGGACCACCATAAAGTAGCTTCCTTCCATGTAGCCCAGTGGTGTGGCCAGGGTGGCACCGCTGGTATAGCGGAATGAATCCTGGGGCTGGATCACCGGTTGTTCGCCGATCACACCCTCGCCCTGGACCTCCTGTACCTCGCTATTGGCGTCAGTAATGATCCAGTGGCGCGACATCAATTGCACCGGCAGATCCGATTCGTTGCTGATGGTGATGGTGTAGGCGAATGTGTACTGGCTGTCCTCCGCGCTGGAGTGACTGGGCAGGTAGGTGGTGACGACATCGACTTTCACCAGGGCGGGACTAAATGGGTGTCTGGGCATGGAGGGCGTTGGTTATCTCAATAAATTGGGTCAGTTCCAGGGTCTCGGCTCGTGCGCCCGGGTCTATACCCAGCGCTTCCAACTGCGTGCTAGGTATAATCTCTTTCAGGTTATTGCGCAAGGTTTTACGCCGGTGCGCGAAGGCCGCCTTCACCAGCGCGCGCAAGTGCGGCTCGCTGCACGGCGGCCAGGGGGATTTTGTCCACGGCGTCAGGCGCACGATGGCGGACTGTACTTTTGGCGGCGGCCGAAACGCATGCGGCGGCACGTCAAACAGGTGCTCAACCCGGCACAGATACTGCGCCATAATGCCGAGCCTGCCCCAGTCTTTGGTGCCCGGCGCAGCCGCCAGCCGCTCCACGACTTCCAACTGCAACATGAAGTGCATGTCCTCAATGATGGCGCAGTTTTGCAAGAGCTTGAAAATCAGCGGCGTGGAGATGTTGTAGGGCAGATTGCCCACCACGCGCAGTCGAGAACTGTCGCCGCTCGCCTGCGAGGCGGCGGGCGCTTGCAGGGACGCGAAGTCAAAATCCAGCGCATCGGCATTGTGCAGCCTGAACCCGGGGTGGATACAGAATGCCGCCAGCAGCCCCGGAACCAGGTCCCGGTCCAGCTCAATGACATCCAGCATGCAACCGCTATTGACCAGTGCCTCTGTCAGCGCACCCTGTCCCGGACCGATTTCCACCAGATGTTGTTGTGGGCGTGGCTGAACGGCTGCTGTGATGCGATCGATAATCGAGGCATCGTGGAGGAAGTTCTGTCCGAAGCGCTTGCGCGCGCGGTGTTGATGGGGCTGCTGAGTTCGGTTCATGTCGGTCATTGTACCGCTTGCAGCGCGCATTTATACTCCGGGCTGGTTCACCTGTGCTTGTTTTTGGTACACTCCCGCTTCTTTAATACTACTAATAGACAGGCCAGCCGCTTCCCCCATGTCATTACTACAGTATTTTCGCCTGGCTGACACCATGGCCCGTATGGCGCTGCGCGCTGATGCCGCACGCTATTTTCTCGGTTATATATGGTGGGTGCTGGAACCTTTACTGTGGGTCGGGGTGTTCTATTTGGTATTCGTGGTGCTGCTGAACTCACGCGAACCCAACTTCATGATGTTTTTGGCCGTCGGTAAGCTGGCCTTTGTCTGGTTTTCGAAAACGATCTCCCAGGCCTCCAACAGCATTGTCAATGGCAAGGGCCTGGTGGGTAAGATCAGCGTGCCGATGAGCCTGTTTCCGATGTCAGTGGTACAAGAGAGCCTGTATCGGCAGGTTGCCGTGTTCGCCATGCTGACCGCACTGCTGGTGGGCGACGGTTATGCAATCACCATGACCTGGTGGTACCTGGTACCCCTGCTGCTGGTCTATTACATCCTGATCCTGGCCTGTTCTTTCCTCGGCGCCTGCCTGGTGTGTATTGCGCGCGATTTTTCCCAGCTCATTACTCTGGGCGTCATGTTCCTGTTGTTCATGTCAGGTATTTTCTGGGATGTGCGGACACTGGGTGATCCGTACAAAACTGAATTGGTACTGAACCTGAACCCGCTGGCTTTTATCCTGGATGCCTTCCGCCAGATCATGATGTACAACACGCCGCCTGACATGATGCACCTGGCCGCGATCGGTGCAGGTTTTGCCGCAATGCTTTGTGTGATGGTGCTGATCATGCGTGGCGGCAGCCAGTTTCTTGCATTAAGGGCGCTTACCGCATGAGCAAAGACACTAAACCGGCACTACAAGCGAAGGATGAAACCATCCCCGTGCTCGCCGATGACGCCGAGGTAGTAGAGGCCTCCGGCAGCGTCGACAGGCTCGCCATGCTGGAGCTGGACAATGTTTCACTGAGCTATCACTCGGGTAAAAAATCGTTTGACCATGGCACCCATCACGTATTGAACGAGGTCTCACTGCAACTCTATGAGGGTGAGACACTGGGTATTATCGGCCGCAACGGCGTGGGTAAGACGACACTGCTGCGCCTGATGGCAGGCATTCTCGGCCCGACCCATGGCAAGGTGCGCATTCATCCTGGCAAATCCGCCTCATTGTTGACGCTGGGCCTGGGTTTCAAGCCGGATTTATCCGGCCGCGACAATGCGTTTCTGGCGGCAATGTTGCAGGGGTCCACACGCAAGGAGGCAAAGTCCTTTCTGCCAAACATCAAGGAGTTCTCCGAACTCGGCGATTCTTTTGACGAGCCGGTGAAAGACTATTCCTCCGGCATGCGCGCCAGGCTTGCATTCACCACGGCGCTGATGACGCATGTCGATATACTGCTGATCGATGAAATCCTGAGTGTCGGTGATGCCCATTTTCGGGAGAAGGCAGAGACTGCAATGAAGAGCCGGATTACCGGCGGGCAAACCGTGGTGTTCGTGTCTCACATGGCAGAACAGGTCAAGAAACTGTGCGACCGCGTCGTCTGGCTGGAACACGGTAAAGTCGTTGCCATCGGCCCCGCGATCGAGGTGGTGGACGCCTACGTGAAAAGCGTGAAAGACGCCCGCATCGAGGCGCGGCGAAAACAGGTCGTCGCGTCCAGCTGAGCGGCTAACGCTGGATGTTGTGACTCATCTGGCAGGCGATGGTGAGGGCCTGCTGCAGGCTCTGCCAGTCGGCCGCGCCGGTCCCCGCCAGGTCCAGCGCGGTGCCGTGATCTACTGATGTGCGGATAATCGGCAGTCCCAGCGTAATATTGATCGCCCTGCCGAACCCCGAATACTTCAGTACCGGCAACCCCTGGTCGTGATACATCGCAAATACCGCGTCGCAGTTGTCCAGCACCTTGGGATTGAACGCGGTATCCGCCGGCAGTGGCCCGAGCAGGTGCATCCCCGCCCCGCGCAACCGCTCCAGCACCGGGATGATGGTGTCGATTTCCTCGCGCCCCAGATGCCCGCCTTCCCCGGCGTGCGGGTTGAGTCCCAGCACCGCTATGGTCGGGGTGGGTATGCCGAATTTGTGCTGCAGGTCACGGTGCAATATCTCAAGGCACTGCAACAGCAATGGCGGTGTAATCGCAGCCGGTACGTCTTTCAATGCCAGATGGGTGGTAGCCAGGGCGACGCGCAGCTCCTGAGTCGCCAACATCATCACCACCTGCTCGCTCGCGGTTTCCTGTGCCAGCAGTTCCGTGTGGCCTGTGAACGGGATGCCGGCGTCATTGATGACTGACTTCTGTACCGGCCCGGTCACCATTGCCTGCCAGCGTCCGTGCATACAGCCTTGCACGGCCTGTTTCAGGGTCTCTATCACATAGGCTGCGTTGGCGGGGTTGAGGGTGCCCGCCACCGTGGGGACGCGCAGTGAAACGGGGTGTATTTTGAGCGTGCCCGCGCGTTGAGGTTGCGCCGCTGTGCCTGGCGCCCAGGGTTGCAGGTCTATGGGGAGCTGCAGGACCTGCGCCCGCTCCCGCAGTAAGTCGGGGTCAGCCACCACGACCAGCTCCGCATCCCAGTCCTGCTGTGCCGCGAGTAGCAGGATATCGGGGCCGATGCCTGCGGGTTCACCCGTGGTAACGGCTATGCTGGGAACTGCCATGCATTGCCCTACTTGATGTCGACGAACGCTTCATCGCGAATCTGGCGCAGCCAGGCATCCAGCTCTTCCTGGTATTTGCGATTGTGCACGTAATCCATGGCCTTGGCGCGCGTGGCCTCGTTGGTCATATCCTCTTCGCGGCGACCTTCCACCTTGATGATATGCCAGCCAAATTGCGTGCGCACCGGCTCGGAGATCTGGTCGACGGCAGTTGCCGCCATCGCCGCCTCGAACTGCGGCACCATTTGTCCCGGCATGGTCCAGCCCAGTTCGCCACCTTCCTGGGCAGAACCAAAATCTTCAGAGTATTCTCTGGCGAGGTCAGCAAAGTCCTCGCCCGCCATGGCGCGTGACCGCAACTGTTGGACCAGATCCCGCGCCTGCTCGTCTGTCATGATTTCCGAGGGCTTGACCAGGATATGGCGCGCTTTCGTCTGCGTGATAACCTGGTCCAGACCGCGCACGGCCTCCAGGTAAACAATGTGATACCCGCTCTCCGAGCGCACCGGATCGGCCGTTTGCCCGGGCGACAGTTTCGGCACGATCTCGGTAAACAGTGAGGGCAGATCATCCAGTTTGCGCCACCCCAGGTCACCGCCGCTGAAAGCATAGGGCTGGTTGCTGGTCTGCAGGACCTTTTTGAAACTCTCGCCCGCGCGGATGCGCTTCATCACGGCATTGACCTGTGCAGTAGCAGCCTCAATCGTTCTCTCGGACGCATCCGGATCGATGGGCATCAGCGCATGCAGGAGGTGGAACTCGGGTTGGGTCAGCGCCTGTCCCTCCTGGGTGGACATGAAGTTGCCCACTTCCTGTTCAGTAATCTGGATACGCTGGTTGACGTTGCCCGCCTGCACACGCTGGATAATCATCTCCCGTCGCACTTGCTCCCGCATGGCGTCGTACGATTGCCCGCGCTGGGCGAGCGCCTGGGTGAACTGCTCCAGGGTCATGCGATTCTGTGCCGCTATCCGTTGCAATGCCTCGTTGAGTTGATCATCGGAGATGCGAACCCCGGCGCGCCTGCCCATTTGCAGCTGGATGCTTTCGAGGATTAACCGGTCCAGCGTGTCCCGGATCAGCTGGTCTTCCGGCGGCATTTGCATGCCCCGCGCCTGGAGGTTTTCGCTGACCGCGTTTACCCGCTCGCGCAGCTCGCTGGCCATAATGACATCGTCGTCGACAATGGCGACCACCTGATCGATAATTTCGGTCGCGGCCTGTAGTGGTGCAGTTACCAGCATGGCGCCGGTCAATGCGGCCGATAGTAGCAGTGTCTTAATATTCACGATCTCTGAAACCTCGAATCATTTCCTGCATGATATTGGTTATGCGGTTGCCAAAGCCACCCATGCCTTTTAGCAGAATCTGGAACTGTATCGATTTTTGTCGCTCCAGATCGGGGTCGCTGAAGTCGATGACAGCGCCGGTGACATTGTTGTAATAGCGAAGGTGTACCAGCCGAAAGCGCCAGCAGCAACTATCGTATTCTACGCCGACCAGATCTTCTATGCTGAGGTCGTCCTCCAGCGAGTAGTTCATCGAGCCGAAAATACTCCAGTTGTTATCCAGCGGCAGGTAAGTGGACGCGCTGACCTCGTCTGTTTGCGGTTGCGCTTGTGAAATGATATTCCTGCGATAGGCATAGCCGAGATTGAAAAGGGCGTTGTTATCTGTCTTGTAACTGGCGTTGATAAATGCAGATTCGGCCTGGTTTTCGCGGTGATCCCAGACAACACTGGTGCGCACGCCGAAGTTTCTGCCTGGCGTATAGGCCAACTCCCCGGCTATTCCCGAACTCGAGTCTGTTTCTGGCTCGGCATTTCCGTTCAACAGTACCTCGCGGTCTGAGAAATAGTAGATCTGGCCAATGCTGGCGCTCAGCAAATCGCGGCCGGTTTCCTTGTCGATGTAGCGGGAGGTGACGCCGGCCGAGATCTGGTTGGCGTCATCGATGCGATCGTGCCCTGAAAAGCGGGTGTCCCGGTACAGGGAGTAATAGCTGAAGGTGAGATCGGCAGTATCAAAGTCCGGCTGGTCGGCCTGATCTTTCTGCGGGCTATACAGGTAGTACAAGCGGGGCTCAAGTGTCTGTATAAAGTCCCTGTCGCCAAAGTTGGCGTCGCGTTCAAACACCAGTGCGCCGTCCAGGCTGAACAGGGGGGCACCGGTAGCGGGGCTGTCGTCGGGAAAGCGTCTCTCGTTTCTGTCATCGCTCAGGTTGTAGGCTACCTGCCGGTATTTCAGTGTCGGCTTGAGAAATCCGAAACCCCATAACATCGGGTAACTCAGCCCGGCTTCGCCGTACGCTCGCTCACCGGTGACCACGTCCTCATCGGAGCCAAAATTGGAGTACTGGCCGAGGAGGATGGGCTGCAGTTCAAACGGAGTGCCGGCGCTGCGATACATTGTAGTGAGCTGGGGCAACTCCTCGTAATCCTTGTTGATGTCATCGGCCAGGGACTGGAACTGCTGCGCCCGCAGGGTCGTCAGCCAGTTGTCACCCAGGTAATCCATCGATGCCATCTGCAGCAGGCTGGTCTTGCGCTGTGCGTCGATGTTGGCGGTGTCCAGATCTTTCATGTAGTCGACATCACTGGCTTTGCTGTAATCGATCTGTGAACGCCAGCGCTTCTCGAACAGGCCGTTTTGTCGCACCACGCCCAACCAGCGGTCTGCGCTCTCGTTGTCCGGGATGTCATCGGCGTACAGTGAATCGTTTTCCAGATAGGCGCCGCCCACCAGCCACTGCCCAACCATCGGGTTCAGGTAGCGCAGCTGCAACTCATGGTCCAGGCCGCGCTGCTGGATGTAACGCGGGGTGTAGAGCGCGTCATAGTTGGGGGCGAGGTTCAAATACAGCGGTACGGCGATATCCAGGCCGCCGTCGCTGTCGCTGCCTATGTCCGGCCACAGCAGGCCGGTGCGGCGACGGTCATCCAGTGGCAGTCGCAGCCACGGCGTGTAGAAAACCGGTACGCCCTCCACCTCAATGGTGGCATGGTGTGCAGTGGCCAGCCCTTCATCGAGGTCAACCTCCATATCATTGGATAATATGGTCCAGTCGTGTTCTCCCGGCGGGCAGTAAGTGAACGTGCCGTTGTGTATGTGGATGATATCGTCCGCGTCCCGGTCCAGGATGTCTGCGGTGCCGCGCATATGCTCTTCGTAGAACACGAATTCGGCATCGTACAGCTGGGCTTCACCGGTCTGAGAGTAGATTTTGCCGTTGTCGCCCCGCAGCAAAATGCCGGGTTCTCGCATGGTGACATTGCCCACCAGTGTCGCGGATTCCTCCTCGCGGTCGATGGTGGCCTTGTCGCTGCGCATCTGGCGATAGCCCTGTATGGCGGTGACACTGCCTTCCAGGATGACATCGTTGTCATCCATCTGGCTGATATCAGCGCGGGCGTGGATGTCATTCTCTTCCGGGGGCTTTTGCTTGCTCTGGTTGGCCAGTGGATCTATATAGCGGCCCTCGCAAATCAGGCACTCGCGGTCGCGAAGGGACTCCGGCACGTACTCCAGCGGCACCCAGTCGTAGGAGAACTCCGGTTGAATCGCCGCGGCCTTTTTTTGTGAAGCGCACAATGCCGGATTGGCTTTATTGTTGGCGGAACAGTCCCCGGGGTTGTTATCCTTTGCCGACGCCGTAAACGACAGGCACAATCCCAGCGCGATCGCGGTCTGCCGCACTGTAGCGCGCGTAGAGCAGTATTGTAGGCGGGCACGGTAAAGTGTCATCAATCTCAAGGAGGATAAGCAAGTCAGGGTGCGAAGTCTAAAGCATCCCCTCCCTAATGTCCGTCAAATTTTGAATCAGGAGAACCTTGTGTCCCCGCGCCCCACGCCTCAAGACCTCTTACCCTGGGCCCTGTCAGCGCTCGAGATACCCTCTGTCGATGCCCCGTCAGACCTGTCTGTGATAGCGGGGGACGCGAGTCCGAGGCGGTATTTTCGTCTCGCACTGCCCAGCGGCAACTATGTGGTGGTGGATGCACCGCCGGCGACGGAGAAAAATGAGGCGTTTGTGGGTGTGGCCCGGCTGTTGGCCAGCGCTGGCGTCAAAGTACCCGCGGTGTTGGCGGTGGACTTCGAACGGGGCTACCTGCTGCTGGAAGATCTGGGCGACCAGCTGTTGTTGCCGCTGCTCGACGGCGATTCGGTGGATGCCCTGTACGCACAGGCGTTCTCTGCGTTGGCGAAGATGGCCGCGGCGAATACCACCGGTTCTGGCCTCGGCGACTATGATGTAGCGCTGCTGAGCGAGGAACTGGGCCGTTTCCAGGCCTGGTTTGTGCAGGAACTGCTCGGTTATGCACCAGGCGAGGACGAGCTGGCGCAACTGGACAGGCTCAGCGCGAGGCTGGTCGAGAGCGCGCTGCAACAGCCCCGTGTGTTGGTGCACCGGGATTTTCACAGTCGTAACCTGATGCTCGCCGACGGCGGTGAATTGGCAGTGATTGATTTTCAGGATGCGGTGGTCGGACCGATCACTTACGACCTGGTGTCCCTGCTGCGCGATTGTTACATCCATTGGCCCGCCTCGCAGGTGCGTGGCTGGGCGCTGGCATATCATGAGCTGTTGTCTGCGCGCGGGCTGGTGGCGGATCTGGATCAGCAGCAATTCCTGCGCTGGTTCGACTGGATGGGATTGCAGCGGCATCTGAAGGTGTTGGGCACTTTCGCTCGCCTGTACCTGCGCGATGGCAAGGCCGCCTATCTCGACGACTTACCGCTGGTGATCCACTATGTAGTGGAAATCTCGGCAAAGTATGCACACGAGGAGCCCACGTTCGCTGAGTTCTCCGAGTGGTTCACCCGCTGCCTGTCGCCGCTGATTGCGCAGCAGTCCTGGGGGGCAACGCAGTGAAAGCGATGATACTGGCGGCGGGGCTGGGCGAGCGCATGCGGCCACTGACCGATCACACGCCCAAGCCGCTGCTGCGAGTGGCGGGCACCCCGCTGATAGAGCACCACATCAGGCGCCTGGCGGTTGCAGGCGTGCGTGAGCTGGTGATCAATGTGTCGCATCTGGCTGCCCAGATCATGGCCTACTGTGGTGATGGCCGGGCCTGGGGCGTCAGCATCGCGTACTCGCAGGAAGAGGGGCCGCTGGAAACCGCTGGCGGCATTATCCAGGCGCTGCCGCTGCTGGGCCCGGATCCCTTTCTGGTGGTCAATGGTGATATCTGGACTGATTACCCGTTCGAGCGGCTGCTGGCGTATACCATGAGCCCTGGTGAAACGGCGCATCTGGTGATGGTCGATAACCCGCCGCAGCACCCGACAGGCGATTTTGCGCTGGATAGCCAGGCCAGGGTCAGGGTGCTGGCACCGGGTACCACTGGCTGGACCTATAGCGGGGTGGGCGTGTATACACCGGCCTTTTTTGCAGCTACAGCGCCTGGCAAGGTGCCGCTGCGGCCGCTGCTGGATGCGGCGATCGGGCAGGGGCAACTGGGCGGGGAGACTTATCGCGGGCAGTGGCAGGATGTGGGCACGCCGGAGCGCCTGCAAGCGCTCGACAGCGCCGTTAGCGCGCGGGCCTGATGCGTCCAGGCTGTCGGCAGCACAACATCTCGATATACCCGTGTGCCGGCTGCATTTAGTCGCTAGAATAGCGCCCTTCGAATTGTCTGGAGCCCCATCATGTCTGAATACCTGATAGCCCCCTCCATCCTGTCGGCCGATTTCGCCCGCTTGGGCGAGGAAGTCGATACCGTGCTCGCCGCCGGTGCCGATATCGTGCATTTCGACGTTATGGACAATCACTATGTCCCCAACCTGACCATTGGGCCCATGGTCTGTTCGGCCCTGCGCAAATATGGCATCACTGCCGATATCGATGTGCACCTGATGGTGAGCCCGGTCGACCAGCTGATTGGCGACTTTGCTGACGCTGGCGCCACCTATATCACCTTCCACCCGGATGCCTCCACGCATGTCGATCGCTCCCTGAAACTGATCCGCGACGCCGGCTGCAAATCCGGCCTGGTGTTTAATCCCCATCTCGGGCTCGATGCGCTGCGCTATGTGCTGGACAAGGTGGACATGGTGTTGCTGATGTCGGTCAATCCGGGCTTTGGCGGCCAGTCATTTATTCCGGCGACGCTGGACAAACTGCGCGAAGCGCGCGCGATGATCGACGCTTCGGGCCTGGATATTCGCCTGGAAGTCGATGGCGGCGTCTCTCCCGGCAACATCGCGCAGATCGCGGCGGCGGGGGCGGATACATTCGTCGCGGGCTCGGCGATTTTTAATCAGCCCGATTATGGGCGGGTTATAGAACAAATGCGTGAGGAGTTGCGGAAGGTGTCTCGCTAGGTTTTCGCTGTTTGCAGCGTTTGCAGCGTTTGCAGCGTTTGCAGCGTTTGCAGCGTTTGCAGCGTTTGCAGCG
>CAXBLZ010000048.1:0-29896 GCA_963976735.1 uncultured Halioglobus sp.
GACACTGCCCTTTCACGGCGGTAACAGGGGTTCGAACCCCCTAGGGGACGCCATCACCAGAAAAGCCCGGTGCCGTGCCGGGCTTTTCGCTTTGTGCGCCGGCAATCAGCGCGGCGCGACGGCAGGGAAAATCATGAGTCGTTATTGGAGTGATCTGGTCAGTACGTTGACGCCCTATGTGCCGGGAGAGCAGCCGCAAGCGGATAACCTGGTCAAGCTCAATACCAATGAGTGCCCCTATCCGCCATCACCAAAGGTACTGCAGGCGATTCAATCATTGAACGGGGATAGTCTGCGCCTATACCCCGATCCGGAATCAGTCACGTTGCGCCGGGCGATCGCGACTCGCAATGGATTGCGGCCGGATCAGGTCTTCGCGGGCAACGGCTCCGATGAAGTGCTCGCGATCGTGTTCATGGCGCTGTTAAAGCACCGTTTACCGCTGTATTTTCCCGACATCAGTTACAGCTTCTATCCTGTGTGGGCGGACCTGTACGAGATCACGTCAGTCAGGGTTCCCGTAGCAGATGACTTCAGTATTGAGCCCGAGGCGTTCCCGGCGGAAAACGGCGGTATCATCATTCCCAACCCCAATGCGCCTACCGGCAGGCTGATGAGTCTCGACGCGATCCGCGCGCTGCTGCGACGAAGTGCACGCTCTGTGGTGGTGATTGATGAAGCCTATATCGATTTTGGCGGGGAGTCCGCGGTCCCCCTGATTGATGAATTTGACAATTTGCTGGTGGTGCAGACGCTGTCCAAGTCACGTTCGCTGGCGGGAATGCGTGTCGGGTTCGCCATGGGCAACGAGGAACTGATTGAGGCTCTGGGTCGAGTAAAGAACTCTTTCAACTCCTATCCGTTGGACGTGGTTTCCCAGGCGGCAGCGGTGGCCTCGATAGAGGACGAGGCGTATTTCGAACAAACCTGCCAGCGCGTGATTCGCTCGCGGGAGACGCTGGCCGCGGCTCTGGCGCAAATGGGCTTTGCGGTGCTGCCCTCCGGCGCAAATTTTCTGTTTGCCACGCATGCAGACATGGCGGCTCGCGAGCTGTTTTCCCGACTGCGCGCGCGGGGAATAGTCGTGCGCTATTTTGACAAGCCTCGTATAGATAATTACTTGCGGATCAGCATCGGCACCGAGGAGGACAATGCGGCGTTGTTGGGCGCGCTGAAGGCGCTGATCGACTGAGGCGAGTGATACTTTCCAGCTGCATTTGCCCGGGCCTGGTGAGGGCCTGGCGCTAGACCTTTTTCAGGATCACACTGCCGATACTGTAACCGGCGCCAAAAGAGCACAACACGCCAAGGTCACCGGAAACCAGATCACGGCGATGCTTGTGAAAGGCGATGACGGAGCCGGCAGAGCTGGTATTGGCGTACTCGTCCAGTATCGTGGGTGCTTCCTCGGGTGTCGCATCCCTGCCCAGCACACGGCGAGAGATGAGCTGGTTCATACTGAGATTGGCCTGGTGCAGCCAAAGCCGTTTCAGTTGAGTGGGCGGAATGTCGAGGCTGTCCAGTTGTCTGGATATCTGCGTCGCCACTGCCGGACACACTTCCTTGAATACTTTTCGGCCTTCCTGCACGAACAGCTTGTCGGGAGCACCCACACCGGATTCGTCGGCGCGGTTGAGAAAGCCAAAATTGTTGCGAATATTGTTGGAATAAATCGTTTGTAATTTGCTGTCCACGATAAGGTATTGCTCCTCACCCGTGGCGGTGGATGCGCGCTCTATGATAACGGCGGTACAGACGTCACCAAAGATAAAGTGCGAATCACGATCGCGGAAGTTAAGGTGGCCGCTACAGATCTCGGGGTTCAGCAGCAACACGCATTGTGCGCTGCCGGTACTCACCGCGTCGCGCGCCTGCTGGATGCCGAACGTCGCAGACGAGCAGGCCACATTCATGTCAAACCCGTAGCCCTCGATACCCAGGGCATCCTGTATCTCGACAGCTATCGCTGGGTAGGGGCGCTGCATATTGGATGCTGCCACGATCACGGCATCGATATCGCTCGCTGTTTTCCCTGCTTGCGCCATCGCCTCGCGGGCTGCGGCCACGCCCATCTCGCACTGGACAGACTGCGCATCATTGGGTCTCTCTGGCAGATAGGGTGTCAAGCGTGTCGGGTCAACGATGCCACTCTTGTTCATTACGTAGCGCGATTTTATGCCCGACGCTTTCTCAACGAACTCCGCGGAGGAGGGTTGCAGTGCGGTTATTTCGCCGGCTGCGATCTCGCTTGCATGTTCGGTGTTGAAGAGCTCCACGTAGGCATTGAAGGAGTCGACCAGCTCTTCGTTACTGATGGATTCTGCTGGGGTGTAGAGGCCAGTTCCGCTGATGACAATATCGGGCATGGTGTTGACTTCCGTTTATGAACTTGTACGGACAGCCCCAACGTGGGAGGGGCTGTAAGGGTTTTCTGGCGTATTATTCGGCAGCTTTTCGTTGATCCAGCGGTATAAAATCACGCTGTGTATAGCCAGTGTAAAGCTGTCGTGGACGGCCTATGCGGTAACTGCCGCTGATCATTTCATTCCAGTGTGCAATCCAGCCGACCGTGCGCCCGACGGCGAATATCACAGTGAACATGCTGGTCGGAATGCCCATGGCTTTGAGGATAATGCCCGAATAGAAGTCAACATTAGGATAGAGTTTCTTTTCAATGAAATACTCATCAGAGAGGGCTATTTCCTCCAGTCGTTTGGCAATTTCCAACAGGGGATCGTCGATACCCAGTTCGGCCAGCACCTCATCGGCGGCCTCCTTCATCACCTTGGCCCGCGGATCGAAGTTTTTGTAGACCCTGTGTCCAAAACCCATCAGCCTGAACGGATCGTTCTTGTCTTTGGCGCGCGCGACGAACTCGTCGATCCTCGAGACGTCGCCGATTTCCTCCAGCATTTCCAGTACCGCTTCGTTGGCACCACCGTGTGAGGGCCCCCACAGCGCGGCGATACCCGCCGCTATGCAGGCAAAGGGATTGGCGCCCGACGAGCCTGCAAGGCGGACAGTGGAAGTAGAGGCATTTTGTTCATGATCTGCGTGCAGCAGGAAGATGCGATCCATCGCGGTAGCGAGAACCGGGCTGATATTGCTGGATTCACAGGGATTGCCAAACATCATGTGCAGGAAGTTCTCGGCATAACCGAGGTTGTTATCGGGATACATGAATGGTTGGCCAATTGAGAATTTGTAGCTCATCGCAGCGATGGTGGGCATTTTGGCGATGAGTCGGAAAGCGGCGATCTGGCGGTGGTGTTCGTCGGAAATCTCGAGGGAGTCGTGGTAGAAGGCCGATAGGGCCCCCACAACGCCACACATGATAGCCATGGGGTGAGCGTCGCGTCGAAAACCGTTGAAAAACGTGCGGATCTGCTCGTGCACCATGGTGTGCCTGTGGACAGTGCCGACAAAGGTCGCTTTCTGCTCGGCGCTGGGAAGTTCACCGTACAGTAGCAGGTAGCAGGTTTCCAGGTAGTCGGATTGCTCTGCCAGCTGTTCGATCGGGTAGCCGCGGTGTAGCAGTACGCCCTTGGCACCGTCGATAAAGGTGATCTGGGATTCACAGGCAGCCGTAGATACAAAACCAGGATCGTAGGTAAACATACCCTTGCCAGTGAGGTCGCCGACATCAAGTACGTCCGGCCCGAGGGTGCCAGAGTAGATCGAGAGTTCGATGGGCTCTTGAATGCCATCAATCGTAAGAGTGGCTTTTTTGTCGCTCATGAAAGGTCCTGGGAAGAATTTGATCGAAGGTCGTCACTATAAAGTCTCGTGGCTTTTTGTCAATTGGAGTGACAGTTGGGGCCCTAGAAACCTGCAATGGAAGGGATTTTGAGCAAACTGGCGCAATGAGATTCATTCCATTTGGCCGTGGAGGGGAATTTGCGTCAGCGGTGGTAGAGTGGTTTGTATTTATCGCCGCAAATGCCTATAATCTTGCGCGTTTTGCAAGTATGCCAAAGTGGTGGCCGGTGCACTTTCCGGCAACTCGTTAACCCGATTAATTGCCCTCCGGGCGTCATACAGACGGTACTCAATTGTGAAAGACAAACGCCCTGTTAACCTGGACATAGGGTCCATGCGGCTTCCCATTACCGCATGGGCATCGATTACCCACCGCGCCTCGGGCGTGTTCATCTTTGCGGGTATGGCCGTGCTGCTCTGGGCGCTGGACGCCAGTCTGGCCGGCCCCGACAGTTTCGCCGCGCTGCAGGAGAGCCTGAACAACCCGCTGCTGAAACTCGTGATCTGGGCGGTGATGGCCGGCCTGATCTATCACGCACTGGCGGGAATCAAACATCTGATTATGGATATGGGAGTCGGGGAGACCATGGAGGGCGGCATACTGGGTGTGCGCATCGTGGTTGGCCTGTCGGCAGTACTCATTGTTTTGGCGGGGATCTGGATATGGTAACTGCAGTAACCAGTTTGGGCCGTTCAGGTCTCTACGATTGGCTGATGCAGCGGGTAAGCGCTGTGATCCTGTTGGCCTACTTTTTATATCTAGGTGCCGTGATCATCTCTGGCCCCAGCTATGCTGACTGGAGCGCTCTGTTCTCGCAGACCTGGATGCGCGTCTTCAGCTTGCTGGCACTTTTGTCGCTTGGCGCTCACGCGTGGGTCGGGCTGTGGGCCGTTTTCACCGATTACTTCACGGAGCGCATGATGGGTTCTGCGGGGAATGTCATTCGTCTGGTCGCTCAGTTTGTGAGCGGTATTATCTTGTTCACGTATGTAGTCTGGGGTGTCCAGATTTTGTGGGGTTTGTAACGATGGCGGCTCTTCGTACTATTTCATTTGACGGCGTTATCGTCGGTGGCGGCGGAGCGGGAATGCGCGCAGCCCTGCAACTCTCGCAGTCCGGTTTCAAGACTGCGGTGATCTCCAAAGTATTTCCGACACGCTCTCATACGGTATCGGCGCAAGGGGGTATTACCTGCGCTATCGCATCGGCAGATCCCAACGACGACTGGCGCTGGCATATGTACGATACGGTCAAGGGGTCCGACTATATTGGTGACCAGGACGCTATTGAGTACATGTGCAGCGTCGGCCCGGAGGCGGTGTTTGAACTGGAGCACATGGGCCTGCCATTTTCCCGCACTGAAGAGGGGCGGATCTACCAGCGTCCCTTTGGCGGGCAGTCCAAGAATTACGGAGAGGGCGGCCAGGCCGCTCGTACCTGCGCCGCGGCGGACCGCACCGGTCACGCGCTGCTGCACACGCTCTATCAGGGCAACCTAAAACATGAAACCGTATTTTTCAATGAGTGGTACGCGACCGACCTGGTAAAGAATCAGGATGGCGCGGTGGTGGGCGTGATTGCGATTTGCATGGAAACCGGCGAGACCGTGCATATCAAATCCAAGGCCACCGTACTGGCCACTGGCGGTGCGGGGCGAATCTATGCATCCACCACCAATGCGCATATTAATACTGGTGACGGCATTGGCATGGCGTTACGCGCGGGCTTCCCGGTGCAGGATATCGAGATGTGGCAATTCCACCCCACCGGTATTGCCGGTGCCGGAGTGCTGGTGACAGAGGGGTGTCGAGGTGAGGGCGGCTATCTGATAAACAAGGATGGCGAACGGTTCATGGAGCGTTACGCGCCCAATGCCAAGGACCTTGCCGGTCGCGACGTGGTGGCTCGTTCCATGGTGATGGAGATACTGGAGGGGCGCGGTTGCGGCCCGAATGGCGATCACGTTTTCCTGAAGCTCGATCACCTCGGTGAGGAAGTGCTTGAGAGTCGATTGCCAGGCATCTGTGAGTTGTCCAGGACGTTTGCCCACGCGGATCCGGTCAAGGAGCCCGTGCCTGTGGTGCCTACCTGTCATTATATGATGGGCGGGATTCCCACCAATGTGCACGGTCAGGCCCTTATCGTCGACCAGAATGGGCAAGATTCGGTGATTCCGGGGCTGTATGCCTGCGGCGAAGTCGCCTGCGTGTCCGTGCACGGCGCCAACCGACTCGGTGGCAATTCACTGCTGGACCTGGTGGTGTTCGGTCGTGCCTCCGGCCTGTTTATCGAGAAGTCGTTGCGAGAGGGTATCGAGATGCGCGACGCGTCCGAGAGCGATGTCGAGCATGCGATGGCCCGCCTCGATAAGCTGAACGCCTCCAGCGGTGGTGAGAACGTCTCGGCACTGCGCAAGGAACTGCAGAATACGATGCAGAACTATTTCGGTGTATTCCGCGATGGGCCTTTCATGCAGGAAGGTATCAGCAAATTGGCTGACCTGCGCGGGCGTATCGAAAACGCGGAACTTGCCGACAAGAGTATGGCCTTCAATACAGCGCGCATAGAAGCGCTTGAGTTGCACAACCTGTTTGAAGTTGCTGAGGCGACTGCAATAACCGCTGAAGCGCGCAAAGAGAGTCGAGGTGCGCACGCTCGAAATGATTTTGACTCCCGGGACGATGAAAACTGGTTGTGTCACTCCCTGTACTTCCCCACAGACAAGCATGTGGGCAAGCGGAAGGTAAATTTTGAGCCGAAAACGGTCGATACATTTCAGCCGAAAGCGCGTGTCTATTAAGGGGCCTGAACCATGTTGCAAGTCAGTATTTATCGCTACAACCCGGAAACCGATGCCGAACCGTATATGCAGGATGTGCAGGTAGATACCGGTGGCAAGGACCTGATGGTGCTTGACGTTATGGAGATGATCAAAAATCAGGATACCACGGTGGTCTATCGTCGCTCCTGTCGCGAGGGCGTATGTGGCTCAGATGGCGTCAACATGAACGGCGTTAATGGGCTCGCTTGCGTCACGGCACTGTCCAAAGTCGTGAAGAACAACAAGCTGGTGCTGCGTCCGCTACCCGGGCTGCCCGTGATCCGTGACCTTGTCGTGGATATGAGCTTGTTTTATGCACAGTACGAAAAAGTACAACCGTATCTGCAGAACGACACGCCGGCACCCGCGATCGAGCGTTTGCAATCTCCCGAGGAGCGCGCGAAGCTGGACGGTCTTTATGAATGCATTCTCTGCGCCTGTTGTTCAACATCTTGCCCCTCCTTCTGGTGGAACCCGGATCGGTTCATCGGCCCCGCCGGATTACTGCAGTCCTATCGCTTTTTGGCGGACTCCCGGGATACGGCCACGGAGGCCCGTTTGGCCAAGCTTGATGATCCGTTCAGTGTTTTTCGTTGTCATGGCATCCAGAATTGTGTCAATGTGTGCCCCAAGGGGCTCAACCCCACGCGCGCGATCGGGCATATACGCAATATGCTGCTCACACGTGCTACATAGTATTAAGACTGGGCTATAACTAGTTGAATATACTGGTTTTAACTGCAATGGATTATTGTGCCATCAGGCCTTTTGTTGCGGTCGAGGTCCGGCACAGCAATGTGTGACTTGCGCGCAGAGCCAGAGTGCGCCTCGATGACGCCTCGGCCTCGCTTGCAGCGGGTGGCTGCGCAGAATTGACCAAACGTGCCCCGGGAGGGGGTCAGATGCAAAATAGCTCCATGGAACAGCTGTGGCAGAGCTCTCATATCGCTGGCGGCAATGCCACTTATGTGGAAAATCTCTACGAATCTTACCTGAAAGACCCCAACAGCGTGCCGGAACAGTGGCGCGACTATTTCGACAAGTTACCGATGGTGGCATCCGATATCGTCCAGATCCAGGATGTGCCCCACTCGGTGATACGCAAGCGCTTTGCCCAGATCAGCAAGATGCGTGTTCGCACCGAAGCCACCGTGCAACACGATTCCCAGGCGACTGAGTACGAACGCAAGCAGGTTTGTGTTGTGCAACTGATATCGGCCTACCGTCAGCGCGGGCACCAGAAGGCACGCCTCGACCCCCTGGGGTTGGCAAAACGGGAGCGGATCGCGGATCTCGATCTGGCGTTCCATCAACTGTCCACCGCCGATTTCGATACCGTATTCCAGACAGGCACGCTGCATATCGGCAAGGCCGATGCCAATCTCGGGGAGATCTACGAGGCACTCAATCGTACCTACTGCAACACCATCGGTGCCGAGTTCATGCATATCGTGGACACCACTGAGCGGCACTGGATTATGCAGCGTATGGAGTCGGTTCGCTCCGCCCCGGACTACGGCGTGGACGTCCGTCTGCACCTGCTGAACCAGCTCATCAATGCCGAGGGCCTGGAGAAGTCTCTCGCCTCCAAGTACCCGGGAACAAAGCGTTTCGGACTCGAAGGCGGGGAAGTCCTGATCCCGATGCTTTCGGAGATGGTGCAGCGCTGTGGTGCATTGCGAGCACAGGAAATTGTGATCGGGATGGCGCACCGCGGCCGGCTCAATGTGTTGATCAACATCCTGGGTAAAAACCCCTCCGAATTGTTTGCAGAGTTCGAAGGCAGGGCGCTTTACACCAGTTCAGGTGATGTCAAATACCACCAGGGGTTTTCTTCCAATGTTATGACCGCGGGTGGCGAACTGCATCTGGCACTCTCGTTTAATCCCTCGCATCTTGAGATTGTGGCGCCTGTGGTTGAGGGTTCGGTCCGGGCGCGCCAGGAGCGTCGTGAAGACGCCACAGGTGATCTCGTGGTACCCATTGTACTGCACGGTGATGCGGCATTTGCCGGCCAGGGTGTGGTGATGGAAACCTTCCAGATGTCACAGACACGCGCCTATAAAACTGGCGGCACGATTCATATCGTGCTCAACAACCAGGTCGGTTTTACCACCAGCAATCGCGAGGACTCTCGCTCGACTGAATACTGTACCGACGTGGCTAAAATGGTGCAGGCGCCCATTTTCCATGTCAATGCGGACGATCCAGAGGCGGTGCTGTTCGTCACGCAACTGGCCGTCGATTACCGCACGGAGTTCAAGAAAGATGTGGTCATCGACCTGATTTGTTATCGGCGTCGCGGGCACAACGAGGCGGATGAGCCATCCGTGACACAGCCGCTGATGTACGAGAAGATTGCCAAGCACCCCACCACCCAGGAGCTTTACGCCGACAAGCTGATCAAGGCCGGGTTGATCGAAGAGAGCGAAGTCCAGGCGCTGGTAGACCGCTATCGGGAAGCGCTGGACCGCGGTGCGCCTCTGGTCAGCAGCCTTGTATCAGAGCCCAACAAATCGCTGTTTGTCGACTGGTCTCCCTACCTCGGGCATGAATGGACGCTGCAGTGCGACACCCGCGTGGATATGCAGACGTTGCAGGCGCTGGCACACAACACCAACCTGGCACCCGACGGCTTCCCGTTGCAGCGTCAGGTCTCCAAGATACTGCAAGACCGGCGCAAGATGGCTGCGGGCGGTATGCCCCTCAACTGGGGGTTTGCCGAGAACCTGGCGTATGCCTCGCTTCTCTCGGAAGGCTATCCTGTGCGCCTGACCGGGCAGGACGTTGGGCGCGGCACGTTTTCCCACCGTCACGCGGTGTTGCATAACCAGAGCGACGGCAGTGCCTATATTCCACTGCAACACATCGATGATGAGCAGGCCAAATTCGTCATACACGATTCGCTGCTGTCTGAGGAAGCTGTGCTGGCGTTTGAATACGGTTACGCGACCACGCTGCCGCAGGGCCTGGTGATCTGGGAGGCCCAGTTTGGCGATTTTGCCAATGGTGCCCAGGTGGTGATCGACCAGTTCATCACCAGCGGGGAACACAAATGGGCTCGCCTGTGTGGGTTGACCATGCTGCTGCCCCACGGCTACGAAGGTCAGGGGCCGGAGCACTCGTCGGCCCGGCTGGAGCGCTTCATGCAGTTGTCTGCCGAACATAATATCCAGGTCTGTGCTCCAACGACGCCGGCCCAGGTATTTCACATGCTCAGGCGCCAGGCGATTCGTCCCCTGCGCAAGCCGCTGGTGGTGATGTCACCCAAAAGCTTGCTGCGCCACAAAGAGGCGATTTCCACGATAGATGAGTTGGCCGAAGGGCATTTTCACAACGTTCTCGATGAGACGGATGACCTCGACCGGGCAAAGGTTGAACGCATTATTATCTGTAGCGGTAAAGTGTTCTATGATTTGCGGGCGGCGCGGCGTGAACGCGGCCTCAACCACATCGCAATACTGCGGTTGGAGCAACTGTATCCTTTCCCGGAGGCGGAGTTGCAGGAAATTCTTTCCACTTCTTACCCGAATATTGTCGATGCCATCTGGTGTCAGGAAGAGCCCATGAACCAGGGAGCCTGGTATGCCAGTCAGCATCATATGCGACGGGTGATTCAGCGCCACAAAGTTGACGTCTACTTGCGCTATGTCGGTCGTGAGGCATCTGCGGCACCGGCTGCGGGTTACATGGCCCTGCACCTGGAGCAAATGCAGCAATTTATCGATGAAGCCCTGGGCGAGATGCCCTGGGGAAGTTAGCAACAATCTGATTTTTACAAGGGACTAGAAATGGCTATCGAAATCAAGGCTCCCGCCTTCCCGGAATCTGTCGCGGATGGTGAAGTTGCAGCCTGGCACAAGTCAGAAGGTGAGAGCGTCTCCCGCGATGAACTGATTGTCGAAATTGAAACCGACAAGGTGGTTCTGGAGGTGGTGGCTCCCGCTGACGGAACGATCTCGAAAATTCACGTCCAGCAAGGAGAGACGGTCCAGAGCGAGCAGCTGCTGGCCACACTGGAGAAAGGCAAGGTCGAGAAAGCGCCGGCTACCGAAAAGACCGCGCCTGAGACGACTAGCCAGGCGGACGATGGGGCTTCGGCGATGGATCTGTTAGGGCCTGCCGCCAGGCAACTGGTGGAGAAACACAAGTTGGACCCCAGTGTTATCAAGGGTAGCGGCAAGGGTGGCAGGATTCTGAAAGAGGATATCCTGGCGTATATGAAGTCACAGGATGCAGCACCAAAGACTGAATCTGTTGCCGCTGCGGAGCCCCCGTCGGAGAAATCTGACGATATGGCAGCCGGCGAGCCGGTGAAGTTGGGGCCGTCCAGTGAGCGGGTGGAGCGTCGTGTGCCGATGACGCGTATGCGGGCTAAAATTGCCGAGCGCTTGCTCGATGCTTCGCATCAGACGGCCATGCTCAGTACGTTTAACGAGGTGAATATGGCGCCGGTCATGGCGCTGCGAAGCAAGTACAAGGAACAGTTTGAGAAGACGCACAACGGCACACGCCTGGGTTTCATGGGCTTCTTTGTCAAGGCTGCCTGTGAAGCACTGAAGCGATTTCCAGCGGTCAACGCGTCTATTGATGGCAACGATATTGTGTACCACGGCTATCAGGATATTGGCGTGGCGGTGTCGACCAAAGGTGGCCTGGTGGTCCCTGTGATGCGCGACGCGGACTTTATGAGCCTGGCCGATGTCGAGGCTGCCATCAGGGATATGGGGCAGCGTGCGAAGGACAACAAGTTGACGATCGAGGATATGACGGGTGGAACGTTTACCGTTACCAATGGCGGTGTGTTCGGATCCCTGCTGTCGACGCCGATTCTCAATCCTCCGCAAACGGGTATCCTCGGAATGCACAAAATCCAGGATCGTCCGATGGCGGTGAATGGCGAGGTCGTCATACTGCCGATGATGTATCTGGCGTTGACCTATGACCATCGGCTCATCGACGGCAAGACCGCTGTGCAGTTCCTCGTGGCAATCAAGGATTTGATCGAGGATCCGGCCAGGATTCTGCTGCAGTTATAGAGTGTTGACTATTGCAGCAGTCCAAAACATTGCGATACCGCGAACCTGCTTTTTGTGAAGTGACTTTTACTGGGAATGACAATGTCTGACAAATATGACGTGGTGATAATAGGATCGGGTCCGGCGGGCTATGTGGCAGCCATCAAGGCGGCGCAGATGGGTCTGAAAACTGCCTGCGTGGAGCAGTGGCGCAACGACAAGGATGGTGTGCAATTGGGTGGCACCTGTCTCAATGTTGGATGTATTCCCTCGAAGGCCCTGCTGGACAGTAGCCACAAGTATACCGAGGTGAGGGATGATCTGGCTGTTCACGGTATTTCAGTGCAGAAAGCCGAGTTCGATGTGCCGGCGATGCAGGCGCGCAAGGACAAGATTGTTTCGCAACTGACCAGCGGAATCACCGGCTTGTTCAAGCACAATGGCGTGACCGCTATCGCGGGTAAGGCCAAGGTGCTGCTCGGGGTGAAAGTCGAGGTCACCGACGTCGACGGTAATGTCACGGAACTGCAGGCAGACAATATTATTATCGCCGCGGGATCGCTGCCGGTCAGTATTCCGCCAGCGCCTATCGACAATGAATACATCCTGGATTCCACCGGTGCGCTGGCTCTTACGGAAGTGCCCGGCCGGCTGGGAGTGATAGGTGCCGGTGTGATTGGCCTGGAACTCGGCAGTGTCTGGCGCCGTCTTGGGTCAGAGGTCGTGCTGCTCGAAGCGCTGGATGAATTCCTGCCGATGATGGATGTGCAGATTGCCAAGGAGTCAGCAAAGCTGTTCAAAAAGCAGGGCTTGGATGTCCGCCTCGGTGCACGTGTCACCAAGGCCGAGGTCAAGAAGGGCAGTGTGGTCGTCACCTATTCAACGGCGGACGGCGAGCACACGGAAACATTTGACAAGTTGATTGTCGCGGTGGGTCGCAAGCCCAACTCCGAGGGCCTGTTCGCATCCGACAGCGGTGTGACACTGGACGAGCGCGGCTTCATTTACGTCAACGATTTCTGTGAAACGGAAGCGCCCCACGTGTATGCGGTCGGTGATATTGTGCGCGGCCCGATGTTGGCACACAAGGGCTCGGAAGAGGGCGTCATGGTGGTCGAACGCATTCTGGGTGAGAAGGCGCAGATGAACTACGATTGCATTCCCTCTATCATTTATACCCATCCGGAGATCGCCGCTGTGGGCAAGACCGAGCAGGAACTGATCGCGGATGGTATAGCATATAAAACCGGGGTATTCCCTTTTGCGGCCAGCGGTAGAGCACTGGCCGCGAACGAGCCTGAAGGTATGGTAAAAATGATCGCCCATGCAGAGACGGACCGCATTCTGGGGTGTCATATCGTTGGCGGCTCAGCGGCGGATCTCGTGCAACAGGTCGTCATAGCGATGGAGTTTGGCTCCAGTGCGGAGGACCTCGCCCTGACAGTGTTTGGCCATCCCACCCTGTCAGAAGCCGTGCATGAAGCTGCGCTGGCTGTAGACGGCCACGCCATCCACATTGCAAATCGCAAAAAGCGTTAGCGAAACTCGTCCAGGCGCGTACAGCAGCATAAATTGTCGACGCGCAGGGATTATTCATGGGCCAATTCGGTGTTGCTAATAGTAATAATCGAGGAGCCTTAACCATTGACAGTTTGGATTAGATAACAGGATAGAACATGAATCTTCATGAGTATCAGGGCAAGCAGCTGTTTGCCGAGTATGGGTTACCTGTCTCCAAGGGGTTTGCTGTGGACACTCCTCAGGAAGCGGCCGAGGCGGCGGACAAGATTGGCGGCGACATGTGGGTGGTCAAGGCACAGGTTCACGCGGGTGGTCGAGGCAAGGCCGGTGGTGTGAAGCTGGTAAAGTCCAAGGATGAAATCGAGGCTTTCGCGAAGCAGTGGCTGGGCAAGCGGCTGGTCACCTACCAGACAGATGAAAGCGGCCAACCGGTCAGTAAAATACTGGTAGAGACCTGTACCGACATCGCCGAGGAGTTGTACCTGGGTGCCGTGGTAGATCGCTCCTCGCGCCGTATCGTGTTCATGGCATCTACCGAAGGTGGTGTGGAGATTGAGAAAGTTGCCGAAGAGACGCCGGAAAAAATCCTGCGCGCAACCATCGATCCACTGGTCGGCCCCCAGCCCTACCAGGGCCGCGAACTCGCATTCAAGCTGGGTTTGTCCGGTGAGCAGATCAAGCAGTTTGTGAAGATTTTCATGGGTCTGGCGCAGATGTTCGCAGAGAAGGATCTGGCGCTGATTGAGATCAATCCTCTGGTCATTACCGAAAAGGGCGACCTGCACTGTCTGGACGCGAAAATCGGTGTCGACAGTAACGCGTTGTACCGCCAACCGCAGCTGCGTGAAATGCACGACCCCAGCCAGGAAGACGAGCGCGAATCCCACGCTGCACAATGGGAACTGAATTATGTGGCACTGGACGGAAACATCGGTTGCATGGTCAACGGCGCAGGCCTGGCAATGGGGACGATGGATATCGTGGCACTGCACGGCGGTTTCCCTGCCAACTTCCTTGATGTGGGCGGCGGTGCGACCAAAGAGCGCGTTTCGGAGGCGTTCAAGATCATCCTGTCGGACGATAAGGTGAAAGCCGTACTTATCAATATTTTTGGCGGCATTGTGCGCTGTGACCTGATCGCTGAAGGAGTGATTGGCGCGGTGGAGGAGATTGGCGTAGAGGTTCCGGTGGTCGTTCGCCTGGAAGGCAACAACGCCGATTTGGGACGAAAGGTATTGGCCGACAGCGGTTTGAACATCATCGCTGCAACCAGCCTTACAGACGCTGCTGAGCAAGCAGTGAAAGCAGCGGGAGGAGCCGCGTAAAATGAGTATTCTAATCGACAAAAACACCAAGGTTATCTGTCAGGGTTTCACCGGTTCCCAGGGCACTTTCCACTCCGAGCAGGCCATTGAATACGGCACCAAAATGGTCGGCGGCGTAACGCCGGGCAAAGGCGGCCAGGAACACCTGGGATTGCCTGTGTTCAACACCGTTGCCGATGCGGTTGCGGCAACCGGTGCAGAGGCCTCGGTCATTTATGTTCCAGCGCCATTCTGCAAGGATTCTATCCTCGAAGCGGCAAACAGCGGTATCAAGCTTATTGTCTGCATCACCGAAGGTATTCCGACGCTTGATATGCTCGACGCCAAGGTCAAGTGCGACGAGTTGGGCGTGCGACTCATCGGGCCAAACTGCCCTGGTGTGATCACCCCGGGTGAGTGCAAAATCGGCATTATGCCGGGCCACATTCACCTGCCCGGCAAGGTTGGTATCGTCTCGCGCTCCGGCACATTGACTTACGAGGCTGTGAAGCAGACGACTGACGCGGGCTTTGGGCAGTCCACCTGTGTCGGTATCGGCGGCGACCCGATCCCCGGTTCCAACTTTATCGATATCCTGGAGATGTTTCAGCAGGATCCCGCCACCGAGGCGATCGTGATGATCGGCGAGATCGGCGGTACGGCAGAGGAAGAGGCGGCTGCCTACATCAAGGCGAACGTGACCAAGCCAGTGGTATCCTACATCGCTGGCGTGACTGCACCCAAGGGCAAGCGTATGGGCCACGCAGGGGCGATCATCTCAGGTGGCAAAGGTACGGCAGACGAAAAATTTGCCGCGCTTGAAGACGCCGGTGTGAAGACGGTGCGCAGTCTGGCAGAGATCGGTTCAGCGTTGGCTGAGATCACCGGTTGGTAGCATTCACGTCCCGGTGTCAGGAGAAAAGGCCCGTCATTCGATGGGCCTTTTTTTTGTCGGCAGTTCACAATAATAGCCCCATTGTGTAGCATGCCGCTGGCCCTGCTGTGTTCCGGAAAACGGCTGCCCGGCAGGCGGCGATGTTGTTGTCCTGGTCGCCAATCCTCTCAGATTTGACAGTTTGAACTTTCACCCTGTAATTGCACACGCATTGCCTCGTGCGTCGCGCGGCCATTCATTACCCTGGAAATACCGATGATCCACTCCTTGAAATACAACTGGTTCTCCAACATCCGTGGCGATGTGCTGGCCGGTCTCGTGGTGGCTTTGGCGCTGATCCCCGAAGCTATCGCGTTCTCAATCATTGCAGGGGTGGACCCGAGGGTTGGACTCTATGCGTCCTTTTGTATCGCGGTGGTAATCGCTTTCGTCGGTGGTCGCCCCGGCATGATATCAGCCGCCACCGGTGCCATGGCTCTGCTGATGGTGACGCTGGTTAAAACGCATGGCCTGGAGTACTTGCTGGCCGCCACCCTGCTGTGCGGAGTCCTGCAGATCACTGCCGGCTACCTGCAGCTCGGCTCGCTAATGCGCTTTGTCTCGCGCTCGGTGGTTATCGGTTTCGTCAATGCGCTGGCGATTCTGATATTCATGGCCCAGCTGCCCGAACTGACAAATGTCACCTGGCATGTCTATGCGATGACCATAGCGGGTCTGGGGATTATCTACCTGTTTCCATATATCCCCAAAATCGGCAGGCTGGTGCCGTCGCCGCTGGTCTGCATTATCCTGCTGACCGCGGTCGCCATCAGTGTCGGGCTCGATATCCGCACGGTGGGTGATATGGGCGAGCTGCCTGATACGCTGCCAATTTTCCTGTGGCCAGATGTGCCGCTGAATTTCGAAACCCTGTCGATTATTTTCCCCTATTCAGCCGCCCTGGCTGTCGTCGGCCTGCTCGAGTCGATGATGACCGCGACTATCATCGACGACCTGACGGATACGCCCAGCGACAAAAATCGAGAGTGCAAGGGACAGGGTGTCGCCAATATCGCGTCCGGCATGCTGGGCGGCATGGCAGGGTGCGCGATGATTGGCCAGTCCATTATCAATGTGAAATCGGGCGGCCGCACGCGACTCTCTACCTTGACGGCGGGTTTGTTTCTATTGTTGATGGTGGTTTTCCTCGGCGACTGGATAAAGCAGATCCCCATGGCGGCGCTGGTCGCGGTGATGATTATGGTCTCCATCGGTACTTTCAGCTGGGATTCATTGCGCAATCTCAGAAAACATCCGCTGTCGTCCAATATAGTCATGATCGTCACGGTGCTGGTAGTCGTCGCCACACACAACCTGGCATTTGGTGTGCTCGCTGGTGTGCTGCTGGCGGCGATCTTCTTCGCCAACAAGGTTGGACACTACATGGATATCAGTGCGCTGCTGGACGACACCGGTGAACACCGAACGTACACTGTGATCGGCCAGGTATTTTTCAGCTCGGCCGATAAATTTGTCGCCGCCTTCGATTTCAAAGAGGCGCTGGACAAGGTAACCATTGATCTCAGTCGCGCACATTTTTGGGATATCACCGCCGTGGCTGCACTTGACAAGGTGGTGATAAAATTTCGCCGGGAGGGCACGCAAGTAGAAGTGCTTGGCCTCAACGAGGCAAGTGCTACTATCGTTGACCGCTTTGGTGTGCACGATAAACCCGATGCCATAGACCAGCTCATGGGCCACTAGGAAGGAGAATAATAATGACTCACGTGATCGCCTGTATTGATGGTTCAGCCTCCGCACCGCCTGTTTGTGACTTCGCAGCCTGGGCTGCGTTGAATTTGCAGGCACCGCTGACATTCCTGCACGTGCTGGATCAACGCCACTACCCGGTTTCTGGCGAGGTGGACCTGAGCGGCAATATTGGACTCGGCAGCCGGGAGCACCTGCTGGATGAGCTGGCGGGACTCGATGAACGGCGCGGCAAGCTGGCACTGGAGCAGGGACGGATCATGCTCGCTGCGGCGAAAGAGCGCGCTATCGCTGATGGTGTCGGGGCACCGCAGTGTAAACAGCGTCATGGTGACCTGCTGGAGAGCCTGACCGATCTGCAAAACGAGACGCGACTGCTGGTGATAGGACGGCAAGGTGAGTCAAGCGTCGGGCACAGCCAGCATGTGGGCAGCCAGTTGGAAAGCGTCATTCGCCTCATGCATCGGCCTATTCTCGTTACCCCCACCCGCTTCAAAGCGCCCGAGAGTGCCATGCTGGCATTCGATGGCAGTGCCACGACGCGCAAGGGCGTAGAGATGCTGGCATCCAGCCCGCTGCTTGCAGGGCTGCCGATACACCTGGTCACCGTAGGCCAGGAGACCGACGAGTCAGCCGCACAGCTGGATTGGGCGCGGCAGTTGCTGCAAGCAGCGGAGTTCACCGTTCACACAGCAACTCGAAAGGGCGAGATAGAGCCCACTTTGCACGCCTATCAGCAACAGCACGGCATCGATCTGCTAGTGATGGGCGCGTATGGTCACTCACGTATCCGTCAGTTCCTGGTGGGCAGTACCACGACCAGTATGTTGCGCACCACTACCGCCAGCCCGCTATTGTTACTGCGTTAAAGAGCGGATAACTACCGCAAGAGTACCCTTAAATTCGACTGATTCTCTTGAAAAACCCGCGTCGCAACCCCATATCCCCGTAATCAAACATTTCTCAAAATATCAACAACTTACACAAAGAGGCCACTATGACCGCTGACGTGAAAAAAGAAACTCTGGGCTTCCAGACGGAAGCAAAGCAACTGCTCCACCTGATGATTCACTCCCTGTACAGCAACAAGGAAATATTCCTGCGCGAGCTGATCTCCAACTCCAGCGATGCCATCGACAAATTGCGGTTTGCCTCGCTGGCCGATGAGTCGCTGCTGGAGGGGCAGGCAGATTACGAGATCCGTGTGGAAGTGGATCCCGAGGCCAACACCATTACCCTCAGTGACAATGGCATCGGCATGAATCGGGAGGATGTAATCGAGAACCTCGGCACGATCGCCAAGTCTGGCACCGCATCGTTTCTGGAAAGCCTCACCGGTGATGCGCGCAAGGATTCGCAATTGATCGGGCAGTTCGGCGTTGGCTTTTACTCCGGGTTCATCGTTGCAGATCGCGTGGAAGTGCACACCCGAAAAGCCGGTGAGCCGGCAGACGCGGGCGTATTGTGGGAGTCTCACGGCGAGGCCGAGTTCTCCATCGAGGCGAAACCGAAGGAGACGCGCGGCACCAGTATCACCCTGTACCTGAAAAAGGACTGTAGTGAGTTTGCCGATGCATGGCGCGTCCGCAGTGTGATCAAGAAATATTCCGATCACATCTCTGTGCCTGTGCTGATGGCCAAGCCTCCTGCTCCGGCAGCAGAGGACGATGACAAGGCTGTCGAGGCGTCAGAGGTAGAGTTTGAAACCATCAATGAGGCTACCGCGCTATGGACGCGACCGCGAACTGAGGTCAGCGACGATGAGTACAAAGCGTTCTATAAGCATGTTTCCCATGATTTTGAAGATCCATTGACCTGGAGCCACAACAAGGTGGAGGGCAAGCTTGAATACACCAGCTTGCTGTATATCCCTGCCAGGGCGCCGTTTGATTTGTGGAATCGAGAGATGTCGCGCGGCCTCAAACTCTATGTCCAGCGCACATTCATCATGGATGATGCGGAGCAGTTCCTGCCGATGTACCTCCGATTTGTTAAAGGTGTGGTGGATTCCAACGACTTGTCGCTGAACGTGTCGCGCGAAATTTTGCAGCAGGATCCGGCGGTGGAAAATATGCGCAGTGCATTGACCAAGCGCGTACTGGATATGCTTGGCAAAATGGCCAAGGGCAAGAAGGGCGACAAATACGCCACGTTCTGGAAACAGTTTGGCACTGTACTCAAGGAAGGCCCGGCCGAGGATATGGCGAACCAGGAGAAAATCGCCAAACTGCTGCGTTTCAGCACTACCCATACCGACAACGAGGTACAGGATCAGTCGCTGGAAGACTACGTTTCACGTCTGCAGGAGAAACAGGACAAGATTTATTACGTGGTCGCAGAGAATTTCAATACCGCGCGCAAGAGTCCGCACCTGGAAGTTTTTCGCAAGAAAGGCATTGAAGTCCTGCTGCTGTCGGACCGTGTCGATGACTGGCTGATGAATCACCTGCGCGAGTTTGATGGTAAGCAGTTTCAGGATGTCGCGCGCGGCGCTCTCGATCTGGCCAGTGACTCGGAAGACGACAAGGCCGCACAGGAGACACTGGCCAAGGAGTCAGAGGCACTGGTAGCACGCCTGTCCTCGGCATTGGAGGGCAAGGTTAGCGAAGTCCGCGCAACTGCACGACTTACCGATTCCGTGGCCTGCCTGGTTGTCGGGGAGCACGATATGGGCGCGCAGATGCGTCGTATCATGGAAGCGGCGGGACAAGCTGTACCCGACATCAAGCCGATTCTGGAAATCAACCCTACGCATCCACTGTCACAATTGCTGGACCGGGAGCCTGACGAGGATCGATTCGCCAATCTGGCCACCATTATCCTGGATCAGGCGACCCTGACCGAAGGTGGCCAACTGGAAGATCCGGCTGACTACGTGACGAGGCTGAATACACTGCTAGTCGAACTCAGCAAGGCACAGTAGAGACACTCCCCGGCGCGGCGTAATGGTGGCGGGGAGTACTTTCACCGCAGCATTTTGCAACCGAGCCGGCACTATCAGTGTTTGATGCTATCATGGCCGCTGAACAGGCTGCCCAGGGTGAAGTGGTAATCCGATGATAGTGACAATCTGGCGACATGGTACCGCGGAACAAGGTGTAAAGGATGACCTGCGCGAGTTGACGATGGCGGGTCGGGACGATGTGGGTTTTGGGTGTACCCAGTTTCATCAGGCCTGTGAGTACAGGCGTATCCCGCTCCCGACACACCTGTTGCACAGTCCGCTGTTGCGAACGACACAAACAGCCGAGATCATTTCCACGGCGTTTAATCATGCCGCTGTCAACGTCGAAAACGCGCTACAGCCAGGCGCCACTGTCGCGGCAGTGGATGCAGTGATTGCGGCACTCAGCGGCCAGGATAGTGCTGAGCATATCGTGCTGGTCTCGCATCAACCGCTGGTATCGTATGTGCTGGACCACTACCTCGGGGATGCTGGCAGTGTGCCATCGCTGCCGCCGGGAGGCGTGGCAACTCTCTCCCTCGACGTGGCTGCACCCGGCTGTGGTACGCTATTGTTCTGGGCGTTTCCGCCCGAGTACGAGGCTGGCTTGTAATGACTGCGCGGGAGTCTCAGCGCGCAGCAGTGCCAATGCACTGGCGAATCAACGATCTTGCACTCGCCGGTTTATCCTGGGGCCATTCAGGAGAGAAGCCGCTACTGGCACTGCATGGCTGGTTGGACAATGCCGCCAGCTTCGCATTTCTGGCACCTTTATTGACGGGTTACCACGTCGTTGCGCTCGACCTCACCGGTCACGGCCAAAGTGCTCGACGCTCGGCGGATGCCAGCTACCAGATATGGGATGATCTGCCCGAAATTCTCGGTGTGCTCGATGCGCTGGGTTGGGATACATTTGACCTTATGGGGCATTCACGAGGAGCTATCATTTCGACACTGTTGGCCAGTGCGTTTCCGGAGCGCGTTCGGCATCTGCTGCTATTGGATGCAGTTGTGCCCGGCGCAGTCGCCGCAGAGGATTTTCCGGAGCAGATGCGCGCCTCGCTGCAGGACAAGAAACGACTGCTGAGCCACAGCAATCGGGTGTTTCCCTCGGTCTCGGATGCTGTGACGTCCCGCACCGAACGCGGCCTGTCACTGCCCGCGGCCAGAGTCTTGGTCGAACGCAATCTCCGCGATTGTCCCGGTGGCGTGATGTGGACGACAGATCCCAGACTGCGGGGTGCCTCCGCGGTCAAATTGAGCGACGCACACATTCGCGCTGTGCTGGGCAGGCTGGATATGCCGACGCTGTTATTGCTCGCCGCAGACGCCGGCGCACGGGTGGGCGACCTGCTCGACTATGTGCGGCCGTATATCGTACAACTGACGACGGATACAATTGAGGGAGGACATCATTTTCATATGGAAGCGAATGTCGTTAAGGTAGCGCAAACAGTGAAAAATTTTTTGTCATCAGCAAACGAGAGTGATCTCACATGATATTTGGTCTTCGAAGCACGCTTGCCCTGTGTTTTAGCCTGGTTGCCGTTGTTCTGTCATCGGTATCCGTCTCTGCCGACGAGACGGGCGTTGAGGTGCTGCTGCAAGAGGTGGATGCGTCACCGCACACCACGCAGATCGAGTTCTCAGAGAGCGAGGTGTTCAATCATGAGGTCGGATTGGGCGCAATCCAGAAACTGCGCGGTGAATGGACTTTCAAGGACAGCGAACGGCTCAGTGGAACGCTGCGCCGTTACACCTGGTTGATGGAGGACGGTTTCAGTTCGGCAGAGATCCTGGAGCAACTCGTCGACTCCGTCGAGACACTTGACAGTGCCAGTGAGCTGTTCGCCTGCGACGGGCGCGCCTGCGGGCGGGCGGTGGAGTGGGCAAACCAGGTGTTTAACGAACGCGTGCTCTACGGCAGGGAACAACTGCAGCGTTATCGAGTATTTGCACTACAGGGCGACTCAGAGGCCCGACTGCTGGTGTATAGCGCAGAGCGCACCACGAGTCGCCAGTACCTGCATGTGGAGTGGCTGTTGATTGCGCCGTAGCCTGGCAGGCATTTGGCGACAATGATGGCCTCACATCTGCAGCAGGGCCAGAAACTCTTCGCGTGTCTTGTGCTCGCTGCGGAATGAACCCAGCATTGCCGATGTTTTCATCAGCGAGTTCTGTTTCTCGACACCGCGCATCATCATACACATGTGCTGTGCCTCGATGATCACGCCCACGCCTTCCGCATTGGTGACTTCCATTACCGTCTCGGCAATCTGGGCGGTGAGCGATTCCTGGATTTGCAAGCGGCGTGCAAATACATCGACTATGCGGGCGATCTTGGATAAACCCAGCACTTTTCCGGTAGGAATGTAGGCGACGTGGCATTTGCCGATAAACGGCAGCAGATGGTGTTCGCACAGTGAGTACAGCTCGATATCCTGAACCAGGATCATCTCACTGGAAGAGGAGGGGAAGAGCGCATCATTCACCACTTCTTCAACCGACAGTCCGTAGCCCTGCGTCATAAACGTAAAGGCTTTGGCTGCGCGCTTGGGGGTATCGACCAGGCCGGGACGGCTGAGGTCTTCGCCTATCGCTTCGATAATTTTAGCCCAGTGATTTTCCAAAAGAATAAACTCCGCAGTCATGCCCGTGATCAGGGAGGCTGATAGTAGCAATCCACTTCCCGCAAGGCAATTCAACCGCCATGGTCGCGAAAGATAGCCGCGCGCACAGAATCGGTTACACTTACGCGCCATGAACCTTGAACATTCCAGTGACGACCGTCCGCAGACCATAGGCCAGGCCCTGCAATACTGCTGTGTTGCTCTCGAAAGCAGCGATGTGTATTTTGGTCACGGCACGGACAACGCCTGGGATGAAGCGGTGCAGCTTGTGTTGTCAGTCTGCGGGTTGCCGCCCGACGCCAGCGACGCCGTGTTACCCCAGCCACTGGATGAAGCGGTGTTTGCGCGGTTGGAAGCGGTCTTGCAACGCCGGATCACAGAGCAAGTGCCACTGCCCTATTTGTTGGGGCAGGCCTGGTTTGCCGGCCTGCAGTTTCGCTGTGATCCGCGTGCGATCATTCCGCGCTCGCCAATTGCCGAACTGATCCTCGGTGGGTTCCAACCCTGGTACGGTGGCCCGGAGCCAGCGCGTATTCTGGATTTGTGCTGCGGCGGCGGCTGCATTGGGTTGGCAGTGGCGCACTATTTCCCCGACGTGCATGTCGATCTGTTGGATATCGATGGCGAAGCGCTGGATTTGGCGCGGGACAACGCGGCGCTGCTGGGTGTGGCAGACCGGGTGACTATCTGCCAATCCGATGTTTTCGATGCGCTGGGAGACATTCGTTACGACCTTATTCTCAGCAATCCACCCTATGTCGACATGGAGGACCTGGCCAGCATGCCGGCGGAGTATCAACACGAACCCGAGCTGGCGCTGGGATCGGGCGCCGACGGCCTGGACCTGACCCGCCGTATATTGCGCGAGGCCGGTACTTATCTTCGCGATAGCGGCTTGCTGATCGTCGAGGTGGGTAATAGTTGGCCCGCACTGGAGGAAGCCTTTCCGCAGGTACCCTTCACCTGGATAGAGTTCGAGCACGGCGGGGACGGTGTATTTGCACTGTCGGCTGCCGAGTTGCAAGATTCCGTCACAAACACCTGTGAATAAGCCTATAATACGCGGCTTTCATTCAACCAGACTTGGGAACACAAGACGACTATGGCGGGTAATTCGATTGGCAAACTGTTCACGGTGACCAGCTTTGGTGAGAGCCACGGTCCGGCTCTCGGGTGCATTATCGATGGCTGTCCTCCCGGTATGGCGCTCGACGCCAGTGATTTGCAAGAAGATCTCAATCGGCGCAAGCCCGGCACTTCGCGTTTTACCACACAGCGCCGTGAGGCTGATGAGGTCAGAATCCTGTCCGGCGTGTTCGAGGGGTTGACCACCGGTACACCGATTGGACTGCTGATCGAGAACACAGATCAACGCTCCAAGGACTACTCCAATATCAAGGACACGTTTCGCCCCGCGCACGCCGATTACACCTACAACCAGAAATACGGTTTTCGCGACTATCGCGGCGGCGGTCGCTCGTCCGCGCGCGAGACGGCGATGCGTGTCGCGGCCGGTGCTGTGGCGAAAAAATTCCTGTCGTGGCGCTACGGTATCAGGATTCGTGGCTATCTGGCGCAACTCGGGCCGATAGCGGTTGAGCAACTGGACTGGGATGTCGTGGAGTCCAACCCCTTCTTCTGCCCCGATCCGGACAAACTGGCCGATATGGAAGCCTTCATGGCTGCGCTGATCAAAAGTGGTGATTCCATTGGCGCACGGATCAATGTGGTTGCGACCGGTGTCATGCCTGGCCTGGGTGAACCTGTTTTCGACCGGCTGGATGCCGATATCGCCAGTGCGATGATGGGCATCAATGCCGTCAAAGGCGTGGAGATAGGGGCGGGGTTCGATGCCGTCGAGCAGCATGGCAGTGAGCACCGGGATCTGCTGACTCCTGAAGGCTTTGTCGGCAACAACGCCGGCGGTGTGTTGGGCGGCATCAGCAGCGGGCAGGACATTACGGTCAGTCTCGCGCTGAAGCCGACCTCCAGCATACGCCAGCCGGGCGCCACTATCGATGTCAGCGGCAAAGCGATTGAGGTGTCAACGCACGGTCGCCACGATCCCTGTGTCGGCATTCGCGCCACGCCGATTGCCGAGGCGATGCTGGCCATCGTGCTGATGGACCATGTGCTGCGACACCGTGCGCAAAATATGGATGTGCAGTGCGATACTCCGGTCCTTCCCGCTTCGAGGCCGGATGGCAGTCGCCGCTGAATTAGGTGTTGTCCGATGAGTAAGGCCAACCGCCGTTTTTATCGAACCCTGTTTCTGGGCCTGGTTGCCCTGGGGGTTCTGGTCTGGTCTGCTATCGAACAGTTTGGCATCGCATGGCAGCAGATGGTGGACCTGCTGATGGGCACATTGATGGTGGCCGGTGGCGTGATAGTGCTGGCCGCGCTGTGCGTGATGATCTGGATCGGAGTGCGCAAATGGCTACGACGCGGCGACGAGTAACCGGCGTTGCACTGGCGTCTATTCGAGATCGATTTCCAATGTCATATTGTCTGCGATCTGGTCGAGGCTTGAACGCAGGTCATCGATATTGGCGCTCTCTGGAATCCAGGCGTCAATACTGGCCTGGAAAATCATCTCTGCACTCATCGGCGCGCTTTGCACAAGCGTATCCATTTCAAGCACATTGATATGACGTTGTGCGAGGGCGGCTGAGATTTCCCGTACAATGCCGCCGCGATCTGGCCCCAGTACTGTCAATGTGATATTCCTGCCTGGCGCTGGCTCGACGCTTGGGATGGTCGCCGCAGAGTCCGTCGGTGTTACCCGCACGCTGATACCACTGGAGGCCAGCGCGCTGAGATCGGCCTCCAGTGAAGGCCCTCCGTCGGCAGGTAATGAAACCAGGATCAGTCCGGCAAACTTGCCACCCAGTTGCGAGAGTTTGCTTTCATGCCAATTGCCCTGGTTTTTCTCTATGACGGCGGACAGTTGCTCTACCAATCCGGGGCGGTCATCACCGATGAAAGTGACGATAAAAGAAGTTTGCACAGTTTTGACTCCACATTCTCTGGCACAGCCCGTATATTAACGCGCTAGCGCCACTATCAGAAGGAGTAGATCCAGAACATGGCAGAATTTGTCATGGTGCCGCTCGAACGCTTGCAGGCTGATATCCTCAATGCTCTGCTTGAGGAGTATGCGTCGCGGGACGGTACTGATTACGGAGAGCGGGAAAGCACGCTGGCTGACAAGGTCGAGCAACTGCGTAAACAGCTGCGCAATGGCGACCTGCAACTGCTCTACGATGTAGACAGCGAACAGTGGGATCTGCTGCCACGCGCGCAGGCTGAACTGTTGCTCAACGGTTGATTCAATCCGCACATGAACCTGAAACCCGATCACATACTCGACGCCACCGGCCTCTATTGTCCCGAGCCGGTGATGTTGCTGCACAACCGGATCCGCGATATCGGCGTCGGCGAAACCCTGCAGGTGTTAGCTACCGATCCTTCGACCGAGCGCGATATCCCCAAGTTTTGTGCCTTCCTGGGGCATGAACTGTTACACCGGGACGAGTTTGACGGCCAGTACCGCTATCTGTTGCGCAAACAGGAGCCGGCCTAATGGGATCGGTTGAACAATGCGGCATCAATATTGACGCGGTATTTTGCTCTGAACGCCTGGAGCGCGTTTTTAACGGCTGTTTTGCCGACTCCTTCAATACGCGCTTATGTGGTGGTGCCGATGAGCCACTGTATCAGCCCGCTGTTGCTGAGCGCGACCCGCACACCTTGTACTATCGGCAGGACTATTTTGCCAGCGCGCTGCATGAAGTTTCGCACTGGTGTATCGCCGGTGTCCGGCGTCGGCGCCAGATCGATTTTGGCTACTGGTATGCCCCCGAGGGACGCAGTGTTGAGCAGCAGCTGGCGTTTGAAGCTGTTGAGTGCAAGCCACAGGCGCTGGAGTGGTATTTTTCCAAAGCCTGCGGTTATCGCTTCCAGGTGAGTACGGATAATCTGGCACTGACAGACGCGGCTTTACACGACGCTGCGCTTTTTCAGCACGCGGTACTGCAGCAGGCGCGCCATTGGCAGCAACAGGGCTTGCCGGCACGCGCCGCCGTTTACTACCGCGCGCTGTGCAGTGCGTTCGGTACTGATATCACCCCGGCACAGTTGCGCTTTACGCTGGCAGAGTTACAGCGGTGAACTGCCATACAAAGGGTGCCATGTGGTGAGCTTTACGCTACTGGCCGATGAGAATATCCCCGCTGTGGACACGTATTTCGGTGCGTTTGCCAGTATCCGGCGCGTCGCTGGCCGCACACTGGATCACAGCCAACTGCAGGGTGTCGACCTGTTGTTGGTCAGGTCGGTCACTCGCGTGGACGAGGTGCTGCTGCGCGGTAGTGCTGTCAAATTTGTGGGCACGGCAACCAGCGGATTTGATCATATCGATCGCGACTACCTGGCACAGCATAACATCGGCTTTGCCCATGCCCCTGGTTCCAATGCCAATTCAGTGGTTGAGTATGTGCTGGCCGCAATTGCCGCGGTCGAAGACAAACTGGAGCGCTTGCTGGGGGGCGGCTCAATTGGCATTATCGGCTACGGCGTTATCGGCAAAGCGGTCGCGGCGCGCTTTGATGCGCTGGGCATCCGCTGCCGGATTTACGACCCCTGGCTCGCGCAACACACAATCCCTTATCCCGCCGGGCTGGACGATGTGTTGCGTTGCGATGTAGTCACTGTGCATGCGCAACTGACAAATGCCCAACCCTGGCCGAGTTTTCATTTGCTCGGACGTCGCGAGTTGGAACGCTTGCAGCGCGGCAGCCTGCTGATTAATGCCAGCAGGGGATCGGTGATCGATAACTTCGCCCTGCTTGACTATCTCGATGCAGTACCAGATCAGCCTGTGGTGCTCGATGTGTGGGAGGGTGAGCCCGCTGTCAATGCTGCACTGTTGGACAAGGTGACGCTGGGTACCGCCCATATCGCCGGGTACAGTCTCGATGGCAAGCTGCAGGCGACCCGTATGCTGCGCGACGCCGCTGCCGGGTACCTGGGATTGCCGCCGGTATCGCCGACGAGTGGGGGCCAGGCGCCGGCTCCGATTCAGTTGCCTGCAAACCTCGTTGGAGCAGGGCTCCTGCGCTACTTGCTGCAGAACCGCTACGATATTGTTGAGGACGATTCGCTGTTGCGCGAAGCGGTTGCCGCCGAGGTGCAAACACCGCGCGCCGGGGCTGGCTTTGATCGATTGCGTAAGACTTACCGCGAGCGCCGGGAGTTGGCCGGATCTGCAGTGAACGCACTGGCTTTGCCTGAGCAGACAGCGCTCGCGCGTGCGTTGGGATGTACCGCGGTCGATACGAGCGCGGTCGAGTGAGCGCGGTGTTACATATCGGCCTTGTAGTCAACCCGCTGGCTGGTCTCGGCGGCAGTCTGGCGCTGAAGGGCAGTGACGGCGAGGTACTGCGAGACCGGTTTGAACAACTGCCGCCGCAAACCAGGGACAGGGCACTGCGCCGCACTGTGCGCGCACTGCAAATGCTGCAACCTGTTGCAGGTGCAGTGCGGTTCAGCTGTTGGCCGGGCGCCATGGGCGAGCAGGCGCTGCGAGAGCTGCAGCTGGATTACGAGGTGCTCGGCGCCGTCAGTGCGGGCCTTACCACAGCCAGTGACACCCGCCAGGCGGTGACCCAACTGGCAGCCGCCGGTATTGATTTAGTATTGTTTGCAGGGGGCGACGGTACCGCTCGCGATGTCTTTGACGCGATAGGCACGCGCTGCCCGGTGCTCGGAATTCCCGCCGGTGTGAAGATGCATTCCTCGGTATTCGCGGTATCGCCCGAGGCTGCAGGGGAGTTATTGTTGCGTCTGGTAGACGGGGGATTGGTAGGTGTGCAAGCACAGGAAGTGCGGGATATCGATGAAAGTGCGTTTCGCCAGGGCGAAGTTCGCAGTCGATTCTATGGCGAAATGATGGTGCCCAGCGAGGGCCACTACCTGCAGCAGACCAAGGTGGGGGGGCGCGAGGATCCCGATCTGGCGATCGCAGATATTGCAGCGTGGCAAGCGCAGACTATGGATTCCGACTTTACCTACCTGATTGGCCCCGGTTCGACCACAGCGGCTATTATGGACCAACTGGCACTGCCCAATACGCTGCTGGGTGTAGATGTTATTCGCGATGGGCGCGTATTGGCCGCAGACGCCGATGAAACGAGGTTATTGCAATTAATTGCAGAGGCTCCGGGGCCCGCGCAACTGGTAGTTACTGTGATAGGCGGGCAGGGTCACCTGTTTGGCCGCGGCAATCAGCAGTTCTCTCCAGCGGTGATACGCCGTGTCGGCCTCGACAACATCACGGTGGTAGCGGCCAAATCCAAGATTACCGCGCTGCAGGGTCGACCCCTGCTGGTCGATACCAACGATGCGGCGCTGGATCGGGAGCTCTGTGGCTACCGGGTTATCAACACCGGCTATGATGACAACATACTCTACCGGGTGAGCGCGCGCGAGTAACACTGGCCGCCCTGGTTTGATCGGTTGCATGGCCTACCGTTCCGCTCTGGTGTAGGCTTGCCAATACAGTGAGGCAGCGAGAGCAGAGAGCACGACTATGCACGACGATGAAATCTGGCGCGACAAACTGACACCCGAGGAATTCCATGTGTGCCGTGAAAAAGGCACCGAGCGGCCGTTTACAGGGGAGTACTGGGACTGCAAGGAAGAGGGGGTCTACACCTGTCGGTGTTGTGGTGAAAAACTGTTTCTGTCGGATAGCAAATTTGACTCCGGTTGCGGTTGGCCGAGCTTTTTCCAACCGGCGGACGCCGAGGTGATTCAGGAATCGCGAGATATCAGCCACGGAATGATCCGCACAGAGGTCATGTGTAAGGCCTGCGGCGCACATCTTGGACATGTGTTTGAGGACGGGCCGGCACCGACAGGATTGCGCTATTGCATCAACAGTTTGTCTGTCAAATTGCAAACGCCTGCCGACAGCGATTAGGCGTCGCTAGTGGGAAACCGGGTTCGAACCGGCGAGGCTGCGCGCCCCGCCTCAACCTTGGCAAGGTGGCTTTTCCAAGTGTGTGTTCTGGATAAGTCCTGGGGGGAATTCTTGGAGCGGGAAACCGGGTTCGAACCGGCGAGGCTGCGCGCCCCGCCTCAACCTTGGCAAGGTTGCTTTTCCAAGTGTGTGTTCTGGATAAGTCTTGGGGGGAATTCTTGGAGCGGGAAACCGGGTTCGAACCGGCGACCTCAACCTTGGCAAGGTTGCGC
>CAXBLZ010000049.1:0-29875 GCA_963976735.1 uncultured Halioglobus sp.
TGCGCAATAGCGCTGGCAAGGTCTCGGAGTTCGATGTGATCCAGGCGCAAGCGGCTCTGGATGCGAGCGAGGCCGCGTTGCAGGATGCCCACAATAATCTGGCGATCGCAAAGCGCAATCTGGAACTGCTGCTGGGCCGCTATCCCGCGGCGGAGATAGCGGTGGCGCTGCAGGCGAATGCATTGCCGCCACCGGTCGATGGCTCGGCGCCATTGAGCCTGCTGTCCCGACGACCCGATGTAGTAGCGGCTGAGCAGCAGGTGCGCAGTGCGTTCCGCTCGCTGGAGGCAGACAGGCTGGCACTGTTGCCGGATTTTTCGTTTCAGTTGGAAGTGGGGCGCTTCAGTAATAACCTGATTGGGCTCCTCGATCTCAACCCGTGGCTGGGCCACGCCGAGATCGGTATGCAGATTCCGATCTATCAGGGCGGTGCCCTGCGCGCCCAGATCGCGATAGGCGATGCCCAGCAGCAGGCGGCGGTCGCCAATTACGGCAGCACCGTCCTCAGCGCATTCAACGAGGTCGAGACGGGTCTCGGCAATGAACACTACTTCAGTCGCGAGTTGGTGTACGTCGAGCGCGGTGTCGCCTCACTGGATAAGGCCGTGCAACTGGCAAATGATCGCTACCAGGCGGGCGCATCCGACATGCAGTCCGTGCTGCAACTGCAAACGCGGGAACTCGCGATACGCGCAGACGCCATCGATCTGCGTTATGCGCTGTTGCGCAACCGGGTCAGCCTTTATCTGGCGCTGGGTAGCAGTTTTGACAGCGAGCCGATGGTATCCCCGCAACTGCTGAGTCTTCTCAACCCGGAGCCCCTTTAGGTACCGTCAGGGTATCAGTTCGATCGCCCGGTGCAGTGGGTTGATCATCGCCAGAATGATCAACACCACTACAGACGTAATCGCGAAGACGACCTGGTTTTTTAACCGCCCCTGTGGTTCATCCAGCAGTGCGAGAATGCGCTGCTGTGTTTGATTGCCGGCAAATGCAAGGCTGCCGACAGGGGGCCACGGCTGCTGTACTCTCGTCACTTTAATCAATGCCGCAGCCACGGATTCACGCGACAGCATCGACGCAGCGCTGATGTCGCAAGCCTGCTCGCAACACAGTTGCAGATCATCCAGTGCGTCCTGGGTCCAGCGGTTTGGCAGCGGCGCGGTCAGCAGTCGGCTTGTTAGCAAGCGCAGATTATCCCGCCGCTGCCGGTGCGCTGCCTCGTGATACACGATGCATTCGATCTCCCGGGGTGAGCAGGCCTCTTGCATCCCCTGTGAGATAAATATCTGCGGTTTCAGCCAGCCGACAGTGAATGCGATTGGCTGGCTGGAGGCCAGGCTAACGAAATCGCCCGTGCTCTCCCCGATTTGCATCAGATACCCGCGCAGGCGGCGTGCCGGCAGCCACTGTCGCAACAGGCACTTCGCCAGTCGATACAGGGTCCATGTCGCAACAGCGGCAACCGGCAGTATCGCCAGTGACGACTGTGGCCCGTGCATGGAGCACCGGCTTGTGTGGCAGTGTCCGGCAACAAACCACTGCGCGAGATCGGGTGAGTAGAGTACATAACTGGCGGCCAGCGCAGCCACCGGTGGCAGTGCCTGCCAGGCGAGAATAAGGGTGCTGGCCTGGGCGGGGTCGATGGCTTTCAATGTCGGTTGTAAAAGCCGGTAGCTTGCGCCCTGCAGCGCGCCCAACAGGAGCCACAGTGTGAAAATGCACAACAGTATCGACGAGAGTAGTGACAGCACTACTGGTCCCCCCTCTCTTCAAGTCGTTGCTGGACCAACGCGTCCAGCTGATCCAGCGTCTCCTCGTCGAAGCGATCTGCAAAATCGACGAAACTACTGAGGATTGGCTCCAGGCTTCCGGTGTGGAGTTGGCGGATCACTCCGCCGAGTAGTTTCCCGAGCAGTTCTGATCGGCCCAGCCGCGCGCGGTAGACATAGGCGTGCCCGCGCTTCTCGCGCTGCACCAGTTGCTTGCGATGCAGTCGCTCCAGCGTGGACTGCACTGTGCTCAGGCTGCTGGCGTGTGAGGCTGGCAATCTTTTCCTGAGGATCTGTGCCGACTGATCCGCTGATTCCCACAGTGCGTTCAGCAGCGTGAGTTCCAGTTCGCCCAACTGGGGCAGTGTGTTACTGGGTCGGGGAGGCTTTTTTTGCACGGTCGTGATCCTGGAAGAAGACCGATCGTCGATCGGTGTTATGGTGCTCCGTATTCTCTGGCAAGTAATACCTTATGTTATTGATATTTATAGATAATATCTTTGACTCAACGTTTTCCCGACACTATCCTCGCGCCCGTATTCGGCGCAACCATAACGTATTGTTCGACGCAGTCAAGCGCCCAGTGAAATAGTCTGCGCCGAGTGCTCTGACAACAGCCATCAGGAACTTTCCCGGAATGTTTACTCGCCTGCTTACCGCTCTATTGCTGTCGCTTCCCGCGTTTGCGTCGGCTGCCCCTGCACCCGGGTTGGAGGAAGTGCAGGTAACCGGAAGGCATATCAATCTGGTGGGCGATGCGGTGTCTGCCTCCCAGGGATTGGTCAGCCAGCAGGAGATCGCACTGCGTCCGCTGCTGCGCACCGGCGATATACTGGAACTGGTTCCCGGCATGGTGGTGACGCAGCACAGCGGTACCGGCAAGGCCAACCAGTATTTTCTGCGCGGGTTCAATCTGGATCATGGCACCGACTTCGCCACGTTCGTCGACGGTATGCCGGTCAACATGCGCACCCACGCCCACGGACAGGGCTACACCGACCTGAACTTCGTCATTCCCGAAACGATTGCCACCCTGGCGTATAAAAAAGGCCCTTACTATGCCGATGTCAATGACTTCAGCAGCGCGGGCAGTGCAGAGATGAAAACGGCCAATCGATTTGAGGACGGCCTGCTTGAGCTGGGCGCGGGGGAGAATGCGTTTTACCGCATGCTGTTGCTGGACAGCCGGTCGCTGTTGCAGGGCAGTGCTACCTACGCGCTTGAGTTGAACCGATATGACGGGCCGTGGAGTGATATCAATGAGGATGTGAAGAAGGTCAATGCGCTATTGAAGTATGTGCAACCGCTGGGCGATGGTGAGGCCAGTGTGAGCGCAATGGCCTACGATAACAAATGGAACAGCCCTGACCAGATTCCCCTGCGTGCAGTTGCAGACGGCACCATTGACGAGCTCGGTTCGATTGACGAGACGCTGGGCGGCAAGTCGCGGCGCTACAGCGTGTCCACTCAATGGCAGAACCCCAACTGGGATATCTCCGCATACGCGATACGCTACACCTTGAACCTGTGGTCCAACTTCACCTATTTTCTCGACGACGAGACCAATGGTGACCAGTTTGAACAGCGCGACGATCGCTGGATATACGGCGGTAAAACCGCGTACAAACAGCACTTGAATCTCGGTGGGATGGCGATGACAAACCGTTACGGCGCCGAGTTCCGCTATGATGATATCGATGAAGTGGGGCTTTACAAGACACAGGGCCAGCGCCGCCTGGGGCCGGTGCGCAGTGATCGTGTTGATCAGTGGAACACGAGCGTCTTCGCTGAAAGCCAGCTCACCTGGAGCGACAGCATTCGCACCGTACTGGGTGCCCGCTACGACTACTTCAATTTCGATGTGCACAGTCGCATAGACCAGAATATCTACGGCGTGGCGCTCGGCAGTAACAGTGGGCAGGAGCACGACGATAAACTGGCGCTGAAGGGAAGTGCGATCTACACCTTCAATGACGAGTGGGAAACCTATATCTCGATAGGGCAGGGGCTGCATTCCAATGATGCCCGCGGTACCACCGCGACGATCGATCCGATTGACGGCAGCCGTATTTTGCCGGTAGACCCGCTGGTAGATTCGCTGGGGTATGAGTGGGGTGTGCGCGGTTTCTGGAGCGATCGCCTGAATACCTCAATCGCGCTGTGGAATCTGGAGATCGACAGCGAATTGTTGTTTGTCGGTGATGCCGGTAACACCGAAGCGAGTCGCGGCTCCCGGCGCAAGGGGGTGGAGATATCGAGTTACTACCGCCTGACCGATCAGTGGACACTGGACCTGGAGTACGCCTACACCGATTCGAAATTCATCGACTATGCGCCTGAGGGTGACGAGATCCCCGGCTCCATCGACAAGGTGTTGCAGGCCGGTATCAGCGCCGAACTGGACAGCGGCTGGTTTGGCAGCTTGCGGCTGCGCTACTTCGGTGAGCGGCCACTGGTCGAGGATGGCAGTGTGAAGTCCGATAATTCCACAGTGCTGAATCTGCGTGCGGGATACAGTGCGCGCGCGTGGTCGGTAAAAGTCGATGTATTGAACGTACTCGATAGCAACGATCACGATATCGACTATTTCTATGCCTCGCGGTTACCGGGTGAACCGGTAGAGGGTGTGGAGGATATCCACTACCACATACTGGAGCCGCGCACCGTGCGGTTCTATGTTGGCTACAACTTTTAGCGGACACAGCGACGGCCAGATTCGGCGCGCGTTTGCAGAGAAAAATACCAGTGCACTGCCGTGGTGCTTGATGCCCACAACCGGATAGGGCAAAGTGCAGCGATGATTCTGGACAGTCTCTGGTTTTTTCTGTTGCACCTGCTGGTTCAGGTGCTTGTTATCGTGCGTGTGTTGCAGCGTCCCAACCGTGAGCCCACTTCCCGTATCGCCTGGGTGGTTGTCGTACTGGCGCTGCCGATACTCGGTATTCTCGCCTATCTCATGCTGGGGGAGACAAATGTCGGGCGTCGCAATCAGAAAGCCATGCAGAGCCTTGTGGGCGGCGAGTTGCACCGGCAAACTGTGCATGAGAATCTGGCCGACGACCCGTCCAATGTGCCTGCCCGGTACGCGCATCTTTTTCGGGTCGGGCACTCGATTAGCGCCTTTTCGGCTGTCGCTGGCAACACAGCGCAGCTGATGGCGGATTCGGTGGCGACCATCGACAGCATCGTCGCTGATATCGACGCCGCACAGCAGCAGGTCGACCTGTTGTTCTATATCTGGTTGACCGACACCAGCGGCACCCGCATTGCCGACGCGCTGCTACGCGCAGTCGCACGCGGCGTCACCTGCCGCGCCATGGTCGATGGCCTGGGTTCGCGGGCACTGCTGAAATCCAAATTGTGGCGCAGGCTCAAGGAATCCGGTGTGGAAACTGCCGTGGCACTGCCGCTGGGTAATTTCCTGTTGCGCCCGCTGCAGGGGCGTGTCGATTTGCGCAATCACCGCAAGATCATTGTCATCGACGGTTACATTACCTACTGCGGTAGCCAGAACTGCGCGGATGCAGAGTTCCTGATCAAAGCCAAGTACGCGCCCTGGGTGGATTCGGTTGTGCGACTGGAGGGCCCCATCGCGCGGCACAATGCCTTCCTTTTCGCCGATGACTGGAAGGTCTACACGGGGCAGGACTCGGTGATTCAGGACGCGCCTGTCGCCAGCGGCGATGAGCTGGGCATCGTGGCGCAGGTCGTCGCCAGCGGCCCTACCCTGCGCGCCTCAGCGATGCCGGAACTGTTCGTGTCGCTGATGTTCGCAGCGAGGAATGAACTGGTGATCTCCACGCCCTACTATGTTCCGAACCAATCGATGCAATCCGCACTGTGTGCCGCGGCGTATCGCGGCGTACACACCATACTGATTCTGCCAGCCAGGAACGACTCACGGGAAGTGGCGGCGGCCAGTCGCAGTTACTATGCCGAGATGTTACAGGCCGGCGTCGATATTCGCGAGTATGTGGGAGGGCTACTGCACAGCAAGACGGTAACGCTGGACGGGGAGATCGTGCTGCTCGGTTCCGCCAATATGGACAGGCGCAGCTTTGATCTCAACTTTGAGAACAATATCCTGATGTACGACCCGGTGTTGACGCAAACCGTGCGCGCGCGCCAGCAACAGTATATCGATAGCGCGAATACAGTGACGCTGGCCGAGGTCGAAGGCTGGTCACTGTCGCGGCGGCTGTGGAACAATTCCGTCGCCATGCTGGGCCCTGTTCTCTAGCGACGTTTTCCACCGTATTGCCTTGCGGGCAATAGACACCCTCAATAGACACCCCTCTCGCAGGAGTAAACACCATGCAGGCTTATCTGGAACTCGAAGCGCGCAAGAAGCGGGTTGGCGCACTGAATAATGCGATGGGGATACTGCAGTGGGACCAGCAGACCATGATGCCCGACGGCGCCGCTCCCGCTCGCGCCTCGGTGCTGGCAGAGCTCAGTGTGATGGTGCACGAGATGGAAACGGGCAGCGCACTGTGCGACCTGATCGAGCGGGCCGAATCCGAGTCCGATCAACTCGATGCCTGGCAGTGTGCCAATCTGCGTGAGATCAGGCACCAGTTTCTCCACGCCAATGCGATGCCGGCGGCGCTGGTCGAAAAACTGGTGCTGGCCCAATCCGAGTCCGAGATGACGTGGCGACAGGCCAGGGCAGACAACGATTTCAAAAGCCTGGCGCCCAAACTCGATACGCTGTTTGCACTGAAGCGCGAGGAGGCCGAGGTCAAGGCGTCGGTGATGGGTGTGACCCCTTACGAGGCACTGCTCGACCAGTTCGACCCGGGTCGACGCGAGGCACAGGTCGATGCCATTTTCGACGATCTCGAGCAATTCCTGCCGGGCTTCGTGCAGCAGGTAATGGAGAAACAGGCGCGGCAACCGGCACCGGTGATGCCCCGCGGCCCTTTTCCAGTGGAGCAGCAAACCGCGTTGAGTCACGAGGTTATGCGGGTGTTTGGCTTTCCCTTCGTGCGCGGCCGCCTGGATACAGCGCACCACCCCTTTAGCGGCGGTGCGGACGGTGATATTCGCATCACCACCCGCTACGATGAAAGTGATTTTACCCGCAGCCTGATGGCGGTCATTCACGAGACGGGGCACGCACTGTATGAAGATGGCCGGCCCGCCAAATGGCGTGGACAGCCGGTGGGCAACAGCCGGGGTATGACCCTGCACGAGAGCCAGTCACTGTTGCTGGAAATGCAAGCGGCCCGCTCCGAGGAATTTATTGGCTTTATCCTGCCGACCATTCAGCGGCTGCTCGGCGGCACGGGGCCTGCCTGGGAACGGGAAAATATACTGCGTGTTTATCGCCGCGTTGAGCCCGGGCTGGTGCGGGTATTCGCCGATGAGGTGACCTACCCGCTGCACGTCATTCTTCGGTACAAGCTGGAGAAGGCCATTCTCGCCAATGACGTGAGCACCGACGATCTGCCGCTGGCCTGGAATGACATGATGGAGCAACTCGTCGGCATACGGCCTGTCGATGATACCGACGGCGTGATGCAGGATGTGCACTGGCCGGAGGGGATTTTCGGCTATTTCCCCACATACTCGCTCGGTGCAATGGCGGCCGCACAGCTGTTTGCGGCCGCGAAACGCGACAACCACGATATTCTTCCTGGATTGGGCAGGGGCGATATCACGCCGCTGTTTGACTGGCTGGACCGGAATATTCGCAGTCAGGGGTGCCTCTACCTGCCGGATCAACTGATAGCAAAGGCCAGCGGCGCCGAGCTCGGCACTGCGGCGTTTAAAGCCAGTATCCAGGCGCGCTACCTGGACTAGTCAGCGGCGGTGCTGTGCGCGCCAGCTGAAGTGACTAGAAGTCATACCTCACCTCGATACCCGCCATCCGATTGGCGTATTTCGGGACCAGCTGAATGTAGCCATTTGGCAACAGGGCGGGGCTGTTGGCGTAGATCAGCGAGGCGTAGTTTTTGTCGAATACATTCTTCACGAAGGCGGTGACGCGGTAGCCTTCTTCCTTGCCCGCCAGCACCGCGCGGAGGTCGACAATGGCATACGCATCCTGCTTGGTGTAGGGATCCTGTGACAGTTCATAGAGCACATCGTCCTGTGCGCGCAGGTTGGCGCCCAGAATCACGTCGAACGGCATTTCCTGCAGCGCAATCGTGTAGTCCGTGTTCAGGTTCATCTTCCATTTTGGCGTGTAGGGCAGGTCCCCCCCGGCCAGGTCCTGGAAGTTGTTCGGGCACTCGCCCCTGGCCCGTTGTCCGCCGCTGCAGTTGCCCATCGGGTATTTATCGATTTCGGCATCGGTGTAGACAAGGCCGCCGCTGAGGGTCCAGTTCTCCATCGGCAGCGCGATGAATTCCAGCTCCATGCCCTGGGTTGTCACGGCGCCGACGTTGGTCACGACGATGGTGCCCAACGGCCCGATATCGAGCGAGGTCTCGGCCTGGAAGTCATGGTACTTGGAGTAGAAAATATCGAAATTGAGAATCAGCCGGTTGTCGAGCCAGCCGGATTTCATTCCGATTTCAAAAGAATCGCTGGTTTCCGGGTCGACACTGCTGCCACCCGCAACCAGGCCGGTATCAAAGGCCGGGCCTTTATAGCCACTGACATAGCTGGCGTAGAGCATTGCCTTGTCACTGACGTCCCACTGCAGTGCGACCTTGGGTGAAAAATCGCTGGTGTCCAGCGAATCCTTTGCCTCGCCCGGCGCCGGGAACACAATGCCGTCAGTCCGGTCTGCGGTCGTATGGTAGCTGAGATCATCGTAGGTATAGCGGCCCCCGAGGATGAGTTGCCAGTCGCGCCAGATATTGAAATTTACTTCGCCGAACAGGGCAGTGTTCTTGCTGGTGACGCTGGTTTTGGATGTGCGTGTAGTAGCCGGGACAATCGGCTCAAGGACGCCCGCGGTGGCGGTGTTGCCGGTATCGACATCCTGTTCAAAATAGAACGCGCCGACGACATAGGAACCCCATTCCGCGGGCGCCGAGGCGACACGGAATTCCTGCGAAAACTGGTTCTGGTCCGTCTTGGGTGGCGAGGGGAATGTCAGCTTCAGCGGATTTTCGGGTGAGTCGTCGAAATCGACGATGCTTTCGCTCTGCCAGTCGCGATAGGCAGTGATGGATGTCAGTACGTACTCGTCCAGGTCCCAGTTCGCCGTCAGTGAGTAACCGCTGCTGCGCAAATGCGTGAAGGTGCGCTGATCGTTGTTGACGTCCTGGTTATCTTTCGAGGGCACTACCGGCAGCTGCTCCTGCAACAGGCGCTGCTGATCGGGGCCCGGCAAAATTTCGCGCACACTGAGCGCGGTGCAGTCGCAATCGCTTTTGCTGTAGTCGCTGGCCAGCGTGAAATCCAGGCTTTCGGTGGGTTGCCATACCAGTTTTCCGCGAACGTTGAATGCCTCGTTGTCGTTCACCTTCTTGTCGTTATAGTAGTTTTTGGAGTAGCCATCGTCATCGACGCCGAAACCGGTCAGGCGATAGCCGAGCGTGTCGGTGATGGGGCCGGCCAGGCTTGCGTCCACCCGGTATTCGCCCTCCTCAATTGCCGTGACAGCCGCGGTGCCGCTCAACTCGGGGGTCGGGTTTTTGGTGATGATATGCACCACACCGCCGGATGCATTTTTACCGTAGAGTGTACCCTGGGGCCCGCGCAGGACTTCAACCCGCTCCACATCGACCAGATCCAGAAACGCCATGCCGGATCGGCCCATCACAACGCCATCCAGCATGGTGGAGACGCTGGGGTCGACGCCGGGACTGAACGTCTGCGTGCCTATACCGCGGATATTGAATGACGATGTCGAAGGGCCTGAGCTGGCTTGCACATTCAATGTGGGAATCAGGGTAGCGAGTTCGGCCGCGTTCTTCAGTTGTGCCTCGGCCATTGCCTTGCCGGACAGTAGTGAAACAGCCACGGCGACATCCTGCAGGTTCTGCTCGCGTTTCTGGGCAGTGACGATCAGCTCTTCCAGAATCGGCCGGTCCCCGGTTGTCGGGGTTGCGGCCAGTCCGGTCGCTGGCAGCAGGCCCATTACCAGGGCAGTGTGCAGGAGAGAGAAACGCTTGGTGTCGATTATCATTATCAGGCCTTATTGTTGTTGTAACTGACTGGTTGCGACCCTTCCCAGGGTGCGCACGGTGTGCACAGGATCAGCGCGAAGGGGGCGGGCGCGTCGCTGGTGCTGTTCGTCTGTCTAGTGCGCCGGCTGTCGCCTCCCCTGTCGCAGGCGGAGGTTATAGCGTGTGAGTTGTACACCCAGTTGCAGCTTCTTCCACAGTGATGCGGTCTCTATCGATTCCAGCAGGTCGGCCGGGAAAATACTTTTATAGGTCGGAATCTTGTGGGCACTTCGTATCGACTCGAGAGAGTTGTTCCATTCTTTTTCCCATTCAATGTTCATCATCACCGGCGCTTGCCGCCCGTGTTGCCAGGCCTCGCAAATGATCTGCATCAGAATGGTAAAACCCCTGGGTTCCTTGAAAGTGCTGATCGCCATCACTGCCGCGAGAAACATCGAGGAGTAGTTGTGTCCAAACTGCGCGAGTTGAAAGGACGAGATCGCGATCTCGTTGGAGGATGTCGTTTCGTAGCCTGCCACCAGATGCCAGACATCGTGCATTTGCAGAATTCGGGCGTTGAGGTAGTGCAGGGAGTGGGGAAGCTGGCTCAGCGCAATGGCGTCGCGATCGAGCACCTCCGGGTCATAGCCATTTTCCACAATCATGTTGTACAGCGAGCGGCCCAGACTGCCCGGCGGGCACTCGGCCAGGGCATCGATATCAGTGCGGTCCGGTACAGGGTTCTTTACCGCCTCGGCCGAGCCGCGATGGTGTCGCGCCTGGTGTTCAGCCAGTTCACCCATTTTCGGGTGAACCGCGCCGGCCAGCGAGGCGACTGCCACGGTGATCGTCAGTGCGTCGTAGCCGTCGTCATGACCGTCGACAACTGCCCAGAAAGCGGACCAGAAACTGTCTTCCAAAGGCGCCTCCGGCAACCCGGTGGGTACTTCTGGGGTAGGACCGGAGCCCAACCAGGCCGATGCGATGTTATCGCACACCGCTTCGCAGGCATCGGGACAGGAGTACGCGATCCACGCCATGGCTGCAGTAAGTTGCAAGCGGCCCTCGGCGTCGCCGCGTTTTGCGGCGGCCACTGCAGTGGCAATGGTGCTGGCGTCCGTGTGTTGGGTTAGCTGTTGCAGTCTCTCCCTGCGTGTCATGGCAAGCCTCCTGTTATACACGGTGAAAGTTGCGTTCGTCTTTCAAGCCGATTGTTAGTGGGTGAGCTTTCTTGCACTGAGTATACGACTTCTGCTTCTGATGTGAACCCCTGCACAAGATTGTTGCGAACGGTACGCGTTGTGTTCGCTCGAGTTGTTGAGGAAGACGTCCTTGCAGTTCATGCCGAGGGAGAGCAGCCGCTACAAGATACTGCTATACGAGTAGTATTTGTCCGCGGCAGGGCATTATTCCGAGCGCTATGGCAGCAAAAATTGACAGGCGTTCTTGTGTCAATTTGTGCGCTCACAGGGCGACTGCTTGCCGGGCCAGTCGCTACACCTCAACGCAAAATCCAAACGCGAGTAACAACTTCAGGAAAGTAAAAAACACTCGAGAAGCTCGTCTATCTCGCATTCATTCGGCGACGGTATTTGTGCGTCTTTATCTGTGTCAAAATATCGTACTTTGATCTGATAACAGGGGAGTGATATGAGTAACGCGAATAAAGCGATTGTGGAAAAAATGTGGCAGGCATTGAGCGACATGGACTGGGAGACGATGAAGGCCTGCATGCATCCCGCAATACACTACCGCGATGTGCCCAGCGATGATCCGGGTGCGCACGGCCCCGAGAACTGTGTGAAGCGCCTCCAAATCGCGTTCAAGCACTTGCAGAAGCAGGAGCAGGAAACACACCATATCGCTGGTGATGGCGATGTGGTTTTTCTCGACCACACGGAGACCTGGACATTTACCTCAGGAGAAACCGCTGCCCATACCTTTGCCAGCATGCACGAGATTAAGGATGGGCTCATCTACCGCTGGAGTGATTACTGGGATATGCAGAAATTTGCCGGGCAGTTTCCGGCCTGGTTTATCGAGGAGATGATGAAGTCGACCGCAGACGATTTCACAGACTAACGCCTATAGCAGGCCGCGTATTTCGGCGCGGCCTGCGTTGGCGCGGCCTGCATTGGCGCGGCCTGCGATCAAGGCGCAGGAGTGGCCGGCAGCTTCAGGCGCCGACGCTGATCAGCTGCGTTTCTGGCTGGCCGCTGCCGTCTGTGCGATAACGGTATTTGACATCACTGCCCGAGGGCGCGTCTTTGAGTCGGGTATCCGGCGGCAGTTTGAATTCCATTTTCTCGCTGCCGCGTACCTTGCAGCGAGATTGTTCATCGTACTGGCTGATGGAATGTATTTTCACGCTCGTGGTGTTTTGGCCCGCCGTCTCGCCATGCTGAACCGTGCCTTCCAGTAAACAGTCTTTTTCACCTGCGGACATGGCCATGGGACTGGCCAGCAGCAGTGCGGGGATGATCATGGTTTTGATTAAAGGGTTCATGTTATGTGCCTCCATTTTTTACCTTCAAAAAAACTTTACACCTAAATGATCGGGGCTTGCCACCTCGCGGCGCAGAAATTTCATCAAATTGTAACAATAATGTGCTTAGGGGTGGCCAAAACGCCCTTCGGCGCGCGCCACGGGGCAAAAACGTGGACTGCGCTGCGGTGGGAAATGTCAGTATCTTGTCATCTTGTTGTCATATCACTGTAAAAAACGACCTCTATACTCTTCGCACGACTACCAATACCTCGCCCCGACAGGGCGTTTGAAGAGACTGATTGTTGATGAAATTCCTGACTCGATGTTGCCTGATCTCACTGCTCGCTTACGCTACCCAGGGGTTTGCACTGTCATTTGCTGCTGAGGAGTTCCAGGCCTCTCGAAAGCTTGCCTGTGTGCTGGTGCAGCAGTCGCTTGGACAACTGAGCGAAGAGGAGTATGGCGAGAGGGCACACACGGTGCTCGATGGCTTTGATGAGGTCGAGCGTGACAATATCCTGGCGCAGGCGGTGGGGTATTATGGTGGCCTCGTTTTCTCCCCCGAGACGGCGACCAACAGTACAGCAGGCGTTTCCAGCAAACTCGAAGACTTTTTGTCCAGCAGCACCTGCGTTGAGGGTTACAGCAAGGTGACACTGCGCCTCTGACAGTTTCTACAGGCGCGCGCACGGTGCCCGTGGTCGCGCTCGCTGTTCTGCACTTCCAGTAGTTTTCACGACAGCTTCCTTACAACACGCCCCAACAACCAGCACGTTCAAACACTACTTTTTCCGTCTGGTTGTTGCGATGCCGGTGACGACCACTGTGGCGCACCGAAGTTTTGCAGGCGGCAGCGCAGATTTAACAAATCTGAAATATAACTATCACAAGATTGTCACTCGATGCGACTAGCATGCCCCGCATATGCAGACAGTCCGATCCAACTTACACCGATGTTATGTGCTGAAGCGTGTGCAGCCGCGCGGTGGCTTCTGCACCCGGTTATCCACATCCACCAACCCGTTTTCAGGTTAAGGCGAACACCCAATATGAAACGATTAGTAGTCTACGCGGGGCTCGCGCTCTCTTTTCTGTCTCATCAGGCGCTGGCCGCCAATTTGTACCTCATGGTCTTCTATGACGATGCGCCGCTGAGCGGGGCCACGGTGTTTCTGGATGAACGCAGCCTGGGCGCCACTGACAGTCGCGGCGGCGCTGAGGCGACACTGGAAGCCGGGGATCATGTGCTGATGTTGGTAGACGACAATATCAAGGTGCCCGTTGAATTCAGGTCTGCTGCCGAAGAAGACGTGGAGATAAAGATTACCTTCACGGCTGGCTCGGGCAATTCCCCGCAAGTGGATATACGCAAGTTCGGTGAAGAGGGCGCGCTTGGCGAGGGCTTTATCACCGGCAAGATCCTGGATGCCAGCGGTGCTGCGGTGGCGGGCGCGACAGTGGCGGCAGCGAACTCTCCCTACTCGTCCACGACGGATGAGTTCGGCGTCTACGTGCTGAAGATTCCGCGCGGCGAATACGCGATCAGTGTGAGTGCGGACGGTTACCAGACGGTTTCTGTGCCAGAGGTTCGCGTGATGGCCGACACAGGGGTCAACGCCACAGTCACCCTGCGCGCAGAGGGTGCTCCGGGCATACCCGTTATTGCCGCACCCACGGCACCCTCGGCGCCGATGGAAGAAGTGTTCGTACTGGGTGTGTTCAATCCACAGGAAAATGCGGCCAGCGTCGAGCGCTACGCCGTTTCCATCACCAATGCTATCGACGCGGCCCAGCTTGAACGCTTCGGTGACAGCGATATTGGCTCTGCACTCAACCGCGTCGCCGGTGTGGCGATTGTCGACCGCAAATATGCGACGGTACGTGGCCTGGACGGTCGCTATATCTCCAGCACGCTCAACGGCTTGTTGATGCCCAGCACCGATACGCAGCGCAGGGAAGTGGAACTGGACCTGTTTCCCACGGTCATTGTCGGCGGAATAGAGATCCAGAAATCCTACACAGCCGACCAGTTGGCGACGACGACCGGCGGTGCTATCCAGATAGAGACCAAGGGCATTCCTGATGAGCGCATTCTGCAGGTGAGTGGATCGCTGGGTTATAACCCGGGTACGACCGGCACCGACATCCTCAGTTATGCCAGCAGCAACGGCGATTGGGCGGGCTATGATACCGGGCTGCGAAAGCTGCCCAATGGCGTGCTGAGTGAGACCGACGGCGGACGGACGTTGACTGTCTGCGATCCGGCGGTCGACCCGGTCCGCTGTACATCACCTGCAGAGGCGGCCCAGTTGGGTGTCAAGTTCCAGGATGATTACAAGGTCGGCGACAAAACAGGGCTGCCCAATGGCGAGGCCTCGGTAGCGTATGGTGACAGATTGCCCGCCGGTGACAACGAGTGGGGTTACTATCTCGCCGCTGATTTTGATCGCAAGACTGCCGACCGCGGCCATGCCGAACTCACTGATCCTATCGGCATCGAGGGCGGCTACCAGCGCTCTGAGGAAACGACTGCAATAACGGGTTATGGCGCCGTGGGGTATGAGTATGGCGCGGCCAACGAGGTCATGGCGAAAACTATCTACCTGCACAGCACCGACGACATCACGCGAGTGGAAAGTGGTATCGACCAGCAGGAAGACAACCAGGTCGACACCTATTTGCTGGACTGGATTGAGCGGGAGTTTATCTCGCAGTCGTTAACCGGCCACAATGAGTTTGATTTTGATCACGGCATTCACCAGTTCGATTGGCGTGGCGCTTACTCTCAAACACGACGCGACGAGCCTGATCGCAGGACCTATACCTACTTCAACAATTTCCTGTCCTCTTCGGCTTTTGAGCGCCGCTGGTCCAAGTTGAAGGAGACCAGCAAGGACCTGGGTGCAGACTACTCCATTGACCTGGACTGGGGCACCAACAGCGCGACGCAGATAAAGGTCGGCGGGATGTGGTCTGACAAGGACCGGACCTTTGACCAATACCGCTTTGGCATCGACTTCACCGAATTCGGCAGCGATATCGATCTCAATATCGACCAGAGTCTCGAGAACGAGGTACTGCCCTACAACAACTTTGCGATCAACAAAGTGCTGTTGACCACCAATACGACGGATACCGACTCCTACAATTCCCAGGAGGAGATAAAGGCAGGTTATCTCACAACAAATACAGATTTTGGTGAGAGCTGGACGCTGCTCGCGGGTGTTCGTTTTGAGAAATTTAACCAGAAATTGGAATACCCGAACAATCCGGATGTAAACAGCGAACTCGATTACGATGACTGGTATCCCGCCATCAATTTGACATGGCGTCCTACCGAGGAATTGCAGGTGCGCGCCGGTTACTCCCAGACAGTGTCGTACCCGGGCATCATCGAGCGTTCCGAGGCCCAAACCTTTGACGATAAAACGGATGAACAAATATTCGGCAATCCCGATCTGGAGGTTTCGACGATTGATAACTCGGACCTGCGCCTGGAGTATTACTTCTCCGACGCCGAGAGTGTTTCACTCGCTTACTTCTACAAGTCTATCGATAACCCTGTGGAGAAGGCCGTGGTAGACGGCTCCGGCTCCGCCGCAAGGAACTCCTACACATTCATCAACCAGGAGAGTGCCGATCTTTGGGGTATCGAGGTTGATGGTACCAAGAACGTTTGGGAAACCGATGATTATCTGGTCTTCGTAAGCGGCAACGTCACCTATATCGACTCCAAGGTGGATCTTAACGAGGCGTCTTTACGACTGGAAGGTGCAGATGCCGATGGCCGTGAGCTTCAGGGACAGTCAAAGTGGCTTGGTAACCTGCAAATAGGTATGGATCATTACCCCACGGAGCAAAAGTTTACCTTGCTGGTGAACTATTTCGACAAGCGGATATTCCGCATCGCACGAGGCAATGATACCGGGCCTGAGTACGAGGATAGCCGTGTCGTAGTCGACTTCACCTATGAAAAGGTATGGAACGAGCACCTTGTTCTGGAGGGGTCGATCAAGAATATTCTCAACACTAAAGTCGAATACTCGCAAAACGACAACACCATTGAGAGCTACAACCTGGGTAGGTTCTTCAAGGCGGGCGTAACGTACAAGTTCTAATCGTTGTTCACAGAACGGCAGGGGCAGATGTGATGAATTATTTAGCAAAGCGAAAAAAGTGCAGTCGATCTGCATTCAATTTTAACTTGATCAGGAAGCAAACCATGGTTAAACAAAAGTTGTTTATAGCACTACTGGTGCCCCTCATTTCCGGCGTGGTCGGTTGCGGAGGCAGTGATGGCGATAATGTGAACATCACCAACGAGTTCGGCAGTTCCAGTGGTTCCGGCAGCAGTTCCAGTAGCTCGGGCGGCGGAGATTGCAATCAGGTTGTAGCGGCCGACTTCGTTGATTTCAATGCTGATTGTTCGGTGGGAACGCTGTCCGGCACCATCGACTCAGATTACACACTGCTGAGCGAGGTGCAGTGGCGACTCGATGGCACTGTCACTGTTGGGGACGGCAACAAGACAGTTAACAACTCGGCCGAAGTACAGGCCATTCGTGATGCCGGCGTCACACTCACAATACAGCCTGGCACGGACGTGCGTGCTTTTGATACAGGTACTCTGCTGGTCACCCGTGGTTCCATGCTGATAGCTGATGGTACCCCTTCGCAACCGATTACCTTCAGCAGCCTCGATGATAACTTTGATGGGCTCGGCGAATGGGGTGGTGTGATTATCCAGGGTTTTGCTCCACAGTACGGTCAGGGCGATACTGGCCCCTGTTTCGGCTCGGGTGATGTCTGTAACGTCGAAGGCGAGGGCGGCACCGATGTCTCGGTGTATGGCGGTAACGATCCAGCGGACAACTCCGGCTCAATACGCTACGTGCGTATCGCAGAGGGCGGCCTGGTGGCAGGCCCCAATAATGAAATCAATGGTCTTACCCTGCAGGGCGTCGGCTACGGCACAACGCTGGAGTATATCCAGGTACACAACAACCTCGATGACGGCATAGAGTGGTTTGGTGGAACGGTGAACCTGAAATATGCAGTACTGACCAGCAACGATGACGATGACATTGACTACGATGAAGGCTTTATGGGTAATGTCCAGTACGCTCTTATCATGAAAAACAATGTCAATGATGCGCCACAAGGCTCCAATGACCCACGCGGCGTAGAGGCTAACTCCAGCGATGCCGACTATGTTCCGCAGACGGAAGCCGTGTTGGCCAACTTCACGGTTATCGGTGGCAAGGTCAATAACAATGCGTCTTCAGCACAGGGCGAGCAGCCAGGCATGCGTCTTCGCGGCGCGGTCAAGACGGCCATTTTCAACAGCTCTGTGAGCAACTTCAATGTCGGCTGTGTGCGTATCGACAACGCGGATGTGAACGGTGACGGTTCTATTATCGTCCCCACCGTGATTGGCATGGAGAACTTCCTCGGTGATTGCCAGGATGGCTTGTTCCAGAAACTGTCGCCCGATGTTGAAGACAACGTGGAAGCACTGGTGCTGACCTACAGTGATACCATGGCGATCCAGGAAGGTCAGGCGCAACTGGATATGGCGCCGACGATCAATGCGGTGAACAACGGCTCCGGTTTCGTCTTTGACCAAACCGATTTCATCGGTGCTGTCGATCCCAATGGCGACGGCTGGTGGCAGGGCTGGACACTGCCCGGCACGGTTACCGAACTGGAGCCGATACAGCCGGCTGACTTCGTAACCTGTAGCGACGACGCTTCAAACTGTACGATATCAGGTACTATCGACGAGGATTACACGATGGTCGCTGGTGTCGAGTGGCGTCTGGACGGCGAGGTCATCGTCGGCGCGGGTAACGTGACTGTAGCCAACAACGCTGATGTGCAAGCTATTCGCAATGCGGGTGTCACACTCACGATTCGTCCAGGGGTGGAAGTTCGCGCCTTCGATACCGGCTCGTTGATTGTGACTCGCGGTTCCAAATTGCAGGCGGTTGGCTCACCCGCAGCGCCCATCACGTTCAGCAGTTTAAGCGATGATGATTATGACGGTGAAGGCGAGTGGGGTGGTGTGATCCTGCAGGGCTTTGCACCACAATACGGTACAGGTGGAACCGGGCCGTGTTTCGGCACTGGTACGGTCTGCAACATCAAGGGCGAGGGCGGTACTATTGTGGGCAACTACGGTGGTAACGATCCTGCGGATGACAGTGGCGCACTGCGCTATGTGCGAATTGCCGAGGGCGGCCTGGTGGCAGGTCCCAATAACGAAATCAATGGTCTTACCCTGCAAGGTGTTGGCTATGGCACTGAGATCGATTACGTTCAGGTGCACAACAATCTCGACGATGGTATTGAGTGGTTTGGCGGTACTGTTAATGCAACGCACATTGTACTGACCAATAACGACGACGATGACATCGATTACGATGAGGGCTACAGGGGTAATATCCAGTACGCTATCGTGCGCAAGAATCAGAGCAAGCTGGCACCAACAGGCAGCAATGATCCCCGCGGCATCGAAGCCAACTCAAGTGACGCCGACTATGTTCCGGAGACGAACGCAGCGCTGGCAAACGTCCTGATTCTGGGTGGCCCTGTTAACAACAATGCCTCGTCCCAGAATGGTCAGCAGCCCGGTATGCGACTGCGCGGTGCAGTTACTACCCGCATCTACAACTCGGCGGTTCGGGATTTCGATACAGGCTGTATCCGTATCGATGATGCAGTGTTGACTAACACGACGGTTAACTCAAATATCACACTGGTGAACGTTCCCGGTGCCTGTGTGGACGGTTACTACGATAAGCGCGCAGCCAATTCTGCGATAAATTCCGGTGCGGCTCCCGTCACGGTGAACTCAGCCTACGCGTTGACGAATCCCTCGGCGAATGTGACGCCACCCGGCATTCCCGCGGTGAACAATGGTTCCGGCTTCGTGTTCGACAACACTGATTTTATAGGTGCTGTTAAACCCGGTACCGATCCTGCGGATGCGTGGTGGGCGGACTGGATCATCGAGGGGTCTCTCGACTAGGCGTTTAGCTCCCACTCCAGGGATGTGTTGAGCCGCGCTGTCATAGCGCGGCTTTTTTTTTGCCCGTATTACTGGCGCAGGAACTGATCACGTATTTTCTGCAGTGCGACAGCGTCGTTGCTGAATACCCATTCAATACCGCGATTGAGTTCCCTGAACAGGCAGTTTTTTGAGCGCGGGAAGCCGGTGCCGAGTTGTTGCCCGTGCGCACCATGGCGCTGCCTCAAGCGGTTGTTCAGCAGCAGGTAGTGCCCGCCGAAGCCGCCGTAGCCGCGCGCGATAGTGTGCTCGCTGATAGCGCTGACATTGGTCTCCGCAACCGGAAAGAAACACTCACTGGGCAGGAAGTCCAGCGGTTCGAACACAGCCGGGTCCAGCGACAACAGGTGGTAATCCTCGACCGGTGCCAGCGGTGCCAGCAGTGTGCGCAGTACCTCGCACTGCCTGTCGATGTCCGGCCAGGGTTCAGCCTTGATTTCCAGCATCAGGTGGGTTTTGCCTGCGAACTGGTGGATGACGTCCTGCAGCGTGGGAATGTCGGGGACCTGGGCGCGCAACTGCTCAAAGGTCATTTTCCGCACTGCCGTCGTCACGCCGAATACCCGCCCCGGGTTGTCATCGTGACAGATTACCGGTACCAGATCGGCTGTCCAGCGAATATCGCACTCTATGCCCCAGACACCGGCACTGATGGCGCGCTCAAATGCCTGCAGCGTGTTCTCCATCACCGTCCTGTTGTCGTGCTCGCCCCGGTGCGAGATGATCTTGCAGCGCTCCAGCGCAGCGCGCTCTGGAACCTGCCGCGGTATCACTGCCATTATTGAGTCGACGACTGTCATGGCGATATCGAGTAAACTCATGGTTAATCTCCACTGACCCGTTCGAAACTTGACCGCAGATGTTAGCCCTTGTGTCCCATCTGCGTAAATGGAGCAACGACAGGATTTCATGACTGACTCCTCCGAAATGAGGCCCCCCGCTGCTGGCGCCCACCCCGCCAGTAATCGCGAACTGGCGGCGTGGGCATTCTACGATTTCGCCAATTCAGGCTATACCACGGTCGTCATGACGACCGTTTACAGTGCGTATTTTGTCGGGGTGATCGCGGCGGGGCTCGATCAACGATCGCCCGGTACCGCGACATTGCTGTGGACGCTGGCAATTGGCGCTGCCAACCTGTTCGTACTGATCGCCGGTCCGGTAATAGGTGCCGTAGCCGATCACAGGGCGCGCAAAAAGCGCTATCTGCTGGTGTCATCGGTACTGTGTGTCGCCGGCACAGCAGGCCTGGCCTGGGTGGGTCCCAGCGAGGTGGCTCCCGCAATGCTGTTACTGGTGGTGGCGACGATTGCTTTTGCGATGGGGGAGAACCTGATTGCAGCGTTTCTGCCGGAGATTGCCCACCGCGACGGCATGGGCCGTATATCGGGATACGGTTGGAGCCTGGGTTACTTCGGCGGCCTGCTGACGCTCGGGATATGTCTGCTGTATATCAATTGGGCGGGTGATAACGGGCTCGATGCCACGGATTATGTCCCGGTAGCACTGCTGATTACGGCGGTGATTTTTTCGATTACCGCCTGCCCCACTTTCCTTTGGTTGCGCGAGCGCGCACAACCCAGGCCAGCCATTGACGGTGTCTCCTATCTCAAGGCCGGATTCTCCCAGGTCCAGAAGACACTGCGTCACGCGGCGCATATGCCAGACCTGTTTCGCTTTCTGCAGTGTCTCACCCTGTTCCAGGCAGGTGTTGCCACGGTGGTCGTGGTGGCGGCAATCTACGCCCAGGAAGAGATGGGTTTTGACACGCAGCAACTCATCACCCTGATTATGGTGGTAAACCTGACCGCTGCGATCGGCGCCTTCGCCTTCGGCCATGCGCAGGACTATTTCGGCTCGGTGCGCAGCCTGGTGGTGGCGCTGTTGGTGTGGGTGGCGGCGATCGTGGTGACACTGTTGGCCGACGAACCGTCTGATCTCTGGCTGGCGGGAAACCTGATGGGGCTTGCCATGGGTGCCACCCAGGCTGGCGGTCGCGCATTGATCGCGCAATTGACCCCGGAGTCACGCAATGCGGAAATTTTTGGATTATGGGGTTTGGCCAACCGTGCTGCAGCGATTATTGGCCCGGTGAGTTATGGCGTTATCAGTGAAATCACTGACGGCAATTACCCTGTCGCCATGCTGTCGACGCTGGTGTTTTTCGTACTGGGGCTGCTGCTCCTGCTCACCGTGGATGAGGAGCGTGGCAAGGTGGCCGCTGCTGCACTGAGCGGGGCGTAGCGTTGTACGCCCCCTGTGCGGTTAGCGGCTAGTTGCTGCTGAGTGCCAGATAGAAAAAGTACATGCAGATGCCATAACTGCCGAGAAAAAGCAGCGAACGCAACTTATCGATATTGCCGATATAAGCTGGCACATAGGCGATCCGCAGGGCGACGAATACCATAACCAGTGTCGATACGCCGCGCAGGTCTACACCGCCGATAAACAGGGCCAGTATCGCCGCGCTGTAGACTGCCAGCGCTTCCCAGCTATTGCCCTGTGCCGCCACCGCGCGTGCGCCCGGCCCGGTTAAATGTTGCGACTGGATACGCGGTTCCTTGTTGTCGACGCTGCCCAGTTGCTTCTGGCGGTAAAATCCCCCGATCCAGGCGCAGGCGATAGGTAGGATGCACAATATTAACAAGCTGCTGATTATCGTGTTCATTAAACAGGTTCTCCGTTGTCATTATTCATTGAGCGAGTGCGGTACCAATAGTGGAATGTCCTTCAGTCACACTGCCGCTCATCTGGCGGTGTAGACAGAATAGCCTCCAGCAGCAGTGGCTTGTCGGTCATAATACCATCCACCCCGAGATCGATCATACGCAGCATTTCCTCGCAGGAATTGATGGTCCACACTTGTACTGCAAGGTTCACAGCATGGCTGTCGGCGATGAAATCAGGGGTGACCACCTCCAGGAAGAAATCATCGGGAATCTGCTCGCCGATCTGGCTGGTGTCGGGTGGCACCTGGAATGTGATGTGCTCGGGCACCGGCGGCATCACACCGTCACCGATTGCGCCCAATACCAGTAGCGTGCCCTGGTCCAGTGGTACCGATGTGTACACGCACGGTGCCACCGCTTTGAAATTATTTGCAGCTTCATCGACAAACGAGGCCGCGATCACATCAGTGAAGCGACCGTAGCGGCGCAGCACATCGGCGATCTGCTGCTCATAATCGCCGGCGCCGTCGAGATCCGGTTTCAGCTCGATATTGATCAAATTGGCTGGAAAACGTGCCAGTGCCTCCTCCAGCGTGGGTATGCGAAAATCCTCGGCGCTGTATCCCGCAGGCGGTGGCTTGTCGCCACTGGCGATGCCCCTGAACGTGTAGTCCTGCTCCGGTCGGTCATGCGGCGTGCCTGCACCCTCGACAAACCAGTAGGCGGCGTCGAGCGCCCGCAGCTCTGCCAGCGTCAGGTCTACCACATTGCCCTCGCCGTTGGTGGTGCGGTCCACATCGAGGTCGTGCAGGATAACCAGTTGATTGTCTTTCGTCTGGTAGACATCCATTTCCAGCACATCAGCACCCGCTCTGGCCGCTTCTGCGTATGCATATAGCGTGTTCTCCGGAAAATCCGTGACGCCGCCCCGGTGGGCAAAATTCAGCGGGTCCGCTCCGTTCACCAGCCAGGGGTTGGGGTCTTTGCTGAACGGCATATTGCAGGCGGTGTCATCGTTGGCGATGGTGCCGGTCACCGTGGTTGCGGTGGGCGTCACGTTGTCGGAGGTGACGATCTGCAGGGTGAATGTCTCCGCTGTTTCCTCCTGGCCATCGCCGATGAGGTCGATGGCAATATGGCCCTCAATAGCGCCCGCCGGGATTTCAATCTCGCCCGCTGTTTGCAGGTAATCTTCATCCGCACTGGCAGTGCCCGCCGCGGTCTGGTAGCTGACACTGACGGCCTCGGGCTGTGGTTCAGTCATGGTAACCCGGAATACCAGCTGCCCCATCTCGCCGGCAGCACCCTCGGGTGCGGCGGTCGGGACCACGGTCAGCGAGGATGGTGCCGGTTGCGGCGCCGCGCCCGAGCCCGCTGACTGCTGATTCGAACTGTCGGAACACCCCAGCAGTGCGGTTGCGAAGAGCAGGCTGGAGACGGTGAGTAGCGTTCTCATAGTGATACCTTGCGTTGCGTTCATTATTTGTGGTGAAGGATACAGTATATTGCCATCGTAGTGACGCCGTTATTACACCTCACGGATACACGTTGCGACCAGCTCAGGTGCCTGCATGGGAATGAAGTGATTCAGCTCGGGCAGGTAGATCTCCTGGCAGTCTGGCAGCGCAGCGGCGAGGCCGGGCCAGGTCGGGGAGGAGCTCAGGTCAAGAACGCCCTCATCGCCGGGAGCGGCGCGCAACAGGGTGACGGGTGTCACGATGCGGGGCAACTCCTGCAGAATGATGTCATTGCCCTTCTGGTTGAGGTAGATGCCAGCCTCGTTGATCGGATCGCAGGCCAGTTGGCGTACCGCGTTTTCATCGGCAGGTAGCAGGGCGTAATCACAGTAATCGCGCAACACCTCGGGCTGCCAGGTGTTGAATGGCGCGCGTCCCTTGAAGCGTTCAAACATCTCGCTGGCATTCTGCCACGCGTTCTTGCGGCGGCTTACCGGGTGATCACTCGCATTGAGGGCGCCAGAGATTGCATGGAACTGGGCGTAGCGCTCTGGCGACATGATAACGGGGTCGATCAGGACAAGGTGCTTGAAGCGGTCTGGCATTCGCGCGGCGGCGCGCGCCACCAGGTGACCGCCAATGGAATGCCCAACACCGATCAGCCGACGCAGATCCAGTTTTTCAATCAGCTGGCAGATATCGTCGGTCATCAGGCCCCAGTCCGGTGAGCCGTGGCTGTCACTGGCGCCGTGAAAGCGCAGGTCTACTGCGTAAATGTGCTGCCCCGGGAGCCGCTTCACCACCTGCTTCCAGCAGCGACTGTGGAACCCGGTGGCGTGCAGTAACAGAACGGGATCTGTGTGTCCCGGCCACTCGATGACAGCCAGTTCCATATCGTCGATATCGACGCGAAATTCACGGGTTTCTTGCATGCCTGAAGCTTACCTTTGAACGAATTGAAACAGGTGAATGCCGCGGTCGATCAACGCAGGGCGGCCCTGACTTTGGGGTCATAGCTTTTGCGGATCAGGGATGCCGGATAGTCGTAAGCAGGCTGCTGATAGGGCGTCGGTGCGAGCAGTGGTGGTGCGGCGCTGGGGTGTGCCGGCCGGTTCGGATGTCGCCATCGCGGTTTGACAGGGTACGGATAGTAGTAGGGGTAAACGGTGGCCGTAGCGTCAACGTCGGTGGTGTCCTGCGATGAGCGTGCAGCGTATGACTGTGCCTCCAGTTGGCGCAGTTCCGCGCGGTGTTTTTCCCTGGCCATGCGATCGGCGACCATGCGGTCCGTGGTCTCACGCATATCCTGGAGCTGCTGTGCTGTCGACTCGCTCGATGCCGCAGTTGGCACATCGATCTCGACAGTTTCCACCCGTACGTCACCCGACGGCAGGGTGTCCGAAAAACTGACCACGCCGCTTTCATCGATCGACCGGTAGACCGTTTCGGCGAACACCGGCAGACAGCACAGCATTGAGAGCGCAGTAAACCAGTGATATTTTCGTATTGGGTTCATGCCCTGAAGTATAGATAGCGGCACGGTCGTCAACAATCTTTTTAATCAGACGCCGCCTCGGACAGCAGCTTGGGCTTGTCGATCAAGGCTATCGTGTCTAATCCTGTGGGGTGTGGCGTCGATGCAGCAGTAACTCAAGTCGGCTGTCAGGTAGTAGAACACTGCGTTCAACCTGAAAATATCCGAGCAGTTCGGTCAACTCGCGTTGACTGTGCGGCGCGTAACCGGGCGGTGTCGAGCGCCTGACCCTGACCTTGAGGGTATCCATCTGCTCAATTCCATAGATGTGGTTTATCTGCGGGAGTTTACGGTTGTGAACAGAGAACGCATGGGCAACGGCGTTCGGCTTCAAATACGGCTGCAGTACGCACAGAAGCGCCTTCAGCGCGTCGCTGTCGAGAAAGTTGAACAGATCCCAGAACAGACATAGATCGAAACGGGTGTCCTGCGGGAACAGCAGCAGTGCCTGCATTTGTTGCTGCCGCGTCAGGGTCGCATCGTCGGTGGTGTCGATGGGCAGTGCTGAGAACACATCGATAAAATGCAATTTACAGCGGTAGTCGGAAAAAAAATCCACCGTTTCCGGTAGTGCGGAGCCAACGTGAAAAACGGTCACGCCCTGTTCAGCATCAAACTGCTGGAACAGGGCGGGTAGTAACTTGGAGATCTGTGTTGATGAGGTAGGCAAGGCTGAACCGCGAGAGCTGGAATCCGCTAACAATGGGCTGTTAGCGGTAGTGAACGGGCCGTCAAACGCTTTTCAAATCGAGGCCGGACGCCTTCAGTGGCGGCGGGGAAGACTGGCCAGACTGGTGTGGAACTACCGGCGCTTTGTTGCCGCTGGCCTCGGCCGGATCCATGTCGATGCTGCCCTTGAACATGGCACCATCCTCCAGTGTGACCCGGGGCGCAATGATATTGCCGTGTACATTGCCTGATTTGGAGATGATCACTTTTTCCTTGCCGGTGATGTCGCCGGTAACCTTGCCATTGATCTGAATCACCTTGGCGTGAACATCGGCGTAGACTTCGCCGGTCTCGCCGATGGAAACCTGGTTGCCCTGCAGGTTGATTTTGCCTTCAACCCGCCCCTGGACAAGGAGATCTTCCTCGCCAGTCACTTCGCCTTTGATAACGATGCTTGGTCCAATCATTGCCATATTCCTCGCAGGTACAGGGGGAGCGGTTGCAGTATCCGTGTGGGATTGGGGTGGAACAGAACTCTGAGTCGGCTCTGGCGTCGTTGTAGCCGCAGCCTTTTTTTTCCTGGTTCGATCAAACATATCAATCGTCGCCATAAAATGAGTGTGGCCAGATATGCTACCAGTCTGCCGCCCGATTCACCAGTACCCCGATTGGGTGTAGCGTGCGAGCTCGTGTGCGCGCCCGCTGCCGTGCTTCACCAGAGGGCGAGATTGATTTGTCGCCATGAATGCACTACGTTTACGCAGGTTCTGTTTTCCCAATTTTGCCGTTGAGGTGTCTGTGATGTTGAAACGTATTGTAGTTCCAGTCCTGGTTGCGCTGTTAGCAGCGTGTGCCAATCAGCAAACCAGCCTGCCAGCAGTCAGCTCCGACGGCCTCCACCTGGTGCCGGATACCAAACTGGCCGCCGTGTACATGAAGCCCGGTGCGGACCTGAGCCAGTACGACAAGATCGCATTACTCGAAACCTATGTGGCTTTTGCCAAGAATTGGCAGCGCAATTACAACGAGGAAGCGACCTTCGAGGACCAGGTCAGCGATAAGGACATGCAGAAAATTCGCCAGAACGTGGCCAGGCAATTTGGCATCGAGTTTACCAAAGTGCTGACGGCTGATGGTCGCGAGTTTGTGAAAACGGGCGGCAGCGGCGTGCTAATCCTGCGCCCGGCCATTATCGACCTGCGCATTACGGCACCGGATACCATGAGCCCGGGCATGGAAGAGACCTTTGTCGCCAGCACCGGCAGCATGACGCTGTATCTGGAAATGCTGGACGGCAAGACAGGTGATCTTATCGCCAGGGTGATTGATCCCGAGGCCGCTGACGATGGCGGTATTGCGGAAGTTGCTAACGCCGTCACCAATACCGCTGATTTCGACCGCGTCGTGCAGCGCTGGGCTCAGCTGCTGAACGCACATCTGGCCAACCTGAAGCCAACACCCTGATAGCATTGGTGCGGTACCGGCGGTGGTCAAAACAGCGTGATCTGCGAGAAGCCTGCGCTTGAGTGACGAGATTCGAATACGCGATCTGGCCAGGCCGGAGCTCACAGAGATGCAGCTCGGTGCGCTGGCCTATGCCGATAGCCTGGATATTGTGCTGAGCAGCCAGAGTATCCTGGCGGAGGCGCAGCGTGAGACGGGGCTCGAGGACTTCGGTCCAACCGGGTTCATCCAGCGACTGGATCTGTTGTGCGACGAATGGGGTCGGGACAGCGGGCTGACCAACCTGGGGCGCCTCTCTCTGCGCAACAAGCTGTTGCAGCACGCCCGCAGTCGGCTGTTGATCCGCGACGTACTCATCCGACACCCCGAAATCCACGATGTAGAGATCAACGCACCTGTTATTGTGGCGGGCCTGCCGCGTTCGGGTACCACACACCTGCTCAACCTGATGGCGGCTGACTCGCGTCTGCGCGCCCTGCCGCTGTGGGAATCCTATGAGCCCGTGCCCCGGCCCGGCGAGTCGCTGGCCGTCGACGGGGTAGACCCCCGTTACCAGCGCTGTGCCGACCAGTGGCAGATGATGCAGGCGATGACGCCACTGCTGGCGGCCATGCACCCGATGAACCCCGATCACATCCACGAAGAACTGGAGTTGATGGGGCCAGACTTCGCCTCCTATAACTACGAGTGGCTCAGCGTGTCGCCGCGCTGGCGCGATCACTACTATGCAAGCGACCAGACGCCGCATTACCAATATCTCAAAACCGTGTTGAAGGTACTGACCTGGCAGGACGGCGATCATACCGGCGGCGCTACCCGCTGGGTATTGAAATGCCCGCAGCACCTGGAGCAACTCGGCGTACTGCAGCGTGTGTTTCCCGACGCCACGGTGGCGATCACGCACCGCGATCCAGTGTCTGTAATCCAGTCCGCGATCACGATGCTCGGTTATGGACAGCGCATCAACCGCAAACAGGTGGAACTCGGCGGGCTGGTCAGCTACTGGTCTGATAGGGTGCAGCATCTGCTACAGGCCTGTGTCAACGACAGGCCGCTATGGTCATCTCGGCAGAGTATCGATGTAATGTTCCATGAATTCATGGCGGATGACCTCGCCATGGTAGAGCAGATCTACGCCCGCGCGGGCCTCGCGATGACCGCAGTGGCGCGCCGGGAATTACAGTGTTTTCTCGACGCCCATCCGCGCGGCAAGGATGGACGCGTGGTCTATGATCTGCAGGGTGACTTCGGTGTCGACCCGACACAGCTGCGCACGCGGTTTTCATTTTATTTCGATCGCTTCCCCGTCAGGGCCGAAGTGTAGTCGTTGCATCAGGTAATCCAATGAGACAGCCGATCTACAAGTCCCGCCCGGTAGAGCCCAACCCCGCCCGCTTCGGTGGGCAGCGTATCAATGATTTCATTGTGCTGTCCGAGGGGTTTTCCAACTGCTACCTGTTGCAGACGCCCGCCGGCAATATCCAGGTCAACGCCGGTATGGGGATTGAAGCGCCGGTTCACAAACACAACTTCGATGCATTTTCCAGCGAGCAGCTGCGCTACCTGGTGCTGACCCAGGGGCATGTCGACCACGTGGGCGGCGTGGCCTACGCTCGCGAACACAACCCCGGTATGGCGGTGATCGCGCAGGCCGGCAACCCCGAGCACCAGGCCTATGACGGGCGGCTGGCGGCGTTTCGCGGCAACCGCTCTGCGTTTGCGTTTTCCGATAAATTCGCCAGCGCATTCGAGCACTACGCGCAGCAGGGCCTGACCGAATTTCCTGCCCAGGATGTGCCGCAGCCGGATATTCTGGTGCAGCAGCACTACACATTTTCACTGGGCGGTCTCGATGTCGAATTGATCGCGGTGCCGGGCGCGGAGACCAATGATTCACTGATTGTATGGCTGCCGCAGCACAAGATCTGCCTCACCGGGAACCTGTTTGGGTGTCCGTTCGGCCACTTCCCGAACCTGGTGACGATACGCGGCGATCGCTACCGGGATGCATTGACGGTCGCCGCTGCCGTCCAGGTGGTGCTCGATCTGGGGGCGCAGACAATTTTGTACGGTCATCACGAGCCGGTGCAGGGCGGCGAGCTGATTGCGACCGAACTGACTGTGCTGCGCGATGCCATCCTCTATGTGCACGATGAAACGGTCAAGGGCATGAACGCGGGTGCGGCGCTTTCGACCCTGATGGCCGACATCCAGTTGCCGGCGGAACTGGAAGTGGGAGAGGGCTACGGCAAGGTGTCCTGGAGTGTGCGCGCGATCTGGGAAAACTACGCGGGCTGGTTCAAGCACGAATCCACCACTGAACTCTACGCCCAGCCGCGCAGTGTCGTGAACAGCGATTTGATCGAGTTGGCCGGGGGGGCACAACGGATTGTGGCAAGGGCGCAGGAAAAGCTGGCCAACAGGCAGTATATCGAGGCGCTCCATCTGCTGGACATCGTGCTGCCGACGCATCGCCAGCTGCCGGATGCGGTGCTTGCCGCGATTGCGGCACATGAGGGCCTGCTGCAAGACAGCACCAATTTCTGGCTGTCGTCCTGGCTGCAAAACCAGATCAAACTGTTGCGTGCGCAGGCGGCCTGACCACAGGCCACCTGATAGCAGCAGGCCGCCCTTAGTCGGTGCTGTGGATCAGCTTGCTTGCCCTGGCGGCAGGTAATCCCGCGTCA
>CAXBLZ010000050.1:0-29442 GCA_963976735.1 uncultured Halioglobus sp.
GAGGCAACGTGGGCCTGCAACGGCACCCGGCGATATGCCCGGAACGGCGCCAGCAGACATGGTGCGCCTGTCAACAGGATGCCCGGCAATCGGCTGTACTGCCGATTTGCAGTCCGGTCCGGGCACCAGCCATCGTCCGCCACAGGCGATAGTTTGCGAATTACGGGTACATCGCTAGACGTGAGCAAGGACTAGCACGTAAAATGCCCCGCCAAATCAAGCACAAACGGCAATGACTGTGCGCGAACTATCCCGCAAGGACAAACTCGAGTTTAACAAGCTGCAAAAGCGCTTGCGCCGCAACGTGGGCAAGGCCATTGCCGATTACAACATGATCGAGCACGGCGACAAGGTCATGGTTTGCGTGTCTGGCGGCAAGGACTCCTACGGCATGCTGGATGTGCTGATCAACCTGCGCCAGAGCGCCCCGGTTGATTTTGAACTGGTGGCGGTGAACCTGGACCAGAAACAGCCGGGCTTTCCCGAGGAGGTGCTGCCGGCTTACCTGTCCGAACTGGATGTGCCTTATTACATCCTCGAGAAAGATACCTACAGTATTGTCAAGGAGGTCGTGCCCGAGGGGAAAACCACCTGTGGCCTGTGTTCGCGCTTGCGGCGCGGCAGCCTGTATGGTTTTGCTCAGGACATCGGTGCCACCAAAATTGCACTGGGTCACCACCGTGACGATATCGTCGAAACGCTGTTCCTGAATATGTTTTTCAATGGCAAGCTAAAAGCCATGCCGCCCAAACTTCTCAGCGACGACAAACAGAACGTTGTCATCCGTCCACTGGCGTACTGCAAGGAGAAAGATCTTGCACGCTACTCGCAGTACCGGTCGTTTCCCATCATTCCCTGTAACCTGTGCGGCTCCCAGGAACACCTGCAGCGGGTACAGGTGAAGCAGATGCTGGAGCAGTGGGAGCGCGAGTACCCGGGCCGAACGGAATCGATTTTTCGCAGTATCTGCCATATATCACCGTCACAGTTGGGTGATCGCAAGCTCTACGATTTCGACAATCTGCGCGTGGAACGTGATTCTGCACTCCACATACCCGCAATACGGATGGTTAACCTCTAGTGCCCTCGAGCCCCCGCGGGACGCCCCTGCTGGCGGCTCGATCTCTGTGTCTGGAGCGGGGCGGGCGCGAGTTGTTCGAGGACTTGTCGTTCGACATTTACGCCGGCCAGTTGTGGCAGATAGAGGGCACCAATGGCGCCGGTAAAACCAGTCTGTTGCGCATTCTGTGCGGTTTTTCCCGTTACGGATATGAGGGGACGGTAGAGCGGCATGTGCCCCTTTTATACCTCGGGCACCAGAGCGCGGTGAAGGCGCTGTTGACGCCCAGGGAGAACCTTGCCTTTCATGTCAGCGGTGAGGGGCAATACGCTAATGAGCAGATCGAATCTGCGCTGGCGCGGGTCGGCCTCTACGGCTACGAGGATGTGGCGAGCCATACCCTGTCGGCGGGCCAGCACAGGCGAGTGAATTTAGCGCGGTTATTGTTGTCCGATACTCCACTGTGGCTACTTGACGAACCATTCACCGCGATCGACAAAGCGGGTGTGGACGCGCTGCAGGTACTGCTGGCGTCGCATGTGGACGCCGGCGGCGCGGTTGTGATGACCTCGCACCAGGCGCTGGCAGTGGCGTGTGACGTGCACTTCCTCAATCTGAGCGCGGGACTAGCGGCATGACGGCGCCTGGTGCAGGAGCGTTTTGTGTTCGGCTGTTGCGCCGGCAACTGTTGCTGGCGGTGCGGCGGCCAGTGGAAATCGGCAACCCCCTGCTGTTTTTTGCGATGGTGGTGGCCCTGTTCCCGCTCGGCCTGGGCCCGGCGCAGGATACGCTTGCCGGGTTCGCGTCCGGTGTTTTATGGATAACCGCGCTGTTGTCCAATTTGCTGACGTCCGACGCTGTGTTCCGGAGCGATTTTGAGGATGGCAGCCTGGAACAACTGCTGCTGGCGCCGCAGCCGTTGTTTTTGTCGGTGTTGGCCTACATCGGTGCGCACTGGCTTACCACCGGCTTGTTGCTGGCGCTGGTGTCGCCGGTGTTTGCGATGATGTTGAACCTGTCCGCCTCGGCACTGGGCGCGCTGGTGGCCAGTTTGCTGATTGGAACCGCACTGTTGAGCTTGATTGGCGGTATCGGTGCCTCGCTCACGGTGGGACTGAAGCGGGGGGGGATGTTGATCTCCCTGCTGATCCTGCCGCTGTATATGCCCGTGCTGATTTTCGGCAGTGCTGCTGTGCAGGCGGCGGTAGGTGGATTCCCGGCAGGGCCGTACCTGGCGATTCTGGGTGCGATGTTATGTTTGGCTATTGCGCTGGCACCGCTGGCGATGGCCGCTGGATTGAGGATAAGTATTGATGCGTAACACGCTTTTATTCGTAAACCCTTGCAGTGCGGACTTTTGTTTGTCCCGCGCCACGCGCCCTGTATAATTGCCGCCGCAATGTGGCCCATCTTTCATAAGTTCGGTTCCCCACCCTGGTTGTATGCCATCGCCGGCAGCATCCTGCGCTGGCTGCTGCCTATCACCCTTCTGGCACTGGTTACGGGTGCGGTCTGGGGGCTGCTGTTTACCCAGCCAGAGCGCATCCAGGGCAACAGCTACCGCATCATTTATATTCATGTGCCGGCAGCCGTGGTGGCGCTGGCGGGTTACTATGTGATGGCCCTGGCCGGTGCCGTCAGCCTGATATGGCGTATGAAAATGGCCGATGTTGCCATGAAAGCGGCAGCCCCGGTTGGCGCAGCATTTACCTTCATTGCACTTGTCACCGGTGCGGTCTGGGGCAAACCAACATGGGGAACCTGGTGGGTATGGGATGCCCGCATCACCTCCATGTTAATCCTGTTCTTTCTCTACCTGGGTGTGGTGGCACTGTACGAGGCATTCGACAACAAGGAGGCGGCGAGTAAGGCCTGCGCCGTCCTGAGTCTGGTGGGCACGGTGAATATACCCATCATCTACAAGTCGGTGGACTGGTGGTACGCACTGCACCAGGGGGCAACGATCAAGTTTACCGGGGAATCCAGTATCCACAGCAGCATGTTGTGGCCGTTGCTGTTGATGATTGGAGCATTTTACGCGCTATTTACCTGCTGCCTGTTGCTCAACATGCGAGCCGAGTTGTTGCAGCGTGAATCGCGAACGCAATGGGTTAAAAAGCTCGTCACCAAAGCCGGGAGTCCATAATGTATTTTGACAGTCTGCAGGCGGCGCTGGATATGCAAGGCCATGGTATGTTTGTGTGGCCGGCGTACATTGTCACCATCGCGGTCATCGCGTTTTTGGTGATTGCGCCTTTGCAGCGGCGCAGGAGAATCCTGCGGCAACTGGATGCGCAATTCAAGCGTGCGCAAGGGGCGCCCGCACACAATATCAGGGGAGAGCGTTAATGCATCCTGTACGAAAGCAGCGATTGTACCTGGTACTTTTTATCACCCTGTTCTCGAGTGCCGCGATCGGCCTGGTGGTGTATGCGCTGAGCGGCAATATCAACCTGTTCTATCCGCCGGCTGAGGTCGTGGCCGGTAAAGCGCCTGTCGGACAGCCGATTCGAGTGGGTGGCATGGTGGTGGAAGACAGTGTGCAACGCTCTGACGACAGTCTCGCAATACGCTTTAAGCTCACCGATTACGAGCAGTCTGTTGCTGTGGTCTATGTCGGTATTCTTCCCGATCTATTCGCAGAGGGACAGGGCGCCGTGGCCTCGGGCGTATTGAACGAGGAGGGGGAGCTTCAAGCCACTGAAATTCTGGCCAAGCACGACGAAAACTACATGCCGCCTGAGGTTATACATGCATTGGAGAACTCGAGATATGATCATGAGGGTAATGCCAAATGATTCCTGAAATCGGTCACTTTGCGTTAATTATCGCATTCTGTCTGGCGATCATCCTCGCGACCGTGCCGGCGTGGGGAGCGTGGCGTGGCAACAGCGTCGCCATGGCCCTCGCGCCAAGCCTCTCGGTCGGCGTGCTGGTGTTCGTCGCCATCAGTTTTGCCTGCCTCGCGACGGCTTTCATGCAGGATGATTTCTCGGTGCAGTTGGTCGCATCCCACAGCAATAGCCTACTGCCACCGATGTACAAGTTTTCTGCAGTCTGGGGTAATCACGAGGGCTCGCTGTTGCTATGGGCACTGATCCTGGCTTGCTGGACTGCGGCTGTCGCAGTGTTTAGCCCGCAACTGCCGCTGCTGGTGCTGTCCCGTGTGTTGTCGGTGATGGGCGCGATCGCAATTGGCTTTATGGCGTTTTCACTGTTCACCTCCAACCCCTTCGCCCGTCTGTTGCCGGGAGCCCCTGCCGACGGCGGCGATCTCAATCCGCTGTTGCAGGATCCGGGGCTGATTATCCATCCCCCGTTGCTCTATATGGGCTATGTCGGGTTCTCGGTCGCATTTGCCTTTGCAATTGCCGCACTGCTGGGTGGCAGGCTCGACGCCTCATGGGCGCGCTGGTCGCGACCGTGGACCAATGTCGCCTGGGGCTTTCTCAGTCTGGGTATCATGCTGGGCAGCTGGTGGGCCTATTATGAACTTGGCTGGGGAGGCTGGTGGTTCTGGGATCCGGTGGAAAACGCCTCATTCATGCCCTGGCTGGCAGGAACCGCATTAATCCATTCACTGGCGGCGACGGAGAAGCGAGGCCTGTTCAAGAGCTGGACAGTGTTGTTGGCTATCTTCGCCTTCTCCCTGAGCCTGCTCGGCACCTTCCTGGTCCGCTCGGGAGTGCTGACGTCGGTGCACGCATTCGCGACGGATCCCGAGCGCGGCATGTTCATTCTTGTATTCCTGGCCCTGGTTGTGGGTGGCTCACTGACGCTGTACGCGTTACGTGCTCCCGCTGTCAGCAGCCGAGTAAGTTTTGACTGGGTCTCCAGGGAGAGCCTGCTGTTATGCAACAATGTGGTGTTTCTGGTGGCCACGCTCACGGTGCTGTTCGGGACGCTGTTTCCGCTGATCGTGGATGCGCTGGGCATGGGAAAGGTCTCCGTCGGCCCACCGTACTTCAACGCCGTGTTTGTGCCACTGATGGCGCTACTGGTGCCCGTCATGGGCATGGGCCCTGTGTCGCGCTGGAAACGCGATAATCTCAGCCGCTGGCGTGGGGAGTTGCTGATCCCCACTGTGGTGGCAGTGTTGTGCGGTGTCACGTTGCCGCTGCTGCATGCGCCTTACAATATCTGGGTGGCGCTGGCCGTACTGCTCTCCAGCTGGTTGTTGCTGGGCCTGTTAAAGGATTTTTGGCAGCGATTGCGCAACGCATCCAGCACTGCCAGCGGTTTGAGGCGATTGACGCCCTCATACTGCGGTATGGTAATCGCCCATCTGGGATTTGCCGCTTGCGTAATCGGTATCGTCGCGACCAGTCAGTACTCGGTTGAACAGGATCTTAAAATGGAGCCTGGTGACAGCCAGGAAGTGGCTGGCTACGAGTTTCGATTTATTGAGCTGGCGCAGGTGCGCGGCCCCAATTTTGTCGCCGATGAGGCGCGCTTTGAAGTGACGCAGAACGGCGAATGGGTGGCCAACCTGAATCCACAAAAACGTCGGTATCTGGCCAGTGGTTCGATCATGACGGAAGCGGCCATTGACCCTGGCATGTTTCGCGATCTCTTTGTGGCGATGGGTGAACCAGTGGGCACCAGCGGCGCGTGGGCAATGCGCCTGCACTATAAACCGATGGTGCGCTGGATGTGGCTGGGTGCAATACTGATGGCGGTGGGCGCATTTGCCGCTGCGGCCGACAAACGCTATCGGCGCCAGCGCGTGTCGGCAAGTGCCAGTAATGAGGCGGCATTGCATGGGGCCTAGATTCAAACTGTTCCTGCCGCTGTTCCTGTTTGCGCTGCTCGCCATGTTCCTGTTTCGCGGCCTGTTCCTCGATCCCACGGAGATGCCCTCGGCGCTGATTGACCGGCCACTGCCGACGTTCAGCCTGCCTGCATTGGGCGGCGATCGACAGTTGTCACGCGACGATGTTACCGGCGAGGTGGCACTGTTGAATGTCTGGGCGACCTGGTGCGTATCCTGTCGTGTTGAGCACCCGTACCTGAAACAGTTGGCGGATGCTGGCATACCCATTTACGGTCTCAACTACAAGGATACCGACAGTGCGGCCCAGCGTTGGCTGCAGGAGTTGGGCAACCCCTATCGACTCAATATCGCTGACCGCGAGGGCACGCTGGGAGTGGATCTGGGGGTCTACGGCGCCCCTGAGACCTACCTGCTCGACGCCAGTGGTGTAGTGCGTTACCGCCACGTGGGAGTGGTGGATGAGCAGGTCTGGGAAACTGTACTGAAACCCCTGTATCGGGAATTGAAGATGGGGCAGGGAGGGCAATGATGATGGTGCGTAGTCTCTTTTTGGCGACACTGGTGTTGCTGAGCGGCCAGGCGGTGGCGCTGATAGAAACCTATGACTTCAGCGATCCGGCACTTGAAGCGCGCTACCAGCAACTGAGCGAGGAGTTGCGCTGTCCCAAGTGCCAGAACCAGAACATTGCCGATTCCAATGCGCCAATTGCGCAGGACCTGCGCAAACTCCTGCATCAGCAACTGGAAGCGGGAGCCAGTGATGAGGAAATCCTCGATTACATGGTGGCCCGGTACGGTGAATTTGTGCGCTATCGACCGCGCTTTGGTGGCACTACCACAGTGCTGTGGCTGGCCCCCGTCCTGCTCCTGCTGGCAGCGATCGGTGTGCTGGTGGCAACACTGCGCTCGCGCTCGAAAATTGAGGATAGCCCGGGTGCCTCACTCACCGCGGCGGAGCAAGCCCGCCTGCAAAAATTGCTCAATAAATCGGAGCGCGACTCTTGACCACATTTTTTTTTAGCTGTGCTGGATTGGTCTTGCTCAGTGCAGTCTTTTACCTGTTCCCCAGAGTGCGCCCGGGGGCGGTGGAAGCCGATCTGGATCGCGCCAACCTGGAGTGGTTTCGCCAGCGACAGGCTGAGCTGGCAGCAGAGGAGAGCCCGGATCTGCAGGAGGATGCGCAGATTCGCCTGTTGGAAGATCAGTACGCACACGCCGCTCAGCAGCAGGCTCCGGCCAGCACTTTCCCGGTGTGGACGCTGCTGCCGCTGGTCGCCCTGGCTGCCAGCGGGCTTTACTACGTGCTGGGTGCGGCCCCCGATGTGAACATCACGCAGCGCCTGCAGACCCTGCCCGAGAATGCCACGGCGGCGCAGATGCGTGCGCTCATCGACGATGTGGAAGCGCGCTCAGCACAGCGCCCCGACAATTTGCACTACCTTGCATTGCTGGGCCGTTATTATATGGGGCAGGAGGACTACCGTCAGGCGGCGACCACGTATGACGCACTGGTAGAGGCGGTCCCGGAAGATGCGCAGGCGCTGGCCTATGCCGCGCAGGCAGCATATCTGGCAGCAGGCCGCGTGCTCGACGATCGTGCCCGTTTGCGTGCAGAACAGGCGCTGGCTGCCGACCCTCACCAGCGCACTGCCCTGGGGCTGCTGGGCATGGCATCGTTCGAACAGAATCAGTACCGCGCTGCCGTCGAGTACTGGCAGCGCCTGCTGGCTATGGAACCCGCGGGCTCTGAAAGCGCCCAGATGATTTCCCAGGTGATAGCGACCGCCAGGCAGCAACTGGGCGAGGCCGATCCGGCCGCCGCCGGTGTCGCTGCACCCGTTGCGGCTGTGGAGTCGTCTGGTGCGGGCGTCACAGTGCAGGTATCCGCACCTGCGGATGCCGACATCGCGCCGACCGACACTGTGTTTATCCTGGCGCGCAATGCCGAATCCGACAGTCGTATGCCGATCGCAGTGCAGCGCCTCAGCGGTGCGCAACTGCCTCTGACCCTGCGGCTGGACGATGGCAATTCCATGGCGGGTCAAAAACTGTCGCAAACTGCCTCGGTGATCGTGGCTGTCCAGGTCTCTGCTGACGGCAGGCCGGGCGAAGCGAATGCTACCTGGATAGGGCAGGTGGGGCCGGTGGCACCGTCGGCCGACGCGGCGCCACTGGAGATTGTGTTGCGTCGCAATCAGCAGTAGTCGCCGCGCGCCTGCATCAAGTGGCGGATGGCCGGGGCTATCCGCGGCTGGCGCAAGTGTTTGTTCTCCCGCTTCTGGCCGCCTGTCATGCTGTCAATTCCAGCGCCCTGCAACGCGAATTTTTGCATTTCCCCTGTTCAGGCATAGTGTTGTTCGCGTAAAGTAGATACACTACATGTTGTGTTTCAGCGTTGGGCGAATGTTTCAAAAAATCAGAATAAAGACATAAAAAACAAATAGTTACAAACACCACTTAAGGTAATATGCGACTAAAGTCAATCAAGCTGGCGGGATTCAAGTCATTCGTTGACCCCACCTCAGTCAACTTCCCCAGCAATATGTGCGCCGTGGTGGGCCCCAATGGCTGTGGAAAATCGAATGTGATTGACGCCGTGCGCTGGGTGATGGGCGAAAGCTCCGCCAAGAACCTGCGCGGCGAGTCCATGGCCGATGTTATTTTCAACGGCTCTGTCAATCGCCAGCCCGTCGGGCAGGCGTCCATCGAGTTGGTGTTCGACAACAGCGAAGGTCGGGTCGGTGGAGAGTACGCCAGCTATGCCGAGATCTCTACGCGCCGGCAGGTTACGCGCGATGGCCAATCCGATTATTTTCTCAACGGTACCAAGTGCCGCCGTCGGGATATCACAGACATTTTCCTCGGCACCGGTCTGGGGCCTCGCAGCTACGCCATTATCGAGCAGGGGATGATCAGCCGCCTGATTGAATCCAAACCGGAGGAACTGCGCGTGTTTCTCGAGGAGGCTGCGGGCATCTCGAAGTATAAGGAGCGCCGCAAGGAAACCGAGAGCAGGATGCGGCGGACGCTGGAAAACCTCGATCGACTGACCGATTTGCGCGATGAGTTGGCCAGGCAGCTTGGACACCTGCAACGCCAGGCGCAGGCGGCGGAGAAGTATACCGAGTTCAAGGCCGAAGAGCGCGAGTTGAAGGCGCAGTTGCTCGCGCTGCAGTGCCAGGCGCTCGACGAGCAGATTAAAACCGCGACGCAAGCGGTCAGTGAGCTGGAGGTCAAGCTGGAGGGTATCCATTCAGAGCACCAGCATGTCGATACCGCCATCGAGCAGCACCGGGTAGATCACTCAGATCGAAGCGATGATTTCAACAAGGTGCAGGCCACGTATTACCAGCTCGGCTCTGAAGTCGCCCGCATAGAGCAGACCATCAAGCATCAACAGGAGCGAGGTCGGCAGTTGCAGGAGGACCTGGCGCAGACGGCGTCAAACCTCGTCGAGGCCGAAAGTCATCTGGGTGAGGACCGCAGCAAACTGAACAGCTGGGAGAGCGAACTCGAGACGCTGACGCCCCAGATGGAACAGCTGCAGGAGCTTGAGGCCGCATCGGCCGAAGCGCTGCTGCTGGCAGAGGAGGCGATGCACGATTGGCAGCACCAGTGGGATGAGTTTAACCAGCACGCCGCCGAGCCGAGGCAGCAGGCCGAGGTGCAGCAATCGCGCATCCAGCATCTGGAACAAGTGCTGCAGCGACTGCAGGGTCGCACACGTCAACTGGAGGAAGAGAAGCAGGGCCTTGCACAGGGCCCCGCTGATACTGAAGCGGAAGAACTTGGTGAGCAGCAGGCTGAGATTGAGCTGACAATGGCGGAGCATGAGCGACGTGCTGAATCGCTGGTCGAGACGCTTGCATCCACCCGGGACAAACGCACCGAGCTGTCCACTGAACTGAATCAGGTGCGCTCCGCGTTGCAGCAAATGCGCGGGCGCAGCGCATCGCTGGAGGCCTTGCAGCAGGCAGCCATGCAGGACGGCAGTGAGAGCGTGGGCCAGTGGCTGCAGTCGCACCAGCTGGCGGATAAATCCCGGCTGTTGGAAACCATGCAGGTAGATGACGGCTGGCAGCTGGCGGTGGAGACGGTGCTGGGGGACTACCTGCAAGCAGTGTGCGTGGATGACATCGACGCCCTGGGTGGTTTTCTCGGCAGCTTTGAACAGGGTAATTTACTGTTGGTTGAATCCGCGGACAGCATTGAGGCCGCTGCCGGGTATCTGGCGTCCAAGGTACACAGCAGCGGTCGCACCGATGGCCTGTTGGCCGGTATACGCGCTGCCGAGGATTTGACACAGGCCTTACAGCTGCGTGGCTCGCTGGCGGCTAATGAGTCCATCATCACCCGCGACGGGATCTGGATGGGTCGCAACTGGCTGCGTGTCGCACGTGTCTCCAGCAGTGACGGTGGCGTTATCCAGCGCCAGGAGGAACTCGATGCATTGGCGCAGAAGCTGGATGTGCAACAGCAGCGCGAGATCGCGCTGACGGATCAGTTACAGGAGTGCGAGGACGCGCTTAAAGACATGGAAGAGCAGCGCCAGGAGTGTCAGCGTGCGCTGCAGGCCAGCACCCGCCAGCACGCCGAAATCAGCGCGCGCGTGTCCGCCCACCAGGCCAAAGCCGAACAGATCAAGTTGCGCCACGAGCGCATCAATACTGAAATCGACGAGGCCAGAGGGCAATTTCGGCAGGAGCAGGAAGCCGTTTCCCAGGCCCGGACTGTGCTGGCGGAGTGTATCGAGCGAATGGAAGCGGACTCCCAGCGTCGCGAGGAGCTGCTGTCTACCCGGGACCAGATACGCGGGACACTGGACACCGCCCGGCAGAAAGCCCGGGAGGATAAAGACGCAGCCCACCAGGTGGCAATGCGCCACCAGTCGCTCGACACACAGTTGAACGCTGTGCGGGAAACGATCGAGCGCACGGACCGGCAGGTGTCACAGTTGCGCGAGCGTCAGGACACCCTGAACGAGGCGCTGCGTGAGAGTGATGACCCCTTGACGGGGCTGCGCGAGGAACTTGAGCAACAACTGGAGTTGCGCTTGCAGTCCGAGGCAGAGTTAAGTGCAGCGCGCCAGCAGGTGGCTGAGGTTGAGCACCGGTTGCGTGAGGCGGAGCAGCAGCGCGCCGCGATCGAGCAGCGCGCCGAAACCGTGCGCAGTGAACTGGAACGCCATCGCATCAGCAGCCAGACTTTACAGGTGCAGCGCAATGCCCTGTACAAGCAGCTGCAGGAAGGCCAGCACGAGCTCGAAGCGGTGTTGAGCTCAATGCCCGAAGGCGCCAATGAACCAGAGTGGAAAAACGCACTGGAGAGGGTGGCAAGCCGGATATCGCGTCTCGGCCCGATCAATTTGGCTGCCATCGACGAATACAATCTGCAATCCGAGCGCAAAAATTATCTGGACGCTCAGAATGAGGATCTGGTGACTGCGCTGGAAACTCTGGAATCCGCCATCCGCAAGATAGACAAAGAGACACGGAACCGCTTCCGGGAGACCTTTGAGAAGGTGAATTCGGGTCTGCAGGAGTTGTTTCCCCGTGTTTTCGGCGGCGGCAGCGCCTATCTGGAGATGACAGGGGACGACTTGCTCGATACCGGTATCACCATCATGGCGCGTCCACCCGGCAAGAAAAACGCGACCATCCATCTGCTGTCCGGTGGTGAAAAAGCACTGACGGCAATTGCGCTGGTTTTCTCTATCTTCCAGCTCAACCCGGCGCCGTTCTGTATTCTCGATGAGGTGGATGCGCCCCTCGACGACGCCAACACCGGGCGCTATGCACGACTGGTAAAAGAGATGTCCGACAAGGTGCAATTCATCTATATTACACACAACAAAATATCTATGGAGTACGCCGATCAACTGATGGGTGTAACCATGCACGAGCCGGGCGTATCAAGGCTGGTGTCTGTCGATGTGGAGGAGGCCGCGGCGCTGGCGGCCAGTTAATCGGGCGAAACGGGAAGCGGATTGAGCGAGTGGGACTAACGGATTTAACAGTAAGAGACTGGATGGTCATCGTTGGCGTGTTGCTGATCTTGGCCGTGTTGCTGGATGCCTGGCGTCGGATTCGTCGCGACAAACATAACCGGGTAAAAATGAAATTGGTCGATCCAGCGGATCTGCCACCTGAATTGCCAGACGATATAGGCAAATTCGGGGAGCTTCCCAACGGCGGTGCAAGAGTGGTTGAGCGGGGTGATATTCTGCGTGCTGCCGGTTACCCACCGGGCTCAAAAGCCGCTGCTACTGCTTCAGATAAATCGGCTCGGGGCGAGAAAAAAACTGCCGTTGCCGATGACGACGATGTACTGGTCGGCGGTATCGCCCCCGACGCGCGGGACGACGAGACGCAGAACCTGGATTGGCTGGATGGGCTGGTCGCCGATAGCGATGCCGACAGTGACGCAGCGGCAGCGCCGCCGCCGGGCAAACTCCCGCGCGGGGTGGAGCCCGAAGTGTTTATGCTCAACGTCGTCGCGCGCAGTCCCGAGGGATTGCGCGGCGATGACATACTGCAGATTCTGCTGGCCTGTGATTTGCGCTTTGGCGATATGGATTTTTTTCACCGCCACGAGTTTGAGGCCGGGCGCGGTGCCATTCAGTTCAGTGTCGCTGACATGATGCAGCCCGGTGTCTTTGACATCGATACCATGGCCGATATGACGACACCGGGCCTGGTGTTTTTCCTGACGCTGCCCGGGCCTGAAGACATGATGCAGGCATACGATTATATGTTGGAGACTGCGCAGGCGGTCGCCCGCAACCTGGGCGCAGACGTGCTCGATGAATCGCGCAGTGTACTGACTCGACAGACCAAGGAGCACAGTCGCCAGCAAATCCGCGAACTGGAGCGACGCATGCTCGCCAAGGCCCGCTGATACTGATCATGGAGCAGCAGGCAGACCCTTTGCAGGAAATAGAATCCCTGCGAGAGCAACTGGATGCCTGGAATCACCAGTACTATGTGTTGGACGAACCGACTGTCCCCGATGCAGAGTACGACCGTTGTATGCAGCGCCTGCTGCAGTTGGAGGAGGCACACCCAGAGCTTCAGCGCGCGGATTCCCCAACCCAGCGTGTCGGTGGCCAGCCAGTGGCGCAGTTCAGGCAGGTTGCCCATGAAGTCCCCATGCTGTCTCTGGAAAATGCCTTCAGTAGTGAGGAATTGTATCGCTTCAACCGGCGTTTGCTGGACAGGCTGGGTGAGGCGGCCGAACCCCTGGAATTCGCCTGTGAGCCAAAGCTCGACGGTATCGCTGTCAGCCTGCTGTACCGCGATGGTGTGCTGGAACGCGGTGCCACGCGGGGTGACGGCACTACCGGCGAGGATATCACTCACAATGTTCGCACGATACGATCGATTCCACTGCGCCTGCGGGGTGAGGGCTATCCCCCGCTGATGGAGGTTCGGGGTGAAATTTATATGCCCAAAGCCGGTTTTGAGCAGTTGAACAACCGCGCCCGCGAGCGCGGAGAAAAGACTTTCGTCAATCCGCGCAATGCCGCTGCCGGCAGTCTGCGACAACTGGATGCGCGGATCACCGCGCAGCGTCCTCTGGAGATGTGTTGCTACAGTGTGGCGCTGGTGCAAGGGGGCGATTTGCCCGGCCAGCACTCAGGTGTATTGGCGCGTCTCAGTGACTGGGGGCTGAGGATCAATCCGGAGTCTGCGGTTGTACAAGGTATTGAAGCCTGTGATGCCTATTTTGATGCGCTGGCGCAGCGCCGTCACAGTCTCGCCTACGATATTGATGGAATCGTCTTCAAGGTTAACGATCTCGGTTTGCAACAGCGGCTGGGCTTTGTCTCGCGCGCGCCGCGGTGGGCTATTGCGAGAAAATTTCCCGCGCAGGAGGAGATGACGCACCTGCTTGACGTGGAGTTTCAGGTCGGCCGCACTGGTGTCATTACCCCTGTGGCCAGGCTGGAGCCGGTGTTTGTCGGTGGCGTCACAGTGAGCAACGCGACCCTGCATAACAGCGATGAAATCGAGCGCCTGGGTGTGAAGATCGGGGATACCGTAATCGTGCGCCGTGCCGGTGATGTGATCCCACAGATTGTCTCTGTGGTGCTCGATAAGCGCCCGCAGAATGCGCGCGCGATTGCATTCCCGGATCGCTGCCCTGTCTGTCAGTCGGCCATTGAGAGGGAAGCGGGGGAGGCTGCCTGGCGGTGTATGGGCGGGCTGGGCTGCGGCGCCCAGCAAAAAGCAGCAATCAAGCATTTTGTCTCTCGCCGCGCTATGGACATCGATGGCCTTGGTGACAAGCTGGTCGAGCAACTGGTCGATGAAGGATTGGTCGACAATGTGGCAGGTCTGTATGCCCTGTCAAAAGAACAACTGCTGAAACTCGATCGCATGGGCGAAAAATCTGCCGAAAACCTTCTCGCCGCGTTGGAAAAAAGTAAACAAACCAGCCTGGCGCGGTTTGTCTTTGCGCTGGGTATTCGAGAGGTGGGAGAGGCGACTGCTCTCAATCTGGCAAGGCACTTCGGCAGCTTGCAGGCGCTGGCATCTGCCTCGGAAACGCAACTGCTGCAGGTCGATGATGTCGGCCCCGTGGTGGCCGATCACCTGCTGCAGTTTTTCGATTCTGCGGCCAGTATGGCGGTGGTCGAAGCCCTGCAGAAAGCGGGGATAAGCTGGGCCGATATCGAACCCAGGCCGCTGGACAGTCTGCCGCTGGCAGAACAAGTGTGGGTAGTAACCGGCAAACTGGAGTCATTGAGTCGCGAGGATGCCAAGGCCCGGTTGCAATCACTCGGTGCGAAGGTCGCCGGTAGTGTGTCTGCAAAAACCACCTGCGTGGTCGCGGGGCCAGGCGCTGGATCCAAATTGACCAGAGCGAATGAACTGGGTGTGGACGTGATTGACGAAGAGGCGTTGCTGGCATTGCTGGCAGCCCATGGGGTCGAGAGTTGAGTCGCACCGGGCGAACGATCATCCTCCTTGTCGGAGTGCTGGCCGTTAGCGCATGCACCACCAGCCCGCCGAGAAACGTCGACAACATCTGTGCGATTTTTACCGAGAAAGACGACTGGTATGACGATGCCGAAGAGGCGCGCGATGAATGGGGTAGCCCCATCCCGGTGATGATGGCGATTATCTATCAGGAATCTCGATTTCGCGCAGACGCCAGGCCTCCGCGGCGCAAGCTACTGGGTTTTATCCCCTGGTTTAGACCCTCCACTGCCTACGGTTATAGCCAGGCCAAAACGACCACATGGAATGAGTATGAGGATGACGCCGGGAGGTTCGGGGCTGACAGGGATGACTTCGCCGATGCGATCGACTTTGTCGGTTGGTACAACTACCAATCGAAGCGTCGCAGCGGTATTGCGCTACAGAATACCTACGGCCTCTATCTGGCCTATCACGAGGGACACGGTGGCTACAATCGCGCGACCTATCGGCAAAAGCCCTGGTTGATGGCTGTGGCGCGCAAGGTTGAAGCTCGCGCTAACAACTATCAGGCGCAGCTACTCGGCTGCGAAGAAGCACTGAAGGATAGAGGAGGCTTCTTTGGCTGGTTTTAGCCGGCGGCCGCGGCGCGGTAGTTCAAGATGCGACACCGGTCTCATTATTATTGGCTAAGTGTTGGAAAAGTAACGCTATACGCCAGCCCCTTGTAATGAAAACATACTTGACATGTGCCACAATCCCAAGGCTGGTGCGGCGCATTCACGTGCGACTTTTTTCTGGCTATACCAATAAAGAGCATGGCAAGTGAAACCAACAGATATCAAGAACCCCGAGTATTTCCACAAGGTTGTGGATTGCCAGTACGCCTGTCCGGCCCATACGCCTGTCCCCGAATACATCCGCCTGATCGCCGCTGAGCGTTACACCGATGCTTACATGGTTAACTGGCAGTCCAATGTGTTCCCCGGAATTCTCGGTCGTACCTGTGACCGTCCCTGTGAACCGGCATGTCGTCGTGTGCGGGTCGAGGAAGAACCCGTTGCCATCTGCCGCCTCAAGCGCGTGGCGGCTGACAACAAGGATGATATTCGCGATCAGCTGCCAGTCATTCCGAAAGCAAAGAATGGCAAACGGGTTGCACTGATCGGTGCTGGCCCGGCGTCGCTGACAGTGGCTCGTGGTCTCGCGCCGCTGGGGTACAGTATTGATCTCTACGACAATCAGTTTGCCGGTGGTGGCATGATGCGCAGCCAGATTCCGTCGTTCCGGCTGCCTGCTGAAGTGCTAGATGAAGAGGTGAACTACATCCTGGATATGGGGTTGAACACGACCTTTAACATCCAGGTAGAGAGTCTCAAAGAGATACTGGACAAGGAGTACGATGCCGTGTTCGTCGGCACTGGGGCGCCTCGCGGCAAGGGCCTGAATTTGCCGGGTCTGGAAGATGCCATGCCCAATGTTTACCTGGGTATCGACTGGCTGTCCAGCGTCGCCTTTGAGCACACCAAGTCGATCGGGAAGCGTGTGCTGGTCCTTGGCGGCGGAAATACAGCCATGGACTGTTGTAGAACGTCCCGGCGCATGGGCGGAGAGGATGTGCGCGTGGTTGTGCGCAGTCCGTTCGAAGAAATGAAAGCATCACCCTGGGAGAAAGAGGATGCCGCGAACGAGGGTATCCCCATCTACAACAATCACGTACCCAAGGAATTCGTGGTTGAGGACGGCAAGCTGAAGGGGATGCGTTTTGAAAAAGTGGAAGCGCATTACGATGAGTCTGGCAAGCGCACGCTGGTTCCAACCGGCGAAGACCTGGTGTTTATGGAAGCTGATGATGTCCTGATGGCCATCGGACAGGAGAATGCTTTCCCCTGGATTGAGCGCGACCTGGGAATAGAGTTTGATAAGTGGGAAATGCCGGTGGTCGACGAAACCACCTTCCAGTCCACCAACGAGCGCGTGTTTTTTGGTGGTGACTCCGCTTTCGGCCCTGAAAACATTATCACAGCCGTCGCCCATGGCCACCAGGCAGCAGTCAGTATCGATCTGTTCTGCCGCGGTGAGGATGTTCACAAGCGGCCGCCGCCACACGTCACCCTTTCGAGTCAAAAAATGGGTGTGCACGAGTGGAGTTACGACAATGCCGTCGCCAATGATCGTCGCTATGCGGTCCCGCACGCTCCGCTGTCCAAGACGCTGACAAATCGCAAGGTCGAAGTCGAATTGGGGTTTGATGTCGAGACCGGCTACAAGGAAGCAGAGCGCTGCCTGAATTGCGATGTACAGACAGTCTTCGACGAGCTGCGCTGCATCGAGTGCGATGCCTGTGTCGATATTTGCCCGACCGATTGCATCACCTTTACCACCAATGGCGCAGAGGAAGAGTTGCGGCACCGGCTCGAAGCGCCGGCGAGCAATTTGGCGCAGGATCTATATATCTCCGCTGACCTGCCCACGATGCGCGTGATGGTCAAGGATGAGAACGTGTGCCTGCACTGCGGTCTGTGTGCGGAGCGCTGTCCGACGACTGCATGGGATATGCAAAAGTTTCTCTACAATGTGCACAAGGCAGGTGAATGATTATGAAGCGCATTGAATCGGTCAACGACTTCGTTATCAAATTTGCCAACGTGAATGGTACCGGCTCGGCCAGTGCCAACAATCTGTTCGCGAAGGCGCTGTTCCGGATGGGTATACCGGTGTCGCCAAAGAATATATTCCCGTCGAATATCCAGGGGCTGCCTACCTGGTATGAGGTCAGGGTTAACGACAAGGGTTATCTGGGGCGCCGCGGCGGTATTGATATTGCGCTATCCGTTAATCCGCAGAGTATGGCCCAGGATATCCGGGAGGTGCTGCCCGGTGGCTATTTCATTTACGATGACACCAAACCGCTGGACCTGCGCCTGCATCGCGATGATATCTCTATCATCGGGGTGCCGCTCACCCGAATTTGTAACGAACAGTATGACGATCCGCGCCAGCGACAGTTATTCAAGAACGTGATCTACGTCGGTGCGTTGGCAGCGCTGCTGGATATGGATTTCAAGGTGCTCACGGGCCTGGTGGAGGATCAGTTCAAGGGCAAGAAGAACCTGGTACTGCCCAATATCCACGCGCTGGAGTTGGGGCATCAATATGTCCGAAATCATCTGGAGTGCCCTATCGGTATTCGCGTGGAGAAGAGTGACAAGGTCGGTGACAAAATCCTGCTGGACGGGAATACCGCGCTCGGTCTCGGTGCTCTGTACGGCGGGGCAACAGTGGCAGCGTGGTATCCGATTACCCCGTCTACCTCTGTCGTCGATGCGTTTGAAAAATACGCCAAGCGGGTCAGGATCGATCCCGGCACCGGCCGCTGCAACTACGCCATTGTGCAGGCCGAGGATGAACTGGCCGCTATCGGCATGGCGATAGGCGCCAGCTGGAATGGCGCACGCTCGTTTACAGCGACGTCCGGCCCGGGCGTATCGCTGATGAGCGAGTTCCTGGGGCTGGCCTATTTTGCAGAGATACCAACGGTGTTGTTCAATGTGCAGCGAGCGGGGCCTTCCACCGGTATGCCGACGCGCACACAGCAGTCCGATATCCTCTCCTGCGCCTACGCCTCGCATGGCGATACCAAGCAGGTTTTGCTGTTTCCCTCGACTCCCAGGGAGTGTTTTGATTTCGGCGCCCTGTCCTTTGATCTCGCTGAGCGGTTGCAGACTCCCATCATCCTGATGTCTGATCTGGACCTGGGAATGAACGACAATATGTCAGAGCCACTCGCCTGGGATGACGAGCGTAAATACGACCGGGGCAAAGTACTCACCGCCGAACAGTTGGAGGAGGGCGTGGAGTTCGGACGCTACCTCGACGTCGATGGCGATGCGATTTGCTATCGAACCTATCCCGGTACACACCCTACCAAAGGCGCATTTTTTACCCGTGGCACGTCCCGCAATGAATATGCCGTCTATACCGAGAAGGGGGAGGAGTACGAGGCAAATATGCTGCGCTTGCTGCGCAAGTGGGACACCATCAACGAATATGTGCCCGCGCCGATCACTGTCGACTGCGGTGTGGAAACGGATACCGCAGTACTGTATTTCGGCACCAGCGAAGAGGCCGCGCGCGAGGCTCTGGACTATCTCTCCGCCGAGGGTGTGCATTTGAACGCCATGCGCGTGCGAGCCTTCCCGTTCAACAAGGAGGTTCAGGAATTTATAGAGCGTCACAAACAGGTGTTTGTGATCGAGCAGAATCGCGATGCCCAATTGCGCACGCTGCTGATGGCGGAGTTCGAGTTTGGGCCCGATAAACTGAAGTCGGTGCTGTGCTTCGATGGCACGCCTATCAGTGCACGCAATATACGCAAGCAAATCAAGACGCACCTGAACAGCGACAATGTACTGCCACTGCACCGTAATACCGCGCTGTTGCGGGCCGGAGAATCCCGATGAGTTACCAGCTTCCCAAATTCAGACACCCGGAGCTTCCGGTCAACGACCTTGGATACACCAAGGCCGATTACGAGGGCGCCATTTCGACCCTGTGCGCTGGGTGTGGTCACGACTCCATCAGTGGCGCCATTGTGCGGGCCTGTCATGAGTTGTCCATCGAGCCGCACAAGATTGCCAAGCTCTCCGGTATTGGGTGTTCATCCAAGGCACCGACTTATTTTCTCGGTAATTCGCACGGCTTCAATTCAGTCCACGGCCGTATGCCCTCCGTGGTGACGGGTGCTGCGCTGGCCAACCGGGACCTGTTGTACATGGGTGTATCCGGCGATGGCGATACCGCCTCCATTGGCATGGGGCAGTTTGCGCATGTGGCCCGGCGCAATCTCAATATGGTTTACATTGTAATGAACAACGGTTGTTACGGCCTGACCAAGGGGCAGGATTCCGCAACAGCGGACAGAGGCTCGGCCAGCAAGAAGGGCGATCCGAATATCTACAGCGCTATTGATCTGTGTGGCACCGCTCTGCAGATGGGCGCTACTTTTGTCGCTCGCAGTTTCTCCGGGGACAAAGAGCAACTGGTACCGTTGATCAAGGCGGCTATTTCGCATCGCGGTTTTGCCCTTATCGATGTGGTCTCACCCTGCGTGACGTTTAATAACAATGCCAAGTCCACCAAGAGCTACGAGTTTGTGAGGGAGCATTCCGAGGCCACAGGTACCATTGATTTTGTGCCGATGCACAAGGAGATCACCACCGAGTACCAGCCAGGTCACAGCCACGAGGTGACTCTGCACAATGGATCCAGTATTCGCCTGTATAAAGTCGATGAGTCGCTCAACCCCTTCGACCGACGCTCGGCTATCAATGCGCTGGAGGAACACCGCTGCTCCGGCAACATCCTCACCGGTCTCATCTATATGAATATGGATTCCAGGGATCTGCACGAGGTACTGGAGACGTCCCAGAGGCCACTGAACGCGCTTGATGAGACGGATTTATGTCCCGGCAACAAGATGCTACTCAATATCAACGCGAGCCTGCGCTAGGGCGGTTCGGCCCAGCGCAGGCCCTACGACCGGCCCCATACGGCCGCAATTTGACAGATTTGTTGCATTTCCACCCCAGCCTGTCATGTAATTGTCACACTTGCGACTTTTAATACCCTTTTTCAAAGTAAGCGAGGGTTTGCGGGCTAATGAGTACAGCTACAGTACTAATTGTCGATGACGAGTTCGCTATCAGGGACATGCTTCGCATGGCACTGGAGTTTGCGGATTTTCGTTGCATAGAGGCACAGGATATTCATCGCGCGTATCAATTAATCGTCGATGAACGGCCCTCTATTGTGCTGCTCGACTGGATGTTGCCCGGTGGCAGTGGGCTGGAACTGATGCGTCGCCTGAAGCGCGAGGAACTGACCCGTGAGATGCCGGTGATCATGCTTACCGCGAAAACAGCTGAAGATAATGTGATACAAGGCCTCGATGTCGGCGCTGATGATTACATTACGAAACCGTTTGCACCGCGTGAGTTAATTGCCCGCATCAAGGCGCTGTTGCGTCGGGCCGGGGGCGGTACGGAAAGTGAGAAGATACAGGTCGCCGAATTGCTGCTGGATGGCGAGAGCAAGCGTACATTTATCGCCGACCAACCTCTGGAGATGGGGCCGACCGAGTTTAATCTCCTGCAATTTTTCATGTCACACCCGGAGCGGGCCTACACCCGTGGCCAGCTGCTGGATCAGGTGTGGGGCGCAAACGTCTATGTAGAGGAGCGCACAGTGGATGTCCACATTCGGCGGCTGCGCAAGGCGCTGCAAACGCCTGCCGGTGATTACAGCAACCTTATCCAGACTGTTCGTGGCACAGGCTACCGTTTTTCATCGCGCGGTATTTATTAGTGACAGCTTCTGACTCGACATGAGTTGGTATAGTGCCGTAAGCCGGCTTTTAGTGTTGTTAGCGTTATCAGCGGCGCTGGGTGCAATGTATGGATACGCCCGCGAGGCCGTTATTGTGGTGCTTCTGGGCTGGGTGGGTTTCTGGTTGTACCAGATGCGGCGTGCGTTGTTGTGGCTCAACAGTCCTGACGAGCTGCCGCCTGACGCCTATGGTAGCTGGGGGGAGTTGTTCGCCCGAATCTACTTTTTTCACAGGAAGAGCTCACAGGAGCAGGCGCGCTTGCAATCATCAGTGACATATCTCGAAGATTCGTTTGCCGCTATGCGCGACGGCGTCCTGATGGTGGACAAGCAGGGCGCAATCAAATGGTTGAATCGCGCAGTGGAGCCGCTTCTGGGGCTACGCTACCCCGATGATACCGGGCAAACGCTGACCAACCTGGTGCGGGCACCTGAATTCAATGAGTATTTCCTGGGTCGAAACTACGCCAATCCCCTGCAATACCTTTCAGTGGGTGAAGGCCGCTCCATTTATTTGCGTGTCGATATCACGCACTTCGGAGAGGGAGAGCGCTTGCTCTTTATTCGCGATGTCAGCAGTGAAGTGAGGATGGAGAAGATCCGCCGGGATTTCGTTGCCAATGTCTCCCACGAATTGCGTACGCCCCTGACCGTTATCAGCGGTTATCTCAGTACATTTCTGGAGAATTCACAGGAATTACCCGTGCGCTACGTGAAGCCTCTGGAGCAGATGGATCAGCAGGCGCAGCGCATGGAAAACCTGCTCAAGGACTTGTTATGGCTGTCGCGTATCGAGAGCGAAAAGCGCGAGGACGAGCGCGAATGGGTCGATATCAGGGGCTTGTTGCAGGAACTGCGGGATGAACTTGATGAGGCTTATCCGGACACGAAGATCGTTCTCGATATCGATGCTGAAGACAAAGTGTTCGGTGACTACCGGCAGCTCTATAGTGCGGCTTCCAATCTCGCGATCAACGCCATTAAGTACAGCGCCAATGGCCATCCTGTGACGTTGGGGTGGACGAGGACGAAGGATGGTCGTTTGCTGTTGCAGGTTCGTGACAGGGGAATCGGGATAGATGCCTCGCATATTCCGAGGCTGACCGAGCGATTCTACCGAGTGGATGATAGTCGCAATTCTGCTACTGGCGGCACCGGCCTTGGCCTGGCAATTGTCAAACACGTCGCAGTGGCGCATGGTGCGAGCCTGCGTATAGAGAGTAAACTGGGCGAGGGGAGCACCTTTACCCTTGAGTTTCCAAAAAGGTGACTGACAGGTCGCAGAAGAGGCAGATGGCATGTTGAAAAAAGAAGACTACCAGCAGCACATATCCGCAAAATTCAACACGGAGTTGGAATCGCTGCGCAACCATATGTTGTCGATGGGTGGGAAGGTCGAACAGCAACTGACTGAGGCCCTGGATGCGCTGATCAAAATGGACAGTGGTGAGGCGGAACTCATTGTGCGAAGAGACAGTGAAGTCAACCAGATGGAAATGGCCATCGACGATGAATGTGCAACCATCATTGCCCGCCGACAGCCCACCGCCAGTGACCTGCGACTGATTATCGCTATCATCAAGGTCAACCGGGACCTGGAGCGCATCGGCGACGAGGCGGCCAAGGTGGCTAAACAGGCGGTACGAATCTCTGAAGATGGCAAGTCGCCCAGTAACTTTGTCGAAATCAAGCATATCGGAGCAATGGTGGGTGTGATGTTGCGGCAGTCACTGGATGCGTTTGCGCGGCTGGACGTCGAACAGGCTGTCGCCGTGGTCAAGGAGGACGATGAGGTCGACAAGGAGTACGGCAGCGCGATGCGCAGTCTGATCACCTTTATGGTCGAGGATCCACGCAATATTGGTGTGATATTGAACGAAATGTGGGCGCTGCGAAGCCTGGAACGCATCGGTGATCACGCCTGTAATATCGCCGAACATGTGGTGTACCTGGTTCGCGGGCTCGATGTTCGCCATGGCAGGTTGAATGAGTTGCGCGATGGGAATGGCGAGCTCTAGCAGACCGAATTGGCTGCTCGACAGCCGGTTGCCCGTCAATTGGCAAGTTTGCCCGGGCACATGTCGCGTTGTAACAAAAACGTAACACTTGGAACCTAGACTGCGCACCGTGAAATGCGAAAAGACTGGAATCTCACTAAATCAATGTTACGGAGTACCCACAACGTGAAAAATCACCTGGTTGGAGCAGTTGCGATCCTGGCTACCTTTACCACGCTTGGTTCCGCGCAGGCCGCGAACCGCGACATCGTGAGCATCGTCGGGTCATCCACCGTCTACCCCTTCGCCACTGTCGTGGCCGAGCGGTTCGGGCGTGGAACCTCATTCAAGTCACCCAAGATCGAAGCGACAGGAACTGGAGGAGGGCTGAAACTTTTTTGTAGCGGGGTCGGTGCCGGTACGCCCGATATCACGAATGCTTCGAGGCGCATAAAGCAGAGTGAGTATGACGACTGCCAGGACAATGGTGTGACTGAAATTGTGGAAGTACTGGTAGGGTATGACGGTATTGCAATTGCCAATTCCACCGATGTTGCACAACTGGAGCTGAGCCTGAAGGACGTCTACCTGGCACTGGCCAAGGATATTCCTGGCCCTGATGGCAAGTTGATCCCCAACCCGAACCAGACATGGAAAGATGTCAATCCGGCGCTGCCGGCCACGAAAATCGAAGTACTCGGGCCGCCACCGACCTCCGGAACCCGCGATGCGTTTGCTGAGCTGGCAATGGCCGGCGGCGCTGCGGCGCTGCCTGAATTGGAGGCCCTGGCTGAACTGGATGCCACCCAGGTGGATGAAATCAAGGCGGCAATGGCCGAGCTCGGGCTGCCTGCAGCGCTGTATGACGCGCTGGTGGCAAAGAAAGGCAAGGCGCCCAAGGGTGAGGATGTCTTCGTCACCGTGGCCTATGCCATGCGTGAAGACGGCGCCTATATTGAAGCGGGTGAAAACGATAACCTTATCGTGCAAAAACTGGAGGCTAACCCGGATGCTGTGGGCGTCTTTGGTTACAGCTTCCTGGAGGAAAACGGTGACAAGGTCCAGGGGGCTGTGGTCGATGGTATAACCCCAACGTTTGACACAATATCCAGTGGAGAGTATCCGGTGTCCCGCCCTCTGTATTTTTATATCAAGGGTGCGCATGTCGGCAAAATACCCGGCATTCGGGAGTATGCGATCGAGTTCACCTCCAACAAGGCGATGGGCGAGGACGGGTATCTGACAGAAAGGGGCTTGATTCCACTCAGCGATGAGTCGCGGCTGCAGGTACAAGCCGATGTCAAGGACATGAAGTCGCTCGAGATGTAATGGCGGTATTGATTTCCTCACGTCGCGGTACCCTGTGTGCCGCGAAGAAATGTACAGCAGCTTTTTTGGAGATGTGCCTGAGACCATCGCTGTTTTGATGCGTTGAGGGCGGTCAACAGGCAATGCAGACGACTACAGTTTTCCTGATCCTGGCAGCGCTTTGCGTCGTCAGTTTTATGACGGGACGCAAACGCGCAAAGATCGTTGCAATGCAGCAGGGCGGCCTCAGTTCCCTCCACTCTCTGCCCAATCACTATGGCTATATGGCAGCTGTCTGGGCTGCGCTGCCAGCACTGTTGGTGCTGGTACTGTGGACAGGGTTCGAGTCCAGTGTTCTGCATAAACTGGTTGTGCAGCAGTTGCCGCCGGACATACAGGCGCTACCGACGGAAGAACTCGGCCTGTACTACAATCAGGTGCAGGGTTTCGCCCGTGGTGCAATCGATTCGGTACAACTGGATGACGCCCAGGTAAAAGCCGCCGCCTATTACAGTGAAACCGCTGCCACCTCCAGCCTGATCAAGGCGGCGCTGGTATTTATCGTGGCAGTGCTGGGGACGCTGCTGGCGCTGCGCCGGATAACGCCGCTGCTGCGCGCACGCAACCACGTCGAGAAGATTTTCGAGTGGGTGCTTTTCAGTAGCTCTTTCCTGGCAGTACTGACAACCCTGGGTATCGTATTGTCAGTATTGTTTGAGGCGATCCGTTTTTTCAATGTGATTCCACTGACTGACTTTCTGTTTGGCCTGCAGTGGAGTCCACAGATGGCTATCCGCGCCAATCAGGTGGCGGCATCTGGGTCTTTCGGTTTTGTTCCCTTGCTGGTGGGCACCCTGCTGATATCGGCGGTCGCACTTCTCATTGCGGTCCCGGTTGGCTTGATGTCTGCTATCTATCTTTCTGAGTACGCCTCTCGACGGTTTCGCGCGGTGACCAAACCTGTGCTTGAGATTCTAGCCGGTGTCCCGACAGTTGTTTACGGTTTCTTCGCTGCACTCACGGTGGCGCCATTCATCAGGGATATGGGGGAGTCGTTTGGTCTCAATGTCGCTTCCGAGAGCGCCCTGGCAGCAGGGCTGGTGATGGGAATTATGATCATCCCGTTCGTCATGTCGCTGTCGGACGATATCATCAATGCAGTTCCTGTCAGTTTACGAGAAGCATCGCTGGGCATGGGCGCGACGATGAATGAGACAATTCGCCGGGTCGTATTGCCGGCGGCGCTGCCAGGTATAGTCGGCGGTGTGTTGCTTGCCGCTTCCCGCGCTATTGGCGAGACAATGATCGTGGTGATGGCAGCGGGATTGTCGGCCAAACTCACCCTCAATCCGCTGGAGGCAGTGACGACAATCACCGTACAAATTGTCACGCTGCTGGTCGGTGATCAGGAATTTGACAACCCCAAGACACTGGCGGCATTTGCGCTTGGTCTGGTGCTATTTTTCGTGACGCTGCTACTGAACGTCGTGGCGCTGTATGTGGTCAGGAAGTATCGGGAACAGTATGAGTGAGTCCAATCGATCCAGTACTACCCTCGCTATCCAGGCGTCGCTGAAGAAGCGCTATGCGCGGGAGCGACGATTCCAGTGGTATGGCCGTCTCGCCGTACTGACCGGGTTTGTGTTTCTGTTTATCCTGCTGGCGGATATCGTGGTAAAAGGTAGTCCGGCGTTTTCCCAGCACTTCATACAACTGGACATCGATTTCAGCCCAGAGGCGCTGGGGCTGGGTGAAAACCCTTCTGCGGATGAGATCGCAAGCGCCGATTATCTGTCGTTGGTGAAAAGTAGCCTGCGCGCACAGTTTCCTGAGGTGAGCGGTCGCAGTGAAAAGAGAGCGCTCTACCGCCTGATCAGTATTCGGGCTGAATACACCCTGCGCGATATGGTAATGGCGGACCCCGCATTGATCGGCACCCATCAAAATGTGTGGCTGCTTGCCCATTCGGAGGCGGGGAGCTATCTGAAAGGCCAGGTGGACGTCAGTACGCCCGAGTCCGAGCGCCGGGTGAAGGATATACAGGTCGCCTGGTTGGATGCTCTGCGGGCGGAGGGGCGGACCGAGTCCCGTTTCAATTCGACGTTCTTCCTCTCGGGGGACTCTCGCGAGCCGGAATTGGCCGGTATCAAGGCCGCCCTGTACGGCTCCTTTTTTACCCTGATGGTAACGTTCTGTCTGGCGTTTCCAATCGGTGTGATGGCGGCCATCTACCTGGAAGAGTTCGCACCGCGCAATCGCCTGACAGATCTTATAGAGATCAATATCAATAATCTTGCCGCTGTGCCCTCGATTGTCTTTGGTCTGCTGGGGCTTGCGGTTTTCATCAACTTTTTCGAACTGCCGCGCTCCGCGCCATTGGTGGGGGGGATTGTCCTGTCCCTGATGACGCTTCCCACCATTATCATTACTTCGCGAGCTGCTATCCAGGCGGTATCGCCCTCGATTCATGAGGCGGCAATGGGTGTGGGTGCGTCCAAGCTGCAGACCGTGTTTCACCATGTGTTACCCGTCGCCATGCCGGGTATACTCACCGGCTCAATTATCGGTATGGCACAGGCTCTGGGAGAGACTGCACCGCTGCTGATGATTGGTATGGTTGCTTTTATCATGGATGTGCCGGGCGGAGTCACTGATCCCTCAACAGTGCTGCCGGTGCAGATCTATTTGTGGGCTGACAGTCCCGAGCGGGGTTTCATGGAGAAGACCTCGGCCGCGATTATGGTGCTGATGGGTTTCCTGATTCTGATGAACGCGTTGGCCGTCTATCTGCGCAAGCGTTTTGAATTGAAGTGATGTAACTGGCGTCCGTCAACTGGGGACCTGATAAAATGAGTGCGACTACTGCAGTGAATGAGAACACGAGATCAATGACGGAGAGGAAAGTGTCCATGGACAAAACCTCGGCACTCGATATGGAGCGTGGGGCTGATATGGAGGCCTATAAAACGATCGGTTCGCCGCTCGTAAAAGATGCCAAGATGTCCGCGCGGACGGTGAATGTCTTTTATGCCGAAAAGCAGGCCATTTTGGATGTGTCGCTGGATATTGGCCGCAATGAAGTGCTCGCCATGATTGGTCCTTCCGGTTGTGGCAAGTCCACGTTTCTGCGTACCTTGAACCGCATGAACGATATTATTCCGATTTGCAAGGTGCAGGGTGAGATCACACTGGACGGTGAGGATATCTACAAGAGTAATCAGGACACGGTAATGCTTCGCGCTCGCGTGGGTATGGTGTTCCAGAAGCCCAATCCCTTCCCTAAATCGATTTATGAAAACGTCGCTTATGGCCCGCGGATTCACGGGCTTGCCCACTCCAAAGCGGAGATGGATGAAATTGTCGAAAACAGCCTGCGACGCGCCGGCCTGTTCGATGAAGTGAAGGATCAGTTGGACAAGCCGGGTACCGGTCTGTCAGGCGGTCAGCAGCAGCGGCTTTGTATCGCTCGAGCAATAGCGGTCAGCCCCGAGGTCATCCTGATGGATGAGCCCTGTTCAGCGCTCGATCCCATTGCCACCGCCCGTATAGAAGAATTGATTGATGACCTGAAGGAAAAATACACTATCGCCATCGTTACCCACTCGATGCAGCAGGCCGCCAGGGTGTCGCAGCGCACGGCCTATTTCCATCTCGGCAAGTTGATTGAGGTGGGCAAAACCAAGGATATTTTTACCGTTCCCCAGCATCAATTGACCGAGAATTACATAACAGGGCGTTTTGGCTAGTGTTTAACTTCAACTGATCCCGCCGGCGTTCTACTTCTTGCCACTGGCGTTTTTTTCTTCACTGGCTTCCACACTGCTTGCAATTAACTTGGTCACCCAGTTTGAGAGCGAGCGCCCGTCGGCTTCTGCCAGCTTTTTCGCTTTCTTCTTGAGTTCCGGGTCGATGCGGATATTCAGCAGTTTGGTTTTAGACATCGTCAATAGCAGGAATATGTCGGGAATGGGAGTTTATCACATGTATAGACATTGTGTTTTCGATATCGATTGTGTATTTTATGTATATACAAACGAAAGGGGTTGTGATGAATCTTCGCGCCGCACAAAAAGAATTGAGGAGCCGCTCGCCGGACGTGACCATGCCTTTGCTGCTGCTTGAGGCTCTGGTAGTAGTCGCTGTCGGCTGGTTGCTAGTCGGCCTTTTCGCCTGAAGCCGTCACTTTGGTCTTTTCCAGGGGGCTGATCCAGTCGGTTTAAGCGTACTGTGCCCCTCTGGCCCCCTCGCTGTCATGCAAATGAAATCGCCCCGTAACACTATCGCAATCCGGTCGTCATAAAAACTGCTTCAATGTTGCGATACTTCGTATTATCGTAACAAAACTGTCATGTTCCTCCTTTAATCTCGCGTGCCATGAATAGTGGTGATGTTCAGATAACGCTAATTGTGGGGAGTCACATATGAAGCAGATATTCTTGGTAGCATTGCTGGGAGCTGTGTCGTTCGCTTCCGGCGCTCATGCACAGGTGCCGGCGGCAGAGTGGGAGGCATTCAAGGCACAGTTCGCGGCGATGAGCGAGCGGGTAAAGGCTTTGGAAGTCGAGAATGAGCAACTTCGGCAGGCCAGCAGAAATACCATCAAGGTCGAGGACCTCGCTGCCACCAATGCGGAAGTGAATACCCTGAAGAAGCAGAGTGCGGAGTCGTCATGGGCGGACACGGTTGCCTGGAAGGGCGATTACCGTTTCCGTTATGAGGATATTCGTCAGGAAGGCAGGGATGATCGAGACCGTTACCGTGTGCGTGCGCGACCGGCACTGATTGCAAAAATCAGCGATACCACTGAAGTGGGCTTTGGGCTTGCCACGGGTAGTGATGACCCTGTATCCGCTAACCAGACATTAGGTGGAGGTAGCAGTTCGAAGAGTATCAATCTCGATTTGGCCTACGCCACATGGACGGGATTGCCCGGTACTGCGATCACGTTCGGCAAATTCGTCAATCCTTACTATAGTCCGCAAAAAAGCCAGTTGC
>CAXBLZ010000051.1:0-29441 GCA_963976735.1 uncultured Halioglobus sp.
AACATGACCATGACTATGCACAACCCCCCGCACCCCGGTGAGGTACTACGTGACTTATGCCTTGAGCCATTGGGGCTGACTGTTACCGATGCTGCCGCTGCGCTGGGCGTTAGCCGCAAGACCTTATCAGCTATTCTGAACGGTAGGGCTGGTATCAGTCCTGAAATGGCTTTACGCCTATCTATTGCGTTCAACACGACTCCGGAAAGCTGGCTCAACCAACAATCGCAGTATGACCTTTGGGTAGCTCGAAAAGAGTCGCCCAAAATGAAGGTCCAGAAACTCTATGCCGCTTAGTTTCAAGCAAAGGAACCGGACGGTTTCGCCGTCGGTTCTTTTGGCGTTATGCGTCCATCGGAGCGGGTCGCTCGTATGAAATGTAGGCTTGAGGCCAAGGTTGTTCCAGGCTCCTCGAGAACCGAAATCGTTGGCTGGCTCGGCAATTTGCTAAAAATTAAAGTAGCTGCTCCACCTGAAAAAGGTAAAGCAAATCAGGCCGTCATTGAATTGTTGTGTGAAAGGTTACAGCTAAACGAAGAATCTATTGCCATAGTCCATGGCTCAAGTTCGCAACGAAAGGTTATCGAGATTAATGGCATTACACCCCAACAGCTTAGTCATGCCTTGACAGCAAAGTCCGCATAATTATTTCCAGCGCGCTCTCCTGCGATGGCGTGCCGCATCGACCAGCATTGCCAACTTTATCAGTGCTTGTCCCGTCGCGATTGAACCAGTGTTAGAGCAAGTTCAACTGACTTGTGACAGTCAGGGCTGGCTCGGCCACGTTCCAGGGTTACAGCGGCATCGTAACCGTGGGCAACAAATACCGGGTCATCGTGGATGCACAAGCCTTTGGCGAGGGCCCGGTAATGTGGGAGGCGAATCAGGCGCTTAAGTTTGAAGTCGCGCGGATCCGGCCGCTTGGGCAGGTGCCAGCGTGATCTCTATTTCGCAGTTGATAGCAAGCTTCTGGTTCGAGGATTCCGCCTGTTCAATCAGCGCGGAGAGGTCAGCCTTTGTCTGGTTCAACTCCTGCATGCGTTTCACGCTGGCACTATCGGGTTCACCGAATCTCTCCTTGTGGCTCCAGTTGCTTTTGTGGTGAAAGTTGATTTTATCCAGTATCAGGCTCATCAATATCCTGTTTGCTTCAGCGGGCGAAAACACACCGCTGATCAAGCGATAACCGTTCTTCACTGATTGTTCTGCCATGACCTTCTCCTGATGTTGTCTTTAGTACATTCATACTTAGTGCCAGAGCGGCGGCGACCTGGCGCCGCCGCGGTGGCAATATCCTCACGCCGATGTCGCCCAGGCCTGCCATCCGCTGTGCTGGTACATCTCAGCGTGTGTGTCATCAAGGCGCACCAGGTACAGCCAGCGATTCTCCACCAGCTGTCGCACGTTGGCGTGTTTCGCGATGACGGCCTCGATAGGTTCTCGCGGCGCCTGGATCACCACGGTCAGTCGCAGTGGCGTGTGACGCCATTGCTCGCCATCGTGGACGGACTGCCACGGCAGGCCGATACGGAGATCTCCGCCGTTGCCCTCGAACACCCCGAGTCGGCCTCCGGTTACGTTGTGTAGCGTTTTGTTGCCGCTGCCGTAGCGATGATTATCCACAGTAGAGGCGTAGTACTGCATGTTGATCCAGTGCGTGACCACCATGGGTGCCGTCATGATCTGTTCCAGCAGGGTGCCATCAGGGTCGCTGTGGGCATCGTAGTCATGCAGGAAACTGCGGCCTTGCAGATCGATATTGCGGGTCGTGGACCGCGGCGCCACGACGAACGCAGCGTTGTTGGCAAGGCCCCATTCAGGGCGTGTTTGCGCCCAGTCGTTGGCGCGTTCAGCCACGGCTCGCGCCAGCGCCGCCGGCTTGTCCTGCAGTGCCTGCAGGCCCAGTGCGGGCGCGCGCTCCCTGCGCGTGGCCTGGCCTGCGGCAGTCAACTGGGCCGAGATCCCGGCGATATCATTGCTGTGGCTGGCAGGGACGGCGGCGAGATCGTACAGCGTCACCTCATCGGTGGTGGTGTTGTGTAGCCCGGCGATGAAATGTGTCGTGTCGGGTATGTCGATGCCCGTCTCTCGCAGGCGCTGGCGCACAGCGGGATCGTTCAGCAGGCCCGCCAGTGCCCTGGCGTTGACGTCACCGGCCTGGCCGCAACAGGCACCGCAATCGAGACCGGCGCGGTGTGGGTTGTTGCGGGTCTGGCTGCCGTGCCCAATCAGCAGCACCAGTCGCGCAAACCCGTCTTTCAGCCCCATTGCCGTCAGCACCCCGGCAGCCAGCGCAGACTGCCCGTCAAGGCCGCCGGCCGCTGTCGCGTCGAGTGTCGGTCGCAGCGTCTGTACCGTGTTGTCGCTCAGCCCCCAGCCATCGCCGGACACCCGCGGTGCGCGGCTGGGCAACGTGCGCTGTACCAGCTTCCAGAGATAGGTCAGTCCGAGTGTTTCCACTAGTGTGAAGGCCGACAGCGGCACTGACTGGAAGATGCGCCAGCCGAGCGCGCCGCGCAGTGTGCTGCTCCTGTGTTGCGCAATATCGAGGTCGGTCGCGCTGTCCCCGGTGCTGTCCGTAATGTGCAGCGACGGTGCCAGCAAGCCGGGCAACTGTGGCCTGCTGGCATCAGTGCCCAGCGGTGCATAGCTGATCGGCAGGCCAAAAAAACCGGCGAATCCCAGAGTCTGTACAGCGTCGGACTGCGCTTCCAGATGGCGGCGAAACACCTCGGAGCGTACATCGATACAGAATGCGGCCTGCACCGCTGGCGCTGCTGCAACTGCGGTGGTGCGTGATGCTGTCAGCTTCTGCAGCAGCTGGCTTTGATAGGCAATCTCCTCGGCCCGCTGCCAGATCGACAGTACCTGCGCGGGGTTGTCATCATTATCCTGCAGATGCTGTTGCCAGTCTGACTGCCACTGGCTCCAGACAGAGCCATCATGTCGCTCGCCGTCGTCCAGCAGGCACTCCCAACTGAGGCGGATCGCCAACAGGTCGACAATGGTGCGATCGTCGCCGCCCTCGAGTTGCGCCTGCCAGCGGAGATAGGCGCACCATGCCGCCCAACCACTCAGGCGCATGATGACGGTTTGCAGGTAGTCTGCCTGCTGGGCCGCGGGGACGCCCAATTGCATCAATCCGCGCAGGATTTGCTGCTCCGGGTCCGCCGCCAGGGAGGCGACTTTTGCCGGAATCCAACCCGCTTGCATCAGCAGGGCAACGCTGTGGTCGTTGGCCAGTGAGCTGCGCCAGCTGTCATACAGTCCCTGCGCCTGATCAGGTCGCCAGTCTGCCTGCTCCCGGTCAAAGTAGGCAGCGCAGAACTGGGCTACCTGATGGGTAATGGCGTCGCACCAGGCTGGCTGGTGGCGCAGCTCGCGCTTGTGGTCGAGTGTATCCCCCAGCAGCGGTGCCGGGGTCGGTTTGTAGCCCTCTGTTTCAAGTGTTTGCACCAGTTCCTCTGTCGTCAGCGGGGATTGCATTTCCGCTGCGGCCTGTCGCAGGTGCGCCGCGGTGATCTCGCCGCGCTGCCAGGCCTTGTGGTACCACGACGGCGGCAGGCAAAGGGGCGAGCCCGCCACTTTGGCCAGGCTCTTGCCGACCTCCTCAAACGACTGCTGCCGTTGCCCCCAGTAGGGATTCACCGCAATCATGCGATCCAGCGGCCAGGTCGGCGCAATGCTCTCGATAGCCGTCGCGATGGCCTGGTTGACGGTTTCATTGCTTGCCAGCACTTGCATATTGGAAGCGTTCACGGCCTTTCTCCTGTGTTGGGGATATTGCGGTGTACCAGGGTCTGTGCCTGGACCGGACTGAGCCTTGCCGGCCACAGTTTGAATGTCAGTCGGGTGAAGGTCTCATCGAGATAGAACCCGCAGTAGGCCCAGGGATAGAGTGTTCGTGCCAGGCGGCCACGGGGATGGCAGCGCAGCCATACCTGGATGGCGTACAGCGCGCAGAAGCTCAGCAGGGCCACCGCGACCAGCGGTGCCGCCGCTGCGGTCGCTGGAGGTGCCAGGCCGCCGAACACCAGGTGCCAGACCAGGTAGAGTTGGGTCAGCCCCAGCACCAGCGCGCACCCGCGCAGCAGGGGGGCGGGGCCGGAACCCTGTTCCAGCCACAGCAGGGGCGCCAGCCCCAGCGCCACAATCGCCAGTGCAATCGGGGGCAGGTTCAGTGTCGGCAGCAGTCCCTGCCAGAGCATTGCCGACAGCGTGACCAGCAGCGCGCTGCCGACGAATGCGGCCAGGTACCAGAGGGGGGAGCGAATGGCGCCATAGCCGCGCAGGAAGTCACTGTCGCTGGCCTGCTGCACGGTATCGCCCGCAGTCAGGAACGCGTGCGCCTTGTACAGGGAGTGTGCTACCAGATGGAGCAGCGCCAGTTCGTACAGGCCCAGACCTATCTCCATCAACATAAAGCCCATCTGGGCACAGGTCGACCAGGCCAGCCGGACCTTGATGCTGATGCGGGTCATCGACACCAGGCCCGCCAGCACGGCGGTGAAGCCGCCCACGATCACCAGCATGGCCTGGGCTGCGGGTGCCACTGACAACAACTCGGCGAGTCGAATCAGCACGAACCCGCCCATGTTCACCACACCGGCATGCAACAGCGCAGATACCGGCGTCGGTGCCTCCATAACCTGGATCAGCCAGCCGTGCAGCGGCAGTTGTGCCGACTTGAGAATCGCCGCCAGGGTGAAGAGTGCGGCAGCCCAGTGCAGCTGTGCCGGCAACACGGGTGAACTCTCGATGGTGGCGCGCAGGCCGTCCAGTGTCAGGCTTGACGTTGCCTGGTACACAAGCACCAGCGCCGCTACCAGGCACACCTCTGCCATACGACTGACCAGAAACTTCTTGTGCGCGACGATCTGTGCGGCCTTGCGCTGGTCGTAGTGAGTGAGTAGAAAGTGCAGCCCGATGCTGGTGCTGGTCCACGCCACGGCGATCACGAGCAGGTGCTGGCTGATCACAATCACACTCACTGCAGTCAGTGTGAACAGCATGGCGCGGATAAAACGGTGCTGGTTGGGCTCCCCGGTCAAATAGCGGGACGAGTAGTTGATGATCACCCAGCCCAGCACGGCTACCAGCAGCGCAACGGTGAGACCGGGTTTGTCGACCGCTGGGCCGCTGAACAGCGAGGAGAAGACGGTGCCCAGGGTCAGGATGACTGTTGCGCCCAATGCGATGACTGCGGTGGTGCGGGCGATCGGCCAGAGCCCATGTGATCGGCGCAGTGCAACCACCGTGCCGATGAGGTAAATGAGTGGCAGTAGCCACCCCCCATTGAAATCCAACATTCGCACCTCCTCTGAATTTGCATTTAGCCACTTGGGATGGGCGCATTCTGGAGGCAGACTACTCTTTTGTATAATAGATAGTTTATATACAATCGTTCTTTTAAAGAGAACGATATGATGAGAAATCTCAACTTCCACCACCTGTACTATTTCTGGATCGTCGCCAAAGAGGGCCACCTGACCCGCGCCGCCGAGCAGCTCCATGTGTCCCAATCCGCGCTCTCCTCGCAGATTCGCCAGTTGCAGGATCAGCTGGGGCACGAACTGTTCAGTCGCGACGGCCGCTCCCTGCGACTGACCGAGGTGGGCTATCTGGTGCTGGAATACGCCGAGAGTATCTTCAACCTCGGCAGCGAACTGCTGGCGTTAACGGAAAGCGGCGAGTTGCAGCGCCTGCAGCGCCTGCGCATCGGTTCTGTCGCCACCCTGTCGCGTAACTTCCAGGAGAATTTCCTGCGCCCGGTGATAGGCGAGGCCAAGGTGAAGCTGATCATTCGCTCCGCGAGTCTCGAGGAACTGCTGGAGCAGCTCAAGATACACAAACTGGACCTGATTCTCTCCAACCGCGCAGTGGCCGCCGATTCGTCGACGCCGTGGCGCTGCCAGCAAATTGCGCAGCAGAGTGTGTGTATCGTCGGCCCACCCGGCAAACAGGCCAGGCGCTTCAAATTTCCGCAGGACCTCGGCGAGTTGCCGCTGATACTGCCGGGGCCGAGCAGCGATATTCGCAGCCAGTTTGATTTGATGTGTGAGCAGTTGGGCGTGGAAGTCGATCCCTACGCGGAGGTGGAAGACATGGCAATGCTGCGCCTGCTGGTGCGCGATTCAGGCGGCCTGGCTGTAGTGCCGGAAGTGGTCGTGCAGGACGAACTGCACAGTGGTCGACTGCAAAAATACCGTGTGCTGGACAATGTGGTAGAGCGGTTTTATGCCATCACGGCCAAACGCCATTTTGAACTGGTGGCACTCAACACCCTGCTTGAACAGGCACTGGCGAATATGCAGCCGCTGCCACAGGAGCGCACTAGAACACGTAGTTGACGGCGACAAAGCCCTTCAGCACGTAATCGTCCTCGACGATCGGGCTGTCGGTGATCTCATCAGCAAAGAACTCAACCGCGACATTCATCACCACTAGCCAGTCGGCGTTTATCTCGTACAAAACGCCCACGCCGGCGTCAAAGGTAACCGTCGAATCCACGCGGTACGCCGGTCGGTCTGCTGTCGCCTTGTCCTGTGGCACGCCGAAATCGTAGTCGGCCAGGTCCTGTGACAGCCAGTTGATCCCCAATTGCGGCGACAGCCGGAATGCGCCCAATTGAAACGATTTGTCCACTGCAACTTTGGCCTCGCCACCGCCAATTCTGTCGAGCACATCATGCTGGTAACCCAGGGATAGATCAAAGCCCTGCGGCAGTTCCACCTGCAGCGCGAGTCCGGCGGTGAAGGTGCTGTCTCGATCTCCCATCCCCTTGAGGTAGTCACTGTCGTCCTCGTCGTAGACGCCGGGCCGATAGGCGCCCGCGGCTGCCAGCCGCACCTTGCCGCTTCCCACCAGGCCATAGCTGATGTTGGGCCCCAATATCTGCAGGCGATCCCCGGTGTAGGTAATCGCCGGAATGACCTGGGTCACACCGCCGTCGTAGTCACGATAAGGGCTGCTGCGACTGATTGCGCCGATACCGACACCCAGGCGACCGCTTTTACCCAGTGGGCGGTACAGGTCGACGGTAAACGTGCGCTGCTCATCGCTGGTTAGTGTGAAGGCGGCTCGCGTGTAACTGGGAGGACCTTTGGGCGTGTAGTTATTGGAAAAACCCAGCGGCTCGGTCGGGATGCCGATGAAGCTCTTGTCGATCTCGCGATTGTCATTTTCATCGTAGTACACCAGCAGGGCGTACTCGCCGGGCGGAACGTCGGTCAGCACATAGCGGTCGCGTCCATCGAGGCTGAACGCCTCGGTTCTGGCAGGATCCCTGAGGTCTCCGAAGGTGTTGGCGGAATTGTACAGGGTGAGTACGACTGTCCCGGAAGCGGGCGGGTTTTGTAGCTGTACGGATACCTCTGCAGCGAAGGTGCGACTGCCGGGCACCGTGAGTAACAGGCATATAACAGCCGCCAGCATCAGCGTGGCTGATCTTTTCATAACGTGTTTTCCGGGTCCGGGGTTGCTCAGTATGCCTCAATCGCTGCCGATGATGAAAGATCGCGGTAGGCAGTACTGATGCGTATGTGATTGGCGACCGTGATCTCCCATTGGTCATTCCCGGTCGGCGAGGTCGAACCCGTCCGGTGTCAGGGGAACACACATTGTCATTCGCGGATTCTCCAGCGGCTGGTTCTGCATAGGCCTGTCACTCACTGGAGGATGAATCATTCTGCGGGTGGAATTGCGATCGCGGGTGCCCTGGCAGTTTATACGCACCAAAACAGTACACCTTTAGCCGTTGTCGGTGCATCAAATTGTACAGGCAATCGCGCCGTATGCTGTCTGAAACGCATAAAACCCTTGTTAATCAATGCGATAGAATTATACATACATATTGGCATGGTAATTGCGTTTGTTATCGGTAACAGCAGCACTAGGGCAAGATCATGCAATTACGTAACTTCAAAACACTCTGGGGGCATACCACCAGTATCGAGGACGCGGCTCTGCTGGCCAAAGCGGCCAATTTTTCCGGGCTGGAAGCGCCCGCTGTTCACGCCGCCCCGGGACATCTGCCGGCGCTGGCTAACGCACTCGCCGAGCATGAGCTGGAGTGGATTCAGGAAATTTGCACCGCCGGCTCCTACGTTCCCAGGCGTCACGCCAGTGTCAGTGAGCACCTCGAGGATCTGGAAGCGCAAATTCTGATGGGTAAACCACTGGCCCCCAGATTTGTCAACGTGATGGGAGGCTGCGACGCCTGGCCTGTCGCGACCAGTGTCGAATTCTTCAAGGCGGCGATGGATATCGCGGACAAACACGGCGTCCTCTGTTCGTTTGAAACCCACCGCGGTCGATCATTCTACTGTCCCTGGAGCACCGCAGCCGTGCTTGAGCAGCTGGCCGACATCAGGATCACCTGTGACTTCAGTCACTGGGTGGTGGTCTGCGAGCGGCTGATGGACAGCGAGTGGGACGCCATCGAACTGGCGGCACAGCACGCGCACCATGTGCACAGCCGGGTCGGTTACGACCAGGGCCCGCAGGTGCCGCATCCGGCGGCTCCGGAGTATGCCGAGGCACTGGCCAGTCACCAGCGTTGCTGGGAGGAGGTCTGGGCTGCACAGCGGGAACGCGGCTACCAGGAGACGACCATGACGCCGGAGTTTGGTCCGGACGGCTACCTGCATCACCTGCCGTTTACCAATGCACCCATCGCCGACCTGTGGGATATCAATCGCTGGATTGGCGCGACCGAACAGCAACATTTTGCAGCGTGGTCACAGGCGGCCACCACACAGGAGGCGCAGCGTGCTTAAAGCTCTCGAATTGCGCGACCCGGAGGGAGCGCATTACACCGCAGCTGTTCTGCTCTATATCGCCGTCGCCTATATCGGCGGCTGGATCGCCATTTTCCAGGACAGTGCGGCACTCAATGCCGTCGGGGTCGTCGCGCTGGCGCACGGCATGTTTATTGCGGCCTACCTGCTGCACGACTGCGGCCACAACGCCATTTTCCTGTCTACACAGAGAAATGCTTACCTCGGTGAAGTGCTCAACTGGATCGCCGGCAGCTGTTATGGGCGCTACGAGGATATCCGCTACAAGCACATGCGCCATCACGTGGACAACTACGACCCGGTGGTGTGGGATTACCGCAGCTTCCTGCAACGTCACCCGGCACTGGAGTCGGTGGTGAAAGCGGCAGAGTGGGCGTACATCCCCGCTATCGAGATCATGATGCACAGCATGATGGTCGCCGCGCCCTGGTGCATCGAGTCCAAGCGCGAACAGCGCAGGCGGGTGCTGTGGGTGCTGGCTATCCGCGGCACGGTGCTGGCAGTCGTTTTCGTGCTCAGCCCGTTGGCATTTGTGCTGTATGTGATTGCCCAGCTGCTGTTGATGACGGCGTTGCGCTTCATGGATTGCTATCAGCACAATTACGAGGTGGTGTTCAACCTCGACGAGAAGGACGTTGAGCTTCCGCACCGCGGTGACATCGAGTACGAGCAGCGCAACACCTACAGCAACCTGTTGTCGGCGCGATTTCCGGCGCTCAACCTGCTGGCGCTGAATTTTTGCTACCACAACGCCCATCACCAGAAGCCAACCCTGGGCTGGTATCGCTTGCCGGCACTGCACGCGCAGATGTACCCGGATGTGCAGCCCCAGGTGCTGGGCTTTGTCGAGCAGGCACGCGCCTTCCATAAACACCGTGTGGCGCGCATCTATGCCGAGGATTACGGCGACGACGAGGTCAAGCAATCGCTGGCGGAGGGTCGCGCCGTCGGCGCCGATGCACTCAGTTTCCTGACAGCGTTCTAGAGGCGGGTATGGAGGTTGCGACAACATTGCCTGGTCCTGCGCCGACATTTCGCGCGCTGCTCGGCTCACGGGTTTTGCTGGGCACGCTGGGATGGGTTCTGTTTATCGGTGGCTGGTGGCTGGCCGCCAACGCAGAGCTGGCGCCCGAGCGACTGTTCCCGGGCCCCGACCGGGTGTTCCTCAGCCTCTACGAACTGCTTGCCGAGAAGGATTTTGCCGCCGACATCTGGGCCAGTGTCAAACGTATACTCACCAGTTTTTCCATCGCGGTGCTGCTGGCCATGCCCTTTGGCCTGTTGATCGGGGCGTATCGCCCCGTCGATCGCCTGCTGGCGCCGCTTGCCGGTGCCTTCCGCTACCTCCCGGCGCCGGCTTTTATTCCGCTGTTGCTGATGTGGCTGGGCACCGGCGAGGAGCAAAAGATCGCGCTGCTCGTCATCGGTGTGGTGTTTTTCCTGATCATCATGATTGCCGATGTCACGCGGCAGGTGCCCAGGGTGTACATAGAAACCGCGCGCACGCTGGGCCTGCGTCCGGTACAGATTCTGGGGTCCGTCATTTTTCGAGCCAGCCTTGCCGGCTATGTCGATGTGTTCCGGCAACTGCTGGCCGTGAGTTGGACCTACCTTGTTATCGCCGAGATCGTCGCGGCCACGGACGGTATCGGCGCCATGATGATGCGCGCCAAACGGTTTGTGCATGTCGACGACATCATGGCTGGCATCCTGGTCATCGGCCTGCTTGGCCTGCTGTTCGATGCCCTGTTCAAAGCGCTGCACCGCGGCGCGTTTCGCTATCTTCAACCCAACCAGTAGTTCCCATCAACCGAGGAGAAACACCATGCATTACGTTAGATTAGGCATCGCCATGTTGGCGCTTACGCTGTGCGCCAGCGCGTACAGTTCAGACCCCGTGAGGCTGTCGCTGTTCTCGTGGCCAGGCTACGGCTTCTGGTTTATCGCCAAAGAAAAAGGCCTCACCGACGGTCTTGAACTGGACATCAGCATCATCGAGGACCCGTACCAGAGCTTCGGCATGATGACCGCCGGTGAACTGGATGCGACGTCCAGTACAGCCGAGTACGGCCCCATCGCCGCCGACAAGGACGTGGGGATCAAACTGGTGACCTACACCAACCCCTCCTACGGCACCGATAAGATCATTCTGGCGCCGGGTATCACCAGCGCCGAGCAGCTCAAGGGCAAAACCGTCGCCGTGCTGGAGGGTGGTCTGACGCAGATCTTCATGGCGGAGTGGCTGACAGACAACGGTGTGGCGATCGACGAGGTCAGCTTTACCAACCTGATCATGGACGATGCGGTTGGTGCAATGGTCGGTGGCACGGCGGCGGCCGCCGAATTCTGGGAACCCTTTGGCTCCCAGGTGCTGGAAGCACTGCCGGGTTCGACTGTCGCCGCGGACTCCACCGAGGAGAAGTACATCACCACCGCGCTGCTCGGGGACGCGATGTACATGAGCACCGCCTTTCTGGAAAAACGCCCGGAAGACGCGGCGAAACTGGTGAGCGCCTATTTCAAGGCGGTGGATTTCTGGAAGAACAATACCGCTGAAGCGAACCAGATCATCGCCGATGGCCTGAAGTTCAGCGTGGCGGATGTCGAACAGGTACTGGGCAGTACCGGTGAGATTCACAAGGGTGGCATCTTCATTTTTGACCTGCAGCAGGCGGCTATTTTCATGGGCCTCATCCCCGGGGAGTTGCCGCTGAATATCGCGGCGGACGGTATGCAGGCGCACTGGGATATCACCACGGACTGGTGGTTGCAGTTCGGTTTCATCGACAAGGAGATGCCGATGTCCGCAGGTGTCGATACTGCTCCCCTGGCAGCGGCGCTCAATAAGTGAGTGAGCAACAGGACAATGGTTTACTGGTTCAGGGCGTCAGCAAGACTTTCAGGCTGCGTTCTGGCCAGGGCCTGAAAGCCCTCGACAATATCAATTTCGAGCTGAAGAAAAACCAGCTCGGTGTCTTGTTGGGGCCTTCCGGTTGCGGAAAGTCAACGCTGTTGAGAATTGTCGCCGGGCTTGAGTCCCAGGAACAGGGCGATATCTCGGTGGCCGGACACTCTATCAGCGGTCCCGGAGTGGATCGCGGTATGGTGTTCCAGAATTACAGTTCCTTCCCGTGGTTGACGGTGGAGGAGAACGTCGCGTTTGGACTGAAAGCGCGGCGCGAATCGCTGGACCTGCGCGAGGGTGTCGTCGATCATTTTATCCAGGCTGTGAAGCTGGGTGGGTTCGAGAAAGCCTACCCGCACCAGTTGTCAGGCGGCATGCAGCAGCGGGTCGCTATCGCCCGCAGCCTGGTGAGCAGCCCGTCGATACTGTTGATGGACGAACCGTTTGGCGCCCTGGATCCGGAGACGCGGTGGCAGATGCAAAGCCTGCTGCTGGAGATCGTGAAAAAGGAACGCACCACCGTGCTGATGGTGTCGCACGATATTGAGGAGGCACTGTACCTGGGTGATGTGGTGTATTTTATGGGCACCCGCCCCGGGCGCATTCTGGAGACGATACGCCCGACCATCGAGCGCAGCAGCACTGATCGGGATGCGATTCTCGATGTCAGTGAGTACCGTCAGCTGGAGCGCGAGATACGGCAGATGATGCGATCCCAGTCACTGGTCTGTGCGTAGCAGGCGGAGGAATTCGCCGACAAAGAAGTCCAGGTTGTTGTCCAGATCCGTAATTCTGGAATCGAACAGCCAGCTCTGTGTAATCCCCATCAGGTAGCCGTACATCGACAGCGCCACCGTCTCGCTGGCACTTGGGGCGCGCAGTGCTGCCTGCTCGCGATACCGTGTCACCCACGAGGCAAAGGTTGCGATCAGCGATGCGGTCAGGGCGCGCTCGCGCACCAGTGACTGCGACACCGCTTCAGTGAACTCGGTTTTGTTCAGGAAAATCTCAAAGGATTGCCGAAAGTAATGGTCGTCTATCAACAGGCGTAACCATTGGCGCGAGAATGCGTCGGCGGCCTGCTCCGGGTTATTGCTGTCGTGGTGCATGGCCACCAGTTGTTCCAGCGGCGCCTGCGAGAATGCCAGGATCTCCTCGAACAACTCTTCCTTGTTGGCGAAATGCCAGTAGATCGGCCCGCGCGAGCAGCCGGCCTCCTCGGCGATAAGACGCAGTGTGGTGCCGCTGTAACCGCGCTGCCCGAAAAGTTTCAGCGCCGCGTCGACCAGGCTCTGGCGTGTCCTGGCTGCATCCTCTTTTGTTCTTCTCATGCGCAGTTCTGGGTGGGTAAAGCGGTTAGTCTAATGAGGCGGCGCTGAAAGGTAAACGCCGCCAGCGGTTGTGACAGTAGCGACCCCCGGTTTGCTAGCCGAACAGCCGCAGGTAACGCTGCATTTCCCAGGCTGACACGGTGTTGTGATAACTGTCCCACTCGGCGCGCTTGAAGTCGACAAACGCTTTGTGCATGTCGGCACCCAGTACGGTCATCGCCAGCGGGTCACTGGCGATGGCGTCGGTGGCCTCCGACAGGTTCTTCGGCAGGCACTCGATGCCCGCGTCGGTGATCTCCTGGTCACTGTAGTGGTACATGTTCTCGCGGTGCGGCAGGCCGGGGTCGATGCCCTGTTCAATACCTTCCAGTCCCGCTGCCAGCATCAGTGCGGTGCCGAGATAGGGGTTGCACGCGATATCGGGTGCGCGGCATTCGACGCGGGAGCCGGCACTGGGTATGCGCAGCATATTGGTTCTGTTGTTGTTGCCGTAACAGCAGAACACCGGTGCCCAGGTGGAGCCGGACATACTGCCCTGTCGCACCAGCCGCTTGTAGCTGTTCACCGTGGGGGCCACGACAGCGCTGATCGCCTTGGCGTGGCGCAGTATGCCGCCGATAAACTGGTAGGCCAGTTCCGACACGCCGCAATCGTAGCGATCGTCCCCTGGCCCCGGCGCGAACAGGTTCTTGCCGGTTTCCAGGCTGGCGAGCGACATATTGTAGTGCGCGCCACTGCCGGTGCGATCTGCGAACGGTTTTGGCATGAAGCTCGCAAAAGCGCCATGTTTGCGCGCAATCTCGTTGGCGAGCAAACGGAAATAGACCAGGCGATCTGACATGGTGAGGGCATCGCTGAAATTGAAGTCGATCTCGAACTGGCCATTGGCATCCTCGTGATCGAAGGAGTAGACGCCCCAGCCCATATCCGTCAGCGCCTGCACCAGTTCGTCAATGATCACGATGTTATCCATCATGCAGGGCACGTCGTAGCAGGGCTTTTCCAGTGTATCCCTGTCACTGAACGGCACCACCTTGCCATCCGCCGCGTCGCGCAGCACAAAAAACTCGGTCTCGATGCCCAGGTTGAGTGAGAACCCCATCGCTGCGGCCTTCTCCAGTTGCCGCTTCAATATATTGCGCGAACAGGCCTCGAACGGTTTCCCGTCGAGGTGCAGGTCGCTGGCAAACCATGCCAACTCGGGGTTCCACTGGCACTGCTGCATGGAAGCCATGTCGGGCATGGCGGCCACTTCGTTATCGGAAATATCCTGGGGCACACCGTCGAGCGCCGCGCCGGTGAACAGCTCCGAGCCTTTGAACATCTGGCCGAAATGCTGGACCGGCACGAATTTGCCCTTGCTGGCGCCGTGAATATCCACATAGCTGGCGATGCCGTACTTGATGCCGCGTTCCATGCACTGTTGTTGCAATTGTTCAATGTTCATGTCGTTTCCTTTGAGTGGGAATAGTTCTTGCTGTGTAACGGTATCCAAAAAACATGCCAAGATGCATATTTAATCCGGAGCGTCAGCCCGTTGGAGATAAGCCTTTGATAGATATACAAGAATGGCAGGAGTACACGTTTGATCTGGGCGACTTCCCGCTCGTCAGCGGCGCTGTGCTCGAGAGCGGCAAACTGCACTATCACCAACTCGGTGCGCTCAACGCACCAAAAGATAACCTGGTGGTGATACCGACCTACTACGGTGGCAGGGGCGCCAGCAATCGGGCCTGGGTGGACGACGCCCTCAGCCCGCTGCATGAGCAGGGTTACTGTGTGCTGATTCCCTGCCTGTTCGGAGCGGGGGAATCGAGCTCGCCCAGCAATACTGCGGGTGCGCAGGCGGGGCCGAATTTCCCGGCGATCAGCCTGCTCGACAATATCCGGGCGCAGCGGGCGCTGCTGCAGAGCCGCTTCTGCGATGCGATGCCCCGCCTCGTGATGGGCTGGTCGATGGGAGGCATGCAGGCGCTGCAGTGGGCCCGTGAATACCCCGACCGTGTGCGCAGTGTGCTGGCGGTTTGTGCGACCGCCAAATGCTATCCCCACAACCGCGTGTTTCTGGAGGGTGTGGCCAGTGCGCTGAGCGCTGATGCCGGGTTTGCTGACGGCCACTACACGGCGCCGCCGGTGCGCGGCCTGACGGCTTTTGCGACGGTCTATGCGGGCTGGGCCTATAGCCAGGCGTTCTTTCGGGATGCGCGCTATCGCGAGCTGGGCTTCGCCTCGATTGAGGAACTGCTGGCCTACTGGATTGACGATCATCTGCAGCAGGATGCCAACGACCTGCTGGCGCAGTTGCGCACCTGGCAAAGTGGCGATATCACGGCTGCCGCCGGTGGCAGCGCAGGGGCGGGGCCGCTTGCCTGCCCCGGCGTGATAATGCCGTCCAGCAGCGATCTGTATTTTGTCGCCGAGGACGCGCGCCGCGACGCGCTGGCGCTGGGACTGGAGTGCCAGGTTCTGGTATCCGATTTCGGCCATATTGCCGGCGGGCCCGGGCGCCTGCCCGATGAAAGCCGGGTCATCTATGGTGCAGTGCAAAACCTGCTGGCAGCGACGCGGGCGCTGCAGTGATCTACTCGCGCGCCACCTCGCTTCGGGCCAGTGAGTGCTGTTCGATCTGGCGCGCCAGGTACCGCTGGAACAACCACAGGGGTTGTTCCAGTGCATTCAGGGGGCCGGGCCGGTAAGTGGCCGACGTCAGCCCGGACTGCACCGCACTGCACATTTCCATATCCTCGAGATGGAATGCACGCATCAGTTCAATTTCCTCGGCGAGCACCTGCGGATAGTTGTCAGCGGCGACAGAATCGGGGTGCACCAGCATGGTGGTGCGAATGTGCATGCGATCGGCGGCTAGCGGTTGCAGGCGGTACCAGTAGACACGGTCTGCCGCGACAAACAGCAGGGTAGCGGGCGCGGCCAGGTACACCGTCCACTCGAGAAAGTCGGACTGCAGCAGGCCGGGCATCGGCAGGAAACTCAGCAGCTGCGGCTCGCCCTGTTTTACCTTCTGTTGCAGTGCTTCTGACAGCGGCAGATGGCACACCTGGAAATGCTCGCCCTCCGCATCGGTCCAGCAACCCTGGGCCGGCATGATCGGTTGAAACAGGGTGTGGTGAGCGCCAGCGTGGTGGTAGGGCTCCATGAAATTCTCTACCAGTACCTTCCAGTTGAAGGGACAGTCCCAGCCGATATCGGCCACCATCGTTAGCTCCTCCATGCGCCAGCGCTGCAGGTAGCTGTCGAGGCCGGCAAACAGGGTTGTGACCGGCGCTGCATCGCCACTGAAATTCACAAGCACAAAGCCCTGCCACACGGCGCTGGTAAATTCGTGCAGCCGCAGGCTTTTCTCTGCTATTTCAGGATGCTCTTTCATGAAAGGCGCGCCTTTCACGTTGCCATCGAGGCCATAGACCCAGTGATGGTAGGGGCAGCGATACTGTGTGCAATTGCCCTGCTCCTGATGCCCGAACTCCGGTGGCATCACATCCATACCCCGATGCGCGCACACGCGCGACAGCACTTTAATGCCGCCATCGCCACTGTTGACCACACTGATGCGCTCGCCCAGCAGTTCCAGATTGACGAAATCCCCGCTGTGTTGCAGTTGTGACACATGCGCCACACTGAGCCACTGGCGCCGCAGAATGTGTTCCCGCTCCCAGGCAAAGTGCGACGGATCGGTGAACGCGGCCGCCGGTAGTGCCCGCGCCTCGGCGAGGGGCTTTTGCGCCGCGCTGCAAATGGCCCGGTGCAACGAATCCAGGTTGTGCTGGCTGCTGTCGATGGCCAGTGTAGGGAGTGCTGTAGTAGCCATGTTTCAACCCTGTGTTCCAGTTGTCCGGGGAGATGCCAGGTGGCGCCTCTGCAATGCAGCCCGGATAACGCAATAACTATGCCAAGATGTATATATATTGGCAGGGTGTTGATTTATCGTGGTTTTCGCGGAATATGGGGGTTCTGCAGCTGTTGTACAGCGGCTACCCTGCACCATCGGTGGCGCGCTCAGGGTCTTTTCTGGTGCGCCGGTGCCTGTAGCCAGGTACCGGTGCGCGGATGCCACTGCTTGAAGGAATATGCACTATGACCCAGGTTCGCCGGTTCTGGCCACTACTTACGGGCACACACCGCTACGAGAAAACCCTGTCCACCCGCGGTCGCGGCCACGGGGTATTTCTGCAGGCGCCGATACTGGCCTACCTGATCGAGACAGCCAATGGCCGCATCCTGTATGACGTGGGTTGTGACTACGGCAAGATCAGCGATCCGGTGCGCCGGCGACAGTACTACGAAAACGCAGACTTTCCCTTTGGCCCGCCCGAGATGAGCGAAGAGCAGCGGCTGCCCAATCGGCTGGCGCGCCTGGGGCTACAGCCCAGGGATGTCGACGTGGTGTTTGTCGGGCACCTGCATTTTGATCACGGTGGTGGCCTGTGCGATATGCAGCATGCGGAGATTCATGTGCATGAACAGGAGCTGGCCGCGGCGCGTGAGCCGGCGGACGATGCCTATTTCCTCGAGGATTTCAGCGGGCCCTACAACTGGAATATCCAGGCGGCAGAGTACGACCTGGCTGACGGTGTGTCCGCGATCGAATCGCCGGGGCACACTGCCGGACACATGTCGATGCTGATAGAACTGCCAAAAGGGCCGCCCATTCTGCTGGCCGGGGATGCAGCGGATCTGCAGGAAAACATCGACGAGGAAGTGGCGCCCGGACTCTGCTGGCATGACCGGGACGACATGGCCATTGCGAGCATTTGCAAGCTCAAGGACATTGCCGCGCGCACCGGGGCCCGGATCTGGCCTAATCACGACATGGCGTTCTACCGCGGCTGTCATCCCTTTCCGATGCACTATGAGTAGTCGACAAGTCAGGCCCCTGGCTGAGCTGCCCGAGCACAGCCAACTGCTGTGCGAGCGGCTCGGCCTGGGTGCGATCGTCGGCGAGCCCGAGCGGGTCACAGGAGGCTTCCATCACCTGATGTGGGCCCTGCAGACGGACACCGGGCGCTATGCTGTGAAACAGCTCGGGCCCGATACCGATGCGCTCGCGGTGGCAACGGTCAGTCACTACAATGTGACAGAAGCGATCGCCGAGGCGTTCGCGGGCGAGGGCGTTACCGCGGTGCATGCCCTGCGGCATCGCGAGAAGTATTTGCAGGTGATTGGAGGGGAGGGCTATCTCGTTTACCCGTGGACAGATGCGGTGGCGCTGGACAGAAAAAATCTCTCCGCAACCCATGCGCTGAAAGTCGCAGACCTGCTGGCAAGAATTCACCGCGCCGATGTTCGTGTGTCGGGGGTGCAGGGCGCGCCGCTAGCCTCCCACGCGCAAGAAAAAATCCTGCTGTTGGTAGACCGCGCCATCGCCGCCCATGCTCGCGGCTGCGAGGAACTGGAGCGACACCTGCCGGAATGGCTCGACATCGCCGCCCGCCAGCAACAGGCCAGGCAGGCATTGGCACAGCACCGGGTCATCAGTCACGGCGATATGGACCAGAAAAATATCCTGTGGGATGCAGACGGTGAGCCTGTGCTTATCGACTGGGAGTCGGCAGGCTTGTTCAATCCCACGCACGATACACTGGTGGTCGCGCTGGACTGGAGCGGTATCACCTCCGCGTTTGAGCAGGCGCTGTTTGATGCGTTTATCGCGGCCTATTGCGATGCGGGAGGGGAGATCGATAATGCCATTGTGCCGCTGGCGTTTGATCGCATTCTTGGCAACTGGCTGGACTGGCTGATGTTCAATGTCGGCCGCTCGCTCGATCTGAATGACCTGGAGCAGCGCACGCTGGGCGAGGCGCAGGTTGATCTGGCGCTGGCGACGCTGTTGCGCCTGCAGCGCTTTGCGCCGAAGCTGGTCCTGGGCATTCGCGGCCAGTCGTCGGCAGCCTGTGGAGATGTGTGATGTTTGATTTGAGCGCCTGCCATGTTGAGCGCACCGCCGATGGCGACTACCTCGTCAGCTGGCGCCTGCCGCATGCCAGTGACCGGGTGAAGGTGTATATGTCGGAGGACCCGGACCACTTCTACGCCGGTGGTCACCCCGGTGAGCCAGTGCTGACGACAGAGGCGCGCGAGGCGCTGGTGCCCTGTCCCGACAAGGGCGTCAGGCACTACTTTTACCTGCAGTCGGAGCACGGTGAGGGCGTGATTCTGGCCGAGCGCAAACTGGACCTGGAGGGCACTCCCAACTTTCGTGACCTCGGCGGCTATCAGGGCCACGAAGGGCGCAAGCTGCGCTGGGGCAAACTGTACCGCTCAAGCAAGCTGTCGGCGCTGTCGGAAAAAGACCGGAACTATGTGCGCCGGCTGGGCCTGACACTGATCTGCGATTTCAGGCAGGTGCTGGAACAGGAACTGGAGCCGACCGCGCTGGATGATGGGCATCTCCACACACTGGCCAGCTTGCCGGTGATGCCCGGCAGTTCGCAGAGTTTTATGGAGAGCCTGCACAACGGGATTATCGCCGTGGATGATGCGGCGAAATTCATGGAAGACACCAATCGGGATTTTGTCATCAACCAGATGCCGCAGTACGCGGAGATGTTCCAGCTGTTGCTGCAGGGTGACCGGCCAACACTGATTCACTGCGCCTCTGGCAAGGACCGTACCGGCTTCGGTGCGGCGCTGATACTGGATGTGCTCGGGGTGGATGAAGACGCCATCGTGGAAGACTATCTGCTGACCAATCGATACCTGCCCATCGACAGGGAGATCGAGCGCTTGTCAGCGGCATTTACCGACCACAGCGGCGCGGCGATTCCCGAACACGTATTGCGCCCCATGCTGGAAGTGCGGCCCGAGTATATCCGTGCCTGTTTTGAAGAGATCAGGCAGCGATACCAATCGAAACAGCACTTCTATGAAACCGCCCTGCGGCTGGATGACGCCAAGCTGGCCGAGCTCAAGGGCCGCCTGCTGGAGTAACTGAGCGGGGTTCCGTCATCCACGACGAAGTCATGGCGCGCTATTACGGCTGTGGCCTCGCCGTGCCGTTCAGCAATTCCACTGACACCGGAGCGCCGGAAACGGAGTCTCCGTGCTGCTGATGATTAAGCCAGTCCCGCAGTTGCAGCGCCTCCTGCCGATAGGTCTTGCGCTCCGCGCTGTCCAGCCCCAGGCGTCTTAGCCCGTTGATGAGCCAGCGATCCAGCCTGGCCGGCAGCAAACCGGCACCGGGCGTGCAACAGATATGGTGCCAGTGCAGGCAGCCATCCTGCCACTGCAACACTTCGCCGTTGGGCCCCTGTGTGTAGGCAAGGCGCGCCCCCGCAGGCAGTGGTGGCCCGTCGTCGACAGAGCGCGCCACGATCACCGACGTGCGCAGTGTCGGCCGACCCAGCGATACCAGCTGCCGGTAGTAACGAGGCGTGCCCAAACCCAGGTCAAAACGCCCCCAGGCGAGTTGATGATCGGTTATGGCCTCTTTGGTGGGGAGGGAGCAGGGCTGGGACCGGCCGCCCTGAAACTGCGGGTACCAGGGCTGTTGATCCAGCGTCGCCGCGTGGTAAAAAACGTCCGTCAACCAGGCCAGGCGCTCATAAGGCTGGTCGCTGATGGCGATATGCGTCTGGTAGCAATAGGTGCCCGCATCCGGTACCCACTCGCGAATCGTCTGGTGTGCATTGATGAGTGGATGCTGCGCCCTGTGGCGTGCAGCCATCGCCAGTAAACGCCGGGCGCAGCCAGGCGCCTCCTCGATGGCCGCTTGCACGCTGATTTCATTCGCAGGCACAGTCAGTTCCTGTCAGTGATACGACAACAGGCAGTAGGAGGTTGCGGTCAGGCGGTGGCCGCTTGTCTTGCGCCGAGTTCGTTGTCGATCATCAGCAACCCGTAACCGTCATCCTTGACCAGTTTCAGCTTGGAAATGATACCGCCGAGCGTCGCCTCTTCCTCGACCTGCTCATTCACAAACCACTGCAGCAGGTTGTAGGTGGCGTGGTCTTTCTCTTTCAGCGCGTGGTCACTGAGATCGTTGAGCTGCGACGTCATCGCCTGTTCATGGGAAAGAGCGGACTTGAATACGTCCAGCAGTGTGCCGTAATCGCTGGGCGGGGCGGGCACTTCGCCAAGTACCACCTGCACACCCTGCTCCACAAGGTAATTGTAGATTCGGGTAGCGTGGGCGTGCTCCTCCTCGTACTGCAGCTTGAACCAACTCGCAGCGCCATTGAATTCAAGGTGACTGCAGTAGGCCGACATGGCCAGGTACAGATAAGCGGAAGAAAATTCCCGGTTCAGTTGCCCGAAGAGGGCCTGCTCCATGGCATTGGAAATCATAGTTTCACCTGAGTGATGCGTGTGGGTGTCCATTCTAACGGTTTCCGTCAGGATGTCATTGTTGGTCCGAATAACATTTTCGGTTGCCTTTGCTTCGCGTTCAGATGTTGATCCCTCTGCAGCAGTGATGGCCAGTGTCAGAGCCATCTCCCGATGAAGTCTTGTTAATCAAACCAAGTGCAACTCAATGTGATGCACTTGCCTCTCGCTGTCGCTGATCGACTACCATGGTGCTGAAGATAACAACCGTGACTACTGCCGATGGAAACCAATACCCAGTTCAACCAGAAGCTTGAGCGATGGCTGCTGCAGCATTGGGCGGGTGTCGATGCGCTGACGCTCGCCGAGGGTATCGCCAGGCCGGAGGGCAGTGGTTACTCGGCGACGACGATGATTGTCCCGGCAACGGTTACCCGGGGCGGTGCAACCAGCGAGGAGCGTATCGTAGTGCGGATGGAGCCGGAGTCCAGCATTGTCTACCCCAAACACTGCACCGCATTTCCTTCCGAGATTGAGCAGCAGTATCGGGCGATTGAAATGCTCAGCGCACACAGCGATGTGCCGGTCGCTCCGCTGATTGCGCTTGAACCTGACCCCACACTGCTGGGACTGCCGTTCTTTGCGATGGAGTATATCGGCGGGGATGTCCCTATCGAGGATCCCATTTACACCCGCGAGGGTTTTTTCACCGAGGCATCGCCACAGCAGCGTCGACAGATGTTGCAGCACGGCCTGCAAACCATGGCGAAGATTCACCGTATTGACTGGCGTGCGGCGGGCGCTGAGTGGCTGGTTGACGGCGGCCCGAATCTGCATCGCGATCTGCAACTCTGGAAAGACCATGCAAAGAAGGAACTGGCAGGGCGTGTGCATCCCGACATGGAGCGCGCCTTTAGCTGGCTGTCCCGGCAGTTGGATGGCGGTGTGATTGATCTCAGCGAGCCGGTCATGTGCTGGGGTGATGCGCGGCCCGGCAATATGATCTGGCAAGATTTCACCTGTCAGTGCGTGTGCGATTTTGAATCCATGACACTGGCGCCGGCTGCCACGGATATCGGCTGGTGGCTGATGTTTGATCGCTATGCCCACGAGGCGCAGGGTGCTGAGCGACTGCCCGGGGAGTTGACCCGTGAGGAGCAGCAGGCCTATTTTGAGCAGTGCAGCGGCCGCGAGTTTGGCGACCTGTACTTTTACGAGTTATATGCAGCCGTGCGCTATTCGGTGCTGGTGGTGTCGGTGATGAACCGCTGGGTCAAGCGCGGTGTGTTTGAAGAAGATCACACGATCTGGCTGCAGAATCCGGTAGCGGATATGATGACCGCGATGATGAGCGAGCGCGACGCGGGCTGAATCACTACAGTACCGAAACAAGGTAGAGCCACGATGACCGAGATGCACCCTGACGATTGTTTTCACCCTGCCGAGGATGACGATCCCTATTGGACGGAAACCTGCTGGTGGACATTTGCCGTGCCGGAACATCGATTATCGGGCCAGCTCTATCCCTTCTTTCGCAGTAACCAGAATGTCGCCGCGGCAGGTGCCTTCTTCTGGGACGATTCCGGGCACCAGCCGCACACAATCCGCTTCGGCAAAAACTTCTGGCACCTGCCGATTCCGAAGCAGGAGCTAACCGATATTTCCCTCGCCAACGGCCTGCGCATCCGCTGCCTAGAGCCGATGCAAAAATTCGAGGTGTACTACCTCGATCCCGATGCCGGGGAAGCCGAGGTGGACCTTACCTTCACTGCGATCGCCGAGCCGAATTATTTGTCCGGGAGCCATTTTGAGCAGCCGGGCCGTTACCAGGGCAGTATTCGGCTCGCGGATCGGACGTATCAGGTCGACAGCTACGGTATGCGAGACCGCTCCTGGTCCCACCGCACCCAGTTCGGTGCCGATATTCACGGCAGTGGTGCGGTTGCCAACGGCTATAGCTATGCCACCGCCGACGACCAGAATGCGTTTCACATGATCAGCATGGCGTTTACGGAAGGCGACTACCTGCATATTCACGGGTATTACATGCGCGATGGTGAGTATGCCAGGCTGGCCAGCGGTAAACGCACGGTGCTGGAACGCGATCCCGAAACGGGCTGTCCGACCCGGGTGTTGATCGAGGCCGAGGATACCCTGGGTCGCTCTTTCCGTGCCCAGGGGCAGGGTTTGAACAAGTTAGGCTTCCACATCAATCCCAACCTGTTTACCTGGAACTGTCTCACTCACTGGCATTTTGACGGCCTTGATGCCTATGGGGAAGATCACGATAACTGGACTGCGGCCGGTGCGCGGCAGTTTTTCCGGCGTTTTCTGGGCCTGGATAAACAGTCGCGGTAATCGGGTTTTTCAGGCCGTAACGGCAGGCATCATGTCACGATGCCTGCCGGTCCCATCGTTTGACGCCCGCCAATAACTGCAACACAAAGGCAGACTGTAGTTTTGCCACAATTATGGGTTTATCACGGTATTTCGTCCCTGACTTTATGGCAGTATATAAGCTGTCCCGTGTTTCGGGGCGATCAGAGCCTTAACGGCCCGCACAAAAAATTATAAGGACGTCGCTGTGAGTAAACCCCTGTCTTTGGTTACCGTATTGCTGGGCGCTGGTATCTTTCTAACGGCTTGCAATAGCAACAACGGCAACAATCCAGGCACTGGTGTCGGCGCCACAGGCCCGGCAAACAATGCCCCGATAGCCAACGCCGGCAGCGATGCCCAGATTCTAGTGGATCACAGTCTACGCCTTGATGGCAGCCTGTCCTCAGACCCTGATGGCGATACCCTGGTGCATACCTGGGCCCTCGTTTCCCAGCCCGAGGGCAGTACCGCGACGCTGTCGGATGCCAACGCTGTGCAACCCCTGTTTGTCCCGGACCGGGTCGGCACCTATCAGTTCGAGCTGGTGGTGCACGATGGCCAGGTCAGCAGTAGCGGGTCGTCGCCGGCAGCATCGGCCGCTACAACCCTGGGTGCCACCGCTGCAGCCGACGACCATATCGTTAACCTGACGGCTGTGCCGGCCGGTGGCCCCTGCTGCCTTGAAAACCAATTCCAGATCAATACCAGCGCCTGCCCCAACACGCCCACTGTGCCGTGGCAGAATATTTCAAAGTGCCCTGCGGACTCGACGGGTACGGTGAACATAGCCAGTGGCGAGACATGCCAGTACGCGTATATTGACGACACCAACAAGGACTTTGCGCTGGGCCATCTGCAAATTGGTGAGGGTGGGCGCGTGGTGTTTCTCGATAAGGGCCAGCACCTGTCTGCAGAGCGTATTCAGGTCAGCGGCGGCAGCGATAGCGCCGATCTGTTGCCGGCTGGACAGCTCGTGATCGGCAGCCAGCACTGCCCGATCACCGGTACCGCTTCACAACTGACACTCGAGTTCACCGGCAGCAGGCCCGCCGATGGCAGTGCCAATAGTCTCGATGGCAAGGGCATCTTCCTCGGCCGTGACGGGGAATTGTTGATGCATGGCGGCAGGGGCGTTGTCAGCGCCGATCCCACCGACAGCACTGGCAGTAACAGCTGGACCTATCTCAGCATTCCAGCGGGCCCGCAACGCTTCAGCAGCGCCAACGGCGTGGCGGCACCGGTGCCCGATACGGCGCCAGACACAACGCTCACGCTGGCGCGCACCATCGACTGGGCAGTCGGCGACTGGATAGCGGTAACCGGCACCGGCTTCGCCTCTGACCAGACCGAGTTCGTGCAAATACAGGCCATCGACAACAGTAGCGGTGTCAGCGTTGTCAGCCTGCACGCCGCGACACCGCTGCTGCACTACCACTACGGCAGCCAGGCGCCGAGCGAGGGCAGCATCGGCGCGGGAACCACGCTCTGCAACGGCGTTGAACTTGAGGGCGAGGCGAAGATCACGGATTTGCCGGCCAGTTTCTGTGACGGCCCGGACAGGAACTACGGCGTTGACGAGCGCGCCGTCGTCGCCCTGATCAGCCGCAGCATCAAGCTCACCAGCGATGCGCCGGAGACCGGCAGCGATGCGCATTACGGTGGCCAGATCAAAATACTGCCGGGGTACAGCGTTGCGCAGATCGAGGGCGTTGAAATTGAGAAGTTTGGCCAGGACGTGACGAATGCCGCTGCCGGTGTCAGCAATGTGAAATTGATGAGTGCCTACCCGGTGCATTTTCACATGGTGGGCGATGTGAGTGCCGATACTGTAATCAACAGCAACAGTATCCATCACAGCTATAACAAATGCGTTACGGTTCACATGAGCAACAACGCGGTTATCGAACACAATGTTTGCGCGCGTGCGGTAGGCCACAGCTTCTACCTGGAAGAGGGCAATGAGGTTGGCAATACCTTCAAGTTCAACCTTGCTGCGGGCGCGATGGCCACGCAGTTCACGCCCAGCACTGACGCCAGTAAATTCTGGACAGGCGATTATCTGGCGCCGCGGATCAACTACAACGGCATCGACGTCGCGACCACAACGAATGGCACCACGCCTGTCGCGGTGCCCGCTGGCTCCACCAATTTCGTCAACCTGAACAAGGTCGAAATCACCAATCCCACCGCGTTCTGGATTTCCAGCCCCGGCAACGCGTTTGACAACAACGTTGCCGCAGGCTGCCAGTTGCAGGGGCGGGGCTTCTGGGTGCTGCCGGAGACCACCGATGTACTGCATACCGAGATCACCAGCTTCCTGAACAACCGGGTGCACAGTTGCTACAACGGCCTGGATACGGCGGCCGACCTGGGGTCTATCGGGCAGAACTATACCCCCTACCTGAACGGGGAGGATGCACTGGCGGTGTTCGACAGCGTCACCGCCAGCAGGAACCGCAATCGCGGCATCTGGCTGCGGCCGAACTGGTACCACGTCAGCAATGCACGCCTGGCCACGAACCGGGACAGCGTATCGCTGGTGTCCGCCGGGGGCTCAGAGGGCTCGCCGCCGGGAGAGTGGTCGCTGTTGACCGACTCCGTGATCGTGGGCGTGTCCAGCAACAACCCGGAGCGGTTTGGCCCCTGCCCCGACAATACGGCCGACGGCAGCTGCTACGGCATGCAGGGCAAGGGTGGCAACGCGATTCCCTCGCCGTCGTGGAATTTCGCCGGCTTTATGTTCTACGATGGCCCCGCTCGCCTGGAGAACAACCGCTTCGTCAACTTCCTGGTCGATCCGTCACCGCTGCTGACTACCGGCGACAGGCAGTTTATGAAGAGCTATACCAGCAATGCGCCGGGGCAGACCCTGCCGCCCTATGAGGGCGATGCCGCCATGGGCTGGTTCCAGTCCAATGTGAACAACTACCCGCCGACGCAGTACAGCCTCGCCAGCATCTTCGAGTACGTCGACCTGCGGCACCAGGTTTACACCGAGGAAGTGAACCTGTCGCTGTTTGTCGACGGCGACAAGAACACGGTCATTCTGGACCGCGACGGCACGCTCTCCGGCTATAAAGTGGTGGATGACAACGGCGTCGATGTGCCGGGCAAGTTCCCCATCTCGCTGAATAACCTGGCGTTCAATGGCTCTCCCTATTCGGTGGATGAGTGCCTGTCGACAGGCGCGCAGGACAAGATCATCGAGAATCGCGCCACCGCGCTGATGAGCCCGCAGAGTTACGCGACGCTGGAAGTCACGGCATGGAACCCCACGTTCACCATCACCGGGCCAGACGCGGTGGACAATCTGGTGAAGAAAGCGCCAATCACTTTTATCAAGGATGCGCAGGACTACGTCGGCTCAAAAAGCCAGTACGCGCCCGCCGACAGCCACTACTCGATGACCCTGGTCGGGCGCAACAATACCCAGGTGCGCGAACCCAAAGTGATGAGCGGCATGGGCTACACCCTGCACTCCACCCAGCAGTGTACTGAGGTCGGGGCGAAGACGGTCGATAATCAGGCGGTGCCGCTGATCGCGCCGCCCGCGGCATTTCCGCGCTATGTCTCCATGGGGTTTACCGACGCCACCTCGTCAACGGAACTGGATGCAAACGGCAACTGGAAGCGCCCTGTGCGGGTGCGGGTGGGGCTGTGCTACAAAACCGAGCAGGGCCCGGATGTGTCCAGCATCAATCCGGCTGATTTTTTTGATGTGAAAAAAGGGCGCAAGAGCTACGGCGGACCCACCGGGCCGACGGATCCGAAATGGCAGCCCGTGCCGGGCTGTAATAATTTTGCGTTCACCGTCCCCGGCAACTTTGATCCTGCCGGCGGCACGGACCCGAACACCATCCAACCGGGCTGTCCGGGTACGTTGGACGCCAGCAGCGATCCGGTGAAAACCCTGAGCCAGGCACCGTCGTGGGAGGATTTTACCGCGCCGACCAATGACGATGATTACTACTGGTGGGACGGTGACAAGGGTGTGTTGTTCTTCTACGTGGAGCAGAAAGAGCCCAATCTGTCCGGCGGCACGCCGCTGGCCACCTGTGGCCCCAACGGCACCGGCGGCGCGGCGTGTGACCTGGCGGATGACTTCTACCCCTGTCCCGAGGAGGGCTGTGTGCTGTATACCGTGCGCGCGGTCGACGGCGGTGCATCACCCATCGGCTATGCGCCGACCAAAGTGGGCAATGACTATGGCGCTACCAGTTGCGATGAGGTCTACAGCGCGAGTACGGGCCGGGATTACACCCAGACCTACCCGCCGAATGACACCGTGAGCTGGACGCCGCACAAACTGGCGCGCATGGACGGCACGGTTTTAAACAGCGCAGATATCACTCCCGTACTCGTCAACGAGGGCACGTTTTTCTGCACTACCACGCCGACACCGCCAGCGCCGACCTGTGCCGTACCCGCGGCGAAGCAGCAGTGCACCAATAACTTCCCCCATAACCTGCCCGTCGTGGCGGCCAGTTGCGCGGTCAACGCACCGGCGCCGCAGTGAGTGCAACGCCTGGGGCTGGCATACAATCGCGGTGGTATATCCACCGCGCAACAGGAGAGATGCGTTATGCGTAAGTCCCTTGCTCGAGTCAACCTGGCCCTGGGCGTTTTGCTGGCGCTGGCCGGTTGTTCCAATAGCAGCGACAACAATAATTTGAGCGATAGCCTGCAATCCTACAGCTATGACGCGATGGGGCCCTATCCGGTCGGCAACCAGACTATCAGTGTGATGAACAACAGCGAGGGCAGGACGCTGACGGTCGAGATCTGGTATCCCGCTGCCAGCGCGCAGGGCACACAATCTATTGTCGACTTTGCCAGCGATGACGCCGAGCGCGATGAAATGCTCGGCTTGCTGGAAACCGTACCCGAGCAATGCACGCGGCGTGAAACCTCGTCCAGCAAGGACGCTGAGCCCGCCGCGAGCCCGGCAACGATGCCACTGGTCATTTTTTCGCACTGTTTTGAATGCACTCGCTACTCCTCCTTTTCGCTGGCCGAGCGCCTGGCCAGCCACGGCATCGCGGTGGCGGCGCCGGATCACGCGCGCAACACGCTGTTTGATTCGGGCGCCATGCTGAACGTGGAATTTCTGGCGACACGGGCCAGTGATGTGTCTGCGGTACTGGATGAACTGCTGACAGAGAATTCGCAGGTATTGCCTGAATCCCTGCAGGGCCGGTTCGACGCCAGCCGTGTCGCCATTGCGGGGCACAGCTATGGTGCTGTCACCGCGGGCAAGGTGCTGCAGGACGATCCGCGTTTCAAGGCCGGATTGATTATCGCCGCGCCGTTCGAAAGCCCGGTGTTCCCGGGTGTCAGCGTTGGCAATGTGGAAGAGCCGCTGCTGTTCATGGTGGCGCAGGAGGACAACAGTATCGGCAGCCTCGGCAACGCCGTGTTGCGCGCTAACTACGAAGCCGCTCCAGGGCCGGCCTGGAAAATTGAAATCGCCGATGCCGGGCACTGGTCATTTTCGGATATTGCGGGCATCGTGCCGGCATTCAATGCCGGCTGCGGCGACGGCGAACGCCAGACAGTGCCAGGCGAGCCGTTTACCTATATCGACAACGTGCTGGCGCGGGATATTACAGCCACCTACGGAATGCTGTTTTTTGCCGTCCATCTGCTGGACGATCAGGACGCAGCCGAAGCGCTCGGCGTCCCAAGCCATCCGGACATAGTTGATGTGCAGATGAAGTGAAGGAAATGGGGACGGAGGGAATATTATTT
>CAXBLZ010000052.1:0-29409 GCA_963976735.1 uncultured Halioglobus sp.
TTTTTGAGGACCTGATGAGTCTCGGGCATGAGAGCTTGGGATAGTTTGTAGTTTGTAGTTTGGTAGTTTGGGGTCAGAGTAAAAACTCCTAGGAGTTTTTACTCTGACCCCAAACTACCAAACTATCCCCTACCTCATTTGGGTACCCATTGTCTATTCCTGTGGCGGCGAATTTCCCTATCCTCGTTTCAAGGGTGAACCAGAAACCAGCGGTTGTCCTAGGTTAGCTGCACTTGCGCCATGTTCGGCACCGCTGAAAAAAAGATGCAGGGGGAGACGTGATGACAACTGATAGTAAACCGACAGCAATAGAGATATCCGACGAAGCCTACAAGCAAAACACGGTTTATCGACCGTGGAGCGACATACAGGCCGGCACGCGGACGGCTTCGTCGTATACATCAGCCCCACAGGCTCAAACACCAAAATCGCTGCTCGGGTCACGCCCTCAATAACTGCCGCAGCAGTAGCGAATAGACGTCGCGTTTTGAACATCGACCTGCACCACGTATAAACGTCCAGGGCAGCGCCTAGCCTGCCCTGTATCTGCCCTGACTTGATTGACTGAGCACATTTTTGTACCGTCCATCAAGGTTCTCTTGTTTTTTTGCGTACCACTATGCAATTCGCCGCAAAATACTCTCTGGAAGCGCACTCGTGAGGAATATTTTGTTGTACTATTTTTTCAACGCGGGCCGCTGGCTGGGAGACTCAGCGCTACTGTCGGGTTAAAGGATGTCAGATGGTGGTATAGTGCTGAGGTTGTTCCCATAATGGCCTCAGCATGCAGACACCGCTGCTTGCACCTGAGAGGTGCATTACAATAAATGAAGAGAATCAACGATCTGGGGAATATCGTTACGATCCCATGAACCAAGGCGTGCGATCGATTGTCACAGTAAGCAATCGCCAGTGGTCTGCAGGGAAGTCTTGCACCTCACAAGGCGATGCCTTTTTGAGGGCTAACTACATTGGACGACATGGACTGCGACGATATATCTAATGTGCAACGCAAATAATTTATGAAGAATTGTCTAATCGTACTGGGAATGCATCGCAGCGGCACCTCTGCGTTCACCGGCGTGCTCAACCTGCTGGGGGTAAATCTCGGCACCCAGATGTTGGAGACGCAAAGCGACAATCCCAAGGGTTTCTTTGAGCACAAATACGTCGTGCTCGCCAATGATTGTATTCTGGAGACATTCAACTCCTCCTGGGACGACCCCCTGCCACTACCGGAAAACTGGATCGCGAGATTCAAGGATTCACAACTGCGGGAAGACGCCCGCTACTTTTTGCGCACAGATATTTCCGAAAACACACTATCGGCAGTAAAAGATCCCCGCTTGTGCAAACTGCTGCCCTTTTGGCTGCCGCTGCTTGAAGCGGAGGAAATCACTCCCAGCGTTGCCCTGGTCATCCGCAGCCCACTGGAGATAGCCGACTCGCTGGCTCGCAGAAACGGCTTTTCAATCGAGAAGTCGATGGTTCTGTGGATGCAGTACATGTTGGAAGCCGAACGAAGCACCCGGCATATCCCACGCTGTTTCGTAAAATTCGAATCCGTACTCGGCGAACCCCAGAAGACGGTTGAGCACGTTTTTGAGACAGTAGGCCTGGATGCACCGGATTTTTCAAAGCTGGACCGGGAGCAGCTTGACCAGTTTGTCGATCATGATATGCGCCATCACCGAGTGTCTGACGCCGATCACGACAAACGCTGCCCCAAAATTGTGGCTGATTTCTACCAGTTGCTGTGCAACATTTGCGAGGGCGAAGCCTCAGCGGACGCTTTCGACGCGTTTGACAAATTAGGCGATCAGTTCCAGGCGGATCAAGAGCTCTTCTACAACCAGGATGTCATATTGACACTGGAGAGAGCCAAGGAAGAGGACGCACCCGACTGGTACCAGGCGAAGCTGAACCGCATCAAAGCCCAGCTGGATTCCGATAAAGTCTTTCGGGAATACCGCTATATCGCCAACACAGAACATCTCTACCACGATCGAATTGTTCTGCAAAACAAGGCGGAAAGCCTGAAAGGCGATATCGCCAGGCTGCAGGCTGAAATTGCCACACTACAGACGGAAATTGTGCGACTGCAGAACCAGCTACTCTCACCGCACATCACCCTATCGGCTCTACGAAATGAGTTGGCGACTCAAAGATCGCGCTTTGAAGAGGAAATAGCTGACGGTAAAACCACTATTGAAAACCTTCGAACTGAAACTGCTGCCCAGCTTGAGCACATCACAAGCCTGCAGCACGCGATTGCAAACAAAAGCGACGAAGTCGCGGCACTGCAGGGCAAGGTATTCACCCAGCAGCAGGAGTACCAGGCGCTGCAAAATGTGATTGCCGCGCAGAAAATGGTCATCTCTGCACAAAGAACGGAAGAGAGTGCGCGACTGCACGTCATATCGGACTTACAGGATGAAATCGAAAACCAGCAACACACTATTTCCGAGCAACGTGAGCAGACCGCTCTGCTGAACGCTAGATATGACGAGCTGGAGACCATCGTTTTCCAGATCTATGCCACACGGCCATGGCGTGCCTACCGGAAATACCAGCATATGGTGGAGTCACTGTTTCCAGAAGGCACATTACTGCGAAGATTTCTCCAGCTCATCAAGCGCCTGCTTACCGGCGAAAAGGCGGCGGCTGCAACCTTGACAGAGAACACAGAGAACACAGGGGAAACCGATACACGGGCCATGGCCAACAGCGACGATGCCGAACCCGCGCCTCTGCCACTAACCGCAGTCAATCCCGCCGAAGTCTCGGCCGTTGAGGAGTCTCCCCCACAGGCACTGGAAGATGGCGACGATGCCCGGGGCCAAATCCCGCGCAACGAGCAGGAGGATGAAACAGAGACGGCGCAGCCAATCAGCTCTGAATCAGAACCCGTTGCCGCCACGGAACTGCAGTCGCAGCAGCGCTCAAAAGATGTTTCGACCCTGGCGCCACCTGCGATTTCGTCCGACTTTGAGACGACTCCGCAGAGCGATGCAGCGGGGGAGACAGTCTCCGCCAGGACAATCTACCTTGCCGCATCTAATCCTGATTACAAGCCTGATACTGTCTACGGTGTTGCCGTAGAGGTGTCCCCCGCCACTGAGGAGCCGGAGCGGGAACCGCAAGAAAAAGCAGCTATGCAGCCACCCCATATCCAGGCTGAAAGCACGGACTCCGCTGTAACTGCGCAGGATACCGTCGCTTCAGACGCTGGAGCACAGTCGCCCGCGCCAGCCCCACAAAACAAGGCGTTGCCTGCCGAGACAGCAAGTGTGTCAGGGCCTGCAGACATTGCGTTCCCGGTCACTGAAGACCCGAACATCAGCATCATTATCCCGGTATACAACAACTGGTCCTTCACCCAAAAGTGCTTGCAGTCGATGCAGCTCCACAATCGGGGCAGCTATGAAATCATCATTGTCGACAACAACTCGACCGATGAGACACCACAACGTCTTGCCGCCATAGACGGTATACAGGTCATTACAAACGGAACCAACGAGGTTTTTGTTAACGCCTGCAATCAGGCAGCAGGTGTTGCGAAAGGCAACTACCTGTTGTTCCTGAACAATGACACCGAAGTCAGCGAGGGTTGGCTTGAGGCTTTGCTGGAGCCTTTCTCAGACGCCAGCACCGGCATTGTCGGTGCCAAGCTCATCTATCCTGACGGTACCCTGCAGGAAGCCGGCGGCATCATCTGGCGCGACGGCAATGGCTGTAATTACGGGCACGGCGACAACCCTGACCTGCCCAAATACTCCTATCGCAAGGCAGTCGATTACTGCTCGGGCGCCTGCCTGATGATTTCTCATACCCTGTGGAACGAGATCGGCGGTTTTGACCAACGCTATGCGCCAGCGTACTACGAGGATACGGACCTGTGTTTCACCGTCCGCGCGCTCAACTACAAGGTCATCTATCAGCCGGCAGCCAGGATCGTGCACTACGGTGGCGCTTCAGCCGGTAAGGAGACCAGTTCAGGCTACAAACGCTTTCAGGACATCAACCGGCTGAAATTCATGGAGAAGTGGCACGAGGTGCTGGAGAGAGACCATGTCTTCAGTTCCGCCGGGCTCTTTGAAGCGCGAGAGAGAACCGGCGACAAGCATATTCTGATTATCGATCACCAGGTGCCCACCTACGACCGGGACTCAGGCTCCCTGCGCATGCTGAACATGCTGCGTATCCTGCTGAATATGAACTACAAAGTATCCTTCTGGCCGGACCAGCTGACGTATGATCCAAAGTACACACGGGTTTTGCAGGATCTTGGTATCGAGACCTATTATGGTGGACTGGTGTTCGAGGAGTTTATCAAAGCACACGGTGAGGTCATTGATGTCGTCCTGATGTCACGCCCCGCGACAACCAAAAAATACATGCATCTGGTGAAAAAATACTCAGAGGCAAAAACGATTTTCGACACTGTCGATCTGCATTATGTACGCGAGCAGCGCCGGTTGGCGCTCGAAGTCCAGCGCTGGAAAAATCTCGAGTTCTTCCTGGCGGAGGAAGCGGACGTCACGCTGGTGGTCAGCCCGACCGAAAAAGGCATGCTGGAGGATGAAAAGTTCGCCAACAAAATTGCTGTTGTCTCCAATATTCATTCACTGGAGCCTTGCGTAAAGGGTTTTGAAGAGCGCGAGGGCTTGATGTTTATCGGCAGTTTCGCTCACCCACCCAATGAAGAGGGCATCATCTGGTTCATCGACTACATTCTGCCATTGATCAAGAAAAAGTTACCTGACATACACCTGACCATCGTTGGCAGTGAGCCGACGGAACGATTGCTGGAATTGGCAGGCGAGTCGGTGACCGTTACCGGGTATGTGGAAGACGTCTCCGGCTATTTCAACGACAGCAAGGTTTTTGTCTCGCCACTGCTTCACGGGGCAGGCGTGAAGGGAAAGATCGGCCAGAGTTTCTCCTACGGACTGCCGGTCGTCACCACCAGCATTGGCGCCGAGGGCATGCAGCTGACGAACGGCCTCAATGCGCTGATATCCGACAGTGAGACAGACTTTGCCAATAGTGTTATCGCCTTGTATCGGGAGAAATTCCTGTGGCAGAAGCTGTCCACAAACTGCCGCCAGGTGATCAGGGACCAATTCAGCACTGATACAATCCGCAGTGCGCTGGAACATATTCTGCAGGAGGAGCCTCCCAGGCAGGAGATACTGCCGGCAAATGCCCGCCCGGTCATCGTGCATTGCCACCTGTTCAAGAATGCGGGAAGCACACTGGACTGGAGCCTGCATCGGCAGTTTGGTTCCGGCTTTATCGACCACCGGGACGACGATAGCATGCGTCGCGGTGCTGCCTACCTGAAACCGTATCTGGAAACGCATAGGGAAGTATCTGCTATTTCCAGCCACCACATCAGGTTCCCGCTACCGGTCTCTGACAAATTGCACCTGTTGCCTCTGATCTCGTTGCGACACCCGATAGATCGAGCGCGCTCCGTGTATGACTTCGAACGCCGCCAGGAAGCCAATACCCCGGGCGCCATCCAGGCTAAAAAGTTATCCTTTGCCGACTACGTCCGCTGGCGTATGCAACCAGATGTGGCACCGACCATCCGCAATTTTCACTGCAGCTTTTGTACCAGCAACTTCGACAGCATGATTGGCGAACCGGCGTATCTGGAGAGCCTGGCAATGCTCATCAAGACACCGCTGCTGGTTATCGTAGAACGCTACGACGAAAGCATGGTGCTTATTGAGCAACTACTGGGGGATCATTTTCCCGGTATCGATCTGTCCTACCTGCGCCAGAATGAGACATTCGGCCGCGAGGTAGAACTGATGGAGCGCATCGACTCCGTTTTCGAGCAACTGGGACCAGAACTGACCGTGGAGTTCCGCGAGAAAAACCACTGGGACATGAGGTTGTATGAGAACGCGCTGGCGATACACGGCGAGCGCCTGGGCGCACTGGGCAACCTGAACAAGCTGATGGCAGATTTCCAGGCGCGCTGTCGATTGCTGTCAGTGGCCACATTGCCCAGCAACAATATGGAAATTCCTGAATCTCACGTGGGCTGAGTAGCACTGAGCTTTCACGGATACAGCGTAGAGCCGCGCCCCAAAAGTGGTAACCCACCAGTGTAGCGCAGCGCCCTTTCCAGCTATTATCATACGACAATAAACAGTAAGGGATTGTAGGCCATGGCTACAGAGTTCAATATTGGCAGCTTTTTCGCCCGGTGGATCTTCGCCGTAGCGCTCGTATTCGGTACCTATAACCCCTCGGATTACTCGTATGTCAGCTGGGTGGTGGCGCAGAGCTCGTCATTCGGGCCCATTATGGCGCTGATTGCCGTCATCCTGTTGATCGGATGGGTCGTGTTTCTTCGTGCCACCATGATGTCGCTGGGCATATTGGGCATCCTTCTTGGCGGCGCCCTGTTCGCCTGCATTATCTGGTGGTTTATTGATATGGAGTTGCTGAGCCTCGATGCCAGCGGTGCACTGACATGGATTATCCTACTCGTGATGTCGTTCATACTGGCCGCTGGTATGTCGTGGTCACATATCCGGCGACGACTCACCGGGCAATTTGATGTCGATGAAAAAGATGGCTGACAACAGCGCGCGGCAGCTCTGAACCGCGACCACTCAATGACTGTCGGGGAAAAGTTCCTTCACGTTTGACGCAGTTGCAGCCTCCATTGCAACCAGCTTGCCCTGGCGTTTCCACAAATGGTCGTACCGTACCTTGTGATCGCCAAAGCCACTCACTGCAAAACTCAGCACCGAACTTATCCCGTCGCAATCGAGGGTGTCGCAGTGCTGTCGCAGTTTCACGAGCAATCGCTGGATCTGGCTAAAGGGCAGAGACTCCTCCTCTGCCCGCATGATCATCGGGTGCCCTGTCCCGGTCACATTGGTGCCGAGCAATAATTCCTCGTGCAATTTCTCACCCGGGCGCAGCCCGATAAACTCGATATCGATATGCTCGGCCATCTGCGAGCTGTGTCCCGTTTCGTAACCACTCAGCCTGATCATCCGCTTCGCCAGGTCCACAATGCGTACTGGCTCACCCATGTCGAGTACAAACACATCGCCACCGGTAGCCATCGCCCCGGCCTGTAACACCAACTGCGCTGCCTCGGGGATACTCATGAAATAGCGCGATACTTCCGGGTGCGTCACCGTGACCGGGCCACCATCCTCAACCTGTTGCCGAAACAGCGGCACCACCGACCCGGAAGAGCCCAGCACGTTCCCGAATCGCACCATGCAAAAGCATGTGGAGCAATCTTCTTGTTGCGCGAGCCCCTGCAGGATCATCTCGGCGAGGCGCTTGGAAGCGCCCATAATATTTGTGGGGCGCACCGCCTTATCGGTTGATATCAAGACAAAGGTTTCGACACCGGCCTTGACAGCGGCCGTTGCCGCATACCAGGTGCCAAACACATTATTGGCAACACCCTCGGCGATATTGTATTCCACCATCGGTACATGTTTGTAAGCCGCTGCATGATAGACCGTGCGTACTTTGAAGGTGCGGTAGATACTTTCCAGGCGATTCTGGTCCTGCACGGAGCCCAGCAGCGCCACCAGTTCCACCTCCAGACCAAGGCCCTTTAATGACGCTCGCAATTCACGCTCTATGCTATACAGGGCATACTCGGAATTATCCAACAGGATCAATTCCTTGGGCTCGGCTCGAATGATCTGCCGGCACAATTGTGCGCCAATGGATCCACCGGCACCCGTCACCATTACGACCTTCCCAGTAATACACTTCGCAATGAGTTCAGGGTGTGGCGGCACGGGCTCACGCCCCAATAGGTCATCCAGATCGATGTCACGAATCTGGTTGACACTGGCCTCTCCTGCCAGCAATTCGTTAATTGTCGGGACCGTGCGCACGTAAACCGGCAAACCGACAAGAGAATTGATAATTTCCTTGCGGCGTTCCTGTGATGCGGAGGGTATGGCCAGCAGCACCTGGGAGATATCGTGCTGGTCGATCAGTTGCTCAAGATCCTCAGGCGGAGCGACCTGCAGACCGTTGATGATAGATCGCTGCAAGCAGGCGTCATCATCGACGAAGACAACGGGGTGATACTGCTCACCGTGCTGCAGTGTCTGTAGCAGTTGCCGACCGGATTGCCCGGCACCATATATAATCACGTTTTCGGACATCGCGCGCAATTTGGTCTGGTAGTATGCGCGCACAGCCAATCTTGTCCCACCGATGCCGACGACCAGAAGCACCCAGTAGATAAACGGCATTGATCGCGGTACTTCCGCGCGCGCAAAAAAGACCGTCGCACCCAGGATCAGGGTGGAATAGCCCGCCGCCTTCACAATAGCCCAGATAGCCTGCTGACCCATGAAACGAATGACGGCCCGGTACAAACCGAGCCGCAGGAAAACCATTGCACTGAGAATCAGGGTAACAGCGCCGCAGGCATACTCGACGACGCCGAGATGAAAATCCAGATGACCGAACCGCAGCGCCACTGCCAGCCACATGGCCGCCGTGACATACACCATGTCGAGAGAGAACAGGCAAGCCTGCTTGATATTGCGCGGGAGTTCCACAGCTTTTTGCAGTATGTCCCGCAGGCTGCCGATGAAACCGACAACGGGACGGGTTATAAAATTGCGTGGACGATTTAGCAAGTCACCTCCTGTGCTCTAGGCTATGGCGTATGCATACTAGTGTGACAATACGCACGCTCGTGCCCCTGAATTTTACGCCAGTCTTGCTGTTTTCACCATGCCGCCAAGCAAGGGAAGGTATGCCAAAAGTACCAAAAATAGTTTGTAGTCAGGCCAGAGTTGCACGGCGAGTGCCAGCGGTAACAGCCACATGAGATTGATCGCCACCACAACCATGTCGACTTTCAGGTGCGAATTCCAGTGACGACTCAAGCGCTGGTAGGCGTGCGAGCGGTGAGGTTGCGTAAATTTTTGTCCGGTAACGACGCGTCGCGCCAGTGTCCAACTGGCATCGGTGATGAACACCGCCGACAGCACCAGCCAGCACAGCGGGTCGAGTTGCCCCTGCACCCCGCCTGCCAGTGCCAGTGCCGCCAGCAGGAAACCTGTAGGCACACTGCCGGTGTCGCCCATAAACAATCGCGCCGGTGGGCGGTTCCACACCAGGAAGCCGCAGTGCGCGGCGGCAAACAACAGGCAGTAGCGGGTGTAGCTGTCGTCGTTTCCCGCTAACCAGCTCAAAAACGCGGCTCCCGAACAGACAAAAATCGCCTGCAGCGCGGCGATCCCGTCAATTCCGTCCATAAAATTATACAAATTAAGACACCACAGCAGGATGAATGCGGCAACCAGCAACAACACACCATGCCACAGTACGCTCCCTGTCTCGACACGGTGTAACAGCACGGTCGCTGCCACCAGGCACACCACAGCGTAGGCCAACAGGCGCCATCGCACGGACAAGCCGCGCACATCATCGATAATACCGAACAGGGCCAGCAGCGAGGCACAGATGGTCAGCGTCATCAGGGGCTCCGTCCAGCCGCCATAGAGCCACGTGGCCAGTAACAGTCCGAGCACAAAGGCTGTCAACAGTGCGGCCCCGCCACCGTGGGGTGTCGGGCGCGAATGCGAACTACGCTCATTGGGAGTGTCGAGTATTTGCCGCTTCCTGGCGAACCGCTCATACAGGCCGCACAGGGCAATCGATAGCGCCAGGGTGGCCAGAATAGCCGTCATGAATCACCACCTCGAGCGGGACTCCACTGGCTCACTACATCCTCCAGGGTGTAACGGGGACGCCAAGACGTATCCCGGATCACCGCCGCATTGCTGTAAAGTTCGGTACCGAAGACCTTTTCGTAAGTCGACTCTGCGCCTGAAGACACAATATCGACCAGACGAGTGCCCAGTTGCCATACCCAGTGGGGCAGCCAGGCAACACCGCTGCGCATGCCGCGGGCCGCGCGTAGCACGTCGTAGATTTCCTGAGTGCTGTAGCTGTCTGCACCGCAGGCGATCCAGGTCTGGATACCGGAGGGAGGATTCTGCGCTATCTCAATCAACAGGCTGACCAAATCGTCAAGTGCAATCATTGAGCGCCGGCCAATGGGCGGTGGTCGGGGCAGCCCCCACCGCACCCCTGCTGCCAGGGACCGCAGGTTGCCTTTGGCCTCACGACCGTAAACCAGCGCCGGACGCACAATCGCCACGGACATACCATCACCGGCACCAGCATCACGTAGCGCGCATTCGGCTTGCCATTTGGATAAACCGTAAGCATCCACTGGCGGCGTACACTCCAACTCAGTGCGCGGCGCGCTGGAGCGCGGAGCACCCATGGCTTTCACGCTACTGACATAGACAAAACAACTTGCGCCAGCGGCAGACGCCAGGCTCGCAAGCCGCACCGTGGCCTGGTAGTTCAGCGCGGTGTAGGCAGCGAGCGGCGCGTGCTGATGCGCAACCCCGGCGAGATGAAACACGACGTCCACACCCTGCAGCCAACGAGTATCGGGGTCCGCCGCTGCCAGATCCACAGCCAGGGTTGCCTCCCCGTTATCGAGCGGACCGCCATTTCTGCTCAACGCAACAACCGTATGCCCGCTGTCGCTGAGTTGCTGGCAAAGGCGACGACCAATGAATCCGGTGGCGCCGCTGACGAGACATTTCACTGTAATGAATCACCGATAAGAAAAAAGGGGGCAAAAGCCCCCCACATAATACGGATGCGGTAAGCTTATTCCAGTGTTATCACATCGCGATTCATATCAAGGGTCGAGCTTCCAATCCCTTTAACCTCGACAAGTTCTTCGACCGAATCAAAGGCGCCAAAGGTCTCCCTGTAGCGGACAATTTCCGCCGCCCGGGATTCACCGACCCCCTTGAGATTGGCCGCCAGCGCTTGGGCGTCGGCAGTATTGATGTTCACCTTGGCGACGCCCGTTGTGGCGACAGGCGCTGCCTCAGCGTTGGCCACCTGTGCCAGTGCCGACGAGGTCGCAGCCGACATGCCGACACCCAGCAATAGTGCCAGAATCAGTGCTGCGACCGCGCGCCGGTGCGTAAACGAGAGAATGTCCCGCCACGCAAGTGCGTTTCGGGAATGGTTCAGTAACATGGGGGAATTGGTCATAGTGAAATCTCCATATAGGTTAACTGCGTCCTTGCAGGCATCCGTACCGGAGAAGAGTCTAGCAGTGATTGCGGGGAACGGGGCCGGCTGACCACATTTGATATTACAGTGACGGCAGCAATTGCTCGTGCACGCGCTGTAATGTTGCCAGAGGGTCGCTGGCGCCGGTGATGGAACGCCCTATCACCAGGTAATCAGCTCCCAGCGCAAGCGCTTCTTGCGGGGTTACCACACGGCGCTGGTCAGCGGCGTCATCGCCCGCAAGGCGTATACCGGGCGTGACCAGGCAGAATGTGTCGCCGCACTGCTGGCGCAATACCTGCGCTTCTAGCGCCGAGCAGACGACACCATCCAGCCCGCTTGCAGCCGCCATGGCCGCAAGGCGCGAAACCCGCTGCGAGGCTGTCTCGCTGTAACCGAGTTCCTGTAAATCCTGGTCAGACATGCTGGTGAGCACCGTTACGCCCAGCAGTATCGGGGGCCGGTCGAATGCAACCAGAGCCTCTGCCGCAGATTCCATCATCCTGCGACCGCCACTGGCGTGCACATTCACCATCCACACACCCAATTCAGCAGCGGCGCGAACCGCCCCGGCAACGGTATTGGGGATATCGTGAAACTTCAGGTCGAGAAACACCTCAAAGCCGAGCCTTTGCAAATCGTCCACCAACGCCGGCCCGGCGCGGGTGAAAAGCTCTTTACCCACCTTCACCCGGCACAGGTTGGGAGTAAGCCGCTTTACGAAATCCAGAGCCGCCTCGGCGGAGGGGTAATCCAGTGCGACAATTATGGGAGGCGTCATACAGCCTGGGGCACTGCTGCAGTGCCGCGCACTTTGCTGGCGTCTTCCCGGGCCTTGTCCAGTTGTTTTCGACACGCACTCAGGGACGCGCGTGTGCGCACCAGAATGACGGAGGAGACAATCATGCCCACCACCCCACCGAGCGCAAACGCCACCAGCACCCACACGGCCAAACTTTGTGGCTCAAAGGTATAGACAAGAATGTCGAGCGGCACCGGCGCCTCGTTTTGCAAGGCAAACAACACACTCACCGCCAGCATGGCCAATATGACGATCACCGTAAGGAGTTTTCGCAATTGCTTCATCGAAATATCCAGTTCAGTAAAAAAGAGTTAAAAAAAACGGTATGAGCTTTCGATCATACCGCCTGCATGTCACGGAACAAGCCTAATTCTCCAGTTGCAGACCCAGGTTGACCCGTTCGCGCAATTCCTTTCCCGGTTTGAAGTGAGGAACATACTTCCCTGTCAGTTCAACCGCATCGCCAGTCTTCGGGTTGCGGCCTCGCCGAGGCTCACGAAAGTGCAGGGAGAAACTACCGAAGCCACGAATTTCAATCCTCTCACCGTTAGCGAGTGCCTGCGACATATGCTCGAGAATGGTCTTCACTGCCAGTTCTACATCTTTTGCAGACAACTGGCTCTGCCGGGAGAGTATTGTCTCAATAAGTTCGCTTTTGGTCATAAAGCCCCCGCTCGCGGTATTCTTATAGCCGATATCGTGGAGCGGCTATTGTGTACCGCACTGAAGCAATTCGCAAGTCCTTATTTTTTAAAGAAAAAGTGAATTTTATAGCGGACTGGAGAACCTGGGTAAAACCGCGAAACCAAAAAAAAGGGCCCACCTGAGTGAGCCCTTCTGCGGACCAGACCGAGCGTCTGGAGCCGGGATTACTCGCCCATCTGCGCCTTGATCAGATCGCCGATGGTACCCGGAGACGCAGTTTCGTTCTCAGTCTCCTTCAGAGACTTCACAGCCTCTTTCTCATCGTCAAAGTCCTTGGCTTTGATGGACAGTGAGACGCCGCGATTCTTGCGGTCGACCGCAATGATCTTGGCCTCGACCGTGTCGCCAACCTTGAACGCGTTGCGGGCATCTTCCACTTTCTCGCGGCTGATATCCGAGGCCTTCAAAATACCCTCGACTTCCTCTGCCAGTTTAACCGTCACAGATTTGGCATCCACTTCGATCACCTCACCGGTCACAATCGCGCCGCGATCGTTTTCAGCAACGTAGTTACCGAAGGGGTCGTCTTCAAGTTGCTTGATACCCAGTGAAATACGCTCGCGCTCCGAGTCGATTGACAGAATCACTGTCTCGATCTCATCGCCCTTCTTGTAGTTGCGAACGGCTTCTTCACCCGGCTCATGCCAGCTGATGTCCGACAGGTGCACCAGGCCATCGATGTTGCCTTCCAGGCCGATAAAGATGCCGAAATCAGTGATGGACTTGATGTTGCCCGAGATTTTGGCGCCCTTGGCGTACTGTGATGCAAAGGCATCCCAGGGGTTTTGCTGGCACTGTTTGATACCGAGCGAGATACGACGACGATCCTCGTCGATATCCAACACCATCACCTCGACTTCATCACCCAGGCTGACAATCTTGGAGGGATGCACGTTCTTGTTGGTCCAATCCATCTCGGAGACGTGTACCAGGCCTTCTACACCCTCTTCCAACTCAGCAAAACAGCCGTAGTCGGTAAGGTTGGTGATCTTGGCTTTGACACGGCTGCCTTCGGGATAGCGGCCAGTGATCTCCAACCAGGGATCTTCGCCCAGTTGTTTCAGGCCCAGTGACACGCGGTTGCGCTCGCGGTCAAACTTGAGGATCTTGACGTCGATTTCCTGACCCACTTCCACGATCTCGGAAGGGTGCTTGATACGTTTCCAGGCCATATCGGTAATGTGCAGCAGGCCATCGACGCCGCCGAGGTCAACAAACGCACCGTAATCGGTGAGGTTCTTGACGATACCCTTGACAGTCATACCTTCCTGCAGCGACTCCAGCAGCGCATCGCGCTCGACACTGTTGGCCGCTTCCATCACCGCGCGACGTGAAACCACGACGTTGTTGCGCTTCTGGTCCAGCTTGATAACCTTGAACTCGAGTTCCTTGCCTTCCAGGTGCACGGTTTCGCGCACTGGACGAACATCCACCAGAGAGCCTGGGAGGAATGCCCGGATGGTATTGATATCCACAGTAAAGCCACCCTTGACCTTGCCGTTGATAATACCGGTAACCACTTCGTCGGCCTCGTGCGCGGCTTCCAGGTCCTTCCAGGACTCGGCGCGTTTGGCCTTTTCACGCGACAGTTTGGTCTCGCCGAAACCGTCTTCAACGGCTTCCAGCGCAACCTGTACTTCGTCGCCAATGCTAAGCGCACAATTGCCATTAGCATCGATAAACTGTGCACGAGGAATAACACCTTCGGATTTCAAACCCGCGTGTACGGTGACCCACTCGTTATCTATGTCGATGACGACACCGGTCACGATGGCACCGGGTTGCATATCGACGGTTTTCAGACTCTCTTCAAATAGTTCGGCGAAGGATTCGCTCATTACTTAGCACCTGTATGTTTTTGGCGAGACAGGCTACTGTCTCTACCGCGCCTCCAGTCGGCCCGGGTCATTCTGAATAAGCCGTCTCCCCCACCCTGACTGGATTCAGTTGGGAAAACAGCATTGAAACCATCGAAAAAGGACTGTTGAGCCGGGGACGGCTAAATAAAACCTTTCTTTTTCACTTCGAGAAGGACCCGCTCAAACACCTCGGTGATGGGCGTGGCACTACTGTCGATGACAATGGCGTCTTCAGCCGGAACCAGGGGAGCGACTGGGCGGCTGCTATCGCGCTCGTCCCGCTCCTGTATATCCGCCAGAAGGCGCGGGAGACTAACATTTTCGCCCTTTGCAATCAACTGCTTATAGCGGCGCTCCGCGCGCTCTTCGGCACTCGCTGTGAGGAAAAATTTGAGCGGCGCGTCGCGAAACACCACAGTACCCATATCACGGCCGTCCGCCACCAGCCCGGGAGCCTGCATAAAATCGCGCTGCCGGGCCAGCAGGGCCTCGCGCACAGCGGCAATCGCCGCCACTTTGGAGGCACCGCGCCCGCCCTCCTCGGTGCGGATTGCAGCACTCACGTCGATACCTTTATAGGATACCAGCATCTCGCCGCTTGCAGACAGGGTAAACCCCACATCCAGGTGCCGGGCAATTTCCGCAACAGCCTGCTGATCGTCCCAGCTCACACCCTCGATGATGCAGGCCTGCCCCGTCACGCGATACAGGGCACCGCTGTCCAGAAAGTGCCAGCCGAGGCGATCCGCGAGCATATGACTGATGGTCCCCTTGCCGGCCCCTGAGGGCCCGTCGACAGTGATGACCGGAACGCCTGTCATGGTCACCTAGCTCACCAGCGTGTCGATGTGCAGACCGAGACCCGCTGCGAGCGTATCGAAACCGGGAAAGGAGGTCGCCACATGGTCGCAGTCGCGCACCGTGATCGGCTGCGTTGAGCGCAGCGCAGCGATAGCAAATGACATCGCGATGCGATGGTCATGATAGGTATCAATGACGCCCCCGCCCATCGGGCCACCCTCGATCACAATGCCGTCATCGCGCACTTCATTGACGACGCCCAGCGTGGTCAGGCCCTCGGCCATCGCGGCGATGCGATCGCTCTCTTTCACACGCAGTTCTTCGGCACCGCGCAGGACGGTTCGCCCCGTCGCGCAGGCAGCGGCGATAAACAGCGCGGGGAACTCGTCGATAGCCAGCGGTACCTGGTCGACAGGGATGTCGATGCCGCGCAGCGGTGCATGGCGCACACGGATATCTGCCACCGGCTCGCCACCGACTTCACGCACATTTTGCAGTGTGATATCCGCCCCCATCAGGCGCAGGATATTGATGACGCCAATGCGCGTGGGGTTGATACCGACATGCAACAGCAGCAGGTCTGAGCCCGGCGCGATACTCGCTCCGACGAGGAAAAATGTCGCCGATGAGATGTCTGCCGGAACTTCGATATCACAGGCCTGCAGGGTACCGCCCCCCTGCAGCGAAATCGTGTCGCCGCGCGTCTGCACCGCGTAGCCGAACCCTCTCAGCATCCGCTCGGTGTGGTCGCGGGTGGGGGCGGGCTCGGTGACAGAGGTGGTGCCCTCGCTGTAAAGGCCGGCCAGCAGACAACACGATTTCACCTGGGCGCTCGCCATCGGCAGGTCGTAGTGAATACCCTGCAACCGCTGCCCACCGCGGATCAATAGCGGTGGCCTGCCGCCCTCAGCGGATTGAATGCTGGCCCCCATCCTCGTCAGGGGCTCAATCACCCGCCCCATGGGACGACTGCAGAGTGAAACGTCTCCGGTGAGTTCAGTATCGAAAGCCTGGCCGGCGAGCAGGCCACAGAGCAGGCGCATACCGGTACCCGCATTGCCCAGATCCAGCGCACTGACAGGGGCTTTCAAACCGCGCAGCCCCACGCCATGCACCGTTACAAGGCCATCCTGTGGCCCCTCTATTGCCACTCCCATGGCGCGAAATGCCGCCAGTGTCGCCAGCGCATCTTCCCCCTCCAGAAAGCCGTTGACTCGCGATGTCCCCTCGGCCAGCGCCCCCAGCATAATGGCGCGGTGAGAAATGGATTTGTCACCCGGTACTCTGACATCCCCGTTCAGGGCTCCGCCGGGCTGTAACTTGAAGTGCATAACGTAAACCTTAAGGTATTTTCGGCTGGCTGCGTTGCGCCAAAAGAGCGGCAAATTGATCGCGGGCCCGCTTGGCCCGACTAAACGTGTCGCTTAACTCCTCGCCATCTCCAGCCTGCACCGCAGTGCGCAGACGGCCGAGGTGGTCACTGAACAAATCGATCGCATCCAGCAGCGCGGACCGGTTTGCCAATGCAATATCGCGCCACATGGTCGGATCACTGGACGCGATTCGGGTAAAATCGCGAAATCCGCCGGCGGCACAGCGGAAAATATCGTCGCTGGCATCCGATGAAGACAGCGCATCTACCAGCGCGTAGGCCAACAGATGCGGCAAATGGCTGGTCGCGGCGAGCACCGCATCGTGTCGCTCAACCGTCATATCCAGTACATCGGCCCCTGTGCTCTCCCACATGGCCCGCACCAGCGCCACAGCGGCCGGGTCATTGCTGGCCTCCGGTGTCAGGATCACCCGGTGATCGACGAACAGATTCACGTCGGAGGCTTCCACCCCGCTGTGTTCCGAACCGGCGATCGGATGCCCCAGCACCAGTTGCGGCGGCACCGCACCCGCTATCGCGATCGCGGCATCGCGCAGGCTGCCCTTGACGCTGGCCACATCGGTAATCACCGGCCCACCGGGGCGGCCGTTCAAGCGCGGCAAAATCTGCCCCAGCATCTGTGCGGCTGTCAGTGTGGGTGTACAGATCACGACGATATCGGCGCGGTCAACGGCGGCGTCGAGATCGAGCGTGTACTCGTCGATGACACCGAGTTCAACGCCGCGTCGCAGCGAGGGCTCGCGATGTCCGCAGCCGATAAAATGTCGGCTGAAGCCACTCTGGCGCAGCGCCCTGGCCAGGGAGCCGCCAATCAGCCCCAGACCAACAATCACAACCGTATCAGTGGCGTAGCTCACGGCGACAGCTATAACAGCGCCTGGGGATAAGACCCCAGCGGTTTCAGCATAATGGACTGTTCTTCAAGCTCAACCATGATTGCGGCGATTTTTTCATCCCGCAAATGCCCTTCAAACTCGATAAAGAATACATAGGCCCACTTCTCGGTACGCGACGGCCTGGTGTCGATGCGAGTGAGGCTGACATTGCCGGCCCGGAACGGTTCCAACAGGTTGAACAGCGCGCCCGGTTTGTTGCGACTGGCAACGATAATGGACGTCTTGTCGCGGCCGCTGGGCAGCACTTCCTCGCGACCGATCACAAGGAAGCGCGTCGTGTTATCCGCGTAGTCCTCGATATGGGTGGCGACGGCCTCGAGCCGGTAGCGCTCCAGCGCCATATCACCCGCCACGGCGGCCACACCCGGCATGTCGGCTGCCATTCGCGCCGCCTCGCCGTTGCTGCTGACCGCCTCGCGCTCGATGTGTGGCCAGTGCTTGTCCAGCCAGGTGCGACACTGCGCGAGCGCCTGCTGGTGGGCGCAGATCCGGGTTATTTCGCTCTCGGCAGTGCCCGGCGCCACCAGCAGATGCAAGCCTATACGCATCTCCACTTCACCGGAGATCTGCAGCGGTGAATCCATGAAATTGTCGAGCGTGTGGCTGACCATACCCTCGGTCGAGTTCTCTACCGGCACCACGCCGTAATGACACTCCCCCGACTCCACCTGGGCGAACACCGCATCGATCGTGGCCTGCGGTACACAGATGGCGGCGTGGCCAAAATGTTTGATGGCCGCCGCCTGCGTAAAGGTCCCTTCGGGACCGAAATAGGCGACCTGCAAGGGCTTTTCCAGTGCCAGACATGCGGACATGATTTCGCGGAAGATGTGCGCCATATTGGCACCTTCCAGCGGACCGGTATTGCGGCTGATGATACGCTGCAGCACCTGCGCCTCCCGCTCGGGGCGATAGAACACCGGCTCGACGCCGGTTTCACCACGCGCGTGCGCCTGGGCGACTTCGGCCAGCTTGATATCCGCGACGCGCTGCGCGCACTGTGCGCGCCTGTTGATCAGCGCCTGGATTTCCTGGTCAATCGCATCGATATCCGCCCGGACCTGCTCTAGATTCCTGCTGTCTGCCATAGGGAGTCTTAACCGTTACGTTGCTCAAAATCCTGCATAAAGGCGATCAGGGCATCCACCGCCTGCTCACTGACGGCATTGTAGACACTGGCGCGCATACCGCCCACCGAGCGATGCCCTTTCAGGTTCAACAGGCCGGCTGCCTCGGATTCCTTCAAAAACAGTTTGTCGAGGTCGGCATTGGCCAGAATAAAGGGAATGTTCATCAGGGAGCGACTGGCCAGTTCCACCGGATTGGAATAGAAGTCGCTGCCATCGATAGCCGCGTACAATTTTTGCGCCTTGCGACGATTGACCGCTTCCATCGCTGTCAGCCCGCCCTGCTCCACCAGCCAGTCAAATACCAGCGCCGCCAGATAGAGGGCGAAGGTCGGCGGCGTGTTGTACATGGAATCGTTGTCTGCCGCGACCTGCCAGTTGAGCATTGCCGGGCACAGTGCATGCGCCGATCCCAGCAGATCGCGCCGCACGATCACCAGCGTGAGGCCGGCGGGCCCGATATTTTTCTGTGCGCCAGCGTAGATGACACCGAAATCGTCTATGTTGATCGGGCGCGACAGGATAGTCGATGACATATCCGCGACCAGCGGCACATCGACCTCGGGCGTCCAGAAAAATTCCACCCCGCCAATCGTTTCATTGGCGACATAGTGCAGATAGGCGGGATCTGACCCCAGCTGCCAGCTCGCTTGCGCGGGAATCGTGGAAAAATTTGTATCTTTCGCGCTGGCAACCACATTCACCTCACCGTAGCGCTGCGCCTCCTCTATCGCCTTCTTCGACCACTGCCCCGTATTGACATAATCGGCGCGGCCCTTACCGGCGAGCAAATTCAGCGGCACGGCGGCAAACTGGGTGCTGGCACCACCCTGCAGAAACAACACCGCATAGTCGTCAGAGATACCCAGCAGACTGCGCAGCGTCTTCTCGGCATGCTGCGCCACCCCCACCACCTCATCGCTGCGGTGGCTCATTTCCATCAGGGACAGGCCTTTGCCGTGCCAGTCCAGCATATCGTCGCGAGCGATTTGAAGAACGGGTTCCGGCAGCGACGCCGGTCCGGCACAAAAGTTGTAGCAACGGGTCATCGTACGTACTTCCTCGGGGGTTGAAAAAAAGCCGCTTCAGTCAGCGGCATTGTCTGTGTTGTCAGTGTCACCGTCAGTCTCGGGCTCCAGCATCTCAGCTGGCTCATCGATACGCTGCACACCCACCAGGCGTTCGCCTTCTTTGGTGCGAATCACTCGCACACCCTGGGTATTTCGGCTGAGAATGGAGACCTCGTCCGAACGGGTCCGCACCAGTGTGCCCTGATTGGAAATTAGCATCAGCTCGTCGCCCTCAAAGACCTGTACAGCACCGACCATATTGCCGTTGCGCTCGCTGGTTGACATCGCGATAAGACCCTTGCCGCCGCGGCCCTTGGTGGGGAAATCCGCGATCTGGGTGCGCTTGCCATAGCCGTTTTCACTCACTGTCAGCACCATGCCCGCGGCCTGGGGAATAATCAGCGATATCATGCTATGGCCCTCTGCCAGCCGGATGCCGCGAATACCGCGCGCCGTTCGCCCCATTGAGCGCACATCGGTTTCCTTGAAGCGCACCGCCTTGCCCTCGGTACTGAACAGCATCACGTCACTATCACCCTCGGTAATCGCAGTGCCAACCAGTACATCGCCATCATCCAGTTGCAATGCGCGCAGGCCCACGCTGCGCTGACGAGCAAAATCCGTCAGCGGTGTTTTCTTCACCGTGCCGTTGGCCGTCGCCATGAAAATATAGTGCCCTTCGACATACTCCACCACCGGCAGAATCGAGGTCACTCGCTCGCCCGCTTCTAGCGGCAGCAGGTTTACCATCGGGCGCCCACGGGAATTGCGACCCGCCAGCGGTATCTGGTACACCTTCAACCAGTACACCTTGCCAAGATTGGAGAAGCACAGAATCGTCGCGTGGGTGCTGGCAATCAGCAGGTGCTCGACAAAATCCTCATCTTTCACTGCGGTGGCGGACTTGCCCATACCGCCGCGACGCTGGGCCTGGTAGTCACTCAAGGGCTGCGTTTTGGCATAGCCGGCGTGGGAAATCGTCACCACCCGATCCTCTTCAGTGATCAGGTCTTCCACTGTGAGGTCGTGCTGGGAGGCGGTGATCTCGGTGCGACGCTCATCGCCGTACTCGGTGACAATCTCTTCGAGCTCCTCACGGATCACCAGCTTGAGCCGCTCGGAATCGCCGAGAATATCGAGGAAATCGGCGATTTCACGCAGTTTCTCCTGATATTCGTTTAACAGTTTTTCGTGCTCCAGGCCTGTCAGGCGGTGCAGTCGCAGCTCCAGAATGGCCTGCGCCTGGGCCGGTGACAGATGGTACCTTCCATCGTGCATGCCGTACTGAGGCTCCAGTTCATCCGGGCGACAGGCATCGCTGCCAGCGCGTTCCAGCATGCCGGTGACATCGCCCGGCTCCCAGGCCTGTGCCAGCAGTTTTTCCTTCGCTTCAGCGGAGCTGGGAGAGGCTTTAATGAGGGCGATGACCGGATCGATATTGCTCAGCGCAATCGCCAGACCTTCCAGAATATGCCCGCGCTCACGCGCTTTCCGCAACAGGTAGACCGTGCGGCGGGTAACCACTTCGCGGCGATGTCGGATAAAGGCTTCGAGTATCTCTTTCAGGTTCAGCAATTTGGGCCGGCCGTCGACCAGCGCCACCATATTGATCCCGAATACTGACTGCATTCCCGTCTGGGCGTAGAGGTTATTCAGCACTACATCGCCAATCTCACCGCGGCGCAGTTCGATCACAACGCGCATGCCATCCTTGTCGGATTCATCGCGCAACTCGGTGATGCCTTCGATATGCTTTTCCTTCACCAGGTCGGCGATGCGTTCAATCAGGCGGGCCTTGTTCAACTGGTAGGGCAGTTCGTGGATCAGGATAATATCCTTGCCGCGCTTCTCGTCGTGGATAACTTCCGCCCTGGCGCGCACGTAAATCCTGCCGCGCCCGGTGCGATACGCCTGAATGATGCCCGCCCTACCGTTGATGATACCGGCGGTGGGGAAGTCAGGGCCGGGGATATGCTCCATCAGCTCGTCAACGGTGAGCTCCGGATCGCGGATCAGCGCCAGGCAGCCACTGACAATTTCGGTCAGGTTGTGTGGCGGAATATTGGTGGCCATACCCACGGCGATACCGGAGGAGCCATTGATCAACAGGTTCGGCACGCGCGTGGGCATGACCGCGGGGATACGCTCGGTGCCGTCGTAGTTATCGACGAAATCGACGGTCTCCTTGTCGAGATCCGCCAGTATTGAATGTGCAATCTTGCGCATGCGAATTTCGGTGTAGCGCATCGCCGCGGCCGAATCGCCATCCACGGAACCGAAATTCCCCTGCCCGTCCACCAGCATGTAGCGCAGCGAGAATGGCTGCGCCATGCGCACGATGGTGTCGTACACCGCGGAGTCTCCGTGCGGGTGGTACTTACCGATCACGTCACCGACGATACGGGCTGATTTTTTATAACCCTTGTTCCAGTCGTTGCTCAGTTCGTTCATCGCGAACAATACGCGCCGGTGGACAGGCTTCAACCCATCCCGGACATCCGGAAGCGCCCGCCCCACAATCACGCTCATGGCGTAATCCAGGTAGGACTGTTTCATCTCGTCTTCAATGTTGACGGGAAGGATTTCTTTGGCTAATTCACCCATTTACTAGGACTTCCTTGACTGGCTGCGAAGGCATCTTAAGGACAACGGTTAATTCTTATGCGGGGGATTTTTCCAGCAACAGCCAGCGATGGAATGATTGCTGCCAGGCCCCGAAATCAAACCGCCGATTATACGGGATTTAACTGTGTTCTCGCCACGTTTTTGCAGAAATTCGACGCCATTAGGGCAGCGGGGGGCCATTTGTGGTTATACTTTCGCGCCGGCGGCTTAATTCCCGTCGAACAACTGGCCGCAGGGGCATTACGCGCCCATTCTGGCGTGCCGCCAAGATTCCGGGAAACAGGAAAGAACCTATGACATCATCACCACCCGAGACGGTCGACACCCTGATCCACGCTGGCTGGATTGTGCCGGTAGTTCCCCACGGTGTTGTGCTGGAAAACCACAGTATCGCATTGACCGGAGATCGAATTTCGGCCCTGCTGCCTACCGCTGAAACCGGGTCCATACAGGCAGCACAGGTGCTCGATTTACCCGGCCACGCACTGCTACCCGGGCTGGTCAACTGCCACGGTCACGCCGCCATGAGCCTGCTGCGTGGCTATGCCGACGACCAACCCCTGATGCCCTGGCTGGAACAACACATCTGGCCGGCGGAGCAGGCGCACGTCAGTGAGGAGTTTGTCGGGGATGGCACCGAGTTGGCCATCGCCGAGATGATCCGCTCGGGCACCACCACCTTCAGCGATATGTATTTCTTCCCCAATATCTGCGCGGCCACAGCACAGCGCCTGGGCATGCGCTGCCAGATCACCTTTCCGATTTTTGACTTCCCCACCGCGTGGGGCACAGACGCGGACGATTACATCAGCAAGGGGCTGGCACTGCGCGACGACTACAAACACAGTGCGCTGGTGAGCGTGGTATTCGGGCCCCACGCCCCCTATACCGTCTGCGAGGCCAATCTGGCCAAGGTCGCGACACTCGCCGCCGAGTTGGATGCCCCGGTACACATCCATTTGCACGAGACCTCCGGCGAGGTACTGATGGCCGTCGAGCAAAGCGGTGAACGCCCGCTGGATACCTTGCATCGACTGGGCCTGCTCGGCCCTCGAACACAGTGTGTGCACATGACAGATCTGGGCGACCAGGACATCGACCTGCTGGTGGAAACCGGTGCCAATGTGGTGCACTGTCCGCAGTCCAATATGAAGTTGGCCTCCGGCACATGTCGCGTCGGCACCCTGCTGGATCGTGGCGTCAATGTCGCGCTGGGGACGGACAGCGCCGCCAGCAATAACGACCTCAACCTGTTCGGCGAGATGCAGGCCGCCGCGCTGCTGGCCAAGCTTCACACACGCGATGCCACGACGCTGCCAGCAGCCGACACCCTGGCCATGGCCACCATCAATGGTGCGCGGGCGATGGGCCTGGACGACCGCATCGGCAGCCTGGAAGCAGGCAAACAGGCCGATCTGATAGCGGTGGACCTGCGCGGCCCCGAAACGCAACCGCTCTACCATCCGCTGTCCCAGCTGGTCTACGCCTGCAATGGCAGCCAGGTGAGTCACAGCTGGATTGCCGGGCAGGCGGTGATGGCAGACAGGACGCTGTCGCGTATCGATCTGGATGCGCTCAGCCGGCGTATCAACGGCTGGCAACAACGGATCGCAAACACGGCGGGGACTGCGCAATGACCATTAAATTGAATGTAGACCCGCAGGAAATTGCCAAATTCGAGGCGCTTGCCTCGCGCTGGTGGGATCGCAGCAGCGAATTCAAACCGCTGCACGATATCAACCCGCTGCGCGCCAACTACATCGATGAGCATTCGCCGGTCGCTGGCAAGCAACTGGTGGACGTCGGCTGCGGCGGCGGCATCCTGGCTGAGGCGATGGCCCAGCGCGGCGCCGTTGTCACCGGTATCGACATGGGTGAGGCACCGCTGGCGGTGGCGAGACTGCACCAGCTGGAATCGGGTGTTGAGGTGGATTACCGGCAGTCCACTGCGGAACAACTGGCAGCAGATAAAGGGGCCGCGTACGACGTCGTCTGCTGCCTGGAAATGCTGGAGCATGTGCCGGACCCGGGTGCGGTAATCGCCGCCTGCGCCGCACTGGCCAAGCCCGGTGGCGCGCTGTACTTTTCCACCATCAATCGCAATCCCAAGGCGTTCGCGTTTGCCATTGTCGGCGCCGAGCACATTTTACAGCTGCTGCCCGCAGGCACGCACGAATACGCCAAGTTTATCAAGCCCTCGGAGCTGGCCGGCTGGATGCGAGACGCGGGGCTGGTACTAGCCGGCATGACCGGGCTGACCTACAACCCGTTGAGCCGGCGCTACCGCCTGAACGAAAAAGACGTCAGCGTGAATTACATGGTACATGCGGTGAAGCCTGCGTGATAAAACCTCCACCAACCGCCTTTGGAGGTACGCTGCGCGCTGTCATTTTCGATCTGGATGGCACGCTGGTCGATACCGCCGACGAATTCGTTCCGGTGGTGCAAACACTGCGCATGGAGCACGGGCGTGGGCCGATGGATCCCGCACGCATTCGCGCCTCCGTCTCCAATGGTGCGCGTGCGCTGGTCAGCCTTGGGCTGGATATGCCCGAGGACGCACCGGACTTCGAGCGCAATCGACTGCGCCTGCTGGAGCTCTACGGTGAGGTGCTCGGCACGATGGCCTCGCCCTACCCCGGCATAGAGTCGCTGCTGGCACAATTGCAGGCGCAGGGCGTCGCCTGGGGTATCTCCACCAACAAACCGCGCGCCTACACCGCACCACTGCTGGAAAAACTGGCCATCCAGCCGCCGCCCGGCAGCGTTGTATGCCCGGACGATGTCCGCCACCGTAAACCGCACCCGGAATCACTGTACCTGAACTGCCGCGAACTCGGCTGCGCGCCACACGAGGCGATCTACGTGGGCGATCATCAGCGCGATATAGTGGCCGGACGTGCCGCCGGCATGTATACCATTGCCGCCAGCTACGGCTATATCGAGGCGGGCGACGATCCCCAGCGCTGGGGCGCAAACGCACAGGCACACCATAGCACCGACCTGCTCGAACTGATTCTGGGCAGCCGACAACAGGACATCGCATGACCGATCTGCTTATCCCCGACAACTACGCACCCCGCAGCGACCTGCTGGCAGGGAAGACCATCCTGGTAACCGGTGCCGGTGACGGTATCGGTCGCGCCGCAGCGCTAAGCTACGCCGCACACGGCGCGACAGTGCTGTTGCTGGGGCGAACCGGCAGCAAGCTGGAGGCTGTGTACGATGAAATTGAGGCGGCCGGCGGCGCCAGGCCCGGCATTATAGAAATGGATCTAGCCACCGCCACAGAGGACAGCTACGCCAACCTGGCGAGCGGCCTGGGCGAGGAATTCTCCTGTCTCGATGGCCTGTTGCACAACGCCGCGCTGCTCGGGGATCGCCGCCCGCTCGCGGACGCCGGTTACGCCAGCTGGACAGAGGTCATGCAGGTGAACGTCAATGCCCAGTTTCTGCTGACACGCGACCTGTTGCCACTGCTGCAACAGGCGCCGAGCGCGTCCATCGTGGTGACATCCTCCGGTGTGGGTCGCATCGGCAGGGCGTACTGGGGAGCGTATGCGGTGTCAAAGTTTGCCACCGAGGGTTTTATGCAGGTGCTGGCGGATGAACTGGAAAACACCTCCAATATTCGCGTCAATAGCCTGAACCCGCGCGGCACCAACACCGCGATGCGGCGAGCGGCTTATCCGGCGGAGGAGCCCACCGTCAATCCGTCGCCGCAGGACATCATGCCAGCGTATCTGTACCTGATGGGAGAAGACAGCGTCGGCATCACCGGCAAGGCGTTTGACGCGCGCTAGCGCAAACAGCACTCAGCTGCGACCGCGCTGCTTCGGGGCACTGCGTTTGGGTGCGCCTCGACCCGCGCCACCACGGCTGTGGCGCTTGCCGAACTGGCGCTCCATCAGCTCGCGCTCTTTGTCAGTGCTGCGGGCCAAGTCTTTCGGCGCGAGACTGGCCATGCGGTACAGTGATTTCACATCGTTGCGCTCCAGCTCCATCCACTGCCCCTGCTTGACCTTCGAGGGAATAAAGACATCGCCATAGCGCACGCGCTTGAGCCGCGAGACGGTCAGCCCCTGCGATTCCCACAGGCGTCGCACTTCCCGGTTTCGCCCTTCCATCAACACCACGCAGTACCAACGGTTGATCCCGCCCTTGCCGATCTGCTGGATATCAGTAAAGCGAGCGACACCGTCTTCGAGCATCACACCCTCCTGCATGCGCTGCAGCATCTCCTCCTGCACATCGCCCATCACCCGCACCATATACTCGCGCTCGATGTTGGATGAGGGGTGCATCAATGCGTTGGCTAACTCGCCGTCGGTGGTGAATAGCAACAGGCCAGAGGTGTTGAAATCCAGACGACCAATAGAGATCCAGCGACCCGTTTTCAGGTTGGGCAGGCGCCCGAATACCGTGCGGCGCCCCTCGGGATCGCTGCGTGAACAGACCTCCCCGGGAGGCTTGTGGTAGAGGATGCAACGCGCCTCCTCGGCCGGCGCAATATCTACCGAGCGGCCGTCGACAGCCAGCTTGTCGCGCCCATCCACGCGGTCACCGAGGTGCGCCACTTTACCATTGACCGCCACGCGGCCAGCCTCGATCCAGCGCTCCATCTCGCGGCGCGAACCGAGGCCGGTGCGCGCCAGTACCTTCTGCAGCTTTTCACCGGCGTTGGACGCGGCGGCACTGTCTTTGGCAACAGCAGGCCTGGCATCCGCGCTTGCCGGCTGCTTGCCCTGCAGGCGGGGTGCATCCCTGTGGAGCTTCTTTACCATGTCAGGTCTTCGATTCGGATTCGGACGAGACGCCGTCCGTGTAATCATCCGACGCCGACTCAACCTCATCGTTGTCAGCGGCACTCACATCCGCAGACTCCGATTGCGCGGCCCGCGCTTCCAGATCATCCGCTGCCTCGGCCAGTGTGACCGACGGCACTGGCTCATCGCGCGCCGCCACTACGTGCGCCGTGCCACCCACCACGGTCAACCCGGGGCCGGACTGAGTAGCCTCCTGCTGCCCGGAGTCGGCCTGCAGCACCTCGCCGTCTTCCACTCCTGACTCTGATATCGCGTGCTCCGCTTCCCCGGGCTCCGCCGCTACCTGTTGTGCCTGTGCAGTCGGCTCGCCATCAGTGTCGGGATCACCCTGGGGAGCGGGCGCAGCATCCGTTCCCGGCAGCGGGTCGCTAAAGCCCAGTTCGGCGTTCAGCGTCTCCAGATCGCGAATCTCCGCGAGAGCCGGCAGTTGATCGAGCGTCTTCAGGCTGAAGTAGTCCAGGAACTGGCGGGTGGTGGCATACATGGCGGGCCGACCCGGCACGTCGCGGTGCCCGACCACGCGGATCCACTCCCGCTCGTGCAGCGTTTTAATGATATTGGAGCTGACGGCGACACCGCGAATTTCCTCGATCTCGCCGCGCGTGATGGGCTGTCGATAAGCGACCAGCGCCAGCGTTTCCAGTAGTGCCCGGGAGTATTTCTGCGGCCGTTCGTGCCACAACCGGCCGACCCATGGGCTGAGCGATTGCCGCACCTGGTAGCGAAATCCGCTGGCCACTTCCTTCAGTTCGAACCCGCGCTCGTCACAGCGCGCCTGGGCCTCAGTCAGTGCCTCGCGAATCGCCCCATTGTCCGGCCGCTCGTGCTCCTCAAACAGCTCCGCCAATTGCACCACCGTGAGCGGCTTGTCCGCGGCCAGCAACGCGCCCTCGATAATCTGCACCAAACCGATTTCCGACATATTACTCCGACCTTGCCTTGACGTGGATCGGGCCAAAAATTTCGGTCTGCACGATTTCCACGAGTGATTCCTTGATAAGTTCCATAATGGCCAGAAAAGTCACTACAACTCCCAGGCGGCCCTCGGAGGCGCTGAACAGCGATACGAAGGGGACAAACTGCCGACCGGCCAGGCGCTCCAGCACCTCGCTCATCCGCTCGCGCGTCGACAGCGCCTCGCGCTGGATGTGGTGGCTGGCGAACATATCCGCCCGGCGCATCACCTCGCCCATCGCCAGCAGTAATTCACGCATCTCCACCTGCGGTTCCGGTCGCGCACGGTGCAACTCGGGGGGGCTCGCGCTGCCTACCCAGGTATCGCGCTCAACACGCGGCAACTCCTCGATATCTTCGGCCGCCTTCTTGAACCGCTCATATTCCTGCAGCCGTCGAATCAGTTGGGCGCGCGGATCTTCCTCATCGTCTTCCACGTCAACGGCGCGCGGTAACAACATCCGCGACTTGATCTCGGCCAGCATTGCGGCCATCAACAGGTATTCCGCCGCCAGTTCAAACTGCATGGCGTCCATCAACTCCACATACTGCATGTACTGCTCGGTAATACGGGAGACATCGATATCGAGAATATCCAGGTTCTGACGCTTGATCAGGTAGAGCAGCAGGTCCAGCGGGCCTTCAAACGCCTCCAGAAAGACGGCGAGGGCCTGCGGCGGGATATACAGATCCTTGGGAAATTCAGTGAGCGTCTTGCCCATGACCACGGCAAACGGCATTTCACCCTGCTGCGGCCGCTCGCCCACTCGCGGCGGCGATGACTCGGCCTGCGTATTCAACACAGGCTGCGCCTCGGGGCTGGCATCCGCTGCCGCACTCCCCTCGTTTGTCGCTTCTGTACTGGATTCGTTGACTGACACGGCAAATACCTGATTTTAGGTGGGCAATAGTATACCTGAGTAAATCACCGGAGCGTGAGGAGGAATGTCCCCGGCAGACGTCGCAACCGCGGGTGCGCGGGTGCGGCTCCGGAGCGCGGGTCCGCCGCCGGGGGCAAATCACCGCCCGCAAGATCCTGGCTAGCCAGAAATCAGCAAAAATTCGCGGATATGCGGCGATATTGACGCCACAGGCCTTCCTCCGGGGCCAGGAATCTATATAATCCCACTTCTTCCACGCGCCCGTAGCTCAGCTGGATAGAGTAACTGGCTTCGAACCAGTTGGTCGGGAGTTCGAATCTCTCCGGGCGCGCCATTTCCC
>CAXBLZ010000053.1:0-29336 GCA_963976735.1 uncultured Halioglobus sp.
CTGTCGATCACAAGGACGGCCCGAAGCGCAACGACCCTGCGCCCTGTCGCACACAAGGACGACCCGCAGCGTCATGATTCTCCACTCCTGCGGCCTCCGCGCAAGGTATTGGGCGAATGACCATTCCCGCCTATACTTGATCTAACGCAATCGCCACTTATTCCCGCGCCGTTACTATCGCCCTCGAATGCCCGGGGCACAGGCAGCACATGTTGAGCGGCGGATTCAATCGAGCAGTGTTTCGAATCTCCATATCGAGGTAGCAATGGCAAAATTGACCTTTCTGGGTGCAGTTGAAGGAGTGACTGGCTCAGCGTATTTGCTGGAAACCGGTGGTGCAAAGGTATTACTGGACTGCGGGCTCTATCAGGGCCGGCGCGAGGAAGAAAAGGAAAACGAAGAAACGTTCAGGTTTGATATACAGGCGCTCGACTGCGTTGTCTTGTCCCATGCCCATCTGGATCACTCTGGCCGTTTGCCGAAATTGTCTGCGGAGGGCTTCACCGGTCCGATGTACATGACGAATCCGACCTGCGAGTTGCTCGAGGTGATGCTTAAGGATGCGGCATCGCTGCAGGAGCGCGATGTCGAATGGGAGAACAAACGGCGGCGGCGCTCAGGGCGGGAGGAAATAGAGCCGCTGTATACTTTGGAGGATGTAGAGACGACGTTATCACAATGTGTGGGCTTCAGTTATGGGCAGCGTCGCACTGTCGCCGACAATGTTGAGGTGTGTTTTCGCGACGCGGGGCACATACTGGGTTCCTCGATAGTCGAGTTGTTTATTACTGAGCAGGGAAGGGAAAAGAAGCTGGTGTTCTCCGGCGATCTGGGTAATAGCTATGCGGCCCTTCTGGAAGATCCGGAAATTGTACACAGTGCCGATGTCCTGCTACTGGAGTCGACCTATGGTGATCGCGATCACAGGCCGATGGAGGAGACACTGCAGGAGTTTGAGCAAATAATCGAGGAAGCATCGGAGAACGGCGGCAATATCCTGATACCGTCTTTTGCGGTGGGGCGCACCCAGGAAATCATCTTTAGACTCGGCCAGCTTTACCAGAAGGGCAAGCTGCGACACCAAGCGGTCTACCTGGACAGCCCGATGGCGATTGCGGTGACTGAGATCTATCACCGGTACCAGCATGTCTATAACGCCGAGGACGCCGAAACGATCAATCACGGCAAGAGCAGTAGCCTGCATTCATTCCTGCCTATACTGCGGTATTCGACCACTACTGACGAGTCCATGGCGCTCAACAGGATTGAGTCAGGCGCCATTTTTATCGCGGGCAGTGGTATGTGTACGGGGGGTCGAATTCGGCACCATTTCAAACACAATATCTGGAAGAAGAACGCCCATGTCATCATTGTCGGTTACCAGTCTGTCGGCACACCGGGGCGGGCGCTGGTGGATGGTGCCAAGGTCTTTCGTATCGGCGGTGATGAGATTGCGGTAAATGCCAAGATCCACACTATCGGTGGGTTCTCGGCCCATGCGAGCCAATCGCAGTTATTCAACTGGCTGAACAACTTTGCACAGCCACATCCAAGACTGTTCCTGGTGCATGGTGAGCCGGAGGCGAAGAGAGCCTTTAGAAAATTCCTGTCGACCAAAGGCTGGTCAGCTGAGGTGCCTGAAAAAGGAGAAGCTGTTACATTCTGAGTATCGAGCGTCACTGCTCCAGCAAGAGGCCCACAGGGTGAGGCGAGAGAAGCCAACAGGCGCTACATCACGGCGAGCGACAAACGTCGAACAGACCCATTCTTCATCGTATAAGCTGGCCTATACAGATGCAGACTTCATGCTGCGCGATGAACTGCTTTCGATCAGGCTACAGTTAGAGCTGCTCAAGCCAGACCTGTTGCAGGATGAATTTGGTATCGATTCTACTGTGGTGATTTTTGGCAGCTCCCGTATTCCTGACCTGCAAACTGCAACAGAGCGACTGGAGCACGCCCGGTGCTGTGCCAATGCGATCCCGGATGATCCTCGCCTCGCTCGCAAGGTGCGGATTGCAGAGCGTATCGTCTACAGCAGCCGTTACTATGATGAGGCCCGAAAGCTTGCGCAGTTAATCACTGAGGATGCCCTCAGTGCAAGTCAGTCCGAGCTGGTGGTCATTACCGGGGGAGGGCCCGGTATTATGGAGGCGGCGAACCGCGGTGCGATGGACGCCGGGGGAAAAAGCATTGGCCTCAACATCGTGTTGCCGTTTGAGCAGGAGCCGAATCCCTATATCACCCCCGAGTTGTGTTTTCAGTTTCACTATTTTGCCATTCGCAAAATGCATTTTCTCAAACGCGCCAAAGCGCTGGTGGCATGTCCGGGTGGTTTCGGCACCATGGATGAGTTGTTCGAGACGCTCACGCTTATCCAGACCCACAAGATACCGGCTCTGCCGGTGGTACTGCTGGGTAGGGAATTCTGGGAGCGCGCCGTAGACTTCGAGTTACTGGTGGACGAGGGCGTGATTACTGAGGAAGAACTGGCGCTATTTAATTTTGCCGATTCTGCCGAACAGGCCTGGAGCATTATCAGGGCTGCGCTGGTGTCCGGCGATCTGCCGACCTAGAGGCCGCGTCAGGGCAGTGCGCGCGCACGCAAAAACCAGTGTTACGACTGTGAAGGCCGTTTCTGCAGTTTCCTTTGTAGTGTTCGCCGGTGCATCCCCAGTGCTCGCGCGGTCGCTGCAATATTGTGGTCGTTGGCGACCAGTTGCCGTTGGATATACTCCCATTCAACACGCTGAACGCTTAAGGGATTATCCTCGATCAGCTCATGCGCGCTCGAAACCCCGCTCGCCTGCCGGTCATCGTATTCGAATGCCGCCAGTACTTCCTCTACACTGGCCGGCTTGGACAGGTAATTGACGGCGCCCTGTTTGATTGCATCCACCGTGGTGGCCACGCTGGCGTAACCGGTTAACACCACCACCCGCAATTCCGGACTGGCCGCCAGTAGCTGCGGCAATAACTGCAGGCCGTTGGTTTCAGTCAGCTTCAGATCAAGAATCGCATGTGTGATGGCCGCTTCCGTGGCGTTGTCGCGAAGCATGGCGAGCGCGGTGTCGCCATCGTTCGCGATAGCGGCCTGGTGCCCCTGCTTTTTCAAAGCGCGAGCCAGTATATAGGAGAATGTTTCGTCGTCATCGATAATAAGGAACATGATCATTGCACGCACGGTACGGTGATTGTAGTGAGGGTGCCGCCGCCGGAGTGGGACTGCAGCATCACCCGGCCGCCCAGGCGCTCGATAGTCGCATTGGAGAGAAACAATCCCAGGCCGCGTCCCTGCCCGCGTGTTGAGACGAACGGCTTTCCGAAGTTGTCAGCATCGGAGTCAATGCCCGGCCCGTGATCCCTGATCAGTAGCGTTAGCGTGCCGGCCTTTTCGTCAGTCTGTGCAGCGACCTCTATCCCATCCGGGCTGGCTTCGGCGGCGTTGTTCAACAGATTTATAATCGCCTGCTCAAAAGTACTGTCGATGCGAATGTACCCGTCTACCGGTTGTATGCTGTTCTGCAGGGGTATGCCCGGTTTCAACAAGTGCCAGTGCGTCATGACCTTTTCCAGATAATCGCGTATTGCCACGCGCTGCAACTGGTCGGAGGATTGTTCTGCCGCGTGCGCCAGATGCTGCAGACTCAGTTTGCAGCGTGCTAATTGTTGGGCGAGTAATGTTACATCCCCGGCGATGTCAGGGTTCTCCCTGGTAGCGGATTCCAGCTCATCCACGATCAATGTCATCGTCGCCAGCGGCGTCCCCAGCTCATGGAGTGTACCTGCGGCCAGTGTGGCGATACCCAGCAGTTGCTCATCGCGCAGTTGCTGTTCACGGATATCTGCCAGCTCGGCGTTACGGCGCCGCAGCGTGCGGGCCATGCGGACAACGAAGTAGGTGATCAGCAGTGTGCTGAGAACGAAATTTAACCACATGCCGACAACGTGCCAGTTCACCTGCGTACTTTCGCTGAGGTGCATGCTGTGGTTGTCGCTGGTCATCAAGGTCATATCGTGGCCTGGTGACAGCAGTTGCATCGGCTCGTAGTAGAACATCAGCAGTGAGTAGGCCAACAGGCAAAATGCGGCCAGGGACAAGGTGCGATGAACGGGGAGGGTGGCTGCAGAAATCGCGATCGGAACAAGATACAAGGACACAAACGGGTTTGTGGCGCCACCCTGCAGGTACAGCAACAGTGTCAATAGACAGCAGAGCGCGAAAAATATCGCGTGCAATTGCGCGACTGAGAAGGCGTGGGTTTTCTTTTTGACAGGGCTTTTCATTGGGTCAGTTTACCTGCCCGCCCTGTTTCGTGACAGGCGCGGAGTGAGGTATAAGATAGTAATAACTATCCTACAAAATTTCGTACTATACTAAGAGACTATGTCATGTGTATACCGTGCCCGGAGCGCCGTCAGGCGGTTGGGGCCGCTGTAGTCTGGAGGGCATCATGAAGGTGAGTGATTTTTTGACCCGTGAGGATGTTGCCTACTTCACCGCGAAGAGTGATTGGCAGGCCTGGCGCCTGGTGCTGGGCAACTGGTTTGCCATCGCGGCAATATTTGCGACAGTGGCCGCCTGGCCTAATCCGCTCACGGTTATCGCAGCGGTGGTCCTGCTTGCGGGGCGCCAACTGGCGCTGTCTGTGCTGATGCATGATTGTGGCCACCGCACATTGTTTCGCACCGCAAGACTGAACGATATCGTTGGCCAGTGGCTCTGTGCACTGCCAGTGATGAATGACCAGCCCGCCTACGCCCGGGGACACCTTGAACACCACCGCAAGGCTGGTACCGAGGATGACCCTGACCTGCCCAATTACCGCGACTACCCGGTTTCACGCGCCAGCTTTCGCCGCAAGGTGGTGCGGGACCTGACTGGCCAGACCGGTTTGAAACTCATGGCGTATATTTTCCGCGGTGCCTCCGGTGTGGTCTCCAGCGAAAAGCGCGACTCTGCGCTACCTTTTATACAGCAGTTATCAGTGCAACTGGGGTTGTTTCTCATCCTTGCCGCCTTTGGTATTGGCTGGACGTATTTACTCTGGGTGGTGGCGTATATGACTGTATTTATGCTGATTATCCGCGTGCGGCAGATCGCCGAGCATGCCGCGGTGCCAGATTTGTTCGATCAGGATGCGCGCCTCAATACCCGTACCGTTGAAGCACCCTGGTGGCAACGCATGATATTTGCACCCTGTGGTGTGAATTTCCATATGGAGCATCATTTCATGGCGAGTGTGCCCTGTTACAAGCTCGGAGAACTGCGCCAGCACCTGCGCAATCAGCATGCGCTGGATGGGGTTCCCGTGTTCCATGGCTATGGCCAGTTAATGCGTCATGTGGTAGCAGCCTGAACAGGGAATTTCAGAATTCAAGCGCCTCGGGTGTTGTTCAAATACCCATAGCTGATATGATTGGCGCAAGTCCGATCTGGCTTTCCCGCTGATGGCGTGGGCTGGATTAGAGTCGCGCTTGTTGCTGAAGGTAGTGAGTCGCAGGTATCAGGTCTCCGTTTAGTGCGGCCGGTAAATAACAAATTGTCAGCAGGTGGTTACATATCCGCTACACTCACAGGATACTCCCGGAAAGAACAGAATATAGCGGGAGCATGCTGTGGATCGGAAGCTGTCTCGACGGGGGGCACCCATCGGGCAGGCTGCCCGGGAGGTGTCGGGAACTGCATGTTCAGCCTGGGCAGAAGGTTTACTCCCCGGAGACGCATTTGCGAATGCGGTTTTCAAGGGGTTCGTGATGGTTAAATTCTCTCCTTGTGACTGTTAGTAATGGAAGTCCTGATATGAAGTTAAAAATAGTAGTGCTGGTAAGCGCCCTGGCTTTCGCAGCGACATCCTCGGCGGCTCCGGACACCATGGAATACGATGTGCTGGAGTTGCCGGCAGTGCAAAGTGATCTGGCAGCGAACTCCCTGATCTACTCGATCAGCAAGTTTGGCGATCGCTATTTTGCCACCGGCCAGCACGGCCACATTCTGTATTCAGACGATGGCGGTGACAACTGGCAGCAGGCCCAGGTGCCAGTGCGTAGCAGTATCCTGGACGTCGATTTCCCGACCCCGGAGTTGGGTTGGGCCGTGGGGCACGAGGGTGTGATCCTGCACTCCAGCGATGGTGGCAAGACTTGGGAGAAACAGTTCGATGGTCTGCGCTATGGCACTGAAGGGCTGGCGTATTACGAGGCCCTCGCTGAGGAGAATCCCGACAGTGAACAGTATCCGTTGCTGGTCGATGAAATGAATTTCGCGATTTCCCAGGGCGCCGACAAACCCCTGTTCAGGGTTGCATTCCCAACCAGTACGCATGGGTATGCGCTAGGCGCGTACGGCATGATTCTGGAAACGGAGGACGGCGGCAAGAACTGGGTGCCGATTCTTGAAAACGTCGATAATCCCGGCTTCTACCACATATTTGATTTTGCACCGATGCCAGGGGACGGTAAGTTTTTTGCCAGTGGCGAGGCGGGGCTGTTGATTGAGGGCGACATCAACGCCGAGATCGGCAAAAAGGTAGAGACCATCCCCTGGGAGGGGAGCTTCTTTACGATAATCGATACTGCCAATGGCGGCCTGGTGATGGGTGGTCTGCGTGGCAAGATGTACCGCACTGATGACGGCGGAGTGACGTGGACAGAAGTGAAAAAGCCGCCGACCAGCGCGATCGTCGATTCTATCCGACTCTCTGATGGCCGTCTTGTGGCGGTGGGTATTGGCGGGGAGGTCCTGATGAGCAATGACAACGGGGCCAGCTTCGCAAATATTCCGATCACTGGCGGCGGGCAGCTATATACTAGCAGCGGTTTTATTTATGCCGTTGCTGAAGGCCCGGGTAATACACTTCTGGTGGGTGGTCCCAACGGTGTTCACAAAGTCACGCTGCCGAAATAATAGTATTTGGAGAATAAGTAATGGCTCACGCATCACAGTCAGACCTGCCGGTTATTGCGAATCTCAAGGATTTCGACGAGCAGTCCGGTACCTTCCTTGAGCGATTGGTGTTCAATCACCGGCGTACTGTGCTGGTGCTGTGTGCACTGGTTACACTGGTACTCGGCTTCCAGGCGACCAAGATTCAATTGCAGGCGGGCTTCGAGAAGACACTGCCCAAGGCGCATGATTATGTCATCAATTACCAGGCAAACCAGAATGACCTGAAGGGGCTCGGCAACAATCTGCGCATTGTTGTGGCGGTCAAGGAAGGCACTATTTTCACGCCGGCAAACCTTAAATACCTCGAGAAGGTTAACGACGAGATTTTCTTCGTACCCGGCGTTGATCGCAACGGGATGAAGTCCCTGTTTACACCCAACACCCGTTGGCGCGTGGTGACAGAGGAGGGGTTTGAAGGGGGGCCGGTTATTCCCGGTGATTACGATCCGGATTCACCCCAGTCGATCGGTGAAATCCAGCTGAATATGGTTCGCGCTGGCATTATTGGTGATCTGGTCTCGAACGATCTGAAATCAATGACGATCATCGTGCCGCTGCTGGATAAAAACCCCGAGACCGGGGAGCGCCTCGATTACGCAGAACTCAGCGATAAACTGGAGGAGGTGCGCGAGCGCTTCACGGCAGACGATCCCGATAAATCGATCCACATTATCGGCTTCGCCAAGCTCGTTGGCGATCTCATCGACGGTCTTTATGCCGTCATGGGATTCTTTGCCATCGCCGTGGTGATTGCGACACTTCTGTTGTACTGGTACACGCGCTGTATTCGATCCACGGTGATGGTCATCGCCATCACGCTGGTCGCTGTGGTGTGGCAGATGGGCATACTGGCGACGCTTGGGTATGAACTTGATCCCTTCTCTATCCTTGTGCCTTTCCTTGTGTTCGCCATCGGCGTCAGCCACGGCGCACAAAAACTGAACGGTGTGATACAGGATATCGGGCGCGGCACACACCGGTATATCGCCGCTCGTTATACCTTCAGGCGCCTGTTTCTGGCAGGTGTCACGGCGCTGTTGTCTGATGGTGTAGGGTTTGCGGTGTTGATGATTATCCAGATTCAGGTGATTCAGGATCTGGCGATCACGGCAAGCATCGGCGTTGTGGTGCTGATCTTTACCAACCTGATCCTGATTCCTGTGGCACTGTCCTATACGGGTGTGGGTAAGACCTGTGCCGAACTGGCGAGTCGCGAGGTGAAAAGCCCGGAAGAGATGCACATTCTGTGGCGCTTCCTGTTGTCCTTTACGCGAAAAGGTCCTGCGGCAGCCGCCATTATTGTCAGCGTGTTCATGGCGGCGGGTGGTTTCTACGTGAGCAAGGATCTGGCCATTGGCGATCTCGACCCGGGTGCGCCGGAGTTGCGGGCTAACTCCCGCTACAACCGTGACGTCGCCTTTATGATCGAGAACTATTCGGTCAGCACCGACGTGTTCGCGGTGATTGTCAAAACCGAAGAGAACGGTTGCATTGATTACGAGGGCCTGAGCATGGCCAACGAGCTGGAATGGCGTATGCGGCAGCTCGATGGTGTGGAAGATGTCGGCGGCCTGAACATCCGCACCCGCGATATTATGATGGGCCTTAACGAGGGTTTCCCCAAGTGGCAAGCGCTGTTCCGCAACCAGGACACGATCAACTATGCGGTGACCGAACTGGCAAACCTCGATTATGTCGATCCAGGCTGTTCGATCTGGCCCATGCCCATCTATCTTGCGGATCACAAGGCCGAGACCCTCAGTGGCGTGGTCGAAACACTGGAGCAGTTTAATGAGGAGTGGCCGAGCGCGGATATCGAATTCCTCGGCGCGGCCGGTAGCGCCGGCTTCGAGGCTGCGACCAACATCGTGGTCAAGAAAGCCAATACGGAAATGCTGTTTTATGTCTACGGCGCGGTGATCCTGCTGTGTCTGTTGACGTTCCGTTCGGTACCGGGCGTGATCTGCGCCGTGCTGCCGCTGATGCTGACCTCAATACTGTGTGAGGCGCTGATGGTGTGGCTGGGCATTGGCGTAAAAGTGGCGACACTGCCGGTGATTGCACTGGGTGTGGGTATCGGTGTCGACTATGCGCTCTATGTGCTGACGGTGATCCTGGCGAAAACCCGAGAGGGCAAGGATCTCACTACGGCCTATTATGAAACACTGAACTTCACTGGCCGCGTAGTGGCGCTGATTGGTGTGACACTGGCTGCAGGCGTCGTGACATGGTCGCTGTCTCCGATCAAATTCCAGGCTGACATGGGTATATTGCTGACCTTCATGTTCCTCTGGAACATGTTCGGTGCCTTGATCCTGATGCCCGCGCTGGCGGTATTCCTGATCAAACACAAGGATGCCCCCAAACCTGCCTGAACGCAGCGTTTGGACGAGGACAACCCGGTAAACTGAAATCCGGGAGAAGATAACCGGACGGCCATCAGCTCGCACTGTGGCCGTTTTTTATGTCATGGGGTTCTATGCAGACCGTCGCCAATACAGGACTAACTGGACAATGTGTCGAATGAGAAACAGCGCGCGCATCCTTGTGTTTGCCGGCCTTTGTATGTCGCTGTGGGCACCCGTGGCGTCTGCGGCAGACGTCAAGCAGAGTCTCGACGTCGTCTCCGGGACCAACAGCAGCGCCGCCGCATCGCAGAAAAAAATCGATGAGCTGGCCGGCCAGAGCAGGGCGCTGCTGGAAGAATACCGTCGCCTGCAGGATGGGGTGGAGTACCAGGCAGCCTATACCCGGGAACTCGAAGGCCTGGAGCAGGCCCAGCGTGCCCAGATAGAGGATTTACAGCGACAGATCGCCCAGGCCGAGATTACCCGCCAGCGGATTGTGCCGCTGATGCGCACGATGGCCGATGCGCTGGAGACGTTTGTGGTGCTGGATTTGCCTTTTCACCATGAAGAGCGCATCAATGGCGTACTGCTACTGAAGCGGCGCCTGAATCAGCCTGACCTGTCTGTGCCCGCAAAATTCCGGCTGTTGCTGGAGGCCTATCAACTCGAGCAGGGTTACGGAAGCAACATAGAGGCCTGGCGCGGGCCGCTGCAGTGGCAGGGTCAGGAACTGTCGGTGGAGTTTTTGCGAATAGGCCGCGTGGCGCTGTATTTCCAGTCCCTGGACGGCGAGAGCAGCGGCTACTGGAGTCCCGGCGAGGAGCAGTGGGTGCCGCTGGAGTCCGGGTTTGACCGGGAGTTGGCACTGGCCCTGCGTGTCGCCAGAAACCAGGTGGCGCCGCAGTTACTGCAGTTGCCATTGAGAGCGCCGGGAGATGCATCATGAGGCGCGCGTGGTGGGCGCTGCTGGCGGCGACGCTCGGGATGAGCCTGTGGTCGTCGGCGGTGGTGATGGCGCAGGACCAGGCGCAGGCAGCGCCAGAGCAGCAGATCACCAATCTGGATGAGCTGTTGGAGTCCGTGCGCCGTGAGCAGCGGGAGCAGCAGGCACGAAATGCCCAGCGTGAGCAGCGTTTCCTGCGCGACAAACAGCAACAGCAGGCACTGCTGGCGAAATCCCGTAGTGATTTTGAGCGCAGCAAGAATGAGAACCAGCCGCTGCTGGCGGTCACTGAGGAGAATGCCGCAGAGATAGAGCGCCTGAAGGCGCAGTTGCAGGACGTGGTGCAGGACATGGGTGATCTGGCTGCCACGTTCCGCGAGTTTTCCGGCGACTTTTCCGCCGTGCTGCAGGATTCCATGATCACAGCACAGTTGCCTGAACGCAGCGCGCAACTGCGGGAACTTGCCGCGGCAACCACGCACCCCAGTATCGACGAGATTCAGGCCTTGTGGCTGTTGCTGCAGGAAGAGATGACCGAGGCCGCTCGCATTGCAATCTTTGACACCTCGGTGGTGCAGGTGGACGGTACCGCCGAGCAGCGGCAGGTGTTGCGCGTGGGCCCTTTTTCAGCCTTCAGCGAGGGTGATTTCCTGCGCTTTGTTCCAGAGACAGGGGAGCTGTTGGTGTTGAGCCGTCAGCCGGCCGCCCGCTTCCGCAATGCGGCGAAAGCCTTTGTCGAACAGCCCGGGGAAGTAGCGTCGCTGACGGTCGATCCCAGTCGCGGCAGTTTGCTGGGCATGCTCAGTTATACACCCAGCCTGCGCGAGCGTATCGAGCAGGGCGGTATGATCGGCGTCATTATTATAGCGCTGGGTACGCTGGGCCTGTTGATGGCGGGCTGGCGTGGCCTCTACCTGGGCATTGTGTACTTTCGCATTCGCGCACAATTGCAACACTTGCAGTCACCGAGTGACTCGAATCCACTGGGCCGGGTACTGAAATCGGTCGAGGGTATCAGTCTGCACGATGAAGAGCTGTTGCAGCTGAAACTGGACGAAGCCGTGCTGGCGGAAATGCCAGCCCTGGAGCGCGGCAACGGGGTGATCAAGCTGTTGGCGGCGACCTCCCCCCTGCTGGGTTTGCTGGGTACGGTGACGGGGATGATACTCACTTTCCAGGCCATCAGTCTGTTTGGCACCGGCGATCCAAAGTTGATGGCGGGGGGTATTTCGCAGGCGCTGGTGACCACGGTGCTGGGCCTGGTGGTCGCGATCCCGCTACTGTTCTGTCACAGTATCATCGCCTACCTGTCGCGCACCATGGTGCAGCGCCTCGATGAGCAGTGTGCGGGCGTACTGGCGCGAAGTGCAGAGCAGCAGGAGCGCGCCCGGTGAACGCACTGCAGTCTGTCGCTAATGCCGTGCTGGACCTGATCGATCAGGGCGGCCCGGTGCTGTGGGTAATTTTTGCCACCTGCCTGCTGCTGTGGCTGCTGATCCTGGAGCGTCTGTGGTTTGTGCGTATCACATGGCCATCGCGCGCCGCACGGTGGGTGGAGCAGTGGAACTCGCGCGAGGATCGCACGTCCTGGCGCGCCCGCAAAATCCGCGAATTGATCGTGTCTGAGGTGCGACTGGAATTGCATGCGATGCTGCCATTCATCCAGTTGCTGGTGGCGCTGTGCCCGCTACTGGGTTTGCTGGGTACGGTGCTGGGAATGATCGGTGTGTTCGAAGTGATTGCCATCAGTGGCAATGACGACGCCCAGGCGATGGCGCGGGGTGTGTATCGCGCGACAATCCCGACCATGGCAGGCCTGGTGGTGGCGCTGACAGGTATTTATTTTACCGTGCGCCTGCGGCGTGTGGCCGATCATGAGACCGGACATTTGCAGGACCGGCTCACCCTGCGTGAAGCGACCGCGGCAGGAGAACCATCATGAGCGCGAGACGCCATATCCCGGCGCAGGAAGATACCGAGTTGGACATGACGCCGATGCTGGACATCGTATTCATCATGCTCATTTTCTTCATCGTGACGACGTCCTTCGTCAAGGAGTCGGGGGTGACGGTGAATACCCCGCAGGCGGCAACGGCGGCAAAGCAGGAAAACGCCAATATTTTCATCGCCATTACCGCGTCCGGCGAGGTGTGGATTGATCGCCGGCCGGTCGACCCGCGCTCTGTGCGCGCTATCGTGGCGCGGCTGCACGCGGACAACCCAGAGGGCTCTGTCATTATCCAGTCGGACGCAGAAGCAGCCACTGGCACCCTGGTGGACGTGATGGACCAGGTACGTCTGGCGGGTGTCGAGGGAATTGCCATCGCTGCCGACAAACGCGCGGAGTAGGCGGGCTCGGGCGATGCGATTACTCCCCGCCCTCATCGGTGCGCTGCTGATTACACTGGTGGTATTCCTGTTCATGCACAGCCTGATCCAGCGCGGCAAGGAAGAGGGGGTGCCCGTGATGGTGTACGACGACGTGCAGATTATCCAGCCAGAACCCGAGCAACCTGAGCCGGAGGAAGCGCAGGCAGAGGCCGACTCCGAGCCTGTGGATGAACCGACCATGGAGCCGCTCACGGTGGCGTCCGTCAGCCCGGCTGCGCCCATGCCCGCCGACACACTGGAGATCCCCGCGCTCGACCTCGGTGCGGGAGATATCGCTATCGCTGCGGCAGGTAAGCGCTGGAGTGCGCCGTTGGGCGGCGGCGGTGGGGAGGTCCTCATTGGCGGCAAAGATGCCCAGGGCTATATCGAGGTGGTGCCGTTCGATACCCGCAGACCGAACGTCCCCGAGGTCGCCTGGCAGAACAAGATTGACGGCTGGGTGCTGGTTGCGTTCTCGGTCACGTCACAGGGGCGAACGCGCGATGTGCGTGTGCTGGATGCCAGCCCGCGCGGTGTGTTTGAGGAGAAGGTCATGGCAGCAGTCGAGGACTGGACCTACCGCATCAGCGCATCCGACGATATCAAGGGAGACATTATACTGACGCAAAAGGTCGAAGTGCGTTGGCAGAACTATCCCCAGAACCTGCCCAATGTGGATTGAACCGGTGCGGACACTAAGGCGGGCAGTGGGGTATCTGGTACTGGCCTGTGCCACTGTCCTTCCCGCTGTGAGTGGTGCGGATGAGGGTCAATACCGCAGCAAAATACTGCTGACGCCAAACGATGGCGACTGGGCCAGAGGTGCCGAACTTTCAGTTGAGGAACTGGAGCAGCAACTGGGCAGTATTGAGGATGACTACGCCCGCTCCAGTGCGGGTCGTCACCTGGCGCGTCATTACGTGGAGCGCAAGGAGTACGATAAGGCCATCGACTACTATCGGCAGGCGCTGCAGGCAGAGGGCCTCTCCGATGTCGCCAACCGCGAAATGTTGCGCGAACTGGCCCAGGTGTACCTGTTGCAAAAGGATTACACCGCAGCGACCCGGACGTTGCAGCAGGTGCTTGCCATTGACCTGGTGCCCGAACTCGGCGATTTCCTGTTGTTGGCGCGCGCACAGCATCACCTGGGCCGGTATGTAGATGTCGTGGCCACGCTGGATCGCATCCAGGCAGCCGGCCTGGAGATGGACGCTGCACAAATGCAGCAGGCGCTGGCCCTGTATTATCACGCCGGTGCTTACGCGCAGTGTGAGGTGTTGCTGCGCCGACTGCTGGAGTTGCAACCGGATGACCCGCAGCACTGGCACCTGCTGGCCTCGGTGTATTTGCAGCAGAACAAGAAAAAGCAGGCGTTGGACCAGCTGGCGCTGGCCCGCGATAAACTCGTACCTTTCAGCGAGCGGGATGTGCTGCTGCTGGCCAGCCTGCACGCCGCCAATAACAACCCCTACGGGGCGGCACAAGTGCTCGAAAACGCCCTGTCCTCGGGTGAGGTGGCCGCCAATGCGACGGCCTATCGCAGGCTGTTTGAATTCTGGCTGGCGGCAAGGGAGCAACAAAAGGCGCGCAAGGCGCTGCAGCAGGCGGCGCGACTAAGCGGCGATATCGAGTTGTACCTGTATCTGGCACAGCTGCAGATGGAAGAGCAGGATTTTGAGAACATGCAGCAGACGATGCTGGCCGCCTGTGCCAGCCAGTTGCCCGACAAATACGTGGGGCGTGCCAACCTGTTGCTGGGCGTGAGCCAGTTAAAGCTGGGTGATGAGGCTGGTGCGCGGCGCTCCTTCATCAACGCCACCCTGATTGGCGGTGTCAACGCCCAGGCCGGGCAGTGGCTGCGGTTTATGGATGCGGCACCGCCGACGGATGATGAGGCGCGAGGGATTGTCGGCATCTGCTACGGGGAGAATGACGAGCGTTTGGAGGCCTCCGCCAGTGTGGTGCAGGCGGCCGCCGAGGGTGCCGCCGACCCGGCTGGCGCGAGCCCGGTCTCCAGCGCCTTCGAGGTAAAAACAGTGCCGCCGATGAAGCTGTATTACATGCAGTCCGAACAGCCACTGGAGACGCTGCTGGCGTCGCTGCGCGGGACGGTGATCGGCCTTTATGTCAGCCTGGCGAAGTCGGGTGGCAATGCCGATGGGCCGCTACAGGTTATTCTTGCCGATGACGAGCAGGGGCAAGGGGGTGCCAATGTGCAATTGGGTGCGCCCTTTGCAGGTTCTGCTGCCGGTAGTGGCAAGTTCAGGGTGAGGACAACAGCGCCTTTCACCTGTGTGTCACAGCCGTTTGAGGGGACGGGCGAAGCCTTGCGTGCGGCGCTGGCGCAACTGGCCGATGCAGCGCGGGCAGCGGGCCATGAACTCAGCGGGGAAATGCGGTTTGTTATTCCCCAGGGTGATGGCTCGGGTGCGCTCAAGCTTGAACTTCAAATTGGAATTCGCTAACTGTGCTGTCTGTGATTTTGTCACTTGGGCCGGACGTGATTAATTCACGCAGATAGTATGCATTTTTCAGATTGGACATGAGAGCATAGTCCTGTACTATTTGCCCTGAAAATAGTGGGGAATGCAGTGTGCTCCCGCACCTGAACCAGCAGCAGGTTCAGTTTGGCGCGCTGCAATACCGACCCTTTATAACTCTAAAATGGATGGTCAAAAAATGAAAAAACTGCTAGCCGTATCCGTTCTTGCGGCCACCGCCGCAACCAGCATGCAGACTCAGGCATTCAAGTTTGACACCCCCAGTGACTGGGACATACGGTGGGACAACACCGTCAAGGGTAACCTTATGATGCGGGTTGAGGACCAGGATCCATCGATCTATGATCCCAATCGCGCCACGCCATCCAGCGCAGCCGCGCTCTCTGATGACGCGGACTACTCGGTAAAACAAGGGCACTTCGTCAGCCAGCGGATTGACCTGCTGTCCGAGATGGATGTGATCTGGAAGGACAAATTGGGTTTCAGGGTGAGCGGTGCAGGTTGGTATGACTTTGCCTACGATAACAGTGCGTATCCCAGTAGTGGCGCCACCAAGGGTTTCCCCTCTGTCGACTCGACGTTTGTTTATTTGACGGTGCAGCCAGGCGAGTATAACGATGCGGCCAAAGACCTGCACTACCGCGGAGGCGAATTACTTGACGCGTTTGTGTTCGGCAACTTTGAACTGTCTGACTCAGTCTCCGCCAACGTTCGCATTGGTCGTCATACGCTCTACTGGGGGCAAAGCTTGCTCTCGACCGGGGCCATACACGGCTTTGCCGGATCGATGGCGGCACTCGATCTCGCCAAAGGCCTGGGAACACCGGGCAGTGAAGCCAAAGAGCTGTTTATTCCCAACAACAAAATCTCGTCGACGTTCCAGTTTACCGGCGGCTTCAGTGTCAGCGCCTTCTACGCAATGGGCTTTGAGCCGCTGCGCTGGCCGGCAGCGGGCACCTATTTCAGCCTGAACGAGGCGCTGACCGAGCACTCTGAGTGTTTGACGCTCCCGGCAGGGCTACTCCCGCCCCCTCCTGGTTTTGAACGGAATTGCTTGAGGTCTATCGACTATAAGAGCAAGGACTCTGGTGACTGGGGTATCAACCTGAAGTACTACATTGAGGCGTGGGATCTGGAAGCGTCTGCTATCTACATGAACAATACTGACAGGCTGACCAGCGGTCTCTACTCATCAAGTGGTGGCGTAACACCGGGTATGCGGGCAGAAGCGGCCAATACCAATGCAGCTATTTTTGGGACATACGGCTGGGTATACAAGGATGACATTGATACCTTTGGTCTGTCGTTTTCCAAGCAAATGTGGGATATCAGCTGGGGTGCCGACCTCGTGTATCGCATGAACAACGCACTGAACCCCGACTTGACGGCCAGTCTGTTTCCTCTCTACAGCTCGCCTGGTGATGTGAATACGAACGATAAGTATCCTGGCCCCACCGGCGATACTGCGCACATCGTCCTGAACGGGCTCGGCTTCCTCGATGGCGAGTGGGGCCTATGGGATGGTGGTACCTACCTGGCGGAATTGACGATGTCTCAACTGATCGATTTTGGTGACTTTGAGAACAAGGCAAACACCTACATCAAAGACGATAACTTCTGTTCCAGCATCGCCGGTGTGTTCAGGCCGACCTGGTACCAGGTCCGTCCGGGCTGGGATCTCAGTGCGCTGGGTAGCGTAAGCTATGCGATAAGCTGTAAGCAGGCGCCGATCTCTGCCGGTGGTAACGAGAAGGTTGGAAACGGCAGCATCGGCCTGTCCGTCGATATCGAGCAGGTGTGGAATGTCGCACTCAACTACAATATCTACTACGGCCCGCAGAAAAACGGCACAGCAGCATTCATCAAGGACCGTGACAATATTGCACTCACAGTGAAGAGAACCTTCTAACCGCTGTACTGCTCCGGTGCTATACGACCGCTCTCCATCGGAGAGCGGTCAACCCTTCCCCTCACACTTCTATCGATTTCCCGCTTTATACGCTTTTAGTGCCGCCGCAGTGGTGGGTACTCCAGTCTCGTAATACAGTTTCATCGAACAGGCAACATCGGCGATGGTGGCTTGAACAAACCCGGCCATCCTGTCACCTAACCACGCGCCCAGGCGCCCCCACGGCATCTGGTAACGGAGGCTGGTGGTAAGCCGGGTCTGGCCGTTGCCGGCATCCTCCAGTGCGTAACGAAACCAGGCGTCCTTGAACGGCGGTGCCGGTTTGTCACCGCGGTGCAGGTGGATCAGGAACCCCTTGCCTTCCTGCCACTCCTGTACCGTCTCCTGGATGTAACTCTTTTCGTTGCGGTACACGTAGCGGCTGGCGTCAACGCCCTCTGCCTGTTCGCTCACGATCTCGGTTTTGACGATGCCCGGAACATAATGATGGGCCAGGGAAATATCCCGCAGTTTTGCCCAGGCGTCGCTCAGGGGCAGGTCGATAAGGACTTCTGCACTGACTTCCCGCGTCATGTCTGGCTCCTTCTTGGTGTGCGTGTAGCGGTAGCGGGGGAGGTGGGACTAAACACAGGCTCCCGCGCCGGACTGTGCATTCTAACCGAAACGATCTGCCGCGTGCGCTAGCGGTCGCAAGAACTGTCCTCGTCACGGAGCTTGATCGGGCCAAATTTATGCGGAAATTTGCCCTGCATGCCGCGGTAAAAATCGCGCAAGTACTGCATATCGACGCGCACATTATCGCTTACCGTAAGGGCGGGTCCAAACCCACCGCGCTTGCGCCCGAAATCGAGAAACGATGGCACTATGGGTACGTTTGCCTGGCGGGCGATGTGGTAGAAGCCCGATTTCCAGTACTCGGATCGCTCCCGTGTCCCCTCTGTGGGCACGACCAGCACCAGGTGGTCGTCTCTATTGAACGCGTCAATCATGGCGGAGACCACGTTCCGGTTTTTGTGTCGGGTAATCGGCATGCCGCCCATCGCGCGCATAATCCAACCAAAGGGGGGGTAGAACAAGCTGTGCTTGGCCATCCACGTCACCTTGATATCGAACGCGGCGGCAAACATCAGCATCATCGGAAAATCCCAGTTCGAGGTATGGGGTGCGGCAATGAGCACGTAGTGGTCACACTGGGGGCGCTCGCCCACCAGTTGCCAGCCGGTCACTTGCAGGAGCCAGCGCGCAAGGCGTTTTTTCATCAGTCAGTCTTACCGGAAAGGGAGGCAGGTGGTACCGTATCTCTGCTCGTGTGGAGTTGCGGTCGCCGGGCTGTCCGGCGCGGTCAAAAAAATTCGACGCAAGTATAAAGCAGATAACATTCGGATAGGAGTTTTCCATGAGTAAATTCACGGGCCATTGTGTGGTGGTGACAGGCGGTGCCAGCGGTATCGGTGAGGCCACCGTGCGCAGTATTGTCGAGCAGGGCGGCGCCGTCGTGATCGCCGATCTGCAGGAACAGCGGGGTCTTGCGCTGGCGACGTCACTGGGCGATGCGGCGGCCTTTCACCTGACCGATGTGACCAGCGAGGACGACATCGTCAGTGCTATCGAACTGGCGCAAAGCCGATTCGGGGCGCTGACAGGCATGGTCAACAATGCCGGAATAGTGGGGGCCGTGGGCTCAATTATGGACACCAGCGCCGAGGCTTTTGATCACACTATGGCGATTCTTTCGCGCGCTGTCTTTCTTGGTATAAAGCACGCCGCCAGGGCAATGCGGGCACAGGGCAAAGGGTCGATCGTGTCACTGGCCAGCACAGCGGGAGTGATAGGCGGGCAGGGGCCGCATGTGTACACCATGGCCAAGCACGGTGTCGTGGGGCTGACAAAGTCGGCTGCCGCTGAGCTGTCCCGACTCGGCATTCGCGTCAATGCCGTCGCCCCCGGCGGCACCGTCACTCCGATGACGGATGCGCTCGGCGACAACAACCCTGAGTCGACCGCGCAGTTCATTGCCCAATCGTCGCCGCTGGGTATCGCCTGTATGCCAGGGGATATCGCACACGGTATTGCGTTTTTGCTCAGCGACGACGCGCGCTATATCACCGGCCACACGCTGGTGATCGATGCGGGGTTGACGACGGGTGCAGCGCCCTCGCCCTTTTGTGACCAACCGGCGGATATCCTGCTGCACGCGGGGCTGCGCGGCAGCACGCAGTAGCCCCTAGCGGGCTGGCAGTGGTTGCTCCAGAGCCTCGATGAGACGCGTGCGAAACCGTCGATCATTCTCGCGGAACCACTGCCTGGCATGCTCGCCCAGTGTCTGTCTCGACGGTTGATCCATTGCAATGATGTGCTGGATCTTGCGCTCCAGATCGGCGGGATCGACATAGTAGTTGACGCCGGCTCGCTGTTTGCGCGTTCTGTTGTACTGCACCAGCACACCGCGCTCGGGCGTAATCAGTTCGTTCATTGGCGGCGCGTCGGTAGTGAGGGTGAGCGCCCCGCAGCTCATCGCCTCTGCAATGCAATGGCCGAATCCCTCGGCCTCCGAGGGGCACAGGTGGATCGCATGCCTGTTCTGCAGTTGTCGTAGCGCGGCATCATCGAGACGCGTGAGCAGGTGCTGGATATTGGATGCGACTATCGGTTCAACTTTTGATTGACTGTAGGTTCTGGCGTTCTGCACTACCGTCAGGGCCGGCCACTCGGGGTGTTGCAACCACAGTGCAACCAGTGGTTTGGTGCCTTTCTGCCAGCTGCGTCCAGCCATATGGAAAAACGTGTTCTGTGGTTTCTCGGTACCTGTCGTGTCACTGCGATCCTCACTGGTAAAGCCGATGAATCGCGTGGTGCAACCCAGTGCCGAGAAGGTTTTCTCTGCGTCCCGGGTTTTGCACAGTACGCTATCGATACCGCGCAGGTGTCGACGCTGGTTCGCTTTGAACCACTCGGGGTTGGGTATGAACATATTGGCCCTGGCATAGGGAAAAAAACCGGGGCTGATATCCTCCAGAAACAGATTGACATCAAACTTTGTGGCCGCGAGCGCACTGTGGTGTTGCCAGCGATACCGAACGTTGGAGACGCGGTGTGCGATGCGCCGCCGTTGAATACGGGCGCGCTCGCGAGGCGCGCCGTTCAATGTCACCTCAAACCGGTCTGTCGGTAGTGCATCGAACAGGGTATCTATGTCCCGGCTGAGGCCGCCGCCATTGTGCCAGGCGATGATATTAATGCGCGTCATAGGTACTCGTGATCAAACAGTGAGCGTCTGCTGTTGTTCTTTTTGTTGTGCGAACCATAATTGCGCGTAGTGGCTGCGCTTGTCCAGTAGTTGTTCGTGTGTGCCCTGTTCAACCACCTCGCCGTGATCCAGCACAATGATCTTGTCCGCGTCGATAACCGTGGACAGCCTGTGAGCAATCACCAGGCTGGTGTGCCCCCTGGCGACCTCACGCAATGCCTTCAATATCGCCTGTTCCGACTTGCTGTCCAGCGACGAGGTCGCCTCGTCAAACACCAGTATCGGCGAGCGTTTGAGAATGGTACGCGCAATCGCCACCCGCTGCTTCTCACCGCCCGACAGCTTCAGGCCGCGCTCCCCCACCTTTGCCTGGTAACCGTCTGGCAGTTGGCTGATGAACGTGTCCAGGTGGGCGAGACGGATGGCCTCTGCTACCTGCTCATCACTCGCCTGCGGATTGCCGTAGCGCACATTTTCGAACAGTGTGTCGTTAAACAATACGGTATCCTGTGGCACGATGCCGATAGCGCTGCGCAGCGAGTGCTTGCTGATACTGCTGATATCGATACCGCCTATTGTGATACTGCCGCTATCGAGGTCATAGAAGCGGAACAGGAGTTTGACGAGAGTGGATTTTCCGGCGCCACTGGCGCCGACAACGGCGACTTTGTGACCGCTTTCAATGGTAAAGGATACCCGCTTCAGGATTTGGCGATCCGGCCGGTAGGAAAACGAGACATCGTTGAACGCAATGGCGCCATTGCCATGTGCCAGTGCCGGCGCCTGCGGCTGATCGTTGACAGTGGGGCGCACATCCAGCAGTTGCAGCATCTTCTCGATATTCGCCATCGAGCCCTTGATCTCGCGGTAGACAAAGCCCAGGAAATTCAGCGGCATAAACAGCTGGATCATAAAAGCATTGATCAGCACAAAATCCCCGATCGTCATGGTGCCCGCAGTCACCCGCACTGCCGCCAGCCACATCATTGCCGTCATCGCTGCGGCAATGATAAAGGCCTGGCCGCCGTTCAGTGAAAACAGTGACAGGCGGTTTTTGCGCCGCGCCTGTTCCCACTTGCCGAGTTCGTGATCGTAGCGCTGCGCCTCGAATTCCTCGTTGGTGAAGTACTTGACGGTCTCGAAGTTCAGCAGGCTGTCCACCGCCCGCGTGTTACTGGCCGAATCCGCCAGGTTCGCCTCGCGCACGAACTGTGTCCGCCACTCTGTCGCCGCCACCGAGAACCAGGTGTAGAGCACAACGGCCAGCAGTGTGATCAGCGCAAAGCCCCAGCCGTACTTGAACAGCAGTATGCCGACCACCATGAAAATCTCGATAAACGTCGGCACGATATTGAATACAAAGAAGCGCATCAGGAAGCTGATACCGGTGGTGCCGCGCTCGATATCGCGGGACAGTCCGCCGGTGCGACGATTGAGGTGGAAGTCGAGGTCCAGGTTGTGCAGGTGGCGGAAAACCTCCAGGCCGATCTTGCGCATCGCGCGCTCGGTGACACGACCGAAAATTGTGTCGCGGATTTCGCCCAACAGCACATTGGCAAACCGGGCGAGGCCGTAAGCCAGTACCAGTGCAATGGGCGCCGCAATCAGCTGCGACTTTTCCGAATCCAGTGCATCGACGATGTACTTGAGAATGAAGGGCCCGACCACATTGCTCAGCTTCGCCAGTATCAGGCAACCGAGTGCCAACAGCACCCGCTGCCGGTACTCCATCAGGTACGGCCAGACGATGCGTATGATCTGCCAGTTTATCTTTTGGTTGGGCTCGTTATCGTAGTTGCCGTGATCCATAGTACTGCTTGTGCGCGCGGGTGAGTTCCCCATCCTACACGAAGTCAGGCTGTACGGCTGTGTGTATCTAGCCCAGCATGTCCCGCAGTTGGCGGTGCATATTCTGCACGCCGGGTTCATTGCGCCCGATGATAACCTTCCTCGGTATGCCGGCCTGCAGCCCGCGGTGGACCTTGTCGACCAGCGAATAATCCTCCGCCACGGCGACATCGTTGATCATCTGGAAGTACGCTTCATACTCCTGCCGCTGCTCCGGCGTCGCCGGCTCCTGCGGCAGGAACATGCTGTGGTACACCACGCTGCGATCCGGTGAGATCGGGTAGACCCGCCAGGTCTGGAAGTGGTCTGCCACCACGAAGATGACGGTATTGGGGAAGATGTAGTTAACGTAGGAGCTGTAGTTCATCGGCTCCCACTGTTCCTGCGGGATGTCTTGCAACTCGTTGATGGCGAGCGCGGGGGAGCCCATTGAATGGTTGCGGCCATACTGCAGGTAGTTGGCAATATTGCTGTACGCCATGGTGGCGATGGTATTCGGGTGCAGGAACTCAAAGTGGTAGTACTCGTGGAAGGTGTCCATATTCAGCTTCCAGCTGAAATCGGTAAACACCTGCTTGGCGCCAAGGTAGTAGGATGTCTCAAAGCCGAAGCCTGAAAGGCGCTCCTGAATACCCCCCAGCACCTCCTCAATATCAAAACTCAGCTCGGGGTTGGGCATCACAAAGATCATGCCGTGTTTTTCCTGTACATCCAGCGGGCGCAGACCGAGCGCGTCGCGGTCGATAGCGGGAAAACCCTCGTTGCCGAAGGGCACGCCCACCAGCTTGCCCTGCAGGTCGTACGTCCAGCCGTGGTAGGGGCAGGAGAACAGTCGTCCTTTTTTTGCCTTGCCGTGATCGCACTCGTTGAGCGGTGCGCCCCGGTGTGAACAGATATTGACGAAGGCCTGCAGGCTGTTGTCGGCTTGTCGAACGATCAGGATCGGTACACCGGTATCGTCGAACGCAAAGTAGTCACCGGGTTCGGGCACCACGCTGCTGGGCCCGACGAACTGCGGATAATTGCGAAACAACTGGGTTTTCTCGCGCTGGAACTGCGCTGGATCCGAATACTCGCTGACGTCGATCTCCATCATGTTGTCGGCCAGCGTGGTGGTGTTGCGCGCCACCAGATCCATCAGGGTTTTGATTTCCTCAACCAGGGCTTGCCGTTGCATGCAATCTCTCCTACAGACCCAGCACCATCTTGGCGATGATATTGCGCTGGATTTCCTGCGAGCCGCCAAAGATAGAGGCCGCGCGATTGTTGAGGTAGCGGGGTACGACTGAACTGATGTAGTCCGCCCTGACGGGATTGCCTTCCGCGACCGGGTTCATGATAAAGCCGGTATAGCCCAGCACATCCACTGACAGTTCATTGATGTCCTGTTCCAGTTTGGTATAGGACAGTTTCATGATCGAGGATTCAGGCCCCGGATTGCCGCCGCCGCTGACGGCGGACAGGATGCGCAGTTCGGTGATCTCCAGTGCCTTCAGGTCTATCTCGATACGCGCGACCCTGCGCTCGATATCGCCATGCGCGTCAAAGGCGGTGTCTTCGCGTTTGGCGGCGGCCATCAGGCGTCGCAAATTGTCGAGTTCGTGTCGGATACGGTGTGCACTGAAGCCGCCGCCGCGCTCGAATTCCAGCAGGTACTTGGCATAGCTCCAGCCCTTGTTCTCCTCGCCAATGCGGTTTTTCATCGGCACCCGCACATTGTCGAAGAACACCTGGTTGACCTCGTGATCGCCCGCCATGGTGATAATCGGCTCCACGGTCACACCGGGGCTGTCCATGTCGATCAGCAGGAAGCTGATGCCGTGCTGCGGTTTGCCGCTGGTGTCGGTGCGTACCAGGCAGAAAATGTGATCGGCAAGGTGGGCATGGGTGGTCCAGATCTTCGAGCCGTTGACAATGTAATCATCGCCGTCGGCCTCGGCCTTCAGCTTCAGGCTGGCGAGATCGGAACCGGCGCCGGGTTCGGAGTAGCCCTGGCACCAGTAGTGCTCACCGTGCAGGATTTTGGGCAGGTACTCGGCTTTTTGCTCGGGGGTACCGAACGCCATGATGACCGGCGCCAGCATCAGCAGGCCCAGTGGGATCAGCATCGGCGCCCCGGCGTGGTAGCACTCCTTGCTGAAGATGTATTTCTGCGCCGGGGTCCAGTCGGTGCCGCCGTGTTCCACCGGCCACTGGGGCACGGCCCAGCCTTTTTCCACGAGGATCGCCTGCCATTCGAGGGCGATGTCTTTCTCGACAAACACACTGCCGTTGTTGGCGGTGCCCTCGACAATGTGGGCGGGCAGGTTGTGCTGCAGGAACTCGCGGACCTCGCGCTGGAACTGCAGTTCGTCTTCGCTGAAATTGAGGTTCATAACTTGGACTCTAGCGTATCGGTTCCATCGCCCAGCAGATACCCCGGCGCAACAGTTCATAGAATTCGGCAGTTTTCCAGGCGCCGTCTTCCGGCACCGGATACTCCTCAATATAGGGCTGCATATCGTACTTGCCGCGACAGTGCCCCAGTGTCAGGTACAGCACCTGGCCGGCACCGTAGGGGTGGATGTACAGTACCGGCTGTACATCGGTGTCTTTCACCCAGTCGTCGCGCAGGAAGTTCTCCACCGGGTCGGACCAGTGCGTGTGGAGCAGAGTGTGGTGCTCGCCGTGGAACTTGCACAGGTATAACTCGTCATCCACTTTAAAACTGGGAATATCCTTGACCAGCGGGTGGTCGGGGTCGGTCACGTGGACCTCATACTCGTGGATCGGCGGATGCGACATGAACTGGCTGCCCAGCGCCTCCATAAACGCAAGGTTTTCCTCCGGGCAATCGACCCGGGGCGAGCCGTCCGGCCCCGGTTCCATAAAGCGCAGAATGGAGTTGGTGCCGTGCAGCGCAAACCATTTGCTACCGCTTTGCACGTAGTCCACCAGGCGACGCGTTTGTGCCTCTGTAGGTATCACATCGCAGGTGTAGGTGATCAGGAAGTCGCTGGCGCAGATCGCCTCAATATCGCTGAAGTCGGCGCCCACGAGTACCTTGATGCGCGGCTGTTCCGCGAGAAGCTTCAGCAACTCCAGCCTGGCATGGTCGATATTGTGGAATTTGCCGCCGGCGACAAGGTAGACGTCGATGCGATCACTCTTGCTCATAGCGCTGCTATCCTTATGAGTCTGCGGGATTCGCAGGGCACGTTATCAAACCTGTTTCTATAAAACAATCAGAATTGACTGTTTATTTTGTATCCGATACTGTTGACGCGCAAGGCGTTACGCTAACCGTATCCATACCCGATTTATCTGCGGCTGTAGTGCTGCATGCACGAGCAGATTGGCCGCCATAGAAGGAGAACATAGTGAAACTGTATACATCTGTAGGTCCCAACCCCCGCGTGGTGAAAATGTTTATGGAGGAGCGCGGTATCACGCTGCAGGAGCAGGAGGTGGATATCATTGCGGGGGAAAATCTCGGCGATGAGTTCAAGCGCCTAAACCCATCGGCACAGTCACCGTGCCTGCAACTGGACGACGGCAGCACGGTGGCAGAAGTTACTGTGATCTGCGCCTACCTGGATGAGATAACGGACGGACCCTCGCTGATTGGTGACACACCTGAGCAGCGCGCCGAAACCCGGATGTGGATGCGACGCTTTGACGCCCGCATCCTGGAGCCGATGACTTTGGCGTTTCGCAGCGCAGAAGCCCTGGAGTTGTTCAAGGATCGCTACCATGTGATTCCACACGCGGCGGATGACCTGAAGGCCACCGTAAGCAAATCCTGGGCCTGGCTTGAATCCCAGATGGCCGGCAAGGACTATATCTGCGGCGATCGCTTCACGCTGGCTGATATCCAGCTGTTCTCTTTCGCCGATTTCGGTGCCCTGATCGGTCAGGGTATCCCCGAGGACCTGCCCCACCTGAACGCCTGGTTCAAGCGCGTCGCCGCGCGCCCCAGTGCCACCGCCAGCGTACACCCTTCGCAGGCCGCCTGATCGCAGGCCGCCTGACCGCCCACTAACCAGACTCGAGGTGCCACGATGAGAGCGGCAGTGTTCAAAGAAATCGGTCAACCCCTGGCAGTGGAGACAGTGCCAGATCCGGTGCCCGAATCCACAGAGCTGGTGATGAAAGTCAGTTTTTGCGGCATCTGTGGCACCGATTTGCACGCCACCCGCGAAGGCCTGACCACCGCCTGTTGTGGCCAGATTCTCGGCCACGAGTACGTCGGGGAGATCGTCGAGGTCGGCAGGGAGGCGCAGGGTAACTGGCAGGTGGGCGACCGCGTGTGCGCGATGCCATTCATCGCCTGCGGCCGCTGCCTGCCCTGTGCCGCCGGGCGCTTTTTTGAGTGTGCGAACAAGAAGGTCTCCGGCGTCGACGATGCCGGTGGCTTTGCCGAGTTTGTCACCACCGGCTGTCGCGAGACCATACTGCTGCCGGACAGCCTCGATTTGCAGAGCGCGGCGCTGGTGGAGCCGCTGGCGGTGGGTATACACGCGGTGCGCGTCGCCGATGTGAAAGCAGGCAGCCGCGTGATGGTGATCGGCGCCGGGCCGATCGGCCTGACCGTGGCGCTGTGGTGCCGGTTCTTTGGTGCCCGCGATGTGGTGGTCAGCGAGGTGGCGGAAACGCGCGCCAGTCTTGCGTATAAAATGGGTGCCACGGCGGTGATTCACCCGGATGTGTCGCAGGGCGCCGAGGGGTTACTGCAGCAGTATGCGGATGTCGCCGGCGGTGCGCCCGATGTGATCTTCGAATGTGTGGGCGCACCGGGGCTGCTACAACAGTGCATTGAGATGGCGCCCTTCGGTGGCAAGATCATTCCGGTCGGCGTGTGCGAGCAGCCCGATGCCATCATGCCGTTTTTCGGACTGGTCAAGGAGTTGCAGATCCAGTTCGCCATCGCCTACACCCGCGACGATTTCGAAACCTGTGTCGCCATGCTGGGGGAGGGCCGTATCGATGTCTCGCCGATGGTCACCGATATCGTCAGCCTCGATGCGATGCCCGCTGCCTTCGAGGCACTGCGTACGCCCAGCCACCAGTGCAAGGTGCTGCTGCAGCTGTGAGAAGCTAAAAAGGGGACGGAGGGATTATTTTTTAGTCACCGCCGCTTCTCTTTTCCGCGGCCTACCTCGACCCTGCTGCCCAAGTGAGGTGCTGAGATCTGTCTCGAGCCGCGCATGGAAATGTTCACCCCCCTATCGGGGAGCAGTGATGTGTAGCAGTTATGATGGCCTGCACATCTCGATCATCTAACAAACTCAGATAGGAATCGCGATCCGCCGTGTTGAAGAAGCAGGCGCGGCGATTATACCCTCGCTGAAACACATGGTAGGGGAGTCCGGGTTGGTACATCCTCGCTCGTCGTGGCATGGTAATTTACACAGCTGTGATCGATACCTTGAACATTCTGCCCGGCGCGTGCACTATCACCATGATCCACCAAGGCAATGGCGTTTGACAGGCATGTCCAGTGAGTTCAGCAAGCCGGTAAATCTGACTACAATAACTACAGGCCTATCGGGTCAGAATGGAGCGAATCGATGGCTAAATTACCAGCAAGACGATTTTCTGTTTCAAGACTCTGTGTGTTTTTTATATCATTCCTCTGGAGCGGCTGGGCTTCATCCATGCCCATCAACGATACAATTGTTGTCGGTGATCGAGAATGGGCACAGCCCGGGCTATTTCCCTCGGTTAGTTGGAATGATATCGATGCTGTCTGTTCGGGAGGACCTTGTCAGGATGGCAGCACCTTATCCGGCTACTGGTTTGATGCGCTCGATATGACAGGGTGGACATGGGCGTCCGTCGGCGACGTCTATGCTATGTTCGAACACTACATCGGCGTTGACAGTTTGTCCGACGAATTTGGTGTGGTTTATCGCGAGCCCGATCCGGCATGGGTCTCCCTATTCCTGGCTGATGGATGGCGATACTCCGGCGGCCAAGAAAACATAGGGTCAAATTATCTATGGGGTTGGACCAGAGACAACGCGCCCGGCAGCCGCGGCACTCGCGCTCAGCTATACACTGCTTTCGGCACAGGCCGTGATAGTTACATAAATTCTATTTCGAGCTTCCCGACATTCCGCACGAATGCTCTGGGTGGTTGGTTCTACCGGGAAGCAACGATTCCCGTCCCCGGAACACTGTTCTTACTAACGCTGGGCTGCACCGCATTGGTGTGGCGGCGACATGGCAATAGCGGCGCCGTGCAACGTTAGAAAACAGCATCCCGCTAATGCCGCTATGTAAGGATAACTTAGCTGATCAAGTCTTCGATTTGCGTACCACCTGCAATTTGTCGCTGAGTCCACCGCCCCACATCCACATCACAATACCGCGCCCGCATGTATAACGTGAAAGCGAGCGTGAAAGGGGACGGAGGGATTATTTTTTACTCACCGTTGCTGCTCTTTTACGCGGCCTCCCTCTACCCGGCTGCCCAATAGAGGTGCCAAGTTCGGCTTCCAGTCGCTTACAGAAAGTATCACTCCCTAGCGGGTAGCAGTAATGTGTCGCAGTTCTGATGGCCTGCACATCGCGATCATCAAACGCTTGCCGAACAATGTTGCGATACGCATGGCAGCGTTCCTCCTCTGACCTTCCCAGACATCGGTATACAGTATGCGGTGACAGCAAGTTATTGGGCGCACCCAGCGCGTTGGCAGCGTAGCTCGACCAGAGATACTCGTTTGGGTTGGAGACCATGCTGGCCCGCACAGGGTTCAACTCAATATAAATGTAACACTTGAGCAGGTATGTTTCTGTATCCACCGGGCATGACTTATGTCGCCCCTCCCATAGCGTCCCTGTGCGGCCATACTTTTTGTTCAGCCGTTGTGCGTAACGACTGCCGGCGACGCGTGTCATCCGGGAGATGCTGTCCTTGTACAGTGGAGTCAAGAGCAGGTGAACGTGATTTGTCATCAGCACATAGGCGTGCAGATCCACGCCGTATAGATGTGAGGTCTGCGCCAATAAACTCAGGTAGTACTGGCGATCATCCGTGTCGAAAAAGCAGGCGCTGCGATTATTCCCTCGCTGGAATACATGGTAGGGCAGGCCTGGCTGGTACATCCTCGCTCGTCGAGGCATGGTGGTATACGCCGCTGTAATCGACACCCTGGGCATACTGCCCGGCGAGTGAGTTGAAGTCGATATCAGATGTAGGCAGGTGGTGAAGTTATATTCCCTCCGTCCCCTATAATC
>CAXBLZ010000054.1:0-28989 GCA_963976735.1 uncultured Halioglobus sp.
CTGTTCAAGAAAAGTGGTATGAACATGGGCGATATCGATCTGGTGGAGATCAACGAGGCATTCGCCGCCGTCGTGTTGTCCTGGGCCGGTGTGTACAACGCCGATATGGACAAGGTCAACGTGAATGGCGGAGCGATTGCTCTCGGCCATCCGGTGGGTTCCACCGGTGCACGCCTGATCACTACCGCATTGCATGAGTTGGAACGCTCCGACAAGACCACCGCGCTGATTACCATGTGCTGTGGCTCCTCCGTCGGCACCGGGACCATCATCGAACGCATCTGATACCACATCTATTGAGGAGACAATCATGGGAGACCTGACAGGCAAAGTCGCTGTCATTACCGGCGCCGGTCGCGGGCTGGGCCGCGAGGAGGCGATTCAGTTCGCGCGCCAGGGCGCACGCGTTGTAATCAACGATATCGATCGTCCCGAAGCGGTAGAAGCCGCGCAATCCGCTGTTGAGGAAATCAAAGGGTTTGGCGGTGAAGCCATGGTCGTGCTGGGCGACTGCGCGGACAGCAGTGATGCCGAAAACCTGATGAAATCGACACTGGATGCGTATGGCGATCTGAATATCATGGTCAACAACGCCGGGTTTTGCCGCGATAAAACCATTTTCGGTATGAGTGATGATGAGTTCGACTCCGTGGTGCGTGTGCATCTGCGCGGTCACTTTGTCAACATGCGCAACGCCACCGCCTACTGGCGTGACAAAGCGAAATCGGGTGCCGACGTCTACGGCCGCCTGATCAGCACCTCGTCGGAAGCCGCGATCTATGGCTCCGCGGGACAGCCGAATTATGCAGCCGCCAAGGCGGGCATCATCGCGATGACAATGGGTGCCGCTCAACTGCTGACCAAATACGGCATCACCTGCAATGTGATTATGCCGCGCGCACTGACCGACATGACCGCCTCAGGCCAGACCGCCGTCATGTTTCAACCGCCAGAAGATGGCGGCTTCCACGCTTTCGATCCGGCCAATGTAGCGCCGCTGGTAGGGTATCTGTGCTCACCGGAAGCCGGGCATATTTCCGGTGAGGTGCTGGTGGTATGGGGGAATTCAGTGCAGGTTCTGCAACGGCCGACGCTGGGCAACGCGTTTATCAATCCACAGGGAGACAAAAAGTGGGAAGTGGACGATCTGCACAAGTCGCTCTCTGCGCACTACGACGAAAACTATGTGTCCGTGTGGGGCGGCTATTCGGTGCCACCCATGTAAAGCATCTGTCGATAACAGGGCGGCCTCTTGGCCGCCTTTTTTTATCCCGCTCCCGACAAGCGCTGCCCTGCGCCTGAAGCAGTTTTTCCCTGTTGCCCGCCGACAGGAAATGGGCCGCAAAGGTCACACAAAAATGTTACACGAGTCACAGGTCGATGACATTTGACCTGACCAGTATCCCACCATCGACCACCAGATCATGGCCAGTGATAAACGACGCGCGCTCCGAGCACAGGTAGACAACAGCATCAGCCACCTCGGACGGCTCTGCCAGTCGCCCCATGGCGTGGACATTGAGCACCTTGTCACGCATCTCGGGCATTTTTTTCAGGTAGAATTCCATCCCCCCCGAATTGATACCGCCGGGACACACGGTGTTCACCCTGATACCTCTCTTGGCGTACTCCACTGCCACTGTTTTGCTGAGGCTGATCACCCCACCCTTGGCCGCTGAATACGCAGACTGAAAGGCGTCGCCGCGAAGAGCTGACACAGAAGCTACATTGACGATCGCGCCGCCGCCGGACGCCTCAATGAGTGGTAACTGATACTTCATACTCAACCAGACACCGCGCAGCGTCACGGCCATGCAACGGTCCCACTCCTCCTCTGTCAGGTCCGTCACGAATTTATTGGGTGCTCCCAAAGCTGCGTTATTGGACACCAGGTGCAGCGCGCCAAAGGTACTTTGGGTTTGCTCGACAACCCGTTGCACGTCCGCGGTGTTGGCCATATCTGCAGCGACAAACAGCCCTCTACCTCCCTGCGCCTCGAGCAGGGACAGGGTCTCACGCCCCCCCTTCTCATTGACATCGGCGATTACCACCGATGCACCCTCTCTGGCAAACGCCAGCACAGTTGCGCGGCCGGTACCGGCGCCACCTCCCATCACCAGGGCAATCTTGCTGTTCACCTTGTCTCTCCCTTGTGCCTGACACCGTGCGTGAACACACTGTGCCTTAGCTGAATAAATCTCTGTGTTCGAAACCCGTTAGTGCCGTGCACCGAAGAGCGTTGCAATCCCGCACTAAAACATACGATAGCGCTTTTGCACATGCCGCTGCCGAATATGGATTTGCTGCCTGCGCTGTTCGGGTGTCACCGTCCCGGTAGCGGCCGGCAGGTGTTGCCTGATTTCGCTGAATGGCACCTTCCTGGCGGTGATGGTCGGCCAATCCTCGGCTGCGGGCGTCTCACTGTAAGTCCAGCGCGGCGACATGAAGCCTTCCCGATGCCCGGTGGTATCCACCCAGTTCGGCACACCCGGATCACTGTGCGCAAGCACAATGCGAAACACACCGTCGGCATCGGCTGTCATCTGGTGGCCGTTCAGGCTGCCTATCTGGTTGGCGTACTCAATGGACTCTCCCCAGAGATTGCCGATCTGAAACCCCATGTACTGCGGCTTTAGATGAATGCGGTTCTCGATGACAAGTGCCTCGTCGGGCTCGAGCTCAAACACACCTCCGGCATACAGGTTAGTACTCTGGCCGCCACCGGTGGCACCGGACGCGGCATTGATTGTGTTAAAACGGTTGCGCGGGAATGCCACGCCGGGAATACTTCCCTCCCGCTCGCCATAGGTCCCCATCAGGATGGTCCAGAAGGCATTCCAAAAATGCATCTGGTTGCGGACGATGCAGCCAAATTCCCGCAGTTCGGCCGCTGCCGCATCCGCGGTGTAAGGCGGTGCATGAGTGCCCTCGGCGCCCACCTGGGTGATTTCAAAATGAATGGCCTCTTCGTGCTCCCAGTCATTGAACAACTGGCGGCCGCTGATGTAGTTGGCGTAGCGCAGCTCTGGCTCAGTAGACTGCTCCGCATCACGCGGCTTGGTGACTTTCAGCGTACAGATGAAATTGCCGCTGTAACCCGGTGGTCGCTCCGGTGCCAGCAGGATCTCAAAGCTGCCATCCGCCGCCAACTCTATCGAGGATGAATCCAGGCGGCCTGTTTGCGTTTTCACACCCGGGCGCAACTCCATCAGGGAACCGGTATCGCCGGGGAGAACACCGCTGGTGGTCTCAAAAATGACATAGTGAGGCGCCTTGTGGCCGACCGCCAGCGGATCCTCCCCGCGCCAGTGGCGGGCATCCCCGGGCATACCGCGCACACGGTAACTTTGCCTGCCGTCAATCGCCGTATAAAAGTAAATGGCGTCCGGGTTATCGATCGTACTGCGAGTAATCACAGACAGTGCATTGCGAAATTGCGGGCGCTCTGGATCAGAGTGAAAGACACGTTCCACGGCAGCGTGCATATAACCCATAAGGTAGCGATAACCCTCTGCCAGGTTGCGGTCAGTGGCGGGTGCGGGCATCAGCTCGGGCTGATCGATCGCATCTCTTGCCTCCTGTAGCGCCTGTATCATGTCGTCCCAGGCACTGCGTAATGTGTCTATAGCTTCGGGGGATTTTTGTGTCATGACATTCCTCGTTATTTTTCAGTTTCGTGGGATACAACTGTTTGCACGCCCTTGATATTGCCTTCATTGAAACATTCTTCGCATGGAACCCGTCACGGTAAGCGGCAGGCCTGTTCGCTCAGAAAGCTTATTCGCTCTTCAGGCCTGCCGCTTAGCGTGACTCCATTGACGCGGCGAGTAGGGCCTGTGAAATACGGTACGCCGTGAGGCGGGCGCGGATTTGTCTTCCCTGCGGTGAATGAGCTTCACTGAACAAGCAGGGAAGACAAATCCGCGCCCGCCGGCAACAGTGCTCAATACTCCGAAACATCGCAAGAAATTATGCCTTACGCAGTCGCGTCGAGATCCGCCGGCAAAAAAGCATCGCCCAGCACCGTTTGTCCGTCGAGACTTTTCACCGGCAAACCCAGCGAGTGCAGCAGCTGGCGACTGTATGTCACCTGCCCCACATGCGCGGCCGAACACAGTTCAAGTGCCGCCTCGGCCATCATCTCCACGGGCTCAGCCATGTCCGGATTGCGCCGCGCAATATCGCGCACATAGTCGGCGCCAGAAGTCAGCACGATGCTCTCGGGAGCCAGCGTGTTGACATAGATACCGGCGCTGGCAACCTCGTGGGCCAGGCCCTGTGTATAGCGGTCGAGAGCGGCCTTGGTGGCCCCGTAAGCGCAGATAATGTGCGCGGCCATTTGTGAGTCTCGGTAGGGCACCACCGGCTGCTGCGCAGTGCTGCTGCTGATATTGAGAATCCAGCCACGCCCTTTGTCGCGCATTGCCCCAAGCGCCTGCTGGGCCAGGTCGATGGGCGCGTTGACATTGATATCGAACATCCAGCTGCGATCGCTGGCTGAGACCTCGCTGGGCAGCCTCATCTTCGAACCGGCCGCATTATTGACAATAATATCCAGCGCACCGAAGTGCTCGGCGGCCTGCGCCACAAGGTCAGATCGCGCTTCGACATCACTCAGGTCACAGGCGATCCCGGCGGCAGTGCCACCCGCTTCCCTGATCGACTCTACTGCACCCTCCAGCGTACCCACCAGTGTGCCGTGTGCACCCCAGCGCGATGCACACAGGACAACGGCGGCACCTTCAGCCGCGAAACGCCGCGCGATGGCCAGCCCGATGCCGCGACTGGACCCCGTGATCATTGCCACTTTTCCTTTCAGTGCTCCCATGTGTTACCTCCCGGTAGTGTTATCCAGCTGTACATTGTCATCACTGGCATCCTCTGTGCTACGGGGCCAGTGGTAGGTATCGTAGAATTCGCTCAGTTGCGCCTCGATTTGCTCACGCGAGACGGCATAGTCGCCCAGATCGTAACGAAAATGCGTCTTGTGTGATTTCTCGGTTTCTTCCTGCGCCTGCAGGTGGCGATCAAAACTCTCCGTTAGCGGCATCCCGAGCGCGCGGTAGATCTTGTTCACCGTCGCTCGCGGTTGCGTGGTCAATTCCCGATAATCCACCACCGCCTGCGGCGTGGCAGGGTGGCGCAACAGGACGTGTGCCGGGTGCTTGAAGCTTTCAAAAGACAGGTCCGTCAGTATCTGCAACGAGCGCTCATAGTCTGCACGCTTCCAACCCTTGCCCTGCCAGCTCAGCTCGACCAGTTTCAGGACGCTGGGAATGCACTGCACGGGATCTCGCATCATCACCACGATACGCGCATCGGGAAAGGTTTCGATCAGTGCACCGACCCAGCCGCACATCACCGGGTTCTTACTCAGGTGTATCTTGTTGCCCCCGTTCAGCAACAACTGGCGTTTCACACACTCGCGATAATGGTGCAGCCAGCGCCGCCGCTTGCGTTGCGGCATTTCATCAACATGAAAGATATCGATCACGTCCATCATCGGAATATCGAGTGACCACTGCTGGGTGACGAACGCAGCGCGCATCACAAACTGGTCCTCTTCCGAGTTCCACAGACTCATATCGTGCATGTGCCGGTACGGTCCGAACGTCTTGTCATCCCACGCCACCAACCTTTTGTTGATCGCCTGCCCCAGCCACTTTTCATCAATGTAGCCAAACGCCTGAATAATGCGTTTCTGCAACAGCGAGGGGAAAAACATCTCCCAGTACAGGAAATAACTGAAGGTATCGCCATCCGCCGCGAGCAAGCGGTGTGCCAGTGTGGTGCCGCTGCGGGCGTGGCCGACAATAAAGACGGGGCGCTCGACCCGCTGTCGCCACAGAGACGGAAACACCAGGTAATCCAGGGTAAAAAACACGGCATTGAAAATGTATTCCAGTGGCACCAGTAGCAACAGGCGCACCAGCGTGCGCGTGCGCCCGGGCCATTGCTTCAGCGACCAGACGTGGCGTAGTACGCGCCAGTAGTATTGCAGGTCAAAGTACATTGGGGTGGTATTTCCTCGATCTTATAAATATCACTTGGTTAACCGGCGGGTGGTTTCCGAAAAGCCCCGCTTGCTCAAAAGAAAAGGCCATTCGCCGCGGGGCCTGTCGCAAACCACCCGCCTCTGTTTGTGCCACATGGGGCAATCGCTCCGATGTTGTTGAACGTTCGGAAACAGCCACTGTCGGCACTCACAATGAAAAACTAATCGACCAGAACCGGCGTCATGCCAGCCGTCACGACGCCGGCGTCAGCAACACAGGCATCGACTTGAACCCGTGAATGCTGTTGGAACGAATAAACACCGGCTCCGCGCAGGATTCGATCGCCGCAAAATGCGCAAAAAACTCCTCGAAAAATACCCTCGCCTCCATGCGCGCCAAATTAGCGCCGAGGCAGAGATGGATGCCGTGACCGAATGCCATATGCGGGTTCGGATTGCGCGCGATATCAAATGTCATCGGATCTGCGAACACCTCCTCGTCAAAGTTGGCGGAGCTGTACATCATCACCACCCGATCACCGGCCTTGATCGCCTGCCCGCGAATGTCGGTGTCGCACAGCGCGGTGCGGCGAAAATAATGCAGTGGACACGTCCAGCGCAGCATCTCCTCAACCGCCACCGGCAATTGTTCCGGATGCTCGCGCAGTTGCTGCAATAGCGCGGGGCGCTTTATGAGTTCGTGCATGCCACTGCTTATCAGGCCACGCGTGGTTTCGTTTCCGGCCACCGTCAGTTGTATGAACAGTGAGGCGAACTCCATCTCTGATACCTGGTGTCCATCCACCTGCTGGTTGATAAGCAGGGAGATCAGGTCATCGCCGCCTTTGTCCTTGCGCTCGCACGCCAGTTGAAAGCCGTAGGTACCCATTTCCACACTGGCCTGATTCACCTCTTCCGGCGTGCCGCCAAGATCCGGATCGGAACCGGATGTCTGCAGATCGGACCAGTGGCGAATCTGTCCCCACATATCGCGGGGAATTTCGAGCATGGAGCAGATGACAGCGGTCGGCAGGTCACCCGCCAGGCTCTCCACAAAATTCACTTCCTGCCGCGTTGAGATCTGCGCCATCACATCGCGCGCAATCTGTCGCACTTGCGGCTCCAGAGTCGCCAGCATACGCGAGGTAAACCGGGTGATGACGGCGCGGCGCAGCGGGCCGTGCTTGGGCGGGTCCATACCCAGCAACTGGTTGCGGGCCATCTCCAGGATGTCGGGCGGCAGGTCATCCACCATCACAAAGCCATCCTCGGCAGAGAACGTCTTGAAATCGCGCGACACTGCCAGCACATCGGCATGCCTGCTCAGTACCCAGTAGCCGTGCCCGGCGGGGTGCTGGTGCCAGTGCACGGGTGAATTCTCCCGCAGCCAGGCGAACTGGTCATGCGGGATACCGTCGGTGTAGTTGTCGGGGTTGTAGACGTCTATCTGCATGATCTATTCAACCAGCACATTCGGACGCGGCAGGCCCATCTCGGCACAGACCGCCAGATAGTATTCCAGGGTACCCGTACCGTCCATTATCGATGTCACATTGCCGTCGGCGTCCAGGTTGATATTGCAGCCGTACATCTGGAACCACACCTGCGTATCGTCCTCGATACATTGCAACGTGTGTACAGAACCGGCGGGTTCATACAAGAATGATCCCGCCCGGTTCACATAGTCGTATTCCTTGTACTTCCAGGCACCGGAGCGCGTGTAGCCCCATACCGGGCCGGTATGGCGGTGGGTTTCAACCTCGTAACCTGCCTGGAAAATATTCTCCACAATCCACAGGCCCTCGCCCGCCTTGACCTGTAGAACGCGCAATTTGCTGCCATCTCCGATATCGATATAGGGCAGGTCGTCGCGACCGATATGAACCGCTTCTGGTGCTGTCATGTGGTGTCTCCGTGAAATTCTGCTGTAATGTCAGCTTGCGTTAGTGTAGCCATGACTATACCGGCTGTAGCTGGGCAGAAAATGTGCGCTGTAAATTTTATCGACGCAGACTAAATTCTCACCCTGATTGCTCAGCATACCCCTCACTGGGCTGCCTGTAATTGCCGCACAACGTCTGCCACCAGCACATCGTCCTCGGGATTCTCAGGCATCGGGAAGGTAATGCGACCGGTGAGACCGGCGTAGCGCTCGCGGAACACCTGCGCGATCTGCGCATAGGTGCCGCGCGGAACAAACTGCTCCAGCATCTCGTCGGTAATGATCCCCGGCATGGCGGCCCAATCGCCCGAGCGGGTCATATCGAGCAGTTGCTGGCCTTTGTCCTGCCAGCCGAACAACTCCAGGCTGGGCCAGTAGGCCGGTGTGGAATAAAGAAAGCCCAGCATACTGCGCTGCTTCTCCCAGGCGCTGGCGACTTCCTGTTCATCCTTGCCAGTGGCGGTCAATGGGCCCAACACCAGCTTGAAGGTATCGGGGTCGCGCTCAGCACTGGCGAAGCCCTGCTGCAGACGCGGCAGGCACACCTCGCGGATATAGCGCGGCGGCGTGTTGGTGGGATGGGTGATCATACCGTCGGCGATCCGCCCCACCATTTTGGTCATCGCGGGGCCCACCGCGCCGCAGAGGATCGGGATCTCCGGGTGCTCGATGGGGCCCGGGTTAAAGAACGGCTGCAACTTGGTCAGCGTGTAATGCTCACCCTCAAAGTGAAGCCGCTCGCCGGTCTGGAAACTGTGGAAAATCGCCTTCATGGACTGCACATACTCGCGCAACTGGGGTACCGGCGAATCCCAACGCGCGCTGTAGCGCTTCTCTATATTCGGTTTGATCTGCGTACCCAGGCCGACCTCAAAGCGTCCGCCGGACATGGACTGCAGATCCCATGCGGCTATTGCTGTAATCATCGGGCTGCGCGGAAAGGCTACCAGTACCGCTGTACCGACGATCAGAGTGCTGGTCGCATTCAACGCCATCGCTGCCAGCAACAGGCCATCGTGAATGGCGTCGGGCACCTGCAGGCCATCGAATCCCATCGCCTCTGCCCGCGCCGCGTGATGGCCGATCTGTGCTGGCCCCATGTCTTCTGGCGTCGACGCAAATACCTGGAACATGACTTGACCCTCATCCATATAGAAAGCTAAACTGATGATAAGATAAACTGATTATATGCCGATTGCAATGCCTACACGACTGCAACTGAAACAAGGTTTGGGCCAGACCCTGATGCTGGTGGGCAGAGACTTCCAGGCCCGGCTCGATCGCGACCTTGAGGACCGGGGTATACAGGGCATCGGCGCGCGACACCGCGCCATTTTTCTGTTTCTGGGTCGCTACGGCGCCAGCCGGGCGGTGGACCTGGCAGAGGCAGCCGGTATCCGCCCGCAGTCAATGATGAAGATCGTGCACGAGCTGGAATCACTGGGCCTGGTGGAGCGCTGTGCCGACCCCTCGGACTCGCGGGCGAAGTTGATCGACTTCACCGAAAACGGGCGTGCACTCATTGAGGAACTGTCGCATTCGACAGAGACTGTATGGCAGCAGTACGCTGAAATCCTGGGCACTACCCGGCTGCAACAAACGGTCGAGAGCCTGAATACACTGCTGCAGACGGGAGAGACACAGCATGACTGACAAAGTCGCTTTTATTACCGGCGCCAGCCGCGGCATCGGCGCTGAAACCGCGGTCGCACTGGCCCGCTCAGGATACCGGGTCGCCATCACCGCACGCACACTGGCAGACGGAGAGAGTCACGATCATGTCGGCAGCAGCGCCGCGCTACCGGGCAGCCTGGAGGCCACCGCGGCAGCCGTGGCAAAAGTCGGCGGCGACGCCCTGTGCCTGCGCGCCGATATCCTCGACGCGCAATCCATACGCGAGGCCGCAGACGCAGCGCTGGACCATTTCGGCCGTGTCGACCTGCTGTTCAACAACGCGGTGTACCAGGGCAACGGCAACCTCGAGCCCGTACTGCAGGTGACAGAGGCGCAGTTGCGCGCCATCTACCAGGGCAATATATTCACCCCGCTGGCGCTGGTGCAGGCATTCCTGCCCGGCATGATTGAGCGCGGCGGCGGCACCGTGCTCAATATGGTGTCACACAGTGCTTTCACTGACCCGCCGGCAGCCGCCGATCGCGGCGGCTGGGGCTTTGCCTACCCCTCCTCCAAGGCCGCCCTGGCGCGTATGGCCAGTTCGCTGCGCGCCGAGCACCCCGATGCGGGGCTGCGCGTCTATAACCTGGAGCCCGGCCTGGTAATGACAGAAGTCATGCGCCTGGCGGGTATCGACGAGGCCGTTATGGCCCGGTTCAAGCCCTGCACGCCAGCCGCTATCGCCGCCGTGGTTGCCTGGCTGGCGGACAATGACCCTGCGCCCGACTGGGATCCGCACAACGTGTTGCGCGCGCCGGCCATCGCCAAGGCACTTCAACTACTGAAATCACCCTCACTACTGGAATAACGCCCTCATGAGTACCGTGCTACTGGAAAAACACGAGGGCTATGCCATCGTGACACTGAATCGCCCACAAGCCATGAATGCGCTGTCGCGCGAGCTGCGGCGGGATTTTGTCGCGGCCTTCACGGCCTGCTCCGATGACCCCGGCATCCGGGTGGTCATCCTCACCGGCAACGGCAAGGCTTTCTGTGCAGGCTTTGACCTGAAAGAGCTGGGCTCGGGCGATACCAGTAACACGGCACAAGAGGCTGACAATGCGGTGGCTCGCGCGATGGAGACGTTTAGCGGCCCGATCATCGGCGCCATCAATGGACACTGCATTACCGGTGGCTTCGAGATGGCGCTGGCCTGCGATATTTTGATCGCGTCGGAAAACGCCCGCTTCGCAGATACCCATGCCCGTGTCGGCATGGTGCCGGGTTGGGGCCTAAGCCAGAAATTACCGCGCCTGATCGGGCTCTCCCGGGCCAAGGAGATTGCCTTTACCGGGGCGCCGGTTTTCGCCCGCCAGGCCTACGAGTGGGGCCTGGTCAACCATGTGGTTGCCGAGTCCGAGCTGCTGCCCCGGGCGGTCAAAATGGCGCAGGACATCTGCGGCTGCGTGCCACAGGTACTGCGGGAGTACCAGACGCTGATTCAGGAGGGAATCTCCATGCCCCTGAGCGACGCTCTGGCATGGGAGGAGAGACGGGCCATCGACTGGGCGAAACAGGCATCGGGGGCTGCTATCGAGCAGCGCCGCCAGGCTGTGCTGGAAAAAGGTCGCAGCGAACAAAACTGAGCAAAATGCCTGCAATTCCAGCGCGGAGAGGCCACTGATGCAGGTGCGGCCTGTGGTAACGCTTCAGCGCGCTGAAAACGATGCTCATTTCGCCAAAATATCAATCGTTTGCCTTCGTATCTTCAACGCTGACTGACCTGCCGGATATCCACATCCTCGCCTTTACAAAAACAAGTAAATAGTTCACATTAGCGCGCGCCAAATTATTACCTTGCTGCTATCTGTGCCTTGCGTAATATAGGCGTCATCCCCGCGATCAAGAAGGGGAAGCCCGTAAGTTTATGAGACCCCGAAAGGAGAACACAATGTTCAAGAAGACCGCATTAGTAGCAGGCATTGGCCTGGCACTTTCAGCAACTGCCCAAGCCGACTACCAGTGGGAGCTGGGTGGCGATTACACTTATGGCAAAATCAATGCCGATGTGAAAAACAACACTGTTGTAGGCAACCAATCAGAAGACATCGATGAAAACATCGGTCAATTGTTCGGCACCTGGTACTTTGAAACCGTTGACACCAGCAAAGGCCCCCTGAACGAGGCTGCATTCCTGGATCACGCTTCAAACATCACTGTGTTCGCTACCGATGGTGAAGTTGACCTGAACTCACTGGACCGCAACCTGGAAGACAAAGACGGCCAAACTTACGGCTTCAACAGCCGCTACGTTGCTGAAGGCCCGGGCTGGAAACTGTCTGGCTGGTTGGGTGAACTGGGTTATGAGTACCGTGACCTGGACAACAGCGTTGATATCTACCACGCTGCCATCGGTAAATACGTCACACCGAACACCACTGTTGTATTCAACTATGACCGCATCGACGTGAGCGCTGGTGGCGACACCAACGGTTACTCTGCTGACGTGGAACACTTTTTCGCCTTCTCCAACGGCGGCCTGAAAGTGAATGCCAGTGCGGGTAAAGTAGTTGTCAGCGATGCAGACGATGTCGAGCAGTATGAAATCGGCGGCACCTGGTACCTCAGCAACAACCTGGGCTTCGGCGCTGGCTACATGAATACCCAGCAAAACGGGTTTGAAGTGAACAGCTGGGCCGTCAATGCCAACTGGTTCATCACTGAGTCCTTCGCTGTTGATCTGGCCTACGGCCAGGAAAGCTTCGATGACATCAACCTCGGCGCAGCTGTTGGTGGCGGCAAGCTGGAACTGGAACAAGACGTAGCTCGTCTGGGCGCCAAGTTCCGCTTCTAAGCCACACCTGAAGTAGCAGTATCAAAAGGCGGGCACCATTGGTGCCCGCCTTTTTTTATGGGGTAGCTTCCCTACGAACAACGCATACTAGAATAAAGAGGATTCAATATGGCACGATTAACGGGCAAAGTAGCAATCGTCACAGGCGGAGCGCGCGGCATGGGAGAGGCGACGGTTCGGCTGCTGGTTGAACACGGCGCCAAAGTACTGATCGCCGACGTGCTCGATGAGCCCGGCCAGGCACTCGCCGACGAACTGGGCAATAGCGCTCTGTATATACATTTGGATGTCTCCAGCAAAGCCGACTGGCAGGCGGCTATCCCAATCGCAGAGACACTGGGCCCGCTGTCGGTACTGGTCAATAATGCCGCCATCATTTTCCAGAAGACCATTGTGGATACCACCGAAGACGACTTCATGAAGATTGTCAGCGTCAATCAGCTGGGCGTGTTCCTGGGTATGCAGACGGCATTCCCCAGCCTGAAAGCCAATGGCGGCGGCTCTATCATCAACGTCTCCTCCATCGACGGCCTGCAATCGAAGAACTCGCTGGTCGCCTACTCCTCGACCAAATGGGCAGTGCGCGGTATGACCAAAGCCGCCGCCATGGAGATGGGCAAATACAATATCCGCGTCAACAGCGTGCACCCAGGGGGCATCTATACGGCCATGCACGGCTCGGATTTCATGTCCCAGCAAGACGCCAACCAGTTTTACCAGCATCACGCCCTGCCCCGCGTTGGCCTGCCCCGGGAAGTGGCCGCGCTGACAGCCTTCCTGGCGTCCGATGAGGCCACCTATAGCACCGGTGCGGAGTTTATCGCCGACGGCGGCTGGAGTGCGGGCCTGGTCAACGACTCACTGCCACAACTGTGACAGATCAATTAGAGGAGAGACTCCATGTATAAAGGTATTACCTACGACTACGCCGGTGCCACCGTGCTGATTACCGGCGGTACCAGTGGCATCGGGCTGGGATGCGCTCAAGAGTACCGCGACGCGGGCGCCGACGTAATCGTGACAGGGCGCAAAAAATCCGCCGCCGACTATGATGCAGACCTTGTTGATATGTCTTATCGACAATTGGATGTAGGCGATCGACAGGCGCTGTTTACCCTGGCAGCTTCACTGGGAAAACTGGATATCCTTGTCAACAATGCAGGCGGAATGCAGGGCAATGAATGGGAAGCGGAAGCGTTCGATCAGTCCCTTGGTGTGAACCTGTCCAGCGCATTCCACCTCAGCTCGGCCTGCAAGGATTTGCTGGCTGCGAGCCAGTTCCCGGGCGGTGCCAGTATTATCGGTATTGCCTCCATGACATCCTACTTTGGTTTCGAGTGGACGCCCGGATACGGCGCCGCCAAGGCGGGCCTGGTACAACTGACGAAAACCCTCGGTATGAGTTGGGGTCAACTGGGCATCCGCGCCAACGCCGTGGCCGCAGGGCTTACCCGATCCAATCTCACTGCGCCCATGCTGGACACCATGCCGGAGATGGTGCAGGAGACACTCAAGCGACAGGGCCTGAAACGCACAGGTGAACCCAGGGATATCGCAGCGGCTGTGCTGTTTCTCAGCTCTCCGGCGGCGGCCTGGATTACCGGTCAAACCCTGCCAGTGGACGGCGGGTTCTCGACGGGCATGACCTGAACCGGGGCTGCTAGAACGGGAAGAATCTGGGCAGCAGGAAAATAACCACGGCGGAAAACACCACGGAGAGGGGTAGGCCCGTTCGAAAATAGTCACGGAACTCATACCCGCCCATATTCTGCACCATCAGGTTGGTGGTGTAGCCAAAGGGGGTCATAAAACTCGCGCTGGCGCCGAACGCGACAGCCATTACGAAAGGCATGTAACTGACCCCATAGCTCTGCGCCAGGCCAAAGGCCAGCGGAAAGCACAGTGCGGCTGCCGCATTGTTGGTCATCGTCTCCGTGAGCAGTAGCGTAAAGAAAAACACACCAACCATCGCACCAAACGGCCCCACTCCGACCAGATAGATTTGCAGTGTATCTGTCAAAATGGTCACCAGGCCGGAGTTGGAGAGCGCCTGTGATATGGTCAGTGCCGATGCGATGATTAACCACAACTCGAAAGGGAAGCGTCGTCGCAACTCGGACCCGGTGACAACGCCCAGCAGCAGCATACCGATCAACAGGAAAGTCGCGCCCTTGATCAACGGCACCAGTTCCAGCGATGCCAGCAACACCACCAGTAATAACGCCGCCGTGACAAAGTAATTCTGGAAACGCGTCAGCTGAACTTTACCGATGGAATCATTGATGATGACAAAATTCTTGTCGAGGTTTTTCCGCTCGTTGAAATCCGGGCCGACTGCGAGGATCATGCTATCCCCGGCTGCAATGGTGATATTACCCAGCTTGCCCGACAGCCGTTTACCGCCGCGGCGCATGCCGACAACGGCGGCATCAAATACCGATCGAAATGCACTCTCCTTGACAGTTTTGCCCTCAATTGTAGCGTTCGGCAAGACGATGACTTCTTTCATGTTGGTGCTGAGCAGGCCCTCGTCCACAGCAAACAGGCGCAGGCCGTCAAAGGACTCCAGCGACTGCACTTGCCTGATGTCGCCTGAAAAAATCAATTTATCCCCGGCTTCAATACGCTCCTGTGGTGCCACCGGCGAGATCAGGTGAGTGCCGCGCACAATTTCGACCAGGAACAGGTCTTCCAGATCCCGCAACTTGTTCTCCAGGATGCTTTTGCCGATCAGGCCCGAGCCCTCGCTGACTTTCGCCTCGATCACGTACTCATCGATATCGATAGTCGGCGCACTGCCACGCGGCAGCAGCCGCGAACTCAGCAGTAGCGTCGCCAGCCCGAGCACTGTCGCGGTCGCGCCGATCGGGAAGAACTCCCAGAAGCCGAGCCCGGTGCCTGTCGCATCCTCCAGAAAGCTGTTGACGACCAGGTTGGTGGACGTCCCTATCAACGTCATCGTACCGCCGAGAATGGTAGCGTACGAAAGCGGTATCAGTAACTTCGACGCCGGGTGAAGCCTGTTATTGCGCACCGTATGCGCCAGCGACGCTACCACCGCCGTGTTGTTGACAAAAGCTGAAAACACCGCTGTCACCGATCCCATACGCAACAGGGTTCCGCTGTAACTGGGTACAATCAGTTTGTCGGACATCTGTGTCAGCCAGGAAACTTTTTCAATACCGGTAGAGACGAGCAGCAGTATCACCAGGGTCATCACACCGCTGTTAGATGCCTTGTCCAGCACTTCCTCCGTACTCACCAGGCCGGCAAAATACGCCGCGAGCATAATGCAGACAAACACCCACTCTGCCGCCCACTTGGTGAAAATCAGACCATAGAGCAGCCCTAGAAATAGCACTGTCATCAGTAACTGGTCACTCATTAATCTACGCCCCGACACACACTTCAAAAAAGAAGAATACCCACTGTATAGTATGCCGACAACAGTTCATTATTATCGGTGAATACTGGTATAAACTTTGCTCCGGCAATGTGATAGCCATCAACAGAGTTTGGATACGCGCATTATGAGAATTGCATTGAGAGTCACCCTGCCGCTGCTGGTGAGCGCGTTCGTACTGGGCTTCCTGTTTCGCGAACCGCTCAAGGAAATCGCGTTTGCGCGACTCACGCAGGACATGTTTGTGTCCGCGGACACCGACGACTTCGACCCTGGCCCCGCAGTGGGTTCCCGCTTCCCCGGATTACAGGCAACCTACAACGGTCGCAGGATCACCTTGATCAATGAATTTACGGGCGCCAACGGCACCGTGTTCATCGCCAGCCGCTCCTTTGACTGGTGCCCGTATTGCATGCGCCAGATGGTACAGCTTCAGGAGAACAAGGCAGCCTTCGACTCGGCGGGCATCGGCATGGTCGCCATCACCTATGATGAGCCGGGCCTGCAACAGGCATTCATCGACAAGTTCGGCATCACCATCCCGGTGCTGTCAGACCAGGGGGCCCTGAGCTTCAAGACGCTGGGCATCCTTAACACAGACTATGCACCCGGCGATTTTCAGTACGGAATTCCACACCCCGGCATGATCGTGATCGACCGCAACGGGCAGGTTGTGGGCAAATTATTCCTCGAGGCCTACAGTTCGCGCGTGGACTCTGCGGCTGCGCTTGCATTCGCCAAAGACGCTCTCGGCATCCCCTCCGAACCGTAATCTGCTGCGCTCACACCACCCTGCCCGAGGTCGATCCGTAGCGCTGGGTGTGGGCGTCAAGTGCGGCGAGAATGCCATCGTGTCGCATCGCGATAATGTCGCGGTAGTCGTCATGCGTGATCACATAGAAACCGCCCTCACGCACGGCATCTATCACCTGTTCGCCCACCGACAGCGGTGAAATTCCGTTGGCGACATCGGGCGCCACCTGCTTGTGGTCGATACCGGAATTGAGTTCATCCGGGCGCACTTTGGAAGACTGGGTAATAAGGTTGGTGTTTACCAATCCGGGGCACAACACCGAGACCCCCACTCCCTTGTCAGCCACCTCCATCAGCAGCGCCTCTGACAATCCCACCACGGCGAACTTGGTGGTGGTGTACAACCCTTCTGGTGGCCCGGATATCAAGCCACCCATAGAGGCTGTGTTGACGATATGCCCCTCCCCTTGCGCCACCAGCACCGGCAGGAAGGCTTTGACACCGTGTATGACACCATACAAATTCACATTGATCAGGTATTGCCAGTCTTTCATATCGGCGTCGTGCATCATCGCGCCGACCCAGACACCCGCGTTATTACACAGCAGATGGACAGCACCAAAACGCTCCAGCGTCGCATCGCGCAGGTTCTCTACCGATGCCAGGCTGGACACATCCACCTGGAATGCCATCGAGTTGTCCGCACCCAGGTCAGCAGCGACCGCCTCTGCCTTCTCCATGTCTATGTCAGCGACGACCACTTTCATACCGGCATTCGCGGCCGCGCGAGCGATGCCCTCTCCGATCCCTGAACCCGCCCCTGTGACCACTGCAACCTTGCCGTTTAAATCCTGCATAAATACCCCTTGATAAATTCGTTATTGACCGGCGCCGGCTCAGGCCTGGCAGTCGATCATTACTTTGATTGCATTGTGCGGATCGCGCGCCATCGCAAACGCGGCCGCAATGTCCGACAGTGGGAAATGGTGCGTCACCATGACTGTCGGATCAATTTTTCCCGACTGCAAGATCGCTATGACCTCGTCAAACTCGTTGTCGTAGCCCATCGCCGGGATGATGGAGACCTCCTTGGCCAGCAGCATCACGAGGTCGACGGTCGCCGCCTCCTTGTGCACCCCGGTCAGGCAGATACGACTGCCGGGGCCGGCGATGGCAACAATATTTTCAAACACCGTGCGCACACCGGTGGCTTCAAAATACAGGGTACTGCCCGGCATTGGCATGCCGAAGAAACTCGAGGAACCGTGGTGTTCCACCAGTTTCTGCTGCAGTTGAGGGTCATCGGCGCGCAGCGCGATGGCTCCCAGTGTGCGCGCCGCCTGCAGTCGCCGATCCGACAAGTCCACAACAACGACATTTTCCAGCCCCCGGTAGTGCAGTATTTGTAACATCGACAGTCCGATAGGGCCTGCACCGAACACAACCGCTTTATCATTTGCCTCGGCGGCGACCCGATTCGCGCCATGCTGAGCAACGGACAGCGGCTCCACCAGTGCGCCATAAGACTGTGGCAGTTGCGTCGGCAGCTTGCGCGTACTGCCTGTATCCAGCGCAGCGTTGCGCACCAGCAGGTAGGGCGAGAAACCGCCCTCGGTACCACCGTTACCGATGTTGTTGCCGTTGCTCATCGGCTGCACCACGACCCGGTCCCCGATTGCCACATGACGCACACGGCTGCCGATTTCGCTCACTGTGCCCCACAGTTCATGGCCCAGCGGCATCGGCGTGTCAGGCCCGGTCAAGCCCCCCATCGCGAGATAACCCAGATCGGAACCGCAAATGCCACACTCGCGGACTTTTACAACAACATCGTCAGCACCACACAGCGGCGCTGTTGTGCTGTCAAGGCGCAGATCATCAACGCCGTGAATTTGAGCCAGGGGGATACTGTTCATAAAGGAACACTGCTGTCAGAGCATGTAGGGTGTTGCTGACCATAGAACTGGCCGTGCCCCCGGTCAACCACCGTGGCCGGAATGTTGAACCGACCCACCGCATTTGTCGCGAATACTGGTTCAACCCATGCTGCACTGCCACACTGGGCGTCAAACCTTGTGGAAGACTCTGTATGGCGCTTGAAAATGCGGATCAGGTGGTTGACTGGCTGGTCGTGGGGGCAGGTGCTGCAGGCATGACAGGTGCCGTGGTGGCGCACCAGTCTGGCGGCTCCGTACTGGTGGTGGAGAAAGAAGCTGTTTACGGCGGCACCACGGCCAAATCCGGCGGCGTCGCATGGATTCCGGGCAATCACCGACAGGCCGAGGTGGGTGTTCGCGACAGCGTGGAAGAGGGCTATAACTATCTCAAGGCACTGATAGGCGACAGTGTCAGCGACGCCCGCATCCGCGCCTACGCAAGCCGGGCCGGTGAAATGCTGCGCTTCATGATGCAGCACAGCCACGTTGCCTACTCCGCCCTACCCAAATACATGGATTACTACGAGCACTTACCCGGCTACAAAAACGGCGGGCGCTCCATGGATAACGCACCCATTGATCTGCGCTCACTCGGCGCGGATGCCGATACCATCAGGCTGGGGCACTACGACGGCCTGTTACTGCCGTTCAATGTCACCGTGGAGGAAGGCCAGCGTCTGCAGGAGATGAACGCGGGCGCCTTCTTAACCGGCTTGCGATTGTTACTGCGCTATGTGCTTGATCTACCCGCCCGATTGAAACGCCAGCGCGACCAGCGGCTGACACTCGGTCCGGCACTGGTGGCACGGCTGCGGCTGTCACTGCAGGACAGAAATATTCCACTGTGGCTGAATGCCCCGGTGCAGGAGCTGCTGTCGGAAAACGGCATGGTCTGTGGTGCACTGGTAAACCGTGAAGGCACTGTCCAGCGCATTCATGCGCGGCGCGGAGTACTGCTGGCCACTGGCGGCTTTTCCCACAACGCCGAAATGCGGCAGCAGTATCAACAGGCTCCTATTGGCAACCAGTGGACTGCGGCGGCGCCAGGTGCCACCGGTGATGCCGTGGTGATGGGCACAGAGATCGGTGCCGCGCTGGACTTTATGGACTGCGCGTGGTGGTCTCCCACCTACACAATACCCGATGGCCGGGTAATGGCGCTGATCGCCGGTAAATCCAACCCTGGATCCATCATGGTCAATCGCCAGGGCAAACGCTTTGCCAATGAGGCGCAGCCGTATGAAGACCTTGTAAAAGCGCAATATGCCAGTGAGACGCGGGGAGAGGGAGCAATACCCTGCTACCTGGTCTTCGATGCCACCTACCGCGGCAAGTACGCCGTCGGTCACCTGAAACCGGGTAAAGTGGAGCAGGACGCCCGACTTCCGCCGGAGGTTTTCAAATCGGGCCTCCTGACCAAGGCAGACTCACTGGAGGAACTGGCAGCGAAACTACAGATCGATGCCGACGCACTGTTGCAAACGGTCACCGAATTCAACCGTCACGCGCGCGTCGGCGAGGACCCGGAATTCGGTCGTGGGGTCACCGAACACGACCGCTACTATGCAGACAGAAAAGTCAGCCCCAACCCCTCGCTAGGACCACTGGAAACAGCGCCCTACTACGCGCTGCGATGCGATCCCGGCGACCTTGATACCAAGGGCGGCTTACTGTGCGATGAGTACGCTCGCGTACTGCATTGCAATGGCGCCGTGATTGCGGGGCTTTATGCCGCGGGAAATGCCAGTGCTGCGGTAATGGGCAACACCTATCCCGGCGCAGGGGCGACCATTGGTTCCGCGATGACTTTTGCCTACATTGCCGCGCGCCACGCATTCGGCGTGTCTGAACACGGGGAGTCTGCATGAGCAACCACAAGTATGCCTACCTGAAGCCGGGACATTACGCGCGGGGCTGGCACATCGTCCTTTTCTCCCAGGAGTTACAGAAAGGCGAAGTCAAACAACTGCATTACTTCGAACGGGACCTCGTTGCCTACCGCGGTGAATCCGGGCGTGTTGCCATCCTGGATGCCCACTGCCCGCATCTTGGGGCCAACCTGGGTAGTGGCGAGGGTCGCGTGCGCGGGGATACGATTGCCTGCCCGTTTCACGGCTGGACCTTTGACCCACAGGGGCGCTGTGTTGATATCCCCTATGCGAACAGTATTCCCGACAAAGCCGTGCATGCGCTGAAAGGGTGGCCGGTACGGGAAATGAATGGCTTCATCGCGCTCTGGTATGCGTGTGACAACGAGGCACCTGAGGACTATCTGCCGGAGATTCCCGAGTGGGGGCAAAACGGCTGGGGCGACTGGACAGTCCACCGCTCGCGCATTCGCTCCAGACCCTGCGATGTCATCGAAAACATCGTTGATATCGCGCATTTCCCGCACGTGCACGGCGGCCGGGTGCAATCCTTTGAGAACCGCTTTGGCGAGCGCTCGGTCACCCAGGTATCCAGTGTCCAGGGCGACCCCGATACCCGCATGATCATCCCACCCGGGGTGGCATTTGATATCCAGGCAGCGCGTGACGATGCCGGCCAGGGGAGCGACGCCTGGGGAGATGCCACCTACCACGGGCCCTCGATCATGTACTACTACACTGAATCGAGAAGCCCTGCCGTCAGCTTCAGGAGCTGGTGGGTAAACTGTCACACGCCGGTCGGACAGGACGAGGTGGACCTGTGTTCTGCCGTGATCGTCAGCAGCCTGACAGACACGCCGCTGCCGCCAGAGTTCGGGGACATGTACCCACAGATGGCCCATATCGCCTTTGGACAGGATGTGGAGATCTGGAAGGACAAGATCTACCGCGAAGATCCCATCCTGTGTGACGGCGATGGGCCGATCAATAAACTGCGCCGCTGGTACGAGCAGTTCTACCTGCCCATGGAAAACGCCGGGCAATAAAAAAGCCCGCGCTGAAAACAGGGCGGGCTTTTCATCGAGAGCGGATTAAACCGCTACGATGTTCTCTGCTTGCGGGCCTTTTTGGCCTTGAGTCACAGTGAATTCAACTTTCTGGCCTTCAGCCAGTGTCTTGAAGCCTGAACCGGAGATCGCGCTGAAATGCGCAAATACGTCGGGACCAGATTCTTGCTCGATGAAGCCGAAGCCTTTAGTTTCGTTGAACCACTTAACAGTTCCGTTAGCCATAGTACTTTCCTATATTTTCAAAGGTAATTGACGCCTTGTTTGAAGGCAGGTTGTGCTTGAGATGCGAAGTAATTACTTATGAAAAACAGGGCGAGGTACTTACTGAGAGACTTCGAGATGGTATGCATAAGATCTTTTTGCGTACAAGCAGACCTCAGTATACGACGGTTACCGACTAAGTCAACATAAGAATAACGCGATTTTGAGAACGCAGCCCACATCCGAGAATTATGCGGTGGGTCGATCTGCGCCTTTAATCCAGCAGCGGCGTTTATGAGGCAGCTGTTTTATTCCCCAACTTGATATGCTTGTTCACGGCCATGGAAGGCTGGCCGCTGATACCGGACTGTATGACGTCGATTTTGTTACCGGATTTCAGGAACTGCCGAGTTTGCTCTTCGATAGACTGTGAGGTTTCCACGGCCGCTGGTTGCTTTCTTTTAGCTGGCGCTCTAGTGGGTTTGCGTGCCATGTTATTGGGTCTCTCTGAGTGGGGGAGCCGGCCATTATACACAATTTGCCCCCAAAGAGGGGGAAAACTCCCTGCTGTATGCATCGCCAGCGGCAGTTGTATTGGTAAAAAGCATCCCGTATGTTCGTCAGCTCGTTTCAACACCGGCACAGGAAGCACTAGTTTGAACAACCACCGCGAGGGTTGGGAAACCCTGTTGACCCAGCTGCAAGAGCGCACCGATATCGCCAAAGGCATGGGCGGGCCTGAAAAACTTAGCAAACAACTGGCACGAGGCCGCTTGAATGCGCGCGAGCGCATCGTCTGCCTGTGCGACAGGAACAGTTTCAGTGAATACGGCCTGCTGGCAGGCGGCAATCCACCGGGTGGCCAGGAGTCACTGGCCGGCGACGGGGTGGTTGGCGGCACCGGTCGTATCGAGGGACGCAGCGTCGTGGTAATCGCCGAGGATTTCACCGTCAAAGGAGGCTCCATTGGACACCCCAATGCGGCAAAACGCACCCGCCTGGTGCGCCTGGCGCTGGAACAGCATCTGCCGCTGGTACTGATGCTGGACGGTGCCGGTGAGCGCGCAGGCAACCAGCACGAGCGCTACCCGAACTGCCCCAATGACCTGCAACTGGTGGCTGATATCAAGGGGCGAGTACCGGTTGTCAGCCTCGTGCTGGGAACATCCGCGGGCCATGGCGCATTGACGGGGATGTTCGCGGACCTCATTGTAATGGCGGAGGGGGCTGCCCTGTTTTCTGCGGGTCCGCCGCTGGTGAAGGCCGCGCTGGGTATCGAAACAACGTCCGGCGAGTTGGGTGGCGCTACCCTGCACACGCGTGACAGCGGAGTCGCCCACAACCTCGGAAAAACCGAGCAGGATTGTATCGCGATGGCGCGCTACTTCCTTTCACTGTTGCCCGCGCATGCCGGGGCCCCGTTGCCCGAAAACCGTGATCACCCTGTCGCCGCGCACCGCAGCGTGGAGTGTATGATGGATATCATCCCTCCCCAGGCAAACCAGGCCTACGATATGCGCGAGGTACTGCGGGAACTGGTCGATGAGCAGTCACTGTTTGAGCTACAACCCGACTACGGCCGCAGTATCCTCACAGCACTGTGCCGTATCGGGGGCGTGCCCTGCATGGTCATCGCCAATCAACCCACGGTACAGGCAGGCGCGATCACCCGTGAAGCCGCGGACAAAGCCACGCATTTCATTGAGGTGGCAGACAACTTTGGCCTGCCACTGGTGAATTTGCTGGACAATCCCGGCGTGATGCCGGGCCCAGCCGCTGAAAAATCCGGTGTATTGAAGGCCGCTGGCGAAATGTTTCGTGCACAACGTCGCTACCGCGGTCGCAAGATCGTCGTGACCCTGCGCAAGGCATTCGGGTTCGGCAGTTCCGTAATGGGCATGAACCCGTGGGACGGGCAACTGGTCAACCTCGCCCTGCCCTGCGTAAATCTCGGAGGCATACCGGCCATTGGTGGCGCCGAGGCGGCGCGGGCGAGCGACGAGGAATCGGCTCGACTCAAGGAAATCCAATCGGGAGCCTGGGTACCGGCGGACGCCATGGCATTCGATAAAGTCATTGCTCCGGCCGACCTGCGCAATGAGATCATCGCGGCACTGCACTTGTCGACCAGCCGCTGAATGTTGCGTTCTCCTGCACCGTTGCCACCGTTTTTTTAACCGCAGATGGTGACAGGACAAGCCTTTCATGCCAACATCGTCCACGCCTAGGGGACGAGTCGGGATTCAAGTGAGAATAACAAAGACCATACAGCAAATAATGGCAGGGCTGTGCGCGTTGCTGTTCGCCTCGCTGACATTCGCCGCCGTCACCACCGTCGCCAATTACGACTACCCGATCAAAGATCGCTTCGCCGCCACCGTCGTCGGCACGCCTGAGGAATACCAGGCCACACTCCCCAAGGACATTCCGTTCAAGGGTCGCAGTATCGTCATATTTCCCGAGCGCGTGACGCCGGACGTTTTCTTTTACGGCCACGAGTTGCTCTATTCGGTCGCACTGCAGGACGATGAGGCGCCACTCATCTTCCTCATTGCCGGAACAGGTGCCTCTCACAACGGCAGCAAAAACACCAATATGGCCAGGGCCTTCTATCAAGCTGGCTTTCATGTCGTCTCCATCTCCTCGCCTACCTACAACAATTTTGTTATTGCGGCCTCTAAAACCGGCGTGGTCGGCCACGCCGAGAGGGATGCGGAAGACATATACCGTGTTTTTGAGATGATCTGGGCTGAGCTGGAGGACAAAATCAGGGTGTCCTCTTTCAATGTCACCGGGTATAGCCTGGGTGCATTCAACGCGGCATTCGTGTCCAAATTGGACGAGGAGCGCAAGGCGTTTAATTTCAAGCGCGTACTGCTGATCAATCCTCCGGTATCGCTGTACAACTCGATTTCACTGCTGGATCGCATGACACAGGATATCCCCGGCGGCGTGAACAACTTCGACAAGTTCGTCGACAAACTGATGCGTGCCTACACCAGCACGTATGAAGATTCCGCCGATGCCGGTGGTGAGGATTTTCTCTACAAAACCTATAAAGCGCTGAACCTGCAAGACGAGGAACTGGCGGCACTGATTGGCACCTCGTTCCGTGTCTCATCGGCATCGCTGGTATTCACCTCTGATGTGATGGCAGATTACGGCTACATCAAGCCAAAAGGCCTGGTTCTAAACCGCTACAGCAATCTGCAGACTTACAATGATGTGTCGTTGCGACTGGGCTTTACCGACTACTACCACGAATTCTTCTACCCGTATTACAAGGCGGAATACCCGTCGATGACACGTGACGAATTTATCTCCTCCATGAGCCTGACCAGCATCGAGGGGTACCTGAAAAACAGCAAGAAAATTACCATGATGGGCAATGCCGATGATGTCATTCTCGAGCCTGGGGAGATCGAATTTTTCCCGAGAGTGTTCGGGGACAGGGCTACAATTTACCCGTATGGCGGTCACTGCGGCAACATGGACTACCGTGACAATGTGGCCCACATGATTGCCACGTTCACCGAAGGGGGGATGCAGTGATGAAATCAATCCTTCATCTCACCTTGACTCCCATTCTCGCACTCGCACTCGGCGCCTGCAGTAGCGGCCCTCAACCGCAGGAGCAGGCGGCGAACTATCCGGAGCCTGTCTTCACCGCCAAGCGACTACTGCCGCCGGAGAAAGATAATCTCGACGATCTGACTCCGGTCTATGATCCCTGGGAAGGCATGAACAAGCGTATCTATAATTTTAACTACCATTTCGACAAAGCCGTATTCCTGCCGGTGGTTCGTGGTTATGAAACCGTGGTACCACAGGTCGGACGCACAGGTATCAGCAACTTCTTCAATAATTTTGATGATCTGCTGACCGCGTTGAATTCCGCGCTGCAACTCAAACCGAAGAAATTCTTCCAGAGTACTGGCCGTGTGATCGTCAACAGCACGGTAGGCCTGTTTGGACTGGTGGATGTCGCGAGTGCGATGGAGATTCCGCGGCCCATGGAGGACTTCGGCCAGACGCTCGGCTTCTGGGGCGTCGGCCAGGGTCCGTATCTGGTCATTCCATTCCTTGGCCCCTCGAACCTTCGCGACGGACTGGGTAAGCTGCCTGACACCTATGTTCAGAGTACAGTCAGGAGCGAGCTACTCTCCGACCCGGTCGATTTGACGACAACATTACTTTATCCCATTGATGCCCGGGCCAACACCTCGTTTCGCTACTATGAGAACGGGTCCGCCTTCGAGTATCAAATGGTCCGCTGGCTTTACTCGACCAAGCGCAAGCTGGACGTAGATCAATAAGATGGGGACGAACGTGATTCGCCACTTACTCCTGATGACTTTTGCGTTGACGCTGACGCTCTCCCGTGCGGCTCATAGTGCTGATGACCCGCAATCACCTGAGCCCGTCAGGATAGGTACCACCCAGTCGCTGACCGGGCACTACAAGGAGTTCGGTATCGAGCAACTGCGAGGCTTGCAAATGTGGGCCGCAGACGTCAACGCCCGCGGCGAGTTGCTGGGTCGCCCGGTGGAGATCGTCTACTACGACGACGGCTCCCGGGACGCCGGTGCGGTCGAGGGTTTCACCAAACTGATCGGCAAGGATCAGGTCGACGTGCTGGTTGGCCCCTACTCTTCATCGCTGACACTGGAAGCCACTCTGGTCGCTGAAAAATACGATGTCCCAATGGTGACCACAGCCGCCTCGGACAACCAGATATGGAATCGCGGCCTGAAAAATGTCTTCGGCGCAGACACTCCTGTGAGTGACTACCTGAACGGCCTGGGAATCGCCGCAGAGGCGGGCGTTAAGACCGCGGCGTTTGTTTATGCGCGCACCGACTTCGGTGAGAATTTGGCTGGAGTTGTCGAGCAGACATTTAGGGAGCGTGGCCTGGAGTTGGTCCTCGTCGAGGGCTATGCCCCCGAGCAGCGCGACTTTACCGCGCTGGCAAAGCGCCTGGGAGAAGTGAATGCTGATCTGGTGTTCGGTGCGTCCTACCTTGACGACTCAATAGCGCTGGTGCGGAACCTGAAGCAACAGGGAGTGAAACCAAAGATGCTGGGCTTCACCATCGGACCAGGCCTGCGCGAGTTTGCCGATCAGTTGGGTCCTGATGCAGAGGGAATCCTCGGGGTTGTGCAGTGGCTGCGCACATCACGCGAACCCGGCGCACAGGATTTCGCGTACCGTTTTGCACAGCGTTACGGCTATCATCCAGGGGTTTACGCCGTGATAGGCTATAGCGCTGGCGAGATACTGGAAGCTGCCATTCGGCTGGCCGGCACCACTGAACACGCGGCTGTCCGCGAGCAACTCAGAACGATGTATTTCCAGGCCCTGATAGGCTCTTACAACGTCGATGACACCGGCCGGCAAATAGGTCGACGCAACTACGTGCTGCAGTGGCAGGACAACGAGCGGCGCCTGGTCGCCCCCGAGCAGTTGGCGAACAGCAAACTTATATACCCGCGGCAGTGAGCACAGGGGACGCCCTCCTCGGGACACGGGCCCGCCCCCGCACTGAATCGATTTCCGCTGCTTGCTGATTGATGCCTACTGCGGACACAGTCAGGCCAACAACCGCAAGCCAGGAACGCCCGCTGTTCAAATACTTTCCGCAGTTGCGTTCGCGGATAGCTATTGAGCCGATAGCCAGCCTACCCACTCCGGTAGAGCGCTTGTCTCTATCAGACCATGCCTGGATCAAACGTGATGACCTGACGCATCCGGATTACGGCGGCAACAAGATCCGTAAGCTGGAATTCATCATTGCCGATGCTATCGCGAAAAAGGCCAGGCGAATTATTACCTTCGGTGCCATAGGCACCAATCACGGTGTGGCCACGGCCATGATGTGCCAACAGTTCGGCCTGGAGTGCGTGGTCTACCTCTTTGACCAGCCAGCATCCGCCACCGTCACACAAAACCTCCGCCTGATGCGCGCCTATGGCGCGCGGTTGATCTACAAAGGCTCCTTGCCCAAAACGATTCTCGCGTATTACACCAGCCCATACCGACTGCGAACCGGCTCCTACTTTTTATTTGCCGGAGGCTCCAACCTCTATGGCACTCTCGGCTTTATCAACGCGGCCTGTGAGTTGCAATGCCAGATTGAGCAGGGGGACTGCCCTCCTCCCAAGGCCATCGTCTGCCCGGCGGGCTCTGGCGCCACCCTGGCAGGCCTGACCTATGGCTGCCAACTGATCGGCCTGGAAACGGAGGTCATCGGTGTGCGGGTTGCACCCCGAAAACTGGGCCCGGTAGCCGCCTGCACCCCGGGAACAGTGTATCAGTTGATGATAAAAGCCTGTCGCTTCCTGACAGAGACTTGTCAACAACAGCAGATACCCAGGCCGAGGGCCGCGAGACTACTGGAGCACTATTATGGTGACGGGTATGGCGCGGCCACGGAGCAAGGACTGCAAGCCATGGAGCAATTCAAGGCCATAGGCATAACGCTGGAACAAACCTATACTGCCAAAGCAGCAGCCGCTTTTATCGATCGTTTGGAAAGTGCGGACGCAGCCGTGCTGTTCTGGGACACCTTTAATTCCCGCGATATGACGGCCAGCTCATCCAGCGTTGTGACCGGGGAGCTACCACAGAACCTGCGCCGGTTTGTCGACGACATCCGCACAGAGGACCGTCACTGCAGCCCCGCCTGAGGCGCTCCCGGTCTATCGACACGGTGAACTCAAGACATTGAGGGAGATGCACTGTATGGACATCAAATACTACTTCATCAAAGCTGTTCGCAAACTGTACCCCCTGGCATTTCTGGCCCCCCAGGGAGAGAAGGGAATTGCGACAATTGGGCACCGGGAATATATCGGTGGCAACTGGGATGAAATTGGCACCCTCCAGTTCGAGTTCCTCAAATCGAAAGGTTTGAAACCGGATAGTTACCTGCTCGATATTGCCTGTGGATCACTACGCCTTGGGGTAAAAGCCATTCCCTATCTGGAGGCGGGACACTATTTGGGAATTGAAAAGGAAAAGGGACTGGTGCAAGCGGGATTGAATATTGAACTGAGCAAGCGTTTGAGAGAAGAAAAGCAGCCGCGCATAGTGATCTCCGATTCTTTTGAGATCGACAACGTTGGTCAGCTGATAGATTTCGCTATAGCACAATCCCTGTTCAGTCATTTACCACCCCAGCTGATTCACCTCTGCTTCAGGAATCTGCATCCGTGGCTGAGGAGCGGGGGAGCTTTCTATGCCACGTACTTTGAGGTTCCCACGCCCAGGAAAAACCCGAACAAACCACACGATCATGGGTACTTTGCCTATACGGCGAAGGAAATGGTTGAATTCGGCGAGTCGAACGGATT
>CAXBLZ010000055.1:0-28312 GCA_963976735.1 uncultured Halioglobus sp.
AGGCGGACTCCCTCACCGCCATTTCATTCTGCGCTTACAAAGTCGGTGATGCCAGCTGGCGTCGCCCTGCTGCGCGACAATCACATCTGATCCGACAGCGCTCCTGACTGCCGCCTGCCATGCAGGAAGACTCCCATCACCTTGATTTGATCCAGCTCTTCGGTCGCTGTTTCATAGGGGTTGTGATCGACGATCAACAAATCGGCCCATTTGCCCGGCTCAAGGCTGCCAGCCTCGTCTTCGATCCGTAGCTGGTAGGCGCCGTTGATGGTCATCGCGCGCACGGCCTGCTGTATATCTATGGCCTCCTGTGGGTTCAATGTCAGCCCTGAGCGGGTGGTGCGGGTGATAGCAGTTTGCATCAGGCTGAAGGGTTGAGCGGGAAACATTGGGCTGTCGGCATGCAGGGTCGGGCGCATGCCCTGGCTAAACGCACTGCGCACGGGGAGTACTTGCTGGGCCATGTCTTTCCCGATGATCGATTGCTGCAGCGCATCGCCGTAGTAAAGTATGTGGTTGATATGAAAGGACACCGTCGTATTCTGTTGTGCCAGCGCGGGAATCTGGTCACGGGGCAGCTCAACGGCGTGCTCGAGCCGGATTACAGGTAGCTTTCCCCGCAGTTCGCCGAGTGTGCCCAAAGTCTGCGTTACCTCGCGCAGCGATGCATCGCCCTGGCTGTGGATGGCCACCTGCCAGCCGGCGTCAGTGTATTTGCGAACTTTCTCCCGCAGGGCTTCGGCGCTGAACATCGGCGCACCATAAGTGCCCGCGCGAATACCCAGCGTCCTGTTCAGTGTGCTGTCCAAGTAGGGGGCAGAGGTATACATGCTGCCTGTATAGGGTGAGCCATCGTGCCAGAGTTTGACACCTAGCACGCGGAAGTAGTCGCTATCGCTATCCGGCGAGTTGGGTAGATAGTTGAGTTCTTCTTCCACCAGATAAAAAAACTGCCGAATGCGCGGCCGTAGATTGTTTGAGGCGGCAAAGCGAGCCATCAACGGCGGCACGTTGTGACCCAGTGAGGCGACGCTGGTGAAACCCTTGACCTGCAACTGGTCCAGCGCATGCTCGTAGCGACCCAGCAAACCCCAGGGCGACTTGAGTGGTTTCAGCAGCGGTGCGGCGGCCAGGCTCTCGGCGACAAAACCTGTCAACTCGCCTGCATCGTCACGTTCGTAATACGCGCCAGGACCAGGGTCTGGTGTGCTCCCGGTAATCCCCGCTTCGGCAAAAGCCCTGGAGTTGGCCCAGAACGAATGCAGTGTCTGTGAAATGACGACCAGTGGATTGTTCGGGGCGATCTCATCCAACTGTTCACGCGTCGGTATTTCCAGGTCATCGGTCAGGATGGGGTCCAGTCCGCTGGCATAGATCCACTCGTCCTGTCGTGCATCGCTGACTGCCGCACGCAGCGCGTCCCAGACCTCGCGATTATGCTTGTGCGTGAAGCCGGAGAGGTCGATGGCACTGTTGAATACCGCTGTCAGTGTGGGGTGCTCGTGGGCTGCGATAAAGCCGGGCATCAGGGTCTTGCCCTGCAGGTCGATCAACTCGGTATGGCCCGTTTGTAGAGCCAGGATTTCAGCATCGCTGCCCACGGCCAGGATCAGTCCGTCCTCAACCGCAAGCGCCTCAAAGACTTGATCCTGGTTGTTTACCGTTAGTACAGGGCCACCGAAGAAGATCAAATCGGGACCCTTCGTCGAGCACGCTGGCAACAGCGCACTGAACAGTAACAGGCAGAGATAACGGCAAGCGGTACCGATCTGGATAGGCATGGGTGGCGACTCTGCTGGGGTTGAGTCGCTCAATCCGACAGATAGTATTCAACGGTAGAGACCACCCTCACGTTTTTAATGTGAGGATTATTCTTGTCCCGATCAGAAACCGTAAACTGACCCTGTGACGCCGTTTTGATTTTTCCCAGTGTGCTGCTGGAGTCTGAGGCAAACTTTTCCGCCACTTCCCGGGCCTTCCTGGTCGCCTCCTCGATCATATCCGGTTTGATCTCATTCAACCGGGTGAAAATGTATTCTGTCCTGGATTCATAATTGCCGCCGGCAAGCACGATCCCCTGTTTCCCAAGCTCCGATAATGAACTCATAACGGACCTGACAGCTTTCACATTCTTTGAGTAAACGGTCACTGTCTGAACCGCAGTGTAACGAAATTCAGACTTTGAGCTATCACCATACTGCTGGGCGAACCTGTCCGTAATGGCCGGTGGTGAAATCGTAATTTCTTTCGGATTGATCTTATTGGCACTGAGAAATGTTCTTATTTTGCCGGTATTATTTTCAATCAGGCTATACAGTTGTTCCAGGTCATTCTCGGCAGCGGTAAATTGAATAGGCCAGATGACAATATCGGCGTCCAATTCCCGTTCTGACAATCCCTTGACGGTAACGCTGCGATCATATTGTTTGAAATCAAGCGCAGCACTACCCAGCAGATAGCCCAGCCCCAAAAAGCCAAGACAAACGAACAGCCCCAGAATGAAAGCACTTGTGCTGCTACCTTGTTGTTGCATTCGATTCTCCTCGTTAAACACACACCGCGATCTATTCGCAAAAATCCGTCATCGTTCGTGCTCTGCGTTTAATTGATATCTTGCCCAGGCATAGCGTTGTGCTCTAATCCTCAATGGCGTCAATGATTAGACCGCTGGCAACATTGATGAGAAGCACAGCCGTGCCCACTCTAATGATCTTTTGCCCCTCAGGTGTGCGGCCCAGTTCGTTGAGCAGCGCGTCCGGCAAATCGTAATAGGTAAGGTCTCGCGGGAGCCGGTCGCCTTTTTGCCATTTTTTGGCCTGACCGGGAGGCTGGCAGCCATTGTTCTTCTTCGCTAACCCTGGCGGACAGTTTCCAGAGGCCTGTAATTGAAGGTAGTAATCCCTGATCAGGCTCGTGCGTTGAGAGCTGAAATAGGGCTGAGAGCTATCGGATATTTTCGGATTTGCGGAATGTGCGTTGTTCGATGCTGAGGAATTGTTCTTCCCGCTATTGCCTGGAGACTCGGGTTTGTCAGCGAAGGCGGCCCCACACGCAAATGCGGTGAGTGCCAGCGAGGCGGTTAATTGCTTAATCCATTTGTGCATTGAGGCCTCCGGTTGATAACTTGCATGGGGTTGATCGAAAAAACGGACAATTGGCGTAAGGTTGACCTGTCACCTGTCACCTGTCACCTGCCACCAGCATAGGCGCGTAAGGCCTTCCGGGCAATGCGAATCTGCGCGCTGTCCATTCGATCTTCGGGGAGAGGTCACTCTGAATAGCTTAACGAGCGACGGTGGGGTATCGACAACAGTGTAGGCGCTCCTGTTCGATGGTGTTGGCCACATCCCTCACCCCAAAATCGTACTGACTATCGATGAGTGCCCGACTGATAACGCGCGCAGTAGTCAATGCACCCTGCGTCAGGGTTGTGGTATTTTAGCAGGATAGCTCGCTTTGGTTTGCAGGGGAATGTTTGATGCCGTTTGACACACTGTTTTCGCCCATCAGTATTGGCTCGATGCAGTTGCCGAATCGTATTGTGATGTCGCCGATGACGACCAATTACGGCACATCGGAGCAGGAACCTTCAGAGCGTCTGCTGGCTTACCTGGAAGCGCGTGCCAGCGGTGGCGTTGGCTTGATCACGCTGGAAGTTTGTTCCGTAGCGCTGGATCACCGCTACCAGCCAAACTCTCTGAGCCTGTCAGAGGATCGTTTTGTCCCCCTGCACCGCAAAATCACCGATCTCGTCCACCGCCATGGCGTGAAGATACAACCACAGATTACCCATCCTGGCCCGGAATCCATGGCCGCCTTTTTTGAAGGCAAGCCTGGATTGGGCCCGAGTGTCAATGTGAACCCGGCGGCTTTCCAGTCCAGTCGACCATTGGAACTGGACGAAATTCCAGCCGTTATCGCACAATATGCTGCAGCGGCAGTGCGAGCGAAAGCGGCGGGATACGATGGCATGGAACTGCATGCCGCACATGTCTACATGCTGCTTGGTTCTTTTTTGTCGCCGCTGCGCAATGCGCGCAAGGACGAATACGGCGGTAAACGTCTCGCTGGCAGAGCGCGTTTGTTAGTGGAGACCCTGACGGCTGTGCGTGCGGCAGTCGGTGATGACTTTCCTGTTACTGTCAGTCTCTCGGGCTACGAGCGCTCGCCCGGTGGCAGTGAGATGAATGAGTCGCAAGCGCTGGCGCAGTTGTTGGTAGAGGCCGGGGCGGACGCTTTTCGAATCAGCGGCGGCAGCACCGATGGCCTGGTTAGCCAGATGGTGATGGGCAGCGATTACCCCAACGGTGCCAATGTCACTGCGGCCCGAGCGGTCAAGCAGGCGGTCGATGTGCCGGTGATGGTAGTGGGGCGTATACACACACCCGGTTACGCGGAACAGATTTTACAGGAGGGCAGCGCCGACCTCATCGCGATGGCTCGGCCGTTCCTTGCTGACCCCCAGTGGCCCGCGAAGGCGAGAGCGGGGCGCGCGCAGGATATTCGCCTGTGCATATCCTGCGAAAACTGTATTGATACGATGATTACCAGCTACAACCTCAGCTGTGCGGTGAACGCCGCGACAGGGCGTGAGCTGACGCATGTGCTTACCCCTGCAGCGCGACGCAAGCGCGTGGTGATTGTGGGCGGGGGACCTGCCGGCCTGGAGGCGGCACGCGTGGCGGATCTGCGCGGCCACGATGTCACACTTCTGGAGCGGCAAGGCCGCCTCGGTGGGTCTATGCTGCTGGCGGCTACTGTGCACTCCGACAACGAGTCGTTTTTTTACTGGTTGAAACGACAGGTACGCGCCTCCACGGTGGAGGTGCGCCTCGGCGTGGAGGCAACGCCTGAATTGTTACGCAGCCTCAATCCCGATGCTATCGTGATCGCCACCGGCGCGAGGGTGGAGACGCCCGTTATTGCCGGGGCGCGGCAGAGGCATGTTGTCAGTGGCGCACAACTGCGCAGCATTGTTGAGGGGCAAGCGCAGCGAGACGAATTTACCATGTTGCCAGCAGCGCTGCGCAGTGTAGCTGCTGTCCTGATGCGTCTGGCCAGCGCATACCTGACGCCTGCACTGCTGCGCAACAGCTCGCGGCTGTGGCTGCCACTGGGAAAACACATCGTTATTGTCGGTGCTGACCTTGCGGCGATTGAGCTGGCAGAGTTTTTGGCCAGGCGTGGACGCCGGGTCAGCATACTGGAACAGCGTAAACGCATTGCCCCCGAAATCGGTCCCAAGCGGCGCGCTGAGCACATGGATCGCCTTGATCGACTGGGTGTAAGCATCAATACCGAAGTGGTTTGTGACGAGATTCTGGCAGATACCGTGAACTACCGCACTGCCCAGGGTATAGCGCGAACAATCGCGGCGGATTCTGTGATTCTGGCTGGCGAACCGGTGGCCGCGAACGAATTGTTTGAGCGGTCCCAGGGTTTGGCGCCAGAGGTGCATGCCATCGGAGACTGTACCGGTTTAGGTTTGATTCGCAAGGCCACGGATGAAGCCATGCAGCTCGCTTGTCAGCTTTAGAAAGGTTAGTAACTATGACGTTTCGCCAGATAATACTCTCTTTCGTACTGCTCTCGTCCTGCTGCGTCGTCGCTGAAGAGCTGGGCAGCGTAGACACAAAATGGCGCGCGCTGTCTCCGGATGATTCGATAACGCTGGATGTCTTTGACGATGAAAAGGTTGAGGGTGTGGCCTGCTATTTGAGCAGGGCACAGATAGGCGGCTATCGCGGTGCGATGGGCATTGCCGAGGATACGTCCGATGCCTCGCTGGATTGTCAGCAGGTGGGGCCCATTGTCATTCGGGAACCATTCAAGAAGGGCGAGCTTGTGTTCAGAGAGCGTCGCTCGCTGATCTTCAAGAGTATGAAAGTGCTGCGCTACTGCGATCCAGAACGCAATGTCATAGTGTATCTCGTATACAGCGACAAGATCGTTGAAGGCTCCCCCAAAAATTCGGTGTCAGCCGTACCGATAGCGCATTGGCCAGGTGCAGACACCGGTCAGGCAGTGGCCAGGTGCACCTACCAGCGCTAAAAGTTGTTAGCCCTGCCCGGTATCCTGTAGCATCTCGCACGCACATAGCGCCAGGCTCTGATATGCCCTGGCAGGCACCCAATTTCCGGAATCTAACCATGCGTCGTTGCAAGACACTAATCGTTGCGCTTTTCCTGGCTGTTGCTTCTGCGTACGGCGCACCCGAATCCGCGCAGTTGCAACGGGTTCGAGATAGCACATCGGCTGTGAATACCCAGGCAATTACCCACCAGGATGGCCATGACTGGCTCAGTTACGGCCTGGACTATCGAGAGCAGCGCTACAGCCCGTTAACACAGATCAACCTTGCGACAGTGCAGTCGCTCGGTCTCGCCTGGTACTTTGATACGCAGTACGCCCGGGGTCTGGAAGCAACCCCCATTGTTGTCGACGGCGTGCTGTTTTTTACCGGGAATTGGAGTGTTGTCTACGCAGTGGATGCCCGCAATGGCCAGCTGCTGTGGAAGTACGACCCGAAGGTCCCGAAAGCGTGGGGCAAAATGGCCTGTTGTGATGTCGTAAATCGCGGTGTCGCAGTGTATGAAGGCAAGGTATTTGTCGGCACACTCGATGCCAGGCTGGTCGCGCTCGATGCAGCCACGGGCGATGTCATGTGGTCGGTGCAGTCCGCTGATATTACGCAGTACCCCTATACGATTACGGGCGCGCCACGCGTGGCCAAGGGTAAGGTATTCATCGGTAACGGTGGTGCCGAATACGGTGTGCGCGGTTTCGTCACTGCCTATGATGTTGATACCGGTGAGCAGCTGTGGCGTTTCTATACTGTTCCGGGCAACCCGGCAAGCGGATTCGAAAATGACGCGATGGCGCAGGCAGCGAAAACGTGGACGGGTGAGTGGTGGAAGTACGGCGGCGGCGGAACGGTATGGGATTCGATTGTCTATGACCCTGAACTGGATCAGTTGTATATCGGCGTCGGCAATGGCTCTCCGTGGAATCGCCATATTCGAAGCCCCGGTGGGGGTGACAACCTCTTCCTCTCCTCTATTGTTGCCCTGAACCCTGATACAGGTGATTACCTCTGGCACTATCAGGAGACACCGGCAGAGTCCTGGGACTACACCGCCACGCAGCACATCATGCTGGCCGACATGGCGATAGACGGGCAGCAGCACAAGGTGATATGGCATGCGCCAAAAAACGGATTTTTCTTTGTTATTGATCGGGAGACGGGAAAGTTGCTCTCTGCAGAGCCGTTTGCGCGCGTAAACTGGGCAAGTCATTACGATCTGGAAACGGGGCGACCCGTTGAAACGCCCACTGCCGACTATCAGGCCGAGGGTCAGTTCATCTATCCGTTTGGTGGCGGTGCCCACAACTGGCAGCCCATGGCATACCACCCCGGTACCGGACTGGTCTACATTCCGGTTATGGAGTCTACATACCAGTATCGGGCCGTCGACGAATACGTTCATCACTGGGGGCAGTGGAATACCGGTGCTGAGCTCGATCAGGGCACGCTTGGGATAGACCAGCTGACGCAGGCGCTACTGCCCAAGATGACCATTGGACACCTGTTGGCCTGGGACCCTCGCACGCAAAAGCCCGTATGGCGCGTCAAGCATAGGGAAATGTGGAACGGAGGCCTTCTCGCCACGGCGGGCAACCTGGTCTTCCAGGGCACGGGGGATCGCTATATCGCCGCTTATGATGCGAGCAATGGCGGCGAACGCTGGCGATTTGATACGCAGGAAGGCGTTATAGGATCACCCGTCACTTACAGTGTAGACGGTGAGCAGTATCTCTCAGTACTGGTTGGGTGGGGCGGCGCCGTGGGTCTTGTGGGCGGTGCTGAGCCGCGTCCAGAGCCGGACACAGGGCGTTTGTTAACCTTCAAGTTAAATGCACATAACACGCTGCCAGCGCTCGCCCCATTGCCCGCGCGCCCCCGTCCTCCGGCACGATTGACGGATGACGCGGCCAGGATCGAGAAGGGGCGGGTCCTGTACCAGACTTATTGTTTCTCCTGTCATGGGCAGGAGCTTGTCAGCAATGGTGAGGTGCCTGACCTGCGGCGTCTCCCCAAGGCTTTTTACGAGAACTTCAATGCCATCGTGCTCGATGGTGTGATGGAAAAGGCTGGAATGGTCGGGTTTAGCGACGTTTTGACTGAAGATGATGCCTACGCACTCAAGGCCTACGTCGTCGAAAAAGCCAATGACGACTGGGAACTGAGCCAACAGCCCGGCTGGTGGGTCAGTCTGAAAAGATGGTGTTATGAACAATTGGCCAGCCTTATGGCGTTGATACTACGATAGCAGGCCGACGAGATTGGTGCCAAAGGCATACGCTGTGCTCGCGATGGACTTCGATGTAAAACACACTCAGGAGGTTTTAATGGATAGTAGAAGTATTGTTGTAACAGGTGGTTTCGGTGCGCTGGGTCGCGCGGTGGCAAAGGCGTTTGTCGATCAGGGACACAGGGTTTCGAGAGTCGATTTCGCCCCGTCGGCACCAGACAATAATCCCGGAGGCTGGGATTACTCCGGTGTCGATCTCTCTGACCGGGATGCGTGCGAAAAAGTGTTGTCTGAGATTTGTACACAGGCGGGTGGCGTCGACGTGTTGGTGAATATCGCCGGCGGCTTTGCCTGGGAAACCCTGGACGACGGCAGCCTGGACACCTGGCAGCGTATGTTCAAGATGAATGTATTGACTGCGGCAACCATTAGCAAGGTGTCACTGGGTGCGCTGCGCGAGAGCCCGGCCGGTCGAATTATCAATATTGGCGCTGGTGGCGCGATCAAGGCAGATGCTGGATTAGGCGCGTACGCCGCGTCCAAATCAGGCGTGCACCGGTTGACGGAAGCCCTGGCCGCAGAACTCAGTGACAGCCCGGTAACGGTGAACGCGATTCTTCCCAGCATCATTGATACACCCACCAACCGTGCAGATATGCCGGACGCGGATACGACTGATTGGGTCAAGCCTGAGGCGATCGCTGATGTGATTCTGTTTCTCGCATCGTCGGCGGCGCGCTCGATTTCGGGAGCGCTGATTCCCGTTTCCCGCGGCGGCTAAGGCCAGAGTTGACGGCACTTGCAGGAACTGGCTGTACCTGCAGTGTGTTAAGTACACAGGACTTCTGCGCGCGCCTACGGCATAGTAAGCGGATGTGTTATGCGAGCAGGGCACCACTATGGCAAGACTGGTTCTACGATTTGATCCTGAGTTGTCCTGGAAGTCCTGGTTGGCGGTTGTCCTGTTCGCTTTCGGCTTTATTGGTCTTCTGGCAGGCGTGGGTTTGTCCGAGCGTCCGAACGTGTCAGGTGCGGGAGTGTTCACCAAGGCCTATTATGCCGTCGGCTTATTCGTCCTTGGGGGCCTGGATCTGGGCATGCCAACCGGCGGCCCCCTGTACGCTCGTATCTTATTGTGGATCGCGTATTTTGCTGCGCCGGTGTGGACAGCGTCCGCTGTCTTCGAAACTATTCTCAGTGCACTGCGCCCGCCCGTCTGGCGCATCAAAAGTGTCAAGAACAAGATTGTTATCATCGGCGGGGGGGAACTCACGCTGGGCTTCCTGAACAGGATTACAGCGAGTGGCGATGGTCGCAGGGTGATCGTTATCGTTGACGAGTTGCTGCATCCGCATCTCGACCAGTTGCGTTCCTATCGGCGAGTCAAGGTCTACGTGGTCTCAGGTAACCAGATGCACCGTATGCGCCGCTACTCGCTGCACAAGGCGAGTAAATTTCTTTTGCTCAGCGAAAGAGACGAAATCAATTTTGAGGTGGCGAGCATCCTGCTTGATGTCGACCCTCAACTGGGTTCCAAGATCATATACCACGTATCCAATCTGCGGTTTCTGCGCGTGTTGGCAGATTCACGGGTAGTGACGTTATGTACCACCTTCAACCAGTACGAGCTGGCTGCAACGCAGTTGGCCAGAGAACAACTAACCCAGCGTTTCAGGGCCACGCCCTACCGGGACACCGTTGTGCTGGCAGGGTTCGGGCGATTCGGCCAGAGTCTGTTGGAGCAGTTGGAACGGCACGCTGAAGGCGCTTTCAGCCGGGTGGCGATTATCGATCTCGACGCTCAGCAGCAGGCGCTGATAGCCGATGAACAACTGGTGAGCCAACGGACATATACCCGCCATATCTACGAGGGGGATATCAATGACCCACAGGTTTGGCAACACCTCATTGGCGAGGCCATGGCCGGCAAAGAAGAGCCTGTCTTCGTTATCACCACTGGCGATGACCAGACCAATCTGCGGTGCGCGATCTGGCTGCGCAAACAATTCCCGAACGCGCTGATTATTGCCAGGACACTGGCCCCTTCATCCTTTGCCAGCGGGATATGTGATCAACACGATGTTATTAGCGTGAATACTGCGGAGCTTGTGCAGGCATCGATACCGCATGCATGGTATCGCTAGATCACGCGGGCCTGTTTATGCGTTGAAAGCTATGCGCTAAACCAGTCCACGATCTGTTGCTGAACCTTGCTGTCATCGAGCAGATCGAAGTGATTTTTTTCGTGAAAAACGGCGCAGTTCTCTGCCTTGATGTTGAGATGCCGCAGGTTCTCGCGGTGGGTGCCTGTGGCACTGTCCATACGTACCAGCAGGTCGCCCAGCAAATGCCCCAGCGGATCCTTTTTGTGACGCCCCAGTGTTGCCGCCGCAAAGTAATATTCGACGCCCTCAAGCAATGGCACGGGCCGGCGTGTGTCCGGCCGCAACTCATCCGGGTGGTGATCCCGCCAGTCGTCATCGAGTAAGTCGCCGTGGCGCAGATCCTTGATGCCGGCGCTGCGTCGGCGACCGAATGCCAGTGGCTGTGTATAGGCAATGTTCTGCATCGCTGCGTTCAGGCTGTGTCCTGCCCTGGCGATCGGCGAGCCGTGATGTGGCGTTCCCAGGCACACCACACGCCGCAGTTGTGATAACCACTCACTGCCTGACTGCTGTGCATACCAGCAGGCGCTGCGGATAACCAGTCCCCCCATACTGTGCCCGATCAGTGACAGGGACTCAACCGGCACCGGCCAGTTAGCGCACAGCTGTTCCAGTTGCGTCGCAAATTCCTGTCCGTTGGTGGATATATGACGCCCGGTGTTATAGCGAAGATACAGCGGCGTCACACCTAACGCGTCCTGCAGTCGCTGCCCGATACCAGGCGTTTCATTCCTGTTCCAGCACAGCTCCGACATACTGAGTCCGTGCACCAGTATCACCACGTGACTGCTGGCCTGGCCGATAGCGGTCTCCAGTGATGCCTGATCGAGCGCCAGCGGATGCTGTGGTGTCAGCAGGCGCATGGGCGTCGCGAGCGGATTGTCGGTAGCTTCCAGATGGTCGCCGAGCACACCGTTCAACGCCGCGATGGCTTTTATGCTGGCAGCGGAGTATTGCGGTTCCTCCGTCCTCTCGGGCAGCCATGCCATTGACAGGTCAATGCCTTCACGCAGCAGGCCGTTGACGCCCCTGATGGTGGCATACACGGTGGCAGCAATCAGGCCATGCGCCCTGGTGGGGCGCTCCGGTTGCGGCGACCACGGCAGCGGATGGCGCGCGATCGTTTCATGCATGCCTTCAACCGCGCTGGTAATCCCTGCTACGGAATCGAATATGAGTCTGCTGGTACCTCGAGCCATCTTTGTTGTGGTGACCACAATCGCACTCCATCATTCATTTTGGCGCTTGGCGCGTCGTTTTCCTGCGGCCTGTAACAGCCTTGGACGCAGGTTCCTTTTTTTGCTTCTTCGGCAACGGTTGCAGCTTGGGCGCAGCGGCGGGGGAGGTGCGCAATGCCAGGCAAGACAGGCAAATCAGAAGCGCGCGAGGACCGGTGGGTACAGCGATTGCGGCACTGTCGCCTAGTGGCAGGATAGCGTTGCACTGCTCACAAATTGCGTTTTTGTTTAGTATCACTGTCTGCCACCCGAGAACGGCGTCCGCAGTATCAGAAGCCTCTCCCGACGGCGCCGGCAGCGTGTTTTGGTCTGGGGGCCGTTTTTCCTGCCGGCCCGACAGTGCCCGAGCAATCTGTGAGCTGTCGGTTACGACGCCTTCTACCAGATCAAAAGTGTGCAATAGCACGTTGCGCACAATGGTGGAGACTGACAGGCCCAGTTGCTCGGCGCGGCCGCGCAATTCCTCATCAAGCTGCTCCGGAATGCGCGCTTGCAGTACACGATCTTTGGCCTGGCTGCGCTTGCGCGGTGTTTTGTCGTCAGCCATAAAACAGGCTCCGTGCGGATGAAGTGATGCTTGCGTGTGGGGCAGTGTAATTTAATGTAATACAAAAAACAACAAATGTATTACATTGCGCTTCCTGCTGCATGGGCGGGAGAGGGCTGGGGTGGTGAGTATGACCGCGCTGTGCATAGGCGGGGGGTGGTTGCACGTGTGTCGCAGCACTGCCCAGGGCATTGCGCGCTCAGCCGCAAGTACTCACCCTGCTCTCCCCGCATAGGGCAGGACGGGGTAGCCCGGCAGCTGTCCTGACGCCTTTAGTATTCCTCCACGCCGTACATCGTGTCGGGTTCGATCGAGTTTACCGGGTTGTCCCAGTCTTCAGGGTGCATGGGTAAATCGGGATCAATGAGGTCATCGTCATCCAGTTCGAAAGCAGCTCGCCAATCCTCCGGGGCTTCAGCTTCCTCCAGACGCATTTCTCGCCAGGCGTCCAGATCGTACTCAGAGACCTCGCCATCCAGATACTGGGTTTCAATGGTGAAGTTACCTGGATCCCAGTCGATAACCTCGAACAACTCCTGAGTCTGCAAGTCCTTGTACCAAGCACCCACGACAGGGCTCAACATTTTCATTTGGCTTCCCCCATTGCCAGCACCAATTGCTGCACACCAACATATCACGATGACGAGGCATGTCTAGCGGGCGAATCTGCCGAGCATTGACCCGGCGCGATTCGTGTTGGAAAACACTTGAATAGCCTTTTTTAAAGTAGATCAACTGCTTGCGCTCACTTCTAAGAGTTGACAGCGCTCTGCGCTGGCCTTTATATAGCCGGATTCAAGTGTAAAGCGGTCTCGACATAAACAATTTGTCTAACAAACAGGGATAGAATGCTGTCGTACCAGGCCTACACCGCATCAACGGAACAGGAGAGTAGATTGAACACACACAGAGCGCAGAAAAGTCACCGTGTACGGTCCGACCGTATTCCGCGTTTGGCTGCTATTGGGGATGTGACAGTGATGACACCGGGGTGGCTGCTATGAGGCCGCTGGCCATTATCGGCGGTACCGGTATCGATGAGTTGGAGGGGCTGGAAGTGGTCAGTGACCATCGCGTGCAAACGCCATTCGGCGAACCTTCGCGGCCCATCCAGGAGGGGCGTCTTGGTAACACCACACTGTACTTTTTGCAACGCCATGGCAGTCCCGGGGCTATCCCGCCTCACCGCATTAATTACCGTGCCAATATCTGGGCGCTCAAGTCACTGGGCGTTGATGGCATCGTCGCGATCAACTCCGTCGGTGGCATTACCGAGGACATGCGCCCGGGCAGGCTGCTGATTCCCGACCAGGTGATCGACTACACCTGGGGACGGGAACACACGTTTGACGAGGGTGAGGGCGGTGAACTGATGCATATCGATTTCACCGAACCCTACGACAGGCGGCTACGTCTGGCGCTGTTGGCCGCGGCAGATGCTGCCGGAATCGCACATGAAGCGTCCGGCGTGCACGGGGTTACCCAGGGGCCGCGCCTGGAGACAGCGGCAGAAATCCAGCGTCTGGCGCGCGACGGCTGTGATGTGGTCGGGATGACGGGCATGCCCGAGGCCGCGTTGTCACGCGAGGCGCAGATGCCTTACGCCTCAGTGTGCATGGTGGTAAACCCCGCTGCTGGTCTTGGTGACCTGCCACTGACGCTGGCGATGATGCGGGAGATACTGGCGAGCGAAGCGGCAGTCGTCAGGAAGTTGCTGAGTGAACTGTTGAGGCAGCGCGAAAGCGGCTGAGGCAGGCCCCTGGCACATGGTATTGTGCTGGTTGCCGTTAACTAACCCTCAGGTGCGGATTCAAGCGGCGTGATGGTGACCAGCACGCCCAGCAACGGGTGGTCGATATAGACCACCTGGCCACTGCGCATGCGCCGTGTCTGCTTCAGCTGCACCGCGTGCCGATATGGGTAGTTCGCTCCCTCCTCGCTGAGGTCGGTGTCAGGGCGGGTTTCCGCTTCGAACTGTACCGCCACTTGCTCGGCGTCAGCGGGCTCTGCAAGCGATGCCGGTTGCACGGTTGCTACCGCGCTGCGCTGTTGCGCCGGGGATGCCGGGGCCAGCGGTGGGGCGGGCATACGCCAGTCGCCCGGCAGGTACTCTCCCTGTGTGTTTAACCACAAGTTTGTATCCAGGTAAAAGTAGCGTGACAGATAGAGTTTGATCGAGCCCTGCAGCGCTGGCCATGGGCCGCCATCACCGGACCTGTCCAGCACAATCGGCATTGCGCTCGCCTGGCTGCCCATGGGTTGAATCCAGGTTTCGTGAAACAGTATGCGGTAGCGGCCGCTGCGCTGCATGGCGGCGGCCTTTCCGGCAAATCGGCGCTGTCCGGCGGCGAGGGTAGTGAAGGGTGCCGGTTGCGATGTCCCCGCCACCGTGCCGCCGACCGGAGCCGCAGTGTTATCGGCAGTCGACGTTGTAGTGGGGCGTTCCACCTGCTCGCCGGGATAGCTCAAAAAGCGTGAACGCGCGGGATAGGCGAGCTCCGGGATCGCGTCCCAGTGTTCAGCGCCGGCTCCGGCAGGGCGGCTGAATACCAGCAACTCAACCTGGTACAACTGCTCCGATTGCGCTTGCGCCCATTGCGGCAATAGCAGGGTGGCGAACAGCAGGTAGCGATAGAGACTTGTCTTTGAAGAGTCACGCATGGGCAGAGGTTTTCCCCGGGTCTGTGGTGAGTGAGTCCATGAGTTGCTCCAGAAAGTGGTACCGGTCGTGTATATCCAGAAGTTCTTTTTCGAATCGCAGGCGGGTGGCACCGGCAAGCTTATAGCTGCGTGGATCCGATTGCACTAACTGGACCAGACTAAGAGGGTTCACCGGCGTCGTTCCCTTAAACTCGATACTACCACCCTCGGGTCCGGCTTCAATAGTGCGAATGCCCAGATCCTGTGCCCGCAACCGTAGCCTGGATACCTGGAACAGGTTATCCACCTGGCGCGGCAACAGGCCAAAACGGTCAATCATCTCGACCTGCAAATTGCGCAGCTCAATATTGCTGGTGGCCGCCGCTATGCGCTTGTAGAGGATAAGGCGGCTGTTCACGTCGGGTAAATAGTCGTCGGGGATCAGCGCGGGGGCGCGCAGGTTGACCTCTGTGCCCTGGTCCAGCGGTGCATCGACATTAGGAATCTCCCCGCGCCGCAGTGACTCCACTGCCCGCTGCAACATATCCATGTACATCGAGAACCCGACACTGTGTATTTGCCCGCTCTGTTCATCACCGAGCAATTCGCCGGCGCCGCGGATTTCCAGATCGTGGGTGGCCAGCAGATAGCCCGCGCCGAGGTCGCCGGCGGCCTCGATCGCCTCCAGCCGTTTGCCGGCATCGGTGGAGATGGCCGACTGCGGCGGCGTCAACAGGTAGGCGTACGCCTGGTGGTGAGAGCGTCCGACGCGCCCGCGCAACTGGTGCAGTTGCGCCAGCCCGAACTTGTCGGCCCGGTCGATGATAATGGTATTGGCATTAGGGATGTCGATGCCAGTCTCTATGATGGTGGTGCAGAGCAAGACATGATGGTGCCGGTGGTAAAACGTCGACATCACCTGCTCAAGCTGTGTTTCGCGCATCTGGCCGTGTGCAACGGCGATGCTCAACTCCGGCAGTAACTCCCGCAGCTTGCGCGCTGTCTCCTCAATCGTCTTGACCTCGTTGTGCAGGTAGTACACCTGGCCACCGCGCAGGGTCTCTCGCAACACCGCCTCTTTGATCAGCGCCACATTGTGTTCGCGTACGAAGGTTTTGATCGAAAGTCGGCGTGCCGGTGGCGTTGCGATGATGGAGAGATCGCGCATGCCGCCGAGGGCCATGTTGAGTGTTCGCGGAATCGGTGTGGCGGTCAGCGTCAGAATATCGACTTCAGAGCGCAGGGCCTTGATAGCTTCCTTTTGCTTGACGCCAAAGCGGTGTTCCTCGTCGATAATCAGCAGGCCGAGGTCCTTGAAGCGGAAGTCACTTTGCAGCAATTTGTGCGTACCGATCAGGATGTCCACGTCGCCGCTACGTGCGCGGCGTGTAACATCATTCAGTTCTTTCGTGGTTTTAAATCGTGATACGACCTCTACAGTGATCGGCCAGTCAGCAAAACGATCACTGAATGAGTTGTAGTGTTGCTGTGCCAGCAGTGTCGTCGGCACCAGCACCGCCACCTGCTTGCGGTTGCAGGAGGCGACGAATGCGGCGCGCAGTGCGACCTCGGTCTTGCCAAAGCCGACATCGCCGCAAATGAGCCTGTCCATCACCCTGGGGCTTTGCATATCGGCAAGCACGGCGGCAATGGTCGCCTCCTGATCGGGCGTTTCCTCGAATGGGAAGGCCGCGCAGAACTGCGCGTAACCGCGATCTTCGGTGTCGAAACAGAAACCCTGTCGCGCTTCGCGGCGAGCGTAGACCTCCAGTAACTGGGAGGCGATATCATTCGCTTTTTCGCTCGCTTTACGCCGCGCTTTTTCCCATTGGTCCGAGCCGAGTTTGTGCAGCGGTGCCAGTTCCGGGTCACTGCCACTGTAACGGCTGATCAGGTGCAGTGATGCGACCGGCACATAGAGCTTGGCACCCTGTGCGTACTCCAGTGCGAGGAACTCAAATTCCTGATTGTCGACTTGCAGTTTTTGCAGGCCGATATAGCGCCCGACGCCATGCTCGAGGTGCACCACGGGGACGCCTTCACGCAGTTCATTCAGCGCCTTGAACGCGTTGGTCTGGGCTTCCTCACTGCTGCTTTTGCGCCGCCGCCGCTGCGCGACGCGGTTGCCAAACAACTGCGCCTCGCACACCAGGGTCGGTTGCCCCGGCCCGAGGTAGAGGCCGCGGTCCAGAGGCGCGGTGGCGATCGCAAAGTCCAGCCCGGAGGCGATAAACTCGTGCCAGTTGCCAACCACGGTCGGATTCAGTTGGTGTTCCCGCAGCGACTCAAGCAGGACCTCACGGCGCCCGGCCGACTCGGCGCACAGCAGCACCGGCCCCTGATGCTCCGAGAGAAAACGTACCAGGTTCGCGGTGGTTGAGTCTGCGGGGTGTTTGGCCGCAAGGTTCGGCGGCGGTAGCACGGCGGTGGTTTGGTGAACCGCGGCGTCCGGGTTGTGTCGCAATTCCAGCACCGGGAAGCGCTTGAACAGCCGGTACAGCTCCTCCACCGGAGTGAAACAGCGCTGCGGCGGCAGTAGCGGGCGCCTCGGGTCGATCCCATACTCGTCAAAGCGCGTTTTGACTTCTTCCCAGAAGTGCATGGCCGCACCGTGGTGGTCGCCCGTGGTGATGATCGCGCTGTTGTCGGGCAGATAGTCGAACAGGGTGGCGCACTGTGTGAAAAATAGTGGCAGATAATATTCACAGCCGCCTGGACTGCGCCCAGCGCTGACCTCGTTATAAGTGGGACACAGGTCGTGATCGACGTCGAAACTGTCATACCAGTTCATCTGGAAGCGCCGCACAGCGTCCGGTTCCAGCGGGTACTCCCGTGCAGGCAACAGGTTGATGCCGGCCACTTTTGCCACGGTGCGCTGGCTCTCTGGTTCAAATGTGCGCAGGGAATCGATCTCGTTATCAAGCAGGTCTATACGAAACGGCAGATCGCTGCCCATCGGGTACACATCCAGCAGTGAGCCGCGCAGAGCGAACTCGCCGTGTTCATAGACGGTCTCCACATTCGCATAGCCACTGCGCAGCAGATCCTTGCGAAAACGTTCTACATCCAGTGTTTGCCCAGTCTGCAACACCAGGCTGGAGCCGGCGATATACTCTCTCGGGGCCAGGCGGTGCATCAGTGTCGGCATTGGCACAATCAAAATGCCTGAAGTGAGGGCGGGCAGACGGTACAGTGTGTCCAGGCGTTCTGAAATGATGTCCTGGTGCGGTGAAAAATTATCATAGGGCAGGGTTTCCCAGTCGGGGAACACCAGAATGTCCAGCGGCTCATCGAGGAAAAAGGGCAGTTCGCGCTCCAGCGCGAGCGATGCGCTGGTGTCGGAAGTAATGACAACCAGTAGCCGTTCCGGCGCGGCAAGTTCTGCGATACAGCGCGCGTCGGCGCTGCCACTGAACGGCCCGATTGCGGTGCGGGATGCCACCTGCTGTGGCCATGGGGTCTTTTCGACCAGCTTACTGAACATAAATCGATGCCGCTTCAGGGTGAATCCGGGTGGGAGAGGAGCTGCGCAATTATAGCGAAGGCAGTGGCGATCGCCAGCACCGGCAAGGGCGCAGACCGTGAATTTGCCGGATAGCGGCTTGCGAACCCTGACGCATCGGATAATAATACGCGCCCTGAACTAACTTGCGCAAAATTAAGGTATCCAATGGCGAACAATCGCAAGCGTACGCGGCCCGACGACTACTTCAAAGACTGGAAACAGCGCGAGGCGCTGGCGGAGGGCATGATCCCGCTGGTAGGCCGGTTGTGTCGTGAAAAAAACGTCAATTGCTATATCTATGGCAAGCCGCTGGTCAACCGCTCGGTCTACGAGATCATGAAAGACCACCGCTATGTGCGTCAGGTTGAAGGCAACGAACTGTCTGAAAAAGAAACATTTCCGGTTTTCAACTGGCTGAGCCAGATGGACCTCGGGCCTGCTCATATCGATGTGGGGCGGCTGGCAGTAGGCTATTCCATGCAGGGTGTGGCTGAGGGCCTGAGCCTGGAGCAGTACCTCGATCGCGAACTGGGCTCCCTGGTCGGATTCAAGGGCAAGCCACTGGAACAGCCGCAGGATGTTGTGCTCTACGGTTTTGGCCGTATCGGTCGCCTGATGGCGCGTATCCTGATCGACCAGACCAATGGCGGCGACTGCCTGCGCTTGAAAGCGATCGTGGTGCGTAAAGGCAAAGCGCCCAACGACCTTGAGAAACGTGCGAGCTTGCTGCGCCGCGACTCTGTTCACGGAGCCTTTGACGGCACTATCCGTATGGATGAGGAACGGCAGTCATTCGTTGCCAACGGCAACGAAATCAAGGTCATTTATGCAGATGCGCCGGATAATATCGACTACACACAGTACGGCATCAACAACGCCATCATCATCGACAACACCGGTGCCTGGCGTGATGAGGCCGGTCTCTCCAGACACCTGAATAGCAAAGGTGTCAGCAAAGTGATTCTCACCGCTCCAGGCAAGGGGGCGCTGAAAAATGTTGTAGCCGGTATCAACAATCACATCATCGAGCCCTCAGACACCATTATCTCCGCGGCATCCTGCACCACGAATGCGATCGCGCCCCCACTGAAAGCGATCGATGATGAATTCGGTATTGTCGCCGGTCACGTGGAGACCGTGCACGCTTTCACCAATGATCAAAACCTGATCGACAACTACCACAGTGCGTCGCGTCGTGGCCGCGCAGCACCCCTTAATATGGTGCTGACCGAAACCGGCGCCGCTGTCGCTGTGGGCAAGGTTCTGCCGCAGTTGGTCGGCAAGCTCACCGGTAACGCTATCCGCGTGCCAACGCCGAATGTCTCAATGGCGATCCTCAACCTGACGCTCAGTCGTGAGACGACTGTTGAGGAAGTGAACGAGTTTATGCGGCACCAGGCACTGCATTCACCGCTGCGCAACCAGATTGACTATTCGGCCTCACCGGAAGTTGTCTCCAGTGATTTCGTCGGCTCCCGGCACGCCTGTATCTTCGATGCCAAAGCGACCATCGTGAATGGCAAACAGGCGGTGTTGTACCTGTGGTATGACAACGAATACGGTTACAGCTGCCAGGTGTACCGCATACTGGAGCAGATGGCGGGGCTCAATTACGCGGTATATCCGCAACAGGGTTAAACGACGCGCTGACCGACGGCAGTGGATTCACTGTCGTCCCAGTTTATTATTGTTTCGGGGCACTCCAAATCGTTCTCATACGACAACATCAGCGTCAACCAGAGTGGTTTTTTGGGGGGGCTATCCGGTATAATGCGCGCGGCCTGAATTCAAGGGGCCGGCATTGTACCTTGCGGAGTGATGCTGGGCAGTTTGTGGGCTCCTGTGGCCCTGGCCAAATGCGGGTTGTTCCCGCAGTAATTTCAGTCCACTCACATTTGTTTCGAAGCTGTAGGCAGATCGTATGATCAAGATCAAGCGGGGCTTGAATATTCCGATTCAGGGAGCCCCCCGTCAAGTTATTGAGGACGCACCTGCTGTGCGTGCCGTGGCTCTGGTGGGGTTTGATTACGTCGGGATGAAGCCCACCATGGCGGTTCGCGAGGGCGATCGCGTCAAGTTGGGGCAGGAATTGTTCTCCGACAAAAAAAATGAGGGTGTGTGTTATACCGCGCCTGCAGCGGGTGTCGTGGCAGCGATCAATCGCGGCGCCAAGCGTGTGCTGCAGTCAGTGGTTATCGATATTGACGGCGATGACGCAGTGGAGTTTGAAACGTGTTCGCCGCAGTCGCTCCCCGATGCGGCGGCAATACGCGAGCAACTGGTCCGCAGTGGCCAGTGGACGGCGCTGCGGACCCGGCCCTACAGCAAGGTGCCTGCTCTCGAGTCGGAAGCGGCAGCGATCTTTGTCACAGCGATCGATACACAGCCGCTGGCGGCCGATCCCGCCATCATTATTGCGGAGCAGCCAGAGGCGTTTGCGCTAGGCCAGGACTTGCTGGCCCGCCTGACGCAAGGCAAACTCTACGTTTGTACCGCTGCCGGAGCGCAGATTCCACAGGGTAGTGCCGCTAATATCGAAATGGCCCAGTTCGACGGGCCGCACCCGGCCGGCCTGGCCGGCACTCATGTGCATTTCCTCGAGGGCGTTAGTGTCACCAAGTGTGTTTGGACCATCGGCTATCAGGACGTGATCGCAATCGGCCGGCTTTTCCTTGATGGCAGGGTGTACACGCCGCGAGTGGTTTCCCTTGCAGGACCGCAGATCGAGAGTCCGAGGCTTGTGCGCACGCGTCTTGGTGCAGATCTTGAGTCCCTGTGTGCCGGCCAGATGAAGAGCGGCGAAAATCGCATCGTCTCGGGCTCAGTGCTCGGCGGTCGAGCGGTGCAGGGTGGCTCGGCTTATCTGGGACGCTATCACAATCAGGTATCCGTGCTGCTGGAAGGGCGTCACCGCGAGTTTATGGGCTGGCTGTCGCCAGGCCTGAAGAAACACTCCAACCTGGGAATCTATGTCACCAGCTTTACCGGCACCCAGCCGCTGCCCATGACGACCACCACCAATGGCAGCGAGCGCGCCATGGTCCCGGTAGGCAGTTACGAAAAAGTGATGCCACTGGATATTCTTCCGACCCAACTGCTGCGTGCGCTGATTGTTGGTGATACCGAAATGGCCCAGGCACTGGGTTGTCTGGAACTGGAAGAGGAAGATCTGGCCCTGTGCAGCTATGTCTGTCCGGGAAAATACGAGTACGGGCCTATTCTGCGGGATAACCTCACGCGCATTGAGAAGGAGGGCTAATCCGTGGGATTGAGAAAGATTCTTGACAACATGGAACACCACTTTCAGGAAGGTGGTCGATACCAGAAGTGGTTCGCGGTGTACGAGGTGTTTGACACCTTCCTCTACGCACCCAATTCAGTCACCAAATCCACTGCCCACGTGCGCGATGGTGTCGATCTGAAACGCATCATGATCACGGTGTGGTTGGCGACGTTCCCGGCAATGTTTTACGGCATGTACAACCTCGGTGCCCAGGCCAATGACGTCATGCCCGCAGGTTACGCGGTTGAGGGCTGGCACGGCTGGCTGATTGAACTGCTCGCCGGCTACGACGCCAACAGCATTTGGGACTGTTTCTGGTATGGCGCGGTCTTCTTCCTGCCCATCTATATTGTGACCTTCCTGGTGGGCATCTCCTGGGAAATACTGTTCGCGGTCAAGCGGGGCCACGAGGTCAACGAGGGGTTTTTTGTTACCTCGATACTGTTTGCGTTGACCTGCCCGCCAGATATTCCGCTGTGGCAGGTAGCACTGGGTATCAGTTTCGGTGTGGTGATCGGCAAGGAGATCTTCGGCGGCACCGGCAAAAACTTCCTGAATCCGGCGTTGGTCGGTCGTGCATTCCTGTATTTCGCCTATCCCGCGCAGCTGTCCGGTGATGCGGTATGGGTTGCAGTGGACGGCTATACCGGGGCCACCCCTCTTTCCGTGGTGGCATCCGGTGGGATGGACGCGCTGCAGCAATCCTGGACATGGACAGAGGCTTTTGTGGGGTCTATTCCCGGCTCAATTGGGGAGACGTCTACTCTGGCTATCGCGCTCGGCATGGTGCTGCTACTGATTACCCGGATCGCGTCCTGGCGCATCATGTCAGGCGTATTCATTGGCATGTTCGCGTTCTCTTCACTGCTGAACGCAATAGGCTCTGACAGCAATCTGGCCTTTGCCATGCCGTGGTATTGGCATCTGGTGACGGGCGGATTTGCTTTTGGTATGGTTTTCATGGCCACTGACCCGGTGTCAGCCGCGATGACCGACACCGGCAAGTGGGCGTTCGGCATACTTATCGGTGTGATGACTGTGCTGATTCGCGTCGTCAACCCGGCTTTCCCTGAGGGAATTATGCTGGCGATCCTGTTCTCCAACCTGTTTGCGCCGCTGATGGATCATTTCGTCGTGCAGGCCAATATCAAACGGAGGCTTGCCCGTGTCCAGTAATGACAGCATTAGCAAAACACTGATCGTTGCCTTTTCACTGTGTATCGTTTGCTCTGTCATCGTTTCTACCGCGGTGGTGATGCTGAAGCCGGTTCAGGAGATCAACAAGACGCTCGATCGCAAACGCAATATCCTCGCTGCGGCCGGAATGCTGGTTGAGGGAGAGTCGATCGAGCAGCAGTTCTCCCGTGTTCAGGCACGCGTGGTTGACCTCACCACAGGCAAGTTTGCTGACGACGCTGTGGATCCGGATAAATATGACCAGCACAAAGCGGCAAAAGATCCGGCGCGCTCCACGGACCTGACGCCGGAAGAAGATATCGCCAAGATTTCGAGGCGCGAGCAGTATGCGGTGATTTACATCGTCAGGGATCCGCAGGACGAAATCGAGAAAATCATCCTGCCCATTCGCGGTTACGGTCTGTGGTCCACGCTCTATGGTTTTATCGCACTGGAGTCCGATGCCAATACTATAGCCGGACTGGGTTTTTACGAGCACGGAGAGACGCCCGGCCTCGGTGGTGAGGTGGATAACCCTCGCTGGAAAGCCATCTGGCCCGGCAAGGAAGTCTATCGCGATGGCGAGGTGGAAATCAGTCTTATCAAGGGCTCAGTAGATCCTGCCGCGACCAACGCCCCCTGGGAGATCGACGGTCTGGCGGGGGCAACACTGACCAGTAAAGGGGTAACCAACCTCGTACACTTCTGGCTCGGTGAAAATGGCTTTGAACCATTCCTGAACCATCTGCGAGCCGGGGAGGCCTGATTATGACAGCCATCAAAGAAACGCTCACAGCACCAATATTTAAAAACAACCCGATTGCACTGCAGATTCTGGGAATTTGCTCGGCGCTGGCTGTCACCTCATCCATGCGGGTAACGCTGGTGATGTGTGTTGCGCTGACCGTGGTGACAGCGTTCTCGGGTATGTTTATCTCTTCCATCCGCAACCACATACCGGGCAGCATCCGGATTATTGTACAAATGGTGATTATTGCATCGTTGGTTATTGTGGTGGACCAATTTCTCAAGGCGTATGCCTTCACTATCAGCAAACAGCTGTCGGTGTTTGTCGGCCTGATTATCACTAATTGTATCGTGATGGGGCGGGCCGAGGCCTTCGCAATGAAAAACCCACCGCTGGCCAGCTTTATGGACGGCCTTGGCAACGGTTTGGGCTACAGCGTGGTGCTTATCGCCGTAGCGCTGTTTCGCGAGGTACTCGGCGCCGGCAAATTGATGGGCTATGAGATTCTGCCCTTGGTGACTGAGGGTGGCTGGTACGTTCCCAACGGTATGTTGCTGTTGCCGCCGAGCGCATTTTTCCTTATCGGTGGGTTTATCTGGGTACTTCGCAGTGTGCGCACTGAGCAGGTCGAAGAGCCCGAATTCAAGCTTGCCAAACACACTCCCGTGGGCGAGGGCGTTTAAATGGAAGCCTTACTGAGTTTGTTCGTACGTTCCATATTTATCGAGAATATGGCGCTGGCCTTTTTTCTGGGGATGTGTACGTTCCTTGCCATCTCCAAGAAGATACCGGCGGCCATAGGTCTGGGGATCGCTGTTATCGTCGTGTTGGGGATCACTGTCCCGGTCAATAACCTGATCTACAATTACCTTCTGGCAGACGGTGCGCTGGCGTGGGCAGGCTATCCCGACATGGATCTGAGCTTCCTGGGGCTGCTCTCGTATATTGGTGTGATCGCGGCCATCGTCCAGATTATGGAGATGTTCCTCGATAAATTTGTACCTTCACTGTACAACGCCCTGGGTGTCTTCCTGCCACTGATTACAGTGAACTGCGCTATTTTGGGTGCAGCTTTGTTCATGGTGGAGCGCGATTACAATTTTGCTGAGAGTGTGGTTTTTGGCGTCGGCTCCGGCGTGGGTTGGGCGCTGGCTGTTATCGCCCTGGCGGGCATACGGGAAAAGCTCAAGTACTCTGATGTGCCCCAGGGCCTGCAGGGTCTGGGTATCACATTCATTACCGCTGGCCTGATGGCACTGGGTTTTATGTCTTTTGGCGGCATCGATATCTAGGCGGGATCGGTTGATATGGAAATGACAATTGTATTTGGCGTCGGCATGTTCACAGCGATCGTGTTGTTGCTGGTGGCCCTGATTTTGATGGCGCGCTCGCGACTGGTCAGCAGCGGCGCCGTGAACATCCTGATTAATGGCGAAAAAACGATTACCGTTCCCGCCGGGGGAAAACTGCTGCAGACACTGTCCGAGGCAGATTTGTTTCTGCCCTCCGCGTGCGGCGGCGGCGGTACCTGTGCGCAGTGCAAGTGCATCATTGATGAAGGCGGTGGCTCCATGTTGCCGACAGAACAGGGGCACTTTAACCGGCGCGAAGCGGCAGAAGGCTGGCGCCTCAGTTGCCAGGTGGCCGTGAAGCAGGATATGAAGATCGAAGTGCCCGATGAGGTCTTCGGCGTGAAACAGTGGGAGTGTACGGTTGAATCCAATCCCAACGTTGCAACCTTTATCAAGGAACTGACCCTGCGGCTGCCCGAGGGTGAAAATGTGGATTTCCGGGCGGGTGGCTATGTTCAGCTGGAGTGTCCGCCGCACCACGTCAAGTATTCGGATTTCGATATCGAGGAAGAGTACCGGGGTGACTGGGAGCGTTTTGGTTTTTTCAAACTGGAATCGGTCGTTGAAGAAACCGTTATTCGCGCCTATTCGATGGCCAACTATCCTGAAGAGAAAGGGCTGGTCAAATTCAATATCCGGATTGCGACGCCGCCTCCCGGCAGTCAGGGCATACCCTGTGGCCAGATGTCGTCGTGGGTGTTCAGTCTCAAACCCGGCGATAAGGTCAAGGTTTACGGGCCTTTCGGTGAATTTTTCGCGAAAGACACCGACGCCGAGATGGTGTTCATCGGTGGTGGTGCCGGTATGGCGCCGATGCGTTCACACCTGTTCGATCAACTCAAGCGCCTTCACAGCAAGCGCAAGATCAGCTTCTGGTACGGTGCTCGCTCGCTGCGTGAGATGTTCTATAACGAGGAGTACGACCAGCTCGCTGCGGAAAATGACAATTTCCAGTGGCATGTGGCGCTGTCTGATCCCCAGCCCGAGGACAACTGGGAGGGTTACACCGGTTTTATTCACAATGTGTTGTTCGAGGAGTACCTGAAGGATCATCCGGCTCCGGAAGACTGTGAGTACTATATGTGTGGCCCGCCGATGATGAACTCAGCAGTGATCCAGATGCTGACATCACTGGGAGTGGAGCCTGAAAACATCATGCTCGACGATTTCGGCGGCTAGAACCTTGCTGACGCAGTGTAAAAGCCACTCGCGTGAGTGGCTTTTTTGTTTGTTTGTGCTGGCCTCGCTCGGGGCGTGCTCCGGGGAGACAACCCCCACGCAACTGGCCGGCCCCACTATGGGCACGACCTGGCATGTGAGTTATATCGCTACTGCCACCGCGCCGGACATCGAGGTCGTACAACAGGGCATTGAGGCGCAGCTCGAGCAGGTGAACCGCAGCATGTCCACCTATCGCCCCGATTCCGAAATCAGTCGCTTCAATGCGCTGGATGCCGGTGTCTGGTCTAGCGCATCGCCGGAATTCCTTGTCGTATTGAGCACCGCACTGGATATCGGCCAGCGCAGTGAAGGTGCATACGATGTGACGGTAGCGCCACTGGTGGATCTCTGGGGTTTCGGGCCGGCGGGGTCAGTTGATGTGCCGCCGACACCGCAGGAGATCACACAGGTGATGGCTCAAATCGGCCTGCAGGCCATCCAGCTCGATAGCGAACGGCGGAGCGTAAAGAAGGACAAACCCCTGTCGCTTGATTTCTCCTCTCTGGCAAAGGGGTATGCAGTGGACCTGGTAGCACAATGGTTGCTGGCACAGGGTATTGATCGATTCATGGTAGAAGTCGGCGGCGAGATGCGCCTGTCTGGCCTCAGCGGCCGCGGCGATGGCTGGCGGATTGCCATCGAGCAGCCTGACATCAGCGGGCGTACCATAGCTACTACAGTGAGTATGAGTGATACTGCACTGGCGACCTCTGGCGATTATCGCAATTATTTTGAAAGTAATGGACGGCGCTATTCGCACTCCATAGATCCGCGCACGGGATACCCGGTAGAGCACGACCTGGTGTCGGTAACCGTAGCTCATCCAAGTTGCATGGTCGCCGATGCGTGGGCGACAGCGCTGACGGTACTCGGTGCCGAGCGCGCGATGGCGGTGGCGCAGGAGCAGGGATTGGCGGTATATTTCATGCGCAGGGTTAACGATGGCTTTGAACATAGCCACACACCGCTGTTTTCTCGCTATTTGGGCGAGCAGCAGTAAGTCATCCCTCAAACGGAAGAGCAGGAATATGGCATTATTTTTTGGCAGTATCGTAGTTTTTGGTCTGGTAATCGCCGCGATGGCAGTCGGGGTTATGTCCGGGAGACCGCCTATAAAAGGCTCTTGCGGTGGCATCGGCGCGCTTGGTGTCAATGCGGCCTGTGACATCTGCGGTGGCAACCCACAGCGCTGCGAAGAGGAGACGCGTGGCGATGATCGGGAGAAAAAAACATCCAGGCTCTATTACTCTGCTGACAAGTAGCGCCGGGTCATCGGCCATTTAGCGTGACGCAGAGCACTATTGCCAATTACGCGCCCTTTATTGGCGTGCGTTACAGTTTCAGTCGCAAACGCAACCGATTCACATCGGTCATCGCCACCGTATCGATGCTCGGTATGGTGCTGGGCGTGGCCAGCCTGATTGTGGTGCTCGCAATCATGAACGGATTCGCCGGTGAATTGCGCGGCAGAATACTGTCGCTGGTGCCGCACGGCTTTATCGAGAGCCAGCAGGGTGGTATTTCGCAGTGGCCTGAATTGATGGCGCAGGTCAGCACCTTTCCAGGCGTCCTCGCTGTCTCACCGTATATTACGGAAAAAGCCATTCTGGGTAACGGTCAGACCAGGCGTGGCGGTGTACTTACCGCTATCGACCCGACATCCGAAAGCGGCGTCTCAGAGCTGCCTTCGGCGATCATTGCCGGTGATGTCGAGAGTCTTCAGGGCGACGGTTTCAATGTTGTGCTGGGTGCGACGCTTGCTGATATTCTCAGGGTGGTGCCCGGCGATTACGTCGAGGTCACAGTTCCGCGTCTTACCGTGACACCGCTTGGACTGTTTCCCCGCAGCAAGCGCTTGCGGGTCACCGGCCTGTTCCAGATAGGTGCACAACCGGATGCCTACCAGGCCTATATTTCGCTGTCGACCGGGCAGAAGTTGCTCGGCAGCAAGGGCGAGGTGGATGGCCTGCAGGTCAAAACCAGCGATCTGTTCGAGGCGCCGCAGATCATGCGATCGCTGGCGGCAGAACTCCCGGCGTCCTACCTGGTGAAAGACTGGAGCCAGACCCAGGGGTCTCTGTTCCGCGCTGTGAAGCTGGAGAAGGTCATGGTCAGTCTACTGCTG
>CAXBLZ010000056.1:0-28277 GCA_963976735.1 uncultured Halioglobus sp.
TCCGGGTCAAAAGCCAGATTCATCGCCGCGATATCCTGCTTGTAGTCCAGTTCTGCGAACTGCAGCTTGTAGCGGCGAACGGTAAGCTGGGCCAGGCGGCCCTCTACAGTCATGCCGGGAATCTTCCGCAGTTGGTCCGGGTTGCGCTTGTACAGCTTTACCACCAGTTCCTTGACGTCAGTCCGGGTTCGGGTGATGAACTGGTCGGCAACCAGATCGATATCCGACTTGAATAAATTCTTGGCTTCGTAACCTGAACAGGCGCTGAGAGCCACCGACAGCAACAGGGAGAACAATAACCGCATGCCAGAAGTCTAACCCGCGGGACTGATTGGTGCGAGTCCCGACAATGTCGCTGACTACGCAGCGACACAGCGTGCAACACCCGGGCATCACTACTTCCAATACCAAGAGCACCGTCACACAAATAGATGTCCCACGACGCTGCCAAAATGCTATCCTCTTGGAAAAACAGCAACCGGATTTCGTTGCTGCTGCCCACGTGTCCCGCACTGACCAGGGATCGGATTAGCGACACGCAGGCAGTTGAGGAGTCCGACAATTGCGCGCAGGGGTACCTGGACATCAATTCACAAGAACATAGATGGCTATCTCTCAAGGCCACGCCACTGGCACGTGGTGGCTAATATGATAAGAATGACGTTCTTATCACTGCTGCTGGGTGGTGCGGCACTGATCGTAGTCTTGACACAGGTTTTTCCGCCGGAAAACGCGTCGGGGCAACAGGCAGCCGCCCTTGTCTGGAATCCGTCTACGGCGGAAGTTGTAACGGGCACCCCCGACTTCAGCGACGGCGAACTGCAACTGGAACTCGACAATGCGGGTGCTGGCCTGTTGTACCTGTCCTCGGCAGTGCTGGATACTGCGGATTACTCTTTTATTCACCTCGCGCTGGAGTCTTCTTCGAACGCTACGGTTGTTAGCATCGTCTGGACTATGGCCCAGGACTCACAGGACTCACACGCCTACACGCTGGAAAGCCAGGCACAGGATTCACTCTGGCTCTTGACTGACGAATTGAGGGGCTGGAAGGGAAACATCAGCACCCTTGGACTGCGTTTTTCAGGTCGCCCTGGCGATACTGTTCGCATCGGTGACTTTTCACTCTTCCCCTCGTCCGCGTCGCGCCAACTGCTGGCAATCCATTCGGACCTGACGAGCTATGCGCCCTGGAACTCCGCCGCGATGAACACCTACACCGGTGTGTTCAATGCTGCGGCTTACTATCCCACCATGCTTGCAGTCGCCCTTCTGGTGCTCAGCCTGCTCGCCTATGGCGCAATGCTGCTGGCATTCAGGACCAGCCTCAGCTTCAATCCGGCAGTCATTGCCCTGATATTTTTTGGCAGTTGGATCATCCTGGATATGTACTGGCAGAACCGTCTACTGCATCAGTTGGTGGATACCCACGAGCAATTCGTCGGCAAGAGCACCGAGGAAAAGCTTGCCGTGGGTCCTGACAAGAAATTGTATACGTTTGTTTCGCGGGCGAAGCCGTTAATGGCATCAATGGGCTCACCGGACGCCCGCGTTTTCGTGGCTTCCAGTGACAACTACAGCGGCATGCGAACCGCCTACTACTTCTATCCGATGAATGTGTTCTGGTCTCTGTACGGGCCTGAACTGCCCGCCAGGAACAAACTGCGCAGTGGAGACTATATCGTGTTGATACCGCCCTCCATCTTTCACTTCGATCCTGCACACAACCGGATTGTCGCCCCAAAGAGACAGCACCTCAATGCGGAACTGGTGTTATCCGATGACTTTGCGACTGTAGTGCGGATGAAATAGATGGAGACACTGCTCACCACACTGGCATTGGCGCTACCGGTCCTACTGGGCGGGCTGTGGTTGAACTTGCTGATCCCTCAACAGACGCCCGCCAGGACCGCACTGGTATGGGGCCATGGCACTCTACTCGGTCTGCTGCTGATACCGCAATTGTTGTGGGGGCTGAACGCCCTCGGATTGCCGCTGTCTTTCTTTACCACCGCACTGCTTGCCAGCGCGCTGATAGTGGTGGCGATCGCACTGCAGCGTTCCAGGCACACTGGCACACAATGGATGCCTGGCCGCGACGCGGAATTTTTCGCCATGCCGGCATCTCACCAGGCGTTATTCTGGTTGCTCCTGCTTCTGGTGGCGCTTCGCTGCATCACGCTCGGGCTTGAAATCCTGTGGCGACCGCTGTTCCCCTGGGATGCGACGATGCACTGGGCGACCAAGGCCAAGGTCTGGTTTGAATTTCGCGAGATGGTGCCCTTTGTCGAGAACCGGGAGTGGTTGCAGACGGGAGGCACAGGGGTGTTTACCGACCGGCATCCCAACTATCCCCACACGATCCCGCTCCTGCAGGTGTGGATGAACCTGGCGATCGGGCACTGGAATGAAAGCCTGATGAACCTGCCGTGGCTGCTCTGTCTCATTGCGTTGGGAGCCGCATTTTTCAGCCAGTTGCGCGTTGCAGGCACCGCACCGCTGACGGCCATGGGCTTTACCTACCTGCTGTTGTCCATGCCACTGGTCAACATCCACGTGGCGCTGGCCGGCTATGCAGATCTGTTTCTCGGCGCTACCTATTGCGCCGGCTTGATGGCCTTCCACAACTGGCTGACTACCCGTTCCAGATGGCAGGGCCTATTGGCAATTGTCTTTGCACTGGGCTGCCTGCTGATCAAGGATGAAGGCCTTCCCTGGGCGCTCACCTTCATCCCCGCGCTGCTGCTGGTACCGAGAACTAAACACAAGATCGCCAAGCTGGCCGCACTGGTCTCTCTTGGACTGGTGTTCGTGTTCATACTGATACAAAAGAATCCGATCATCATTAACCAACTACTGCAATCGGTCACAGAGTTTCATCCGGACGGGCTCAACGGCACCATACGGGCAGTCTGGTTACATGATAACTTCCACCTGCTTGGTTACCTGTTACTGGCCATCATTCCAATGGGGCTCACTATCCCGGGCGCATTCACAAGGAAATATCTGGGAATCAGTGTGGCGCTGACCTGCGCTGTATTGATGTTCCTGTTCCTGTTCCTGTTCACCGTGTTCGGTGCCGGTGCGTCAAACTTTACCGGTGTGGGCAGGCTCTGTATCCAACTGGCTCCCGGCCTGCTTTTCCTCTGCGCGCTGGTGTCTAATGACATTCTGGTCGCCGCCCGCTTCAGGGAACTATCGGCAACCGCCGCTACCGAAAACTAGCAGAAAGCACCAGTACTGCACCCGGCACTCAAATCCAGATCATGCACCCCATCTCAAAGGGATGACTCAGGGCTTCGTTGCGTGGGTACATGCGCATTTTGTAGTACTGCAAACCGGCAATTTCAGGCGCCAGCTCGATATCAAACTCTGTCCAATCGCCCTCAGTGCCCAGGGCCACAAGCTCGGCGGTCTGGGTCACCTCGATATCGCCGCCCGATGCAGCGCGACCCAGCAGGCACTCCAGTTTTACGTCAGCGCTGTCCAGGCCGTTCAGGTTTGCCCGCACCTTGAGCTGGATCCGGTCGTCGTAATAGAGATGCGCAGGGGGTTGGAACATCAGCTGCATATGCACGCCTGGCCAGGCCTGGCGCACTTTTTTCTTCCACTGGGCCAACTCACGAGCGAGCTGTGCATCATTCGCTTCCAGTTTGCGACGCTGTTTCTGCGCCGGCTTATACAGTTTGTTCACGTAATCACGCAACATTCTCTGGGCGTTAAATCGCGGGATTGTGGATTTCATCGATGCCTTGGACATCGCGACCCATTCCCTGGAATAGCCGCCGCCACCGCGGCGGTAATACGTTGGGATCACCTCGTGCTCCATCGTATCGAGCAGGTCACTCGCCTCCTCACGATACCGCTGATCGTGATCAAAACGTAAATCCCGCGGTGTAATGGCCCAGCCATTGGCGCCGTTGTAGCCCTCTCCCCACCAGCCGTCCAGCACACTGAGGTTGATCACCCCGTTGAGCCCCGCTTTCTGTCCCGATGTACCGCTGGCCTCTTGCGGATACTCAGGTGTGTTGAGCCAGACATCCACCCCGGCGACCATTTTGCGGGCGAGCGCCATGTCGTAACCTTCCAACAGCAAAATTTTGCCGATGAATTCAGGGCGCATGGAGAATTCATGAATTCGCCTGATCAACTCCTGCCCGGGCTTATCGGATGGGTGCGCCTTGCCCGCAAAGACAATCATTACAGGGCGATCGGGATCGTTCAGCAGACGCGCCAGGCGGTCCGGGTCGGCAAACAGGATCAGGGCGCGCTTGTAGGTCGCAAAGCGTCGCGCAAAGCCCATGACCAGCACATCCTCCTCAGAGTCGTCCACGTGCCGTAGCATGTGCTTGATGACTGCGTCACTGGTGCCGTTGCGATGTTGTTGCACAATCACCGTATCGTGCACATATTCCAGCAACTCCTGTTTCAGGGCCTTGCGAATACTCCAGTAATGGTAGTCCGGAATTTCATCCAGCCGCTCCCAGTACTGCTCGTTCAGCATTTCATTCTGCCAGTCGTCAAAGCGCAGATCGAACAGACTGACCCAGTCCTTGGCCAGGAATGTCTCCAGGTGCACGCCATTGGTGACATAGGTAACAGGGTTTTCAGCATGGGGAATCTGTGGCCACAGATTCGCTTCCATCTCTGCCGCCACGCTGCCATGGATACGGCTGACCCCGTTGTGAAAACGGCTGCAGCGCAGCGCCAGGCAAGTCATATTGAAGCCATCACCGCTGTTCAGGCCCAGTGCGTAAAGCTGCTCAAACTGCAGGCCCAGCGATTCCGCCATCTTCGACAGGTACTTGGCGGCCAGGTGCTGATCAAAAATATCGTGTCCAGCCGGCACCGGTGTATGCGTCGTGAAAACAGTGCCGGCGGCGACCAGTTCCATCGCCGTGTCGAAATCCAGCCCCTGCCGCATCCGCGACGCGCAGCGCTCCAGCAACTGAAATGCGGCATGCCCCTCGTTGATGTGCCAGACGGTGGGGTGCAACCCCAGTGCTTGCAGCGCCCTTACACCAGCCACCCCCAGCACCAGTTCCTGCTGCAGGCGCATCTCTCGGTCACCGCCATAGAGTTGGTGTGTGATCGCGCGGTCCGCCTCGGAGTTGTCGGGGATATTGGTGTCGAGCAGGTACAACTTGATATGACCTGCCTGTGCTGTCCAGACCCGCACTTTGAGCATGCGGCCCGGGAACTCGACCTCCACGGTCAGGTGTTGACCGCTCTCTGTCAGGGTCGGCACCACCGGCAGATCGTGCGGCCGTGTTGTGGTATGCGTGACCTGTTGCTGGCCGTGACCATCGATGGTCTGGGTAAAGTAGCCCATCTGGTACAGCAGTCCGATGGCGACGAACGGCAACCCGACGTCACTCGCCGCCTTGCAGTGATCGCCGGCGAGAATACCCAGGCCGCCGGAGTAGATCGGGAAGCTCTCGTGGAAGCCAAATTCCAGGCAAAAATAACCGATCAGGTCCTCCTTCGGATCGAACAAGCCGGTCAGTTCCGGGCGCCCGCGATGTTCCCGGTAGGTGTTACAGGCGGAAATGACGCGGTGGTACTCCTCCATATAGGAGCGATCCGCGACGGCATCTTTCAGACGTCGCTGGGAAACCCGCCGCAGGAAGGCCTTGGGGTTGTGACCACACGCCTCCCACAACGGTCGGTCCAGGCGATAAAACAGGTTGCGGATCGATCTGTCCCAGCTGTACATCAGATCGTTCGCCATCTCCTGCAATCCGCCCAGTTCAGCGGGAATTCGCGGTTGAATTTCAAGAGGAAACAGGGAGCCCGGCATGGTGGAATTTACCTCAATAATCAATGGAGGAGCGATACAGCTCCAGATAGCGTTCAGCACTGCGCTGCCAGGAGAAATCCTGTGCCATTGCAGTGCGTTGCACTGCTTGCCAGGCCGCCTGTTCGCGCCACAGTGTGATAGCGCGCTGGGCTGCGTCAAGAAAATCTCTCGGCTGCGGCTGTATGAACACAAAACCCGTGGCCACGCCCTCACTCAGGGCTTGCCCGGAGGCATCTCTGACTGTGTCCGCCAGACCCCCGACCGCCCGCACTACCGGTACAGTGCCGTAGCGCAGACTGTACAACTGGTTGAGTCCACACGGTTCGAACAGGGACGGCATCAGGAATATATCCGCGGCCGCTTCAATTCTATGCGCCAGCGTTTCATCGTAGTCCAGCACCACAGACAGAGCGTCTGATCGCTGCGACGCCAGCGCTCGCAACGCATCCTCATAGCGTAGTTCACCTCTGCCGAGAATGACAATTTGAGCCGGAGTATCCAGCAATTGCTCGATAACCGGCAGAATCAACTCCAGCCCTTTTTGCTCTACCAATCGACCGACAAAGCCCAGCAGCGGACAATCCTGCCGCGGCGGCAACCCCAACTGCTGCTGCAGGGCGGACTTGTTCACGGCTTTAGCGTCCAGGTTATCGGCGTTATAGGTCTTCACGATATGCGGGTCATTCGCGGGATCCCAGGTCTTGCTGTCAATGCCATTGAGTATGCCTGTCAGATGATCCCTGCGCTGGCTGAGCAGGCCTTCCAGCCCCATGCCGCCGGGCGACTCGCAAATCTCGCTGGCGTAGCTGGGGCTTACAGTAGTGATCTCATCGGCGAACACGAGCCCTGCCTTGATAAAACTGCACTGCCCGTAGTACTCCAGGCCCTGTTCCTGCCAGAGATGCGCCGGAAATTGCAGGCGCTCGAATGTCTGCCGATCAAATATCCCCATATGGGCCAGGTTGTGGATGGTAAAAACAGTGCGCGGGCGCGGCTGCTCGAGGTGGGTCAGGGCGATGGCGGGGCCGCTGTGCCAGTCATTGCAATGCAGGATGTCCGGCCGCCACGCCAGCGCGGTATCGCAGGTACTGATCACGGCCGCCGCCCGCGACAACAGCATGAATCGATCGGCGTTGTCTGGCCACGGGTCGCCGTTGTCATCGTGGTAGGGATTTCCCGCTCGCGCCGAGAATAGCCGGTGTTCCAGCAACCATGTACGCAGCAAAGTACCGGGCAGGTAGCACTGCAGGATGCGCACAGTGTCGCTGCCAAGCGCCAGTTCGGCGATGAGGTCAGGCGGGGATTCAAGACCGTGCAGCAGGTCTGCGTAAGCCGGCACCAGCAGGCGCACATCCAGCCCCTGCTGTCGCAGGACTTCGGGCAGGCTACCGGCCACATCAGCGAGGCCGCCGGTTTTTATCAACGGGTAGGCCTCACTGGCGACAAACAGCAATCTCTGCACTGCGGTCAAACGTCCTCCACCCATCGCAGTACCAGCGCCCCTAGCGGCGGCAGCGTCAGCACAAGCGAATCGTCTCTTCCCATCCAGGCATCAGGTTCGCTGGTCATTGCAAGCGGATTGCCAACATCGCTGCCGCCATAAAACCGGGAGTCAGAGTTAAATACCTCCGTATACCTGCCACCGCGCGGCACCCCGATACGGTAGTCGGCACGGGCAACGGGTGTGAAATTTAACACCACGATTCTGAAGTCCTCCCCATCCCGGCGAATATAACTCAGCACAGACTGGGTCGAGTCATGGCAATCTATCCATTCAAAACCGCTGCTGTCAAAACCGTGGCGATACAGGCTGGGTTCATTGCAGTACAGCCGATTCAGGTCAGCCACCACCTGGTGTATACCCCGGTGCGGCGCCTGCTGCAGCAAATCCCAGTTCAACTGGCCGTGATGCCGCCATTCTCCGGGTTCGGCCAACTCACATCCCATAAACAGCAGCTTGGCACCGGGGTACGTGAACATATAGGCCAGCAACAGGCGCAAGTTGGCAAATTGCTGCCACTTGTCGCCCGGCATTTTCGACAGCAGGGATTTTTTGCCGTGCACCACCTCATCGTGTGAAAACGGCAGCAGGAAATTCTCGGAGAAGGCATACATCAGGCCAAACGTGAGCTTGTCGTGATGGTACTGCCTGTAGATCGGGTCCTGGGAAAAGTAATTGAGCGTATCGTGCATCCAGCCCATATTCCATTTTATGGAAAAGCCCAAACCTCCAACCCAGGTAGGCCGGGTAACCTGGGGCCACGCGGTTGACTCTTCTGCAATCATCAACGACCCGGGGTGGCTCCCCAGGACCAGCGCATTCAACTCGCGCAGGAAATCGATCGCCTCCAGGTTTTCCCTGCCGCCGTACTGGTTCGGCTCCCACTCGCCCTCCTCGCGGGAGTAGTCCAGGTACAGCATGGATGCCACTGCATCCACGCGCAGGCCGTCCAGATGAAATTCCTGCAGCCAGTAGTTGGCACTGGCTAGCAGAAAATTCCGCACCTCGTTGCGGCCGTAATTGAAGATCAACGTCCCCCAATCCGTATGCTCCCCCTTGCGCGGATCCGCATGCTCGTACAGTGCAGTGCCATCAAACTGTGCCAGCGCGTGAGCATCCCTGGGAAAGTGCGCAGGCACCCAGTCGAGGATGACGCCGATGCCGTGCTCATGCATGTGATTCACAAAGTAACGGAAATCATCGGGGCAACCGAAACGTTGCGACGGCGCGAAATATCCGGTGGTCTGGTAGCCCCAGGAATCATCCAGCGGGTGCTCCGTCACCGGGAGTAACTCGATATGAGTAAAGCCCAGCGGCACGATGTACTCGACCAACTGTGCCGCCATGTCGCGAAAATTCAGGAAATTACCCGCCGCGTCCCGGCGCCATGAGCCCGGGTGAAACTCGTAGATGGAAATAGGCTGGTGTTGCCAGTCCCATCCGGCGCGACGGGTTAACCAACCCTCGTCAGTCCATGCAAACCGGGTAGGTGCGCATACTACCGCGGCTGTCGCCGGCCGCATCTCAAACCGGTTGCCATAGGGATCTGTCTTCAGGTGCAGGTTGCCGCGTGCATCCCTCACCTCAAACTTGTATTTCTCCTGTGCTCCCAGCCCAGGGATAAACAGCTCCCAGACGCCACTGGGACCGCGGCTGCGCATGGTATGACTGAGCCCGTGCCACTGATTGAAATCACCCACCACGCTGACACGTTGTGCATTTGGCGCCCAGGTGGCGAAGCGGACTCCGGCAACGCCCTCATGCTCGCAGCAGTGAGCGCCCAGCACTTTATAGATGTGCTGGTGTTTACCCTGGCCAAACAGGTGCAAGTCGAGATCGCCCACGGTGGGTCCAAACCGATACGGATCCGGCGACTGCCGCCAGTCGGCCTGCTCCGCGCGCCAGCGCAGCTGGTAGTCAGGCACCGAGACCTGCTCCGCGGTATAGGTGAATAGATCGGTACCCGCTACGCGCTCCATTGGTCGGCCAACGCCGTCTAGCACGATTTCCGCCTCATCCGCCAAAGGCAACAGTGCCCGGACCAGCCAGCGGTTGCCTGTCCGATGGCAACCGAGAACCTCGAACGGATCGTGATGACGCCCGGCCAGCAGGCGCCGGGTGTCCTCTTGCAAGTCGCGTTTATTCGAACTGGGATTCATTTCGTTTTTGACTGATTTGGGTCAACTACAAACACAAGAATAGTTTGCCCCTGTAGTTCACAATGTGACAGTGTAAAGTGATGGTAATCAAATTACACTACGCTAACCAGTTAGCAGATCAATGAATCCTAATATGAGCGAGCCGGATACTGCCCGATATGTCAGCCGACTGACCCGTGACACCATGGCGCTGGTATTAGCCGGCGGCCGCGGCTCACGCTTGCATCAGCTGACGCAGTGGCGCGCCAAACCGGCTGTCCCGTTTGGCGGCAAATTCCGGATTATCGATTTCCCACTGTCCAATTGCGTCAACTCCGGCATTCGCAAAGTGGGTATTGTCACCCAGTACAAAGCGCACAGTTTGATCCAGCATGTACAGCGCGGCTGGGGCTTCATGCGCGGTGAACTGGGGGAATTCATCGAACTGCTGCCAGCGCAACAGCGTATGGAGACGTCCTGGTACGCGGGCACAGCAGATGCTGTTTACCAGAATATCGACATCATCCGCACGCACAATCCCGAATTCACGCTGATCCTGGCGGGCGATCACATCTACAAAATGGACTACGGCACCATGCTGGCCGCGCATGTGGAGGCCGGCGCCGACATCACCGTGGGCTGCATGGAAGTCCCGCTGATAGAGGCCCACGCGTTTGGCGTCATGGCCGCAGACGAAAACCAGCGCATCTTTGAGTTTGCGGAGAAACCGCTGCACCCCACACCTGTGAGTCCCGGCAGTGACCGGGCGCTGGCGTCCATGGGCATCTATATATTTCGCACCGAGGTGCTGATTGACGAGTTGCTGCGCGATGCGGACAAGCCGGACTCCAGCCGGGATTTCGGTGGTGATATTATTCCCGATGTCATCCACCGCCGGCATGTGACAGCATTTCCCTTTCGCACCGATCCCGGTGGCAGGCCCGCCTACTGGCGTGATGTCGGCACCGTGGATGCCTTTTGGGCAGCCAATCTGGAGCTGATCGGGGTCAGCCCCGAGCTCAACCTGTACGACCGCGACTGGCCCATCTGGACCTACCAGGACCAGGTGCCGCCGGCAAAGTTTGTGTTCGACGACGACGGGCGCCGCGGCACCGCGGTGGACTCAATGGTGGCAGGCGGCTGCATCGTGTCGGGTTCCTCGCTGCGCCATTCGCTGCTCTTTAGCAATGTAAACCTGCACTCCTATTCACGGGTAGAGGATTCAGTCCTTTTTCCCCAGGTCGATGTCGGTCGCCACTGCCTGATCAGGAAAGCCATTATCGACAAGGGCTGCAACATTCCACCCAACACCAGTATTGGTGTCGATGCGGCTGATGACGCAGCCCGCTTTCACGTCACCAGCGGTGGCGTGGTACTGGTAACACCGGAAATGCTGGGGCAGAGACTGCATTATGTCCGATAAACAACCCATGAACGTGGTGCTGATGTGGCACATGCATCAACCCGAATACCGGGATTTACGCACCGGCGTTATCCACCTGCCGTGGACCTACCTCCATGCGATAAAGGATTACGTCGACATGGCGGCGCACCTCGAGGCTATACCCGAGGCGCGCGCGGTGGTGAATTTTGCCCCGATCCTGCTGGAACAACTGGAGGACTACACGGCGCAGATATCGTCTTACCTCAAGGGCAATGGCGCAATACACGATCCGGTACTGGCCGGGCTGGCCGAGCCCGCGCTGCCCGGCAACCAGCAGGCTCGCCTGCGCCTGGTGAAAGACTGCCTGCGCGCGAACCGCGAGCATATGATCAACCGCTTCGAGCCCTATAAACGCCTCGCCGCGATGGCGGACTGGTACGAGGAGCACGAACAGAGCCTCATCTATGCCTCCAACCAGTTCCTCGCGGACCTGCTGGTATGGTACCACCTCAGCTGGATGGCGGAATCGGTACAGCGCAGCGACACCCGCATTGCCGCCCTGCAGCAGAAAGCGTCCAACTTCAGCCTGCACGATCGCCGTGGACTGCTGCAAATCATTCTCGAGCAGCTGCAGTCGCTGGTGCCGCGCTACAAGGCGCTGGCAGAGCGGGGGCAGGTGGAACTGAGTATGAGTCCCTATGCGCACCCCATCATTCCGCTGCTGCTGGATATGCAATCTGCCCGGGAGTCCATGCCCGATGTCCACCTGCCCATCAACTCCGACTACCCGGGCGGCGCCATCAGGGCACAATGGCATATCCAGCAGGGGCTGGAGACATTTGAGCGGTTCTTTGGCTCCAGGCCTGCGGGCCTGTGGCCCTCCGAGGGCGGCGTCAGCCAACAGGCGCTTGAACTGTTTGCCGACAACGATTTCCGCTGGGTGGCAAGCGGCGGCAATGTGCTGCACAACAGCCACGACGCACACAGTAAATCCTGCAGTCACCGCGTCTACCGCTTCGGTACAGCCGGGATCGACTGCATATTTCGCGATGACGAACTGTCCGACCTGATTGGATTTACCTATTCCAGCTGGCACGCAGAGGATGCGGTAGCCAACCTCGTCGGCCATCTGGAGAACATCGCCGAGGTCTGCCCGGATCGCGACAACTGCCTGATCGCGATAATCCTGGACGGTGAAAACGCCTGGGAGTACTACCCTGAAAACGGTTACCACTTCCTGCGCGAGCTCTATACCCAACTGTGTGAGCACCCGCTGTTGCGCCTGTCGACAATGGAACAATTCCTTGCCGAGAAATCGCCACAACCGGCACATGAAGAGAGGCTGGTAGCGGGCAGTTGGGTCTACGGGACGTTTTCTACCTGGATAGGCGATCCCGACAAGAACCGTGCATGGGAGCTGCTGGTAGAGGCGAAAAACACCTTCGACGAACAGCTCGCCGCGGGCAAGCTAACGCCTGAAATGATCTCCGCTGCGGAAAAGCAACTGGCTATCTGCGAGGGGTCAGACTGGTTCTGGTGGTTCGGGAACTACAATCCTGGCAATACGGTCGCGCAGTTCGATCAGCTCTATCGGATGCACCTGGCCAACCTCTACCTGTTACTGGATGTGGAGGCGCCGGCGTACCTCGGCGAGATCATCTCTCGTGGCGGAGGCAACCCCAGTCACGGCGGCGTCATGCGCCATCACAACCAATCCGGCGACACCGGGTGATGACGACACTCATGGAGCGCCGCAGGGCCGGTGTGCTACTACATCCCAGCAGCCTGCCCGGCGCGGGTTACTGCGGGAGCCTGGGCGCAGAAGCGCGGCAATTCATCGACCTGATAGCTGACGCCGGCCTGCAGATATGGCAGGTATTGCCGCTGGGGCCGACCCATCCTGATCGCTGCCCGTACCAGTTAATTTCCGTACACGCCGGCAACCCCGACCTGATCGATCTGCAATGGCTGGCGCAGAAAAACTGGCTGACGCAGCACGAGGTCGATGCCGGTCAATCATCACCGGAGGCCAAGCGGCTGGCACTGGACCTGGCAAGCCGGCAGTTTTTCGACCAACTACAGAGCTCGAGCGGTACGGCGGCACAGTATGCACAGTTCCTGCATGAAACAGCTTACTGGCTGGAGGACTACGTGCGTTTCCAGGCATTTCGCGACGCTCTGGATCGTGCGCCCTGGACCAGTTGGCCGGCGGAGTTGAGTCGCTGCAACGCTGGCGCCTGCGAGGCTCGCGCCCAGCAGTTGGCACAGCCATTGGCGGCGCTGCGTTTTCGCCAGTTTGTCTTTCACTGCCAGTGGAATGAACTGCGTGACTACGCCAACCAACGCAGCGTCCTGCTGTTTGGTGACATACCGATCTATGTCCACCTTGAAAGCGCCGATGTATGGGCCCACCAGTCACTGTTTAACCTGGACAGCGACGGCCACCCGATCACAGTAACGGGAGTCCCTCCGGACTACTTCAGTGAAGAGGGACAGCTCTGGGGCAATCCACAGTACAACTGGGCACTGATGGAAGAAACGGGGTTTGAGTGGTGGCTACAGCGCTTTTCTACTGCGGCCCGGCAATCCGATATCGCCCGCATCGATCACTTCCGCGGCCTCGAGGCGTTCTGGGAGATCGCTGCCGACGCCACTTCCGCGCGCGAGGGCAAATGGGTAGCAGCGCCCGGCCGGGCACTGCTGCGCGCCGTGCGTGAGCACTATCCCGAACTGTGCCTGGTAGCGGAAAACCTCGGCGTCATCAGCCCGGAGGTGGAAGCCTTGCGTCACGACTTCGCCCTGCCCGGCATGCTGATACTGCAGTTCGCGTTTGACGGCAACCCGGATAACCCCTACCTCCCCCACCGGCATTCAGCTGGCGATATCGTCTACACCGGCACCCACGATAACGATACAACACTGGGCTGGTTCGAGAAGCTGGACGCCAGTCTCCAGCAGCGTGTCTACCGCTGTTTCGACAACCCGAGCGAAGCGATGCCCTGGATGCTGATTCGCCAGGCAATGGCCTCCCACGCCAACACCGCCATCATACCCTGGCAGGATTTCCTCGGATTGAATGGCGAGCATCGCATGAACACACCGGGTACCCTGGAGGGCAACTGGCAGTGGCGATTTTCATGGGATCAGGTTCCAGCAGACATCACTGCGCGAATCCATAATCTGGTGGCGACCCATGACCGTCTCCGCACTGGCTCCGGCGGGGACACCGACGAACGGCCCACACCTGTTTGAATGGCGGCAAAGGTATACAAATGTATACTTTTTTTGAAAAGTTGCTACCATACTGCCCCATCAAAACAGTGATACCAGCGCGCCAGGCAAGGCGCCTGCACCGAGGAGAATGCAATGTCAGACGCTGCACAGAATCTTCCTCCGATTGAGGAAGTGTACAACCCCAATTCCAGAGACTATATGGAAAACCCCATTCCCCAGTGCCTGGCGCTGGCGCAGCGCGGCCGACTGGTGTGGTACGAACCCTGGCAAGCCTGGATCATGACGCGCATGGATGACATCATGGCGTGCTGGAAAACAGAGCCCCTGTCCTCGGACTTCTACGATTGGGAGTTTGCGCCCAAGCGACCTCCCAAGGAGGAATGGAGTAACTTCGAGCGCGCCCTTATCGGTCACAGCCTGCTCGCCGACCACGATCACCACCGTCTGGTGCGGCGTGTCACGGCCCCGGCTTTTTCGCGCAATGTTGTCGACAAGATCCAGGCTCGCATTGAACCTGAGGTCAAAAAACTGTTCGACGAGTTGGGGACGCCAGATGTCTTCGACTACCGGGAAAAGATCGCATTTCATATCCCCTTTATCTCCATCACCCGGATGGTGGGTATTCCGGAGAAATACTGGCCTGAAATCAAACAGGTGATAATGACGTTCACCGAAACCTGGAACCCGACAATCTCCGACGAACAGCGCGAGGCCGCCAGGCAGGACAGCAACCGCGCCATCGACATCCTGAAGAAAATCATCGATGAGCGCCGCAGCGCCCCGCAACAGGATGATTTCCTCAGCACCCTGCTGCGCATCGAGGCCGAGAATGAGGGCTTCGAGGAGGGCGATATCATCACACTGATTTTGGCCCTGATCGGGGCGGGCGCAGACACCACACTGGTCGCCCAGCAGTGGTCGGTGTACGCCCTGTTGAAAAACGACAGGAGCCAGATTGCCAAGGCCCTGGCCACACCGGAAAGCTTTTCCAACGCATTTAACGAGATCAGCCGCTGGGGTATTTCATCGAAGATGGGTTTTGCGCGTTACGCGCCCCGCGATATGGAGTTCATGGGGCAGCAACTGCGCAAGGGTGTGATGGTGCTGATGATGCCGCACCTGAAAGACCACGATCCCAACTACTATGAAAACCCTGAAGTATTTGATGTCGAACGCGTGTTCGAACCCGACGCAACATTTGGCTACGGGCCGCGATTTTGCATCGGTGCGGCACTCGCCAAGCGCCAGCTGTACCTGAGCATGTCTGAGCTGTTCAAGCGTTTCCCCGATGTGGAACTGGCCGAGGAACCCGAGCGAGACGAAAGCGATCACAACGCCGTTGTCTTCAAGCGACTACTGCTGAAGACGAACTGTCGCTGAGGCATGGGGAAGTTTTTTTCACGACTGTTGCTGGCTCTGCTCGTTGTCGTGCTTGTCGCGGGCGCCAGCCTGTTGCTAATGGATTCACCCGGCAAGACGCTGGAAGCACTGGCCATTCGCCACGCGGATAAACTGCCGCTGGAGTATCTCGGCGAGCGCCTGTTCGACCGCCACTGTGCGACCTGTCACGACAATCCCGCCATGCATGCGCCGACCCGGGAGGCCCTGTCCGGGTTTTCCAAGGAGAGCATTCTGGTGGCGATGGAGTTCGGCAAGATGCAACCGATGGCGGCAGGACTGCGGCAGCAGGAGCGCTTTCTGATAGCCACCTATCTGGCGGGCAGCGCCCCGGACGCGAGTGAGTGGGTAGAGCAACACCTGTGCACTGCGCCTGACACCAGCGCGGCGGTGAACTTCGTCAGCGACTGGGGGCTGGGTACAGACAACAGGCGCTTCGTATCCAGCGAGCACGCCGGCATCGACCGCAGCAATGTAGGCACCCTTGAACTGGCCTGGAGCCTGGCGTTCCCGCGCGTCACCGATATGCGCTCACAGCCGGCGATTATTGGCGATACGATGTACTTCGGCGATAAAACCGGGCAACTCTACGCGTTGGACCGCACCAGTGGCTGCATACGGGCTCACACCAAGGTCTTCAGCGGCGTTCGCTCGGCGATCACGGTAGCGACGCTTAATGACGGCAGCAAGCTGCTGGTGTTTGCCGACTCCCTCGCCACCGTGTTTGCGATGGACCCGACGAGCCTGGATGTGGTCTGGCAACACTCTGCCAGGCTGTTCAATACATCGGTCATCTCCGGTTCGATCAGCTACTACGACAATCGGCTTTTCGTGCCGATCTCATCGTTTGAGGTAGCCGCTGCCGGCAGCCCCAGCCATATTTGCTGTACTTCCCACGGCGGTGTGATCGCACTGGATGCCGGCACTGGCGAACAGCTCTGGCAATGGCATGCCACAGAGGATGCAACGCTACAGGGACAAAACACCGCAGGGCAGGATCAGTACGGCCCCTCCGGAGCCTCAGTGTGGACAACGCCTGCCGTGGATGCCAAACGCAATCGTATTTATTTCGGCACCGGAGAGAATCTCACCCATCCGGCGACGGATACTTCCGACGCCATCATTGCACTGGATATGGACACGGGAGAGATGGCCTGGCGCTTCCAGGCGACCGTTGGCGACGTCTGGAATGCGGCCTGTCTCAACGGCGGTGCCAACTGCCCGCAGAATGCCGGCGGTGATTTCGACTTTGGGGCCTCCGTTATCATCACCCAGAATGCGAACGGGGCGGACATACTTCTGGCAGGACAAAAATCAGGCGAGGTGTTCGCACTGAACCCTGACACACGCTCCCCCACGGGCGAGGTGCTGTGGCGCAATCGCATCAGCCTTGGCACCACCAATGGCGGCATCCACTGGGGCATGGCCGTATCGGGGCAGCGTCTGGTGGTACCGGTGGCAGACCCGGAGCGGGAACGTCCCGGGTATACACCGCGTCCCGGTCTGTACACGCTGGATGTAACCAGCGGTGAACTGCTGTGGCAGCAGCCCGTCGATAGAGGCTGTGAGATCGAGGAGAAAAACAAACCGCTGATCGGGCTGGAAAATCTGCGCTCATCTGTGAAACCGGAATTGTCAGAGCTGTACAAGTGCTCGTTCTATTACGGGCTCTCCGCCGCAGCTACCGCGACACCGGAACTCGCCTTCAGTGCCGGCCTCGACGGCAAGCTGCGGGCCTATGACATCGCCACTGGCGAGATACTCTGGCAGACGCAGACCGCGCAAGCGTTTGTCGCCAGCAACGGTATCGAAGGGCACGGTGGCGCCATTGATGTCAGCGGCCAGGTGGTGGCCGACGGTTGGGTGTATGTGCAATCGGGCTACTCCATGTTCGGGCAACTACCCGGCAATGTACTGCTTGCATACCGGGTCGGCGACTGTCGGAACCCGCCACTGTGTGACGGCAGCGGCGGCAACTAGTTGGAACATTTTACCGACATTTATCAGCGCGCCTGCGAGCGCCACGGTGGCGCCTCCGCTGTTGACAGCCTGATGCCTGCGCTGCGCAGCGCAAAGGCGCTGGCCACGAGCAAGGACGACCGGTGGCTGGCGCAGATGACTCGCTGTATTTTCCAGGCGGGTTTTGTGTGGCGGGTGGTCGATCACAAGTGGCCTGAGTTTGAAGATGTTTTTTTTGGCTTTCCCCCGCACAAGATCGTCATGCTCAGCCCCGAGCAGATCGATCGTTTTGCGTGCAACCCCCGCATCATCCGCAACCGCCAGAAAGTGCTGAGTGTGCAGGCGAATGCTCAGTTCATTCTTGACATCGCGCAGGCACACGGGAGTTTCGGAAAACTCATTGCGCGCTGGCCCGAGCAGGACCTGATCGGTCTGTTCGCACTGATGAAGGCGCAGGGCAGCCGACTCGGCGGCATGACGGGACAGCGTGTACTGCGCAATATGGGCAAGGACACATTCATCCTCACCGCAGATGTGGTGCGCTGTCTGCAGCGCAGCGGCATCGACGTCAAAGAAAACCCTGTCGGCAAGCGAAAATTGCAACTTATCCAGGACGCGTTCAATCAGTGGCATGAGGAATCCGGGCTCCCTTACAGCCATATCAGTCGGATTTGCGCACTCTCGCTCTAGGGCTGCGCCAAAACAGGCGACGACCTGCATCGCGATTGAACACTGTGCCCAGGCCCGGTCCAAACCGCAGCCGGTTGCGATCGCCGGGGGAAAGTCCGGCCATTCTTGTGAACGCGCTCACAGATACCATTCTTATTCCCTGATTTCAGCGCTCTAACTGGTGCACTGGGTGATGTTTTCTATCAGACTTCGCTTATCGCTATACGTCACGCCAGAGGAGAAAACGATGTCTGCGGAAAGAGCTTCATTTTACACACGAGACCCGGACCTTTTTGTGCTCGGTGTAGCAGAGACCCAGACCGGAAAGTACGAGGGCGTTGACCGTCGGATGGAAAATCGTCGCCAGGGAAAAGATCGCCGCGTCGATGTCCGGTTTAATCTTACATCGCAGGATCGTCGCGAAAACGTGGGCCGCCGCGCAGAGGATGTGTTGCCCAAATTCTGGTAACAGGCCGCCAGTGATACTGCCGGCATGGCACTGCCGACAGTGTCAGGACTGGCGCAACTGCACGTGACCCAGAAACAGAATCGCCGTCAATAGCAATACCGCCCCACCCTGGTGAGCCGCACCCAACGCCACCGGCACATGCAACAGCAGCGTGCTGATCCCCAGCATCACCTGAATGCACAAAGCCACCACCACCAGTATCGACGCCAGTTTGGCGCGCCGCCGGGTGGAATTCCGATACACCTGAAACATCGACACTATCAACACGACAAACAGGAAGTACGCAAACATCCTGTGATTGAACTGAATCGTCGTAATATCCTCGAATGCGGCCAACCACGCGGGCGTCGTCGCGTAGAGTCCGCGCGGTATGAACGAGTCGCCCATCAGCGGCCACGTCGAATAGGCAAACCCGGCATCGGTCCCAGCCACCAGCCCCCCCGAAAGGATCATTAGATAGACCAGCGCGACCAGCACCAGCATCCAGCGTGCATACGGCTTTTTCTGGCCGCTGGAACCGGTGTCGCGCGCGAACAGAAGATCAAACGCCAGCCACAGCATGTAGGCATAGATGGCCACGGCCACACCCAGGTGCGCGGTGAGGCGGTACTGACTGACGCGGGGATCGTCGACCAGCCCGCTCTTCACCATATACCACCCCAGCAGGCCCTGCAGGCCACCCATAAAAAACAGCGCGACCAGCCCCGGCGCCAGACCGGGCCGCAAACGTCCGCGCACGGCAAAATAAATCATAGGTAGCGCGAACAGTACGCCGATCAAACGCCCCAACAGCCGATGCAGGTACTCGTACATGAAGATCATCTTGAACTCATGCAAACTCATGCCATGGTTGATCTTCTGGTACTCGGGATATTGCTGGTACTTCGCAAACGTCTCCTGCCAATCCTGTTCACTCAGGGGCGGAATGGCGCCCACCAGTGGCTTCCACTCCACAATGGACAAGCCCGAGTTGGTCAGCCGGGTGACCCCGCCGAGCAGGATCATTGCGAAAATAACCACCGCGCAGAAAATCAGCCACTGCGCAACTTGTCGGTCATAACGGGTTTGTTCGATATATGTCATAGCGGCCTGGTCGCAAAAAAATGGGGCTATTCTGCCAGATTCTTTCCTCGAGCGCTGCACCTTCAACCGATCAGATCGAGGTTAAATATCCTTATTGCCAGCGGTTGTCCAACTGTGGCCAGCGCAGGGCATGCTGGCGTAGAATGCGCGTCCACAAAATGCGATGTGCCAGGTAATGCCCCTACTTCGACTCGACTCTGTTCACCTACAATACGGCACCCAGGTTATTCTGGATCAAGTCAGCTTGAGTATCACCAAGGGCGAAAAGCTCGGTCTGCTGGGTCGCAACGGTACCGGAAAAACCACCTTGCTGAAGGTGTTGGCAGGAGAACTCAGCAGCGATTCCGGTGAACGCTGGGTACGCCCCGGTATCCGCATCGCGCGCCTGCAACAGACACTGCCCGAGGCGGATGAGCTCTCCGTGTACGATGTCGTCGCTGCAGGGCTGGCGGATGCGGGGCGCCTGCTGAGCGAATACCACAAGCTGGTGCAGGCGGAGCAACCGGATATGGCGATGCTGTCGCGTGTCCAGACCCAGTTGGAAGCGGCCGACGGCTGGCAGCTGCAACAGCGCGTTGAAACCACCATCAGCCAGTTGCAACTGCCGGCGGAGGCCACCATGGGTGAACTCTCGGGCGGCTGGCGACGCCGCGTGGCACTGGCACAGGCGCTGGTGAGCCAGCCGGATTTGCTGCTGCTGGATGAGCCGACAAACCATCTCGATATCCCCGCGATTCGCTGGCTGGAAGAACAGCTCGCCAGCTTCTCCGGCGCCCTCATCCTCATCACTCACGATCGACGATTTCTGCAGAACGTGGCCAACAGTATCGCCGAACTCGACAGGGGCCATCTCACCCAGTGGCGCGGCGACTACCAGGGTTTCCTGCGCCACAGGGAACAGCAACTGGAAGCCGAGGAGCGGGCCAACGAATTGTTCGATAAAAAACTGGCGCAGGAAGAGGTATGGATTCGCCAGGGCATCAAGGCCAGGCGCACCCGCAACGAGGGACGAGTGCGGGCACTGAAAGCGCTGCGTACAGAGCGCCAGAATCGGCGCGAGCGGACCGGCAGCGCCAATTTTGCGGTCGAAACATCGGGGCAATCGGGCAAGATCGTCGCGGAATTGCAGCACGTCGACAAAAATTTCGGCGACCAGGTGGTACTGAAAAACGTCTCGACCATTATCCAGCGCGGCGACCGGGTGGGGATTGTCGGGCCCAATGGCGCCGGCAAATCAACGCTGGTGAAACTGCTGCTGGGAAAGCTGGAGCCCGACGCCGGCAAGATCATCTTTGGCAGCAAGCTGGAACTGGCCTACTCCGATCAACTGCGCGATCAACTGGAGCCGCAGAAAAACCTGATAGACAACGTCTGCGGTGGTCAGGACTTTATCGAAATCAACGGCAAGCGCCGGCACGCGATATCCTACCTCGGCGATTTCCTGTTCAGTCCCGAGCGTGTGCGCACGCCGGTAAAAGCGCTGTCCGGTGGTGAACAGAATCGTGCAATCCTGGCGAAACTCTTCAGCAAGCCAGCCAACCTGCTGGTACTCGACGAGCCCACCAACGATCTGGACATCGAAACCCTGGAGCTGCTGGAGGAGATTCTGCTGACCTTTGACGGCACCGTGCTGCTGGTTAGTCACGACCGCGATTTTATGGACAATGTAGTCACCAGCCTGCTGGTGCTTGAGGGCGATGGCGTGGTGACCGAGCAGGCCGGCGGCTACAGTGACTGGGAAGCGCGCGGGGGCCAACTGCGCAGTGGGCGCTCGGAGCAACTGGTAGCGGATTCTGCCTCCGCCAAACAGCCGCCCGAGGCGCCAGCCGCGGTCGCCGCACCGAAAAAAAGCAAACTCTCCTACAGGCTGCAGCGCGAGCTGGACAGTATGCCCGCCGTGCTTGAGGCACTGGAGCAGCGCCAGCAGGCACTGGAAACGGCTGTCGCCAAAGAGGACTTTTATCAGCAGGACCACGCCACGGTGCAGCAGGCACTGGAGGAACTGGCGTCGATACAGGCGGAAATGGAAGCCACATTCGAGCGCTGGTCGCAGCTGGAGGATGGAGACGTATAGACCGCTCCAGCGACTCGTTGGCAGCGGGGCATGTTGGGGATTGCCTGCTTTACGATGCGACCGCAACCAGATATCGCTACAATAGCCGGAAACACCTGCAGCGGAAACACCATGAGCACCTACCAACAGCAGCTTCACTGTCCCCCGGGCGACATCGATCTGGACTTCTGGCGAGCGCCCACCGGCGTTGCAGTACCAGACGACGAACTCACATTTTTACTGGTGCCGGATACGGTTGAGTCGATGGCGGTATTCGAGCTATCACAGCAGGTCCACCGCTACCAGCAGGCACACGCAGAGAGCGATGCGGCCATTACCTGTGCTTTGATGGCCACGATGGGCGGCATGCTGCCGGGCATCCTGCTCTACGATCACCTGGCCAAGGGGCGGCCACAGGGCACAGCGCGCATCGCATTTGGCACCATTGGTGTCTCCTTGTACAAAGGGCCCAATGCGCGCCATGACAGCCCGCAGGTGCAACACGACATTTCAATCCCGGTGCGGGATGAGGTTGTACTGGTGATCGACGATCTGGGTGATCGCGGCGGCACGTTGCAGTTCCTTACCCAGTACATCGTGGAAAAGGGCGCCCAACAGGTGCTCACGCTCGCGCTCTACATGAAACCGATGGCAATTGAGAAATGTCCTGCAGATTTTTCGTTCGGCGAGGTGCACCAGGACACCTGGATCATCACACCGCGGGAAATGGTCGAGACCCTGGTCAAGCGCGTACCGGTGTGGCGGGAACGCGGCGCAGATCAACGCGAGTGCTATCGGCGCCTGGTCGATATTATCGGCTATCCGCCGTCGTTGGCCGATTACTACCTCACCGCGCTTTTTGCCACCTGAGCGCGCCGTCGCTACAGCACTTTCGCCACCGACTCCGCGATGTAGTTGATATTATGCGCGTTCACACCGGCGACATTGATGCGCGATGAATCCAGCATATACACGCTGTATTCGTTGCGCAGACGCAGTGCCTGGTCAGCGCTCAATCCGAGAAACGAAAACATACCCTTCTCGCGCTCGATAAACGCGAAGTCGCCGCCACACTGCGCTTCCAGTGCCCGGCGCAGATCACTGCGCAATCCATTGATGCGGTGACACATGGCGTTCAGTTCGGTGCGCCAGATTGCACCGAGATAATCGTCGGACAACACCCGGCCCGCGAGCAAAGCACCGTGCGCTGGTGGCATCGAGTAGACCCGCCGCGCCGCTGCCAGTGCCTGGCTGAGGATAGCGCGGGCATTGGCCGCATCGCTGCAGACAAAAATTGCAGCGCCAACACGCTCGCGATAGAGCCCGAAATTCTTGGAGCAGGAGGCCGCCACAATCACTTCCGGCAACCGCGACACCAGCAGGCGCAGGCCGGCAGCATCCTCCTCCAGGCCATCTCCCAATCCCTGGTAGGCGAAATCGACAAAGGGTGTGAATCCCTGCCGCTCGGCCATATCCGCAATCACTCCCCATTGCGAGAGTGTCAGGTCCGCTCCACAGGGGTTGTGACAGCAACCGTGTAAAAGCACCACGTCGCCAGCCACCGCATTTTTCAGGTCCTCCACCATGGCGTCAAAGTTGACGCCGTGTGTGGTCGGGTCATAGTAACTGTATGTGCGGAACTCCAAACCGACACTGCCCAGCAGGGGTATATGCACCGGCCAGGTGGGATCGGACACCCACACCCGTGCGTCAGGCGCTGCGGCGTGAACTATTTCCGCGCCGATACGCAGCGCGCCACAACCGCCCGGTGTCTGTATACTGCTCACACGCCCCTGCAGCAGTGCGGCACTCCCCTCTCCCAGCACCAGCCGCTGCAGACCGGTATTGAAGCTCTCATCGCCAGCCGCCGGCAGGTAAGCTTTGGTAACTTCCTCCTCCACCATCGCGCGCTGCGCCTCTCTAATCGCTTCAAAGACGGGACAGACGCCCTGCTCGTCCATATAGATGCCGACGGTAAGGTCGACCTTGCCGGGATTGGGATCCGCACGGCACGCAGCCGAAAGGCCGAGAATGGGGTCGGCCGGAAGTTGTTGCAGCGATCTCAGCATAGAGGTTCTCCAGAAATTTACAGCTGTGCCAGCAGCGCGGTAAGGAACTGCCAAAAGGGTTTTACCGTAGTGATTTGCAGGCGCTCTGTCGGCGAGTGAGCGCCCCGAATCGTGGGGCCGAAAGACAGGATATCCAGTTCCGGCTTCTTGCCTTTCAATATACCGCACTCCAGCCCGGCGTGTATCGCTTTGACCGCCGGTGCACTGCCGAACAACTGCTCATGCAGCGCGCATGCCTGTGCCAGCAGTGCGCTGTCCATATCGGGCTGCCAGCCGGGATAGCCGACCACGTCCTTCACCGTCAGTCGATAGGCACGGGCCAGCGCCAATACCGCGTTCTGCAGGGGCAGGCTTTGCGCCGCGTTGAAAAACCGAAAGCTGGATTCCACAAAGAATTCCCCGCCTCGCAATCTCGCGATCGCCAGATTGATGCTGAGATCCACCAGTTCAGCGCCCAATGCCAGGCTGTAGGCCTGCACGCCATGCGGAAACACGGCCAGCAGATCGAGAATATCCGCGCTATCGCCGGCACTCAGTACCGCATCGAGCCTGGTCGGTTGCAGACTGAACGCCACCTGTCCATCCGCCGCCGGCAGATACCCCAGCGCCTGTTCCCTGACGGTGTCTATCCGCGCCTGCAACTGCGCTGCGACAGGCGCAGGACAGGCAAAGCTGATCGCGCCCTCTCGCGGGATAACGTTGTGCGCCACCCCGACCTCCAACGATCCGATCCGGACACCCTCAAGCCCCTGCAGACACTGCCCCAGCAGCTTGATCGCATTACCCAGTTGCTGGTGTATCTGGATTCCCGAATGGCCTCCCGCAAGCCCCTGCACCGTCAGCGTCCACTGTTGCACGGCAGGCGGCGGCGCTGTCTCGAAATGGCGGCTGAATTCCCAGCCACCGCCGCCGGTGCAGCCTACATAGAGTTCCTCCCACTCTTCTGTATCCAGATTCAACATGCGCGTGCCGGTCAACAGCGCGGGATCCAGCCTCAGCGCACCTCCCAGCCCGGTCTCTTCATCGACCGTAAACAGGAGTTCCAGCGGCGGGTGCACCACTGACGGATCGGTCATCAGTGCCAGTGCCGCCGCACACCCGACGCCGTTATCAGCGCCCAACGTCGTGCGATCAGCGCGCAACCAGCCATCTTCGACCACCAGTTGCAGCGGGTCGCGGCTAAAATCATGCGCTTTGTCGGCAGTCTTCACCGTGACCATATCGAGATGGTTCTGGACAATGACCGTCTCGCACCCCTCCCGCCCGGCACTGGCCGCGACAGCAACCACCAGGTTACCCGCTTCATCCATACGCCACGTGTGCCCGCCCTGCCCGGCCTGATCAATGATGTACTGGCGCACGGCAGCCTCCTCGCGGGAGGGCCTGGGAATCTGTGTAATCGCGTAAAAATGCCGCCACAGATGGGCGGGATCGGCAGGATAGTTATCCGGCTGCATGGGGCGCTCCAGGAAAAGGCGCGGAATTATAGCCCAGCGCAGGCGTTGGGGACATTATTCACACTAATGACGGGTACTTTTTACATCACAGATCTCCCTCCACAAACTACACTGGAAGTGTCTGTTATACACAGCGCAAGAGGAGACCATGAAACGATTGGATGAGGGCAAGACCAGCCTGGTGGATTTCTTACGCAGTATTCGCTACGGTCGCCACCAGACGTCAAAATCCCACAGCGAACCGTCAGAGCATTTCGCGGAGCTCAATCCGCGAGTGCGCACCGGGAAAAAATCAAGCGCCGAAGAGAAAACGCTGGTTCGCAGCGCCAACTGAGGCTCACTTCAGGACACCGGTTCAATCCTCACCAGCGCACGAATACGCTCACTGCGACACAGCGCCCAGCGCTCGTGGGGCTCCACCAGGTAGTTCGCCATCACCGCGAAGACCAGGGGGTTGAAAGGAAAACCGACATGGCTGGCAAGTACCGCCATATTCGTCACATAGCGCGGATCGCCCTGGCACTTTGCAATTCCCGCGCCGACGATGCCATCGGATTCACTGTACATCGCCAATACGGGCACACGCAGCGCCCCACCGGCATAGGTGTGGGCGACCCAGCGCTGCAGGGCCTCTTCATCGACCTCGTTGTTATAGAGGCCGCCCATTACGCTGTACAGGGCGGTACCGCGCGGATCACCGTAGGGTGTGCCAAGGGTAATCACCTGCCGGATCCACTGCGGAAAACGGTGCGCCAGCGCTACCGCGTACAACCCGCCCAGACTCCACCCGATCAGTGTCAACTTGCGTCCGCTGGCGTCAAATTCGGCCTGCACACGCGCAGCGATCACGTCCTCGGTCGCGGCGCGGTGCGCGAGGAAATCGTCCAACTGCCGTGATCGCACCTGCGATGCATTGCGACCCAAACCCCAGGGGATGGCGCGATAGCCACGGTTGTTGAGGAACTTTCGCAACTGCGAGGTCGAGCCGTCCGCACCCATAAAGCCCGGAATCGTCATAATGGTATGCCCGTCGCCCCTGGGCAGTGCCTTGAACAGTGGCCCGAGCAAAACCGTGCTGCCCATCTCCAGTGCCACACGGCCAAACTCCATCACACTGTGGCGCAACTTCGGTGGGCGCAGGTCAGTCACCAGGCCCTGATAATGACTCGCCATACAAGCTCCAGATAAAATGGTCTGCCACCATTGTGGTCTCTCTGTGGACAGTAATACAGCGACACATCGGCATCCCGGTTCAATTTTTCATGCTAGAATTGCCGCCCTGCAGGCAATGAACCACTTCACGAACAATTTTCGGACCAGTCAATTTCTGTGAACGACCCACGCGACACACTCTACGCCGACCCGTTGTCCGACCACGGCCTGTTTACGTTCGATGACAGTGTGGCACGTGTTTTCCCGGATATGATCAAACGCTCCGTTCCCGGTTATCCCACCATCATTTCGATGACTGGCCTGCTGGCCGGGCGCTACGCGGTCGAGGGCAGCGCGGTGTATGACCTCGGCTGCTCACTGGGCGCCTCCACCCTCGCCATGCGCCAGAATATCCGAACACCGGGCTGCCGCATCATCAGCGTGGACAACTCCACCGCTATGCTCGAACGCTGCAAAAGTATTGTCGATACCGATACCCACGACACGCCCGTCAGCCTCATCCTCGCAGACCTGGAGGATGTCGCCATTGAGAACGCCTCGGTAGTGGTTCTCAACTTCACGCTGCAGTTTATTCCCAGGGCGCTGCGCGACGACATCGTCGCCCGCATCTATCGGGGACTGTTGCCCGGTGGGATTATGGTCCTGTCCGAGAAAGTCACCTTCGAGGATTCGCACCTGGATGCATTGAACATCGAGCTTCACCACCAGTTCAAACGCGCCAATGGTTACAGTGATATGGAGGTTGCCCGCAAGCGCAGTGCGCTGGAGAACGTGCTGGTGCCGGAGACCCTCACCCAACACAAGCAGCGCATCGCCAGCGTCGGCTTCAGCAGCTGCGATGTGTGGTTCCAGTGCTTCAATTTCGCCTCGCTGATCGCACTCAAATAATGGATTACCAACCCCTGATTACCCGCTGGACGGGCAGCGAACTGGACCGCTGGGCACAACAGCTTGCGCAGCAGATCGCCTGCGGCCTCAGCGTTGAGCGCTATGGTGATCTGCCGCGCTGGCTGGAGGCGCTGCAGGAACTGCCGGCCCTGCAGCCCGATACCATCCATCTCGACAGCGCCCGCGTGGGCGCAACCACGGTCGCTCCGCTCAGCGCCACTAGCACCGAACAACTGCGTACCGCCCTGCGCAAACTGCACCCGTGGCGCAAGGGCCCGTTCGACTTGTTTGGCGTCCACATTGATACCGAGTGGCGCTCGGACTGGAAGTGGGATCGACTGCACCTGGCGATAGACTCCCTGCAGGGCCGTCGCGTGCTGGACGTCGGCTGCGGCAGCGGCTACCACTGCTGGCGTATGCTCGGTGACGGCGCCGCAGAAGTCATAGGCATCGATCCCACACCGCTGTTCGTCGTACAGTTCTGGGCGCTGCAAAGGTATCTGCAGCAGGACAATATCTGGGTCCTGCCGCTCCCGATGGAGCAGGTACCCCCGCAACTGCAGGCCTTCGACACCGTGTTCTCCATGGGTGTGCTGTACCACCGTCGCTCACCGCTGGATCATTTGCAGGAACTCAAGCACTGCCTGCGACCCGGCGGTCAACTGGTGCTTGAGACACTCGTCATTGAGGGCACATTGGGGGAGACCCTGCTGCCGCAAGGCCGCTATGCCCGCATGGGCAATGTCTGGTTCCTGCCCAGCACGGAAACCCTGTTGAGTTGGCTGCGCAAGCTCGGGTTTGTCGACGCGCAGTTGGTGGATGTCTGCGTGACCACCACACAGGAGCAGCGCTCCACCGACTGGATGACCTTTCATTCGCTCGCCAATTTTCTCGACCCCGAGGATGCCGGCAGAACCATCGAGGGCTATCCGGCACCGCGACGGGCAATCGTGACAGCGCGGGTACCCGGGAATTGGGAAGCGGTGTATTAGGGCTCGTCTG
>CAXBLZ010000057.1:0-28239 GCA_963976735.1 uncultured Halioglobus sp.
GTATCACAGACATCAATACAGAGAATTTCCCACGCACGCTTAAGCGCACACACAAAATCTGCTACCGTTGCCACACTTTTTTTCGCACGGAGTACGCCCAGTCATGACCAGCAGTTTCTACCCGCCGCAGCGCACCCTGATGGGCCCAGGGCCCTCCGATGTTTCCTCACGCGTATTGGGGGCACTGGGCCGTCCCACCATCGGCCACCTCGACCCGGTGTTCCTGCAACTGATGGACGAGATCAAGCAACTGCTGCAATTCGCTTTTCGGACAGAAAACGCGCTCACCCTGCCGGTGTCGGCGCCGGGATCTGCCGGCATGGAGGCCTGTTTCGTCAACCTGGTATCGCCGGGTGACAAGGTTATCGTGTGCCAGAACGGTGTCTTCGGCGGGCGCATGAAAGAAAACGTCGAGCGCTGCGGCGGCATCGCGGTAATGGTCGAAGATACCTGGGGTGAGCCCGTCAGTATCGACAAGGTTGAAGCGGCATTCGACGAGCACCCGGATACGGCGATACTGGCGTTTGTCCACGCTGAAACCTCCACCGGCGTGCAAAGCGATGTGAAAGCGCTGTGTGCACTGGCTGCCGGTCGCGGCGCGCTGAACATTGTCGATGCCGTGACATCGCTGGGCGGTATTGAAGTTGCTGTTGACGAGTGGGGCGTGGACGCGATGTATTCAGGCACACAGAAGTGCCTCTCCTGTGTTCCCGGTATCTCTCCGGTGACGTTCAGTGAGCGCGCGGTGCAGCGGATCAAGGCGCGCACCCACAGGGTGCAGAGCTGGTTCCTCGACATGCAATTGGTGATGGGTTACTGGGGCGGCGATAGCAAACGCGCCTACCACCATACCGCACCCATCAACAACCTGTACGCACTGCATGAATCGCTGGTGATGTTGCAGGAGGAAGGCCTGGCCGCGGCGCATGCCCGCCACCGGCACAACCACCTGGCGCTGGTGGCCGGCCTGGAAGCCATGGGACTGGGCATGGCGGTGGCGCCAGAGCACCGCCTGCCACAGCTGAACTCGGTACTGATTCCCGAGGGCGTGGACGACGCAGCACTGCGAGCGGCGCTGCTGAATGAATTCGATCTGGAAATTGGCGCCGGCCTTGGTGCCCTCGCCGGCAAGACCTGGCGTATCGGCCTGATGGGTTTTGGCAGCAGCGAACGCAATGTGCTGTATTGCCTGAACGCACTGGAAGCCATCCTGCTGCGGCAGGGCGCCGACATTACCAGCGGCAAGGCCCTGTCCGCCGCACACGCGGTGTTTGGCGAGTAGGTACTGCGCGGGCGTTCCGGCCCGCTCAAACCCAGCACATAGTCTGCCGAGGTATTAATAAGTGTGCCAGCAGTCTGCGTCGCTGCTTCTCGCCGTATGGCTTCTTTGTCATAATGCCGGGATAATTTTGCTTTGAAGCAGGATCTGTTTTCCAGGAAACCTGTATCAACCACCGCGATGTTCACTGCTGAATCACCAGAGAGTTATATATGAAACTACGAATTGTTCTCGCCATTATTGTCAGCACCCTGTGGGTCACAGGTTGTTCGAATAGCTCCAATAACTCAAACGACTCCAGCCAGACGCCACCGGTTCTCACTATCCTGGTGACCAATGACGACGGTATAGGAGCGCCGGGTATCAACGCGCTCGTAAACCAGCTTATTGAACTGGACAATGTCGACGTCAGGGTCGTTGCACCAGCAGAAAACCAGAGCGGCTCGTCTGACAAAACAACGGATGGCGAACTCGTCTGGATAGATTCGGCCACCAGCGGCGGTTACGCCGGTATCGCTGTGTTCGGCTTCCCCGCGGACGCAGTGAATGTCGCCCTTGAGCAGTTGGATATTGTCCCGGGGCTTGTCGTGTCGGGCGTGAATTCCGGGCAAAATGTTGGGCCGTTGGCGCCGCTTTCAGGCACAGTGGGTGCAGCCCAAACCGGCGCGCGTGCGGGTTATCCGGCCATTGCGGCCAGTGCCGGCTTTGGCGAGGACGCGGACTTTGATTCAGCTGTAGAACTCGTGGTTGCCTGGATTGGCGAGAATCGCAGCGCACTGGATGACAAGACCAGCAGCGCAGAAACCGTAACCAGCTTCAACGTGCCACAGTGCACCGCAGGCACTATGCGCGAACTCGTCGAGGTACCACGTGCAGATTCGATTCCCGAGGGAGCCAATGTGTTCTTCACAGACTGTGCCGTGGAGCCGGACAGCGCCCCCGTTAGTGACGTCGACGCAATGATCAAGGGCTTTGCCGCACAGACGCAACTGCCCCTGGATTTCTAACCCGGACAGGATCTGCCCGATCGACCGTTAAAAAGTGTGTCTGATGCAGCCGTTACTGAAGCACTCGACAGCTACCGGCAGTGACACGATGCAATCGCGCGAACCTGCCGGACGTCAGCGCCCGCTCAATAACGACCACAGACGTGCACCTGCCCCGCCAGACTCGCGATGCACCAGGTAGGCGGCGTGGGCTTCACGCCCATGCTGCGGGTCGAGTTCGATACTCCACAACGGCGCTACCTCGTTCGGGATCATCGAGTAGCGCACGTCGATCACGCGATGGGAGTGCACCGGGTCCAGCGCAATATAGCCGTTACTGAACCAGCGAAACCGCTCGATATCCAGTGCTTGCTGCGAACCCCTGTCCAGCCATGGCATATCCCGGTCCAGGTCGAGCTTTTGCACTGAAGAGCCCTCAAACACGGTGGGCGCCAGCCCCGATCGCACCGCGTCCACATAGAAACGGTCATCCGTTTCGTAAACGATTTTCCACACCAGGATATTGGCGAAGCTGGGCTTGGCTTCCAGTCGCATGGGTGTATGACCGCGCTCTGCAGCCAGCGCATACCCCATATCCTGCGCCTGATCGCGCTGCCACACGCCCAGCGCCATATAACCCACAGCCCACACCAGCCCGATACGGGCGTATAGCGGCCTGCGTCGCCGCGCGGCCAACACCACCGCCACCAGCAGCGGCAGAGTAAACACGGGATCAATTATGGAGATGGTGTTCCACGCAATACGCGCATCGCTAAAAGGCCAGAACAGCATCGTGCCATAGGTGGTACAGGCGTCGAGTAACGCATGAGTGGCGTAGCCGAGCGTACAAAACAACCAGCTCTGGCGAAAGCTCAACCCACGCCGCCGCCCCAGCAGCGCATGCAGCACCAGCGCACAGATCAAGCCACCGATAGGAATGAATACCAGTGAATGGGTGAACTGCCGGTGGTACTCGAGAAACAGCAACGGATCGGAGCCGGAGCGAATCAGCACATCAAGATCAGCCGCCATGCCGGCGAGAAAACCGAGCAGACCGGCACTCGCAGCATAGCGCGGCTTGCTGGAGGCCTGCGGGAGCACGGCACCCAGTACACCCTGGGAGAGAGGGTCCATTAGCGAATGGCCTCACGTTGATTCATTCTGTTGAATTCCAAAAAATATCGACCTTGGATATGCATTTCAAATTATGCTCCTGCGCCGCCAGATTATGACGCAGATTCAGGGAAATCACACGCCCCTGCACTATCCATGCAGCACATGACCCGCTCGCTCTCAGAAGATCCTGCCTCGCTTTTCAATAAACCAGACATCCTGGTAACCTCGGTCGCTAATCAATATCAAACGAGTAGTACAAATCCAGTGAGTTCTCAATACTGCTGACCACTTCCAGCCAGAGTCTGGAACGGAAATAAAATCTGGAAGTGAGCACGTTCACCGGTTCGTAAATACCGATCCCGTAGGACAGGTACAGGCGTTCGCCGAGGTAGCCGCTGATAGTGGCTGCAGTGTCCGATTCCGTGCCCTGTGCACCGAACTCAACATTGCTGAGACCGGGAATGCGATTGAGTTCGGTGACCAGTTCGGAGCGATTCACGACGCCACTGGCGAGTGACAGCGCCAGCGAGGTGCCATCGAGACCGGCACCCGCATCCATTCCCCTGCCGCGCACCAGGTACGACATGGCATCGGCCTGCGACATGCTCGGCTCTGAATACACGTCGAGCACTAACTCGTCCTGCAGCGGGCCCTGTACACTGACACCGACGGTGACATCGCCGCTGTTGATGTGGCGCTCAGCGCGCACATCCACCGTCGGATTGGCCGGCGGGCCGGTAAAGTTCAGGCTGCCGCGCTTGATCAGCAGGCGGGCCTGGTAAGCCCGAAACTCGCCACCGATGGTGCCCAGATTGCCAAAAACCTGCAGCGGTTGCCCTGGCCGCTGGCGGATATCGAGGTCGCCACCCAACTGTGTCAGCACATTGGGCGCCACCAGCTGAAGGCGATCGTCTATATGAATCTGGACATTCATGCGCACGTCGAAAGGCAATTGCTCGCGGATGACGGTACCGTCAGGATTGACTTCAACCACAGAAGGCGAAAGCGCGACGCTGCCCTCAGGCAGCCCCTCGATCTCGAGTACGCCATCGAGCACCGTCAATTCCCCGCGCACGGCCAACAAATCTTTTTTTAGCTCGACCTGAATCGACTCCGAAATCAGCAGCTCGGTTGCCGGCGGATAGAGTATCTTGTGTTCAGCGCCATTGACGCTGACTGTCACGCGCAGTTCCGGCTCAGTCTCCACGCGACCGGCAACTTGCAGTTCACCGCCGCCGAGAATGCCGGTGCCGTAAATCGCCGCTGATCGCCCCTGGACATCAACCGTCAAATCCACATTTTCCAGCCGCGTAGGATTGCCTGCCAGCACCACCTCTGCACCGGAAAGCGTAAATCCACCGAGGCCCTGCGGCGCGTCCACGGTGCCGGACAGCGCCACTTCACCCGCCAGATCGCCTGCGAGCGAGGACAGCGCAGGGACAAATGGGCCTAGTGCGGCCAGACGCAACCGATCCACGATAATGGAACCACTTATCGCGGCACTTCGCTCAGGTGGCAGCAGCAGCTCCACACCGGCCAGCCGCTTGCCGTCGCGCAGTATACTGGCATTGAGCTGCAACCCGTCGCCAGTGTACGCCAGGCCAAAATCCGAGTGATCCCAGCCGAAGGTCGCGCTCTGTCCTTCCTCATAGTGCTGCGTGATCGTCACAGTATCGGTTTGCGCATCGGCCTGCAGTTGAACGCCGGCGGCCTCTTCCCAATGTGCATTCAGCGCGACGCGCAAATCGCCCTGCAACTCGACATCGCGTGGCAGCAGGTCTTGCAGAATCGCGAGGTCAGCGTCCAGTTGCGCGCTGCCCCCGCCGTCACGCCCCAGCGACCACTGGCCCGGGCACAGCTGCGCATACTGCTGGCGCCAGCAATGGGCCTCCAATGACAAAGTCTGTTCGGTGACAGAACCGCGCAGGCCAACGGCCTCGGACAGCGTCCACTCGCCGAGCGGTGTCTGCAGGCGTGTCGCCCCCAGTGACCCTCGCCACTGGCGATCCGTAACCGTACCGTCCACACGCAGTTCACCTTCAATATCACCTCGACTGGACAGCACCAGCGATTGCCTGCCATCGTCGCCGCGCGCGACCAGACGCAGTTGTTGCAGTGCAATATCGCCGTAGGCGACATCGTCCACGGTGACATCGAGCTGCAGGGCATGGTCACCCGTTGTCGTATAGTCTCCCGCCATCGCAGCTTGCTGAAACTGCAGGCCGGACCACAACACACGCTGCATGCGGGCGGAAAACCGGATGCGCTCGCGATTGGCAGAGATGTCGGCATCAAGCTCCAGTTGCCCGCGACTGCCAGCCTGCCAGCGACTGATATCGTCAACCCGCAGCTGTACCTGGCCGGGACCGACCGCCTCCCCCGGAGACTTTACAGACAATTGCGCACCGTTAAGGCTCGCCTGCAAGTCGCTCGGCGACAGTCGCAGATCACTGTCCAGGCCGGTAAAACCGGTGACAGTTGCCGGCATATCGTTGACCCGGCCCTGCAGTGCCGCGCTGGTGATCCGCAGCTGCCACCGGTCACCCTCCACTTCGCCGGCAAACTGCACCGCACCGTCGATACGCCCGCGCACAGATTCGTGCAACGGCGGAATATCCAGGCCGTCAGATTGCAGCGCAAACCACCAGGCGTAATCGGGCGTCAGCGAGAGTTCACCGTCGCCCTGGAGTGTATTGGCGCCTGTGTCATCGCGTATCCTGAGCGAGGAAATACGCAGTTCATCCTGCTCATGCTGGCCATCCACAGTGATGGCAAGCGTGTCATATCCCAGTCCGCTGACAGTACCCGAGACATCGAATCGCTGTGCCTGCAGCGACCCACTGACTGTTGCCAACCACGGAAAACCGATGTTCACGGCCTCGAACTCGGCGGGAACCTGAACGATATCCGCCAGCGGCAGACTGCCTGCTGAAGTCGCCGTGAGGGTAGTGGAAAAAGGCACGCCGGGTTGCAACACATTGGCCTGCCCTTCCATGGCGACATCGACGACCCCGTCGCAGCTCAACTGCAGCGCCAGCGCTGACAAATCACCTGCGGCAGACAGCTGCACGGTACTACCCAGCAAACTGGATTTCACTAGCGACTCTGGCAGCTTGAGTTCCGCTGCGGCCTCCAGTGGCCAGCTCCCGCGGAAGGTGAGCTCACCGTTCAGCGACAGCTCACCGATGTCTGCGCTGTGCGTCGTCAGCTCATGCAGTTGCAACGCACTGTGCTGCCAGTCACCGCTCAGGCTGAGCGCATCCTGCTGATAAACTGCACCGTAAAAATCCCATACGGGGTTGATCAATTGCAGTTTGGTTACGGACAATACCAGCGGTAAATCGATCACGGGCAAGCGGGTCGACTCGGACGTGGGCACATCCACACTATCCACCGATTCCAGCATCAACCGGGGTTCCATTGCTCGCGCGTTGCGCACTGCGACCGTGGCGTGATGTAGGCGTACACTGCCCGCCAGCGCGCCCTGGCGCCACTCGCCACCGCTCCAGCGTACACGGAGTGTGGTGATTTCAAGCGAGTCGGCCGCAAGTGGCACGGGTATGTCGATCAGCTGCAGCGGGGCATCATCGGCTGCTTCAGGCGCCACGCCGTTTTCCTCTTCGTCGCCGGGCAAGATGAGAATATCGAGGTTCCCGGCCTGCAATTGCTGAAAACAGATCGCGCCGCGCCACAGGCAGTCCGGTGACAGCTGCGCGACGATATCGTCCAGTTCCACGCGCACATCGCCGGTCGCATACTGCAAATGCGCGAGCTGTAAACGGCCGCTCAAAAAGCCACTGCCGTACTCGATATCGACCGGCAACACGCGCTCCACCATTCGCAGCAGGCCGCGACTGCCCGGTTCGGTGGAGATCACAAACAGGAGCGACGCGCACAGCATCGCCACAAACAGCAGCAGTACCAGCAGTGTGCGGCTCAGCGTCTTCAAAACTCAGCACCGATGGTCAGGTGGAAATACCAGCTGGGGTTGTTCTCACTGACACTGTTGGCGATTTCGACACGGAACGCGCCCACAGGGGTGATATAGTGAATACCGAAACCAGCACCTACCCTGGCATCGAAATCGCCCTCATCAAACGCGTCCCCACCATCGACATAGAGGGCGCCGCGCCAGGTATCGGTGAAGTAGTACTGGTATTCCAGGCTTCCCACCACAAGTCGATCACCACCGACCACCAGTTTCTTGGTAGTGCCATCCGCGCGTTGGACGTACTCGTCAACCCCGACGGACTGGTAGGCATAACCGCGAATACTCTGGCTGCCTCCGGCAAAAAAGCTCAGCGATGGCGCCAGGTTGCTGCGGTCGCCACTGGCGATCTCAACCGCTCCCAGTTCCGCCCTGCCGACAAAACGATGGCGCTGCCACGGCGTCACTATGTAGCGAAACTCTGCAGTCATACGCAGCAGGTCAATATCGGAGGCCAACGCCTCACTCCCGCCTTCGAGCGTGTACAGCTGGCTGAAGCCACCGCTGGGATCGACCACGGAGCCCTGGTATTTTCGGCTGGACACAATCCCGCCTAACAACAAATAATCATTCTCAAGATCGTTGTACCAAGCATCCCAGGATTCCCGCAAACCTCGCAGCGAGTAGCTGTACACCCACGCGTCCTGTTTCTTCTCCCGACGCGCACCTGTTTCCAGCTGTTGGCTCTTGAGATCGCCGTACTCATTCTCCTCAAGCCGCAGCCACAGCTGCGCAACATCGGTGAGCGGATCAGTGATGGGAATCGAATAGGTAAAACGCCCGCTGGGATTGACTGGAGAGTACTCCACCCGGGTAATCTGGCTGTGACCGTAGCGATTGATCTTCGGCGTGCGCCAGGTCATGGAGACACGCTCTTCGGTATCCGTACTGTAACCGACACCAACTTCAAAGCTGTGGCGCTTGGCGGCTTGCAGACGGACTTCTATCGGCACCTGTCCGCGATTGATGCGCTTGCGAACCGGCTGCACAATAACGCTGGAAAAATAGTTGGTCTGCTGCAAACTGGACTGCAACTTGCGCAGCTTCGATTGCTCGAAGTATTCACCGGGCTCGACCGTAGACAGCGAGTCAAACAGCTGCGGATCAATCAACGCCTTATCATAAAGGATTTCACCAAAGCGGAAGCGCGGCCCGCTGGCATAGGTAATAGACACATCCGCTGTGCCCGCCTCGACCTGCACCGCCACTCTGCTCTGTGTGATCTTCCCATTCAGGTAGCCCTGCTGTTGCCCTGTCGACAACAGCCTTTTCCTGAAATCCTCGAAATGCCCGTGATGCAGCGGATCGCCTGCGGCAAAGCCGATATTGTCGAGCAGCCTGGTTATGTCTTCGTCGTCTGACGCGGGGCCTAGTATCTGGATATCGATGTCGCGAATCCGCACGGGCTCACCCTGCTGAACCTGAATATCCAGCGCCCATACCGGATCGGTACGCTGCACAGTGAGCGTAATGTCAGGCTGGTAGTAACCCAGGGCCTGCAGTGCGTTCTCTACCTTGGTGCGGGCAGCGCTAATGAAATTGAGTCGGTCCGAGTCGGTCTCTGGCGGCGGGCCCAGATACGCCTCAACATTTCGCAGCGACTTGCCCTTGATACCGGCGACTGAATATTTCAGCGTAGCACCGGTAGCTGCCACAGGAAGGAGGAGCAGAAAGCAGAAAGACCATCTGATTGCTGGCGATAGCATTGCGGGGCTTGGTTAAACCAGTGGCATCAGGCGTGAGCTGCGCTGCCCCAGTAGTTATAGCCGGCAAATTTCGGCGTGCCAGGTAGATACCCGGTTTGCAGCTCTGACACCTGAAAACCGGCGGCGGCCAGTAACTCGGGAATGTCACGATTGAGGTTGCAACCGCCCGCCAGGCGACGCCAGTAAGGGTTGACCCTGTCCTGCCACTTGCACACATCGCTATCCGGTGCCTTGCCGTGCTCACAGAACACCAGGCTACCGCCCCGCCGCAGCACCCGGCTCATCCCCCGCAGGGCCGCTATCGGGTCGGGAATCGTGCACAGCGCAAAGGTCACCAGCACAGTATCGACGCTGGCGTTGTCCAGCGGTATTTCCTCCCCCGGCAAGCCGATGAACTCGACCTCGAAATCGAGATGCGCCGCGCGCTCACCAGCCAGCTTCCAGGACTCTTTGGACGGATCAAGGCCAATTACCCGATCCACCACGTTCGCATCGTAGTACGGCAAGTTCAGGCCCGTGCCGATACCGATCTCCAGCACGGTACCCCTGGCAAGCGGCACTACCTTTTCGCGCTGTTTCATAATCGGTTTAGTGCCGCAAGCACAGTTGATAAACCGCGGTAGAACGTACTTGTCATAAAAACTCATATTAGGTCTCCCGGCGTAAACAAGCCCCGATTGTAGTCTTATGACAGGCGCAAAAATACGGTTGCGTCATGTGAATGCGAAGGAATGCGGGTGCGTAGCCCCGCAATTCAGCGGAATTACAGGGCTGTAGACTGCGTCACTCTTGCCAATCAGGACACCTCGTCAACGCGCTCGACGATGGTGCCATTAGCAGTACCACCGCCTTCGCAAATAGCGAGGAGCCCGTAGCGTTTTCCACTGCGATGCAATTCGTGTACCAGTGTAGTCATCAATTTGGCGCCTGTCCCACCCAGCGGATGGCCGAGCGCCTGGGCACCGCCGTTGACATTCAACTTGTCCAGGTCGGCGCCCAGCGCTTTGACCCAGGAAAGCGGGACCGAACCGAATGCCTCGTTCACTTCAAACAGGTCGATCTGATCGAGGCTTAAGCCGGCCTTTTCCAATACCTTTTTGGTCGCCGGGATCGGGCCTTCCAGCATGATCACCGGGTCGGAACCGATCACGCTCATCGCCACGATTCGCGCCAGCGGTTTTAAACCCAATCGCTTGCAGGTCGCGCCGTTGGCGATCATCACGGCGGCGGCGCCATCGCAAATCTGTGAGGCATTGGCGGCCGTCAGCAAACCATTCTCCTGCAGCGGCTGCAATCCGGATATCGCATCGAGCGTAGCGTCGAAGCGAATGCCTTCATCCTGGCTGTGCATGTCGGTGGAGCCGTCTTCCAACTCGATTTCGATCGGGACAATTTCATCCTTGAAGCGACCTTCCTCTACCGCGCGCTTCGCCTTGACATGGCTGGAGAACGCAAACTGGTTCAGCTCATCCTGCGTCAACTCGTATTTCTGCGCCAGCATTTCAGCGCCGGCGAACTGGTTGAATTGCACACCGGGATAGCGCTCGGATATTTTCTTGCCGTAGGGCACTCCGTGGTCGGCTTTGAAGCCGTCGATAATATTTGCGCCGATGGGTACCTGGCTCATACTCTCCACGCCGCCGGCGATCACCAGATCCTGGGTACCAGAGAGCACACCCTGCGCCGCGAAGTGCATCGCCTGCTGACCTGAACCGCACTGACGATCAACGGTGGTCCCGGGAACGCCCTCCCCGAGTACCGATGAGAGACAGACATTGCGCGCGATATTGCTCGACTGTGCGCCCACCTGCGACACACAGCCAAAAATGAGATCATCGATTTCATCGACGGGCACACCGGTCCTGGCCACCAGTGCATCGACCACCTCGGCTCCGAGGTCGATAGGGTGAACCTTGGACAACCGTCCGTTCTTCTTGCCGCCCGCGCTGCGCACCGCGCCTACAATATATGCATCTGTCACTGGCCCTACTCCTTAATCTTCGATCTGATAAATCAGCTGATACCCTGCGCTGCTTTCAATTCCTTCACATGCAGTACGCCGAATAGGAACACGCTAAACAGGTGTCCAGCCAGCGAACCACCAGCGGACTGGCAGAGTTTGAAATACACGGCGGTTTCAATGAGGTGCGCTATCGCGAGAATACCCAGTATCCTGAGTGACCAGATACCCACCGTGGTATCTCCCTGCGCTAACGCCAGTGCGGCTAGAAGAACATAAACTACCAACAATACGATTTTTGCAGCTGACATGATGTGTTTCCTGGGGGTTGTGGTTAATAGGCGTCGGGGTCAAGGCGACGCATTTCAGCTTCGATCCAGCGCTCAATCTCATCCATCAACTCGCCGGGCTCGCGGCCTTCAGCGGGCACAGGCTGGCCAATAGAGACATCGATGGTTCCGGGAATCAGCGAAAACGATCGTCGCGGCCAGCACCTTGCGGAGGTGACGGCGATAGGGACGACATAGGCGCCAGTAGCGACCGCCAGACGCGTTGCCCCGGATTTGTAATTGCCCGCCTTGCCGCGCTCACTGCGCGTTCCCTCGGGAAACATGATGATCCACTTGCCACGATTCATCAATACTTCGCCCTGCTCGGCGACCTTCGCCCAGGCCTGATTGCGCTGTGTGCGATCGATATGAATCATTCCCAAACGGCCCATACACCAGCCAAAGACGGGAATGCGCAACAATTCTTTCTTGAACACGTATGCCAGCGGATGTGAGGTGAAACTGGCGAAGAAAAAAGTCTCCCAGGTCGACTGGTGCTTGGGGCAGAGTATGATCCTGCGCATGTCTGCGGCCGTCGGCAGGTTTTCCTCACCCTGAATGCGATAGCGCACCCCGCCGACGATGCGCGCCGCAGCAATCACCCCCCTGAGCCACGGTGCGGCAAACCGCCACCAGAGTTTCTCGTCGCTCATGAAGAGCGAGCAAATAACCAGTGTGAGCCCCACGGGGATAACTGTCAGTACAATCCAGGTAAACACGAGGACCGATCGAATGGCGTTCATTCTCGGATTCCATATATTAGCTGCGATGCATTAAACCAGATTGTTGCCCCATACGAAAACCCGAAACCTGTATTCTGGTTTTAATCGCGCTAATATTACTGGCGCTACCACAACGGAATCAATCTCTATGACAACACGCTTGTGCCCGGGCCTGCACCCACTATCGCAGGGCGCCTATGCCTGGCTGGCACCCCACAGCAGTTGGGGCTGGAGCAACGCCGGCCTGATTGCCGACGGCGAGGAATCGCTGCTGGTGGACACCCTGTACGATCTGGACCTGACCGGGGAGATGTTACGCAAGATGCGCAGTGCCGAACCTGCTGCTCGCGCTATCGGCACCCTTGTCAATACGCATGCCAATGGCGACCACTGCCACGGCAATGAACTGGTTAGCGGTGCGCAGATTATCGCCTCCACCGCTTCAGCATTGGAGATGGGAGAACTGACGCCACAGGCGATGGCGGCCCTGATGCACAGCGCCAGCGAAATGGGTCCGCTGGGCGAGTATCTCCTGCACTGTTTCGGGCAGTTCCGGTTTGATGGCATACAGTTTACACCGCCCACACACACCTTCGAGGGTGAGATGGATATCAAAGTGGGCGATAAGGACGTGCACCTGATCGAGGTTGGCCCCGCGCATACGCGCGGTGATGTGCTCGTACACTGCCCCAGCGACAAAGTCGTCTTTACCGGGGATATCCTTTTCATCGAAAGCACACCGTTAATATGGGAAGGGCCGGTGGGCAACTGGATCGATGCCTGTCTGCTGATCGAAAGCATGGACGCCGATCTCATCGTGCCCGGGCACGGCCCTATCACCGATAAACACGGCGTCATCAAGGTGCGGCAGTACTTGCAGTATGTCCAAGACCAGGCCCGTCTGCGCTATGACGCCGGTATGGACGTGTTCGAGGCGGCCAAAGATATCGAACTGTCAGAGTATTCTGCATGGTCCGACCCGGAGCGTATCGCTGTCAACGTAGACAGTCTCTACCGGGAGTTTTCCGGACAGCAGGTGCATACCGACATGCTCGAGCTCATGAGCAGGATGGCGGAACTCGCGGGATTTGCCGCCAAATCGTCCGATGCAGGTAATCCATAGCCAGCAATGCTCGCACTGCGAGAAAGATACAGCAGCGGCGCGCCCTGTCATTATCGCGGGACGGAGTTATACTTGGATGTTGAACAATAGACGCGTGGGATCTTGAATCGCTTGAAAAAACCTGTGTCAAAAGCAGATATTCGTGACGAACTTCTCCAGGAGACCGAACAGTTCCTGAAGAAGGGCGGCAGCGTGAACAAGATTCCCCAGGGGCTCTCGGGGAAAGATCCGGGAGATCCCCCGGCGTATCTCAACCGGCGGCTTTTTATTGAGCCCAAGGCGGCACGCACCCTGGTGCCGGAAGTCGTGGCTGCCATCGAGGCGCGGCGCAAAGAAAAATATCGCCCCAGACCCCAGCCAAAACCTCGCACGCCACGCCCCCGCCGAAAAGTTATCTATGATGATTTTGGTGAACCACTGCGGCGGGTCTGGACAGAGGATTGAACTAACCAAGTTTCAATTGTATGAGAGTTCGCGCTGAGCTTGCAGGCGCCATCGCCGACAGCTAGTTTGCCTATCTATTGAAAAGGAGAATAATTTTGAGCACTGAGATCACACCATTCCGTGTCGATATCCCCGCAGCGGACCTGCTAGACCTGAAGCAACGCCTCGACAATACACGCTGGCCAGAGCGGGAAACCTGCGATGACTGGAGCCAGGGCATCCCACTGGCCTATACCAAAGAGTTGGCCAGCTACTGGGCGACCGATTACGACTGGCGACGCTTTGAAGCAAAACTCAACAGCTGGCCACAGTTTATGACCAACATCGAGGGCATAGACATCCATTTCATTCACTGCAAGAGCCCGCACGACAACGCCCTGCCCCTTATCATTTCCCATGGCTGGCCGGGCTCTATTGTCGAGTTTCACAAAATCATCGACGCGCTGACCAATCCGACGGCCCACGGCGGCAAGCAGGAAGACGCGTTCCATGTCGTGGCACCATGCCTACCGGGTTATGGGTTCTCCGGCAAACCCCAGAGCACCGGCACCTCGGTCGAGAAGATAGGCCGCATGTGGGGCGAGCTGATGAGTCGGCTGGGTTACGCGCGCTACGTCGCTCAGGGCGGCGATTGGGGCAGCATGATCACACAGAGTATGGGCATTACCGAGACAGAGCACTGCGCGGGCATCCACATCAATATGCCCATTGTCGCGCCGGACCCCGACACCATGGCGGACCTTACCGAGCGCGAACAGGCTGCGCTGGCCGACATGGGCGTTTACGGAGATACCGGGTCCGGCTACTCCAAGCAACAGTCGACCTACCCGCAGACGCTCGCCTATGGCCTGGCGGACTCACCCGTAGGACAGATGGCGTGGGTGGTGGAAAAATTCTACGTGTGGACGGATTGCGAGGCCAACGGCAGCAAGCATCCGGAAAATGTTCTCACCAAAGATGAACTGCTCGACAACGTGATGATGTATTGGCTGAACAATGCCGCTGGCAGTTCCGCGCGCCTGTACTGGGAGAGTTTCAACAATCCCGGTATGGACCCGATATCGATGCCGGTAGGCTGCTCCATTTTCCCCAGGGAAATTTTTCGCAGCAGTCGCCGCTGGGCCGAGAAGCGCTTCACCAACCTCATTCACTGGAATGAATTGGAGCGCGGTGGGCATTTCGCAGCACTGGAACAACCGGAGCTGTTTGTGCAGGAAGTACGCAATTGCTTCAGGGTGCTGCGCTGAACAGCAACGGGATAGCCAGCGAAGTCTAGTGCTCGTTGTACTCTTCGCTGGTGTTCAGGGAGCTGCTGAAGGATGTCGACGCTGGCGCTTTTTCTTCGCGCTCGGCGTGTGGATTTGCAGGTTCCGTCTTCTTGAACAGCGGGTCGTCGTGAATCATTCGTTTAAATACCGCCTCTGCTCGCTGCACCACGGGCGCCAGCGACGATGGCGGCGCGCTGTCCATATCAATCACTGAGCTCGACTCTTCGCCTTCGTCTTCGAAACGGTCGGGCTGCTGCTGTGTATGCAGGCGCTCAGCGGGGGCGGCCTCGGCTCGCGCCTCAACCTGGTCCGGCGGCAGAAAAACAGGCGGCCTGGGCTCGCGCTCGGCCAGTTGTGAGGCGCTGGACCTGAGTTCCTCGACATGGGGCTGGCGTGTGCGCAGTGGTGTCTCACGCAGATTGGGCGCCGGCGCCGGTGTAATCACTTCGCCCAGTTCAAAGGTTGAGGCCTTGCCGCCCACGCCACTGCTGCCAATGAACTCGAGATTCTCCAGTGTGTCGTCGGCGACCTTTTCTGGCGCGGGATTGTCGCGAGATTCCTGCGCTGGCGGGACGATGCGAGGCTTGCCGATACGCGCCAGGCTCGGCGTATGACCCGGCGGCTTGCCATTGCGGTAGCTACCGGGCTTGAGCTGCCTCGCCTGCTCGGCGAGCGTACTGTTGCCGGAGCCTGTGAGGTAGCCTGTATTGGTGTGCCCCGAGGCGACATTGTCACGGTAGGCGGTAGCGGAAAACTGTGACCTGCCAGCGCTATCTGAATCGAACGGCGCTGCGGCACCAGCGCCACTGGCCACCCGCAATTGGGGCACTTCCACTACGGCTTCCGGAGCAACTGCTTCGAACTGCTCAGCATCAATCTGCTGATCGCGATGCGGTTGATCGTCACGGCTGTTCTCGTCGAGTTGTCGATCTGAAAGCGCGCGCTGTTTGAGCACTTCACTGGCACACTCTGCCCAGCGACCGAAATGTACGGACTCGGAAGGATCCGGCATGCGGTGCTTGCGGAACTCGCTCATCGCACTCAGGAAGCGCTTGAGTACCGCCCTGAAATAATAAATGTGATCCTCTGTCTGCAACGGCACTACCTCAGAGCCGCCCCGGATGATCAACATCTGGGCCGGCAACTGACCCTGCAAATTGGCCAGTAATTCAGCGGCGAAACAGAGCCGAAAAGGAGAATGCAGGGAGTTGTCCGCGCGCGTATCACACGGGATATAGAGGAAATCACCAAGCTCGGAGAATCCGCTGGTGCGCATCAACAAATCGACAGTTCCGGACAAGCTATCGACAGCCAGTTGGCCATTGACGATGAAATCAGCGCCGGTGCGCATCGCCTCCAACGTGGCAATACGTCGATCGGGCTCGTCGTCTTGAGCGTCGACAAGGGCGACATTCCGGCCCTCCGCACGCAGGGTCGCAACGATGTCACTCTGTTGCGGTGATTGCGGATAGGTGGCGATACTGTCCAGATCGGGCGGGATACCGTGATCCGGGTTTTCCAGGGTCAGGCGCTCCATCCAGACAGCGAATGGCGACTCCCGATACAGGACGAGGTCGTCCGGGGTATAGGTTATGGCGTTGTCGACAATGTAGCGATACATGGTTATAGGTCGCTTCCCCACGAGCCCTCTAATGGCATAGGCCAATACTCGCCCATGCCGATTGTCTAGTTATATCTGAATGCCCCGCCACTGTCCACGCCCGCGAAGATAAACTGCCCCGGCTTGGTCACCGCATCAGGGCGCCCGGTAGACGGTCGCCCCTCCTATCACCGTGCGCTCCACCTTGAGGTCACGCATGGCCTTCGGGTCATCCAGGATGTCGCCGGACAGCACCACCAGATCGGCATATTTACCCGGATTGAGAGAGCCCCTGTTGGATTCCTGGAACACCTGCCAGGCCGCGTCGATAGTGACCGCGCGCAAGGCATCCATGACACTGATGCGCTGCTGCGGACCGAGCACATCACCGGAAGTGGTCTCCCGGAAGACCTGGCTCCATACCGCCTGTAGCGGTTGCATCGGGGTGACCGGTGTATCGAGATGGGAACTGAAATGCAAACCGTAATCCAGCGCCCATTTGGAAGGGCTGATCTGTGCAGCGCGCTGCGGCCCCAGGAAGATGTCCCGATGCCGGTCGCCCCAATACCAGGTGTGGGCAGTAAAAAAGCTGGGCGTGACACCCAGGGCCTTCATCCGCGCGATCTGGTCTTCCCGCGCCATCTGGGCATGTATCAGTATCATGCGCGGGTCCTCGACCGGGTGCACTTTCTGGGCGGCCTCAAACGCATCGAGGATATCCTCGATAGCGGCATCGCCATTTCCGTGGATCGCGAGTTGGTAGCCGGCCTTGTGCAGTGCTTCCACCTGGGCGAACAGTTCCTCTCGCGACAGGGTGGGGTAACCTCGGTAGTTGGCGTCTCCGTGATAAGGGGTGAAATAGGGCTCACTCAGGTAGCCTGTATAGCCCTGTATGCTGCCATCGGCGACGAGTTTCACCGCACCCATGGTCAGCTTTTCACCGTTGTAATCCGCGGGATCGTACTCGCCGTCGAACAGCGCCTCACCCCACTCTGTTTCGAACGGGAACAGAATCAAGCGCTGGGGAATCACACCGAGCCAGCTCAACCACGACAGACCCTGCGCCAACGGCTTGCTGACGCCGCCCGACTGGGCTGTCGTCACACCCATCGCCGAGTACTCGTTAGCTGCAGCCTTCATCAGACGATACGTGTCGGACAAACTCAGGTCCTGCATCTCGCGCACGATGCCCAATCTGGCCGTCTCTTCCAGCAGGCCATTGGGCTCGCGCGAATCCGGCATGCGGCCTATCACCCCGCCTTCCGGGTCAGGGGTATCCGCATCGATGCCGACGCGCGCCAGCGCCACACTGTTTGCCACCAGCATGTGGCCGGAGACATGCATCGCCACCACCGGGTGCTCGGTGGAGACACTGTCCAGTTCTTCACGGGTCGGGTGGCGCATTTCTGCCAGCAGGGTGTCGTCGTAGCCGAAGCCACTCACCCAGTCTCCCGGTTCAGTTGCCGCGGCCTGCTCCCGAAGTGTCGCCAGCACCTGTTCGATGGTGAGCTTATCCCCAATCGGCGGGCTGTTGAGGTCGGCCGCTATCACGCTCATTCCCGAGCCCGGGAAATGGCCGTGCGCATCGATGAAACCGGGCAGCATCGTACGCCCATGAAGATCCACTACCTCGGTCTCAGCATCGACCAGTGCCATGATCTCTGCGGTGGTGCCCACTTTCTCAATGCGCTCACCGCGTGTCGACAGAGCCTCAACCAGTGGATTGTTCAGATCCATTGTCAGGATGCTGCCGTTGATAAACACCTGGTGCACCGGTGCCTGCGGTGTCCGAGTGGCGATCTGGAACAGCACCGCGAGCCCCACGAACAGGGCCAGTGCGACCAGCAAGCGTGTTTTCCATGTCATTTCGAGAGCCTCACGCAACCTTTCCCATCAAAATATCGGCCAGTTGCGCCCGGTGCCAAGCGGCATCGCCCCACAGCAGTTGGCTGTGCTTCTGTCGCTTGAAGAACAGGTGAACGAAACACTCCCAGGTAAACCCTATACCGCCGTGGTACTGCACCGACCGACCAGAGGCAAAGGCCGCTGTCTCACTGGCCGCGGCTTTCGCCATATGGGCAGCCTGTGCCGCGTTGGCAGGCTCGGCATCACAGGCGCAGGCGGCGTTGTATACCAGTGATTTACACTGGTCGATCATAATCATCACATCCACCAGCGGATGCTTCACCGCCTGGAAAAATCCCAGCGGCCGCTCAAACTGCTGGCGCGTATTCACATACTCCACCGTCGTTTGCAGCTGCCACTCAGCAGCGCCGGTAATATCCGCCGCCAGCAGCGTCCAGATCGCGGGCATCGCTCGCGTCAACGCTGCAAGACCATCAGTAGTGACTTGCTCCGCGGCCACGTTGTCGAAGATGATATGCGCCTGGTCGCGGGTCAGGTCGACAATCGCATCCGGTGCCACAGTGACTCCGGCCGCATCACTGGCTACCCAGTACAGCGACTGCCCGGAGCTGGTCTTCGCACTCACCAGCAGGCGATCCACCTTGCGCGCATCCTGCACGAACCAGGCAGTGCCATTCAGCTTGCCCTGCTCGCAGACCACATCGGTGTCTGCCAGATTCCACGAACCGAGCCGATTGGTGATCGCCAGGCTCGCCGTCTGTCCCTCGGCAATTTCTGCCAGTGCCGCCTCACCGCTACTGCCGCAGGCTGAGAGGACATAGGTTGCGGCCAGCGTGGATAACAGCGGACAGGGAAAAGCGGCTCGCCCCAGTTCCTCGACCAGTCCGGCCACTGCGACCACGGGCATGCCAATGCCTCCGGCAGACTCGGGCACGGCCAGTGAGGTCCAGCCCAATTCCACCATCTGTTGCCATAACGCCCTGTCCCACACGCTGTCACTCATGCGCTCGGGATTGGGGTCGGAGGCGACCATGCGATGCAGTTTATCGGCGGGGAAGTGTTCGGTAAAAAACTTGCGGGCCGAGTCTTTCAGCATCGCCGCCTCTTCGCCAAATCCAAAATTGTCCGGTTGTGTCATGTCCTGTCCCCTATTTCGATTTCGCCAGGCCGAGTACGCGCTCGCCGAGAATATTGCGCTGCACCTCACTGGTTCCCGCGGCAATCGTCATGCCATAGGAATTCATATACGCCATCGGCCACTGTCCGCCCGCCGGGGCGTTCTCATCCGCGAGATACAGCGACGCACTGGCGCCCTCGACTTCCACGGCGAGCGCCGCCGTATCCTGCGAGATTTCACTGGCCAGCAATTTGTTCTGCAACTGCAGGCGCAATGGGTGGTCCTGCAGCGCAGGGACGCGCGCCCGACGCTGGTTCTGCGCCAGCCCCTGCTCCCTGATCACCTGTTGCATCACCCGATCGCGGATCAGCGGATCCTCCGACGCCGGCCGGCCGTTGCGCGTTGTACTGCGCGCGAGCTCAATCAGGTTTGCGGTATTGGTGGCATGGGTAGACTTGCTCTTCATGCCGCCGGCACGTGGCGTCTGTAACTCGCCTGCCCCGCGCTCGTGCAACAGTGTGGTCATAGCCACCTGCCAACCCCGGCCCAGTTCATCCAGGCGAAAGCTGTCGTCGACTTCGAGGTCTTCGAAAATCACCTCGTTGAACCCCGTCTCTCCGGTAATCTTGATCAGCGGCCGCACGGTGACACCTTTGCCAAGCGCGGCGCGAATGGGCACGACGAAATAGGATAAGCCATCGTATTTGTGAGACTTGTCAGTGCGCAGCAACAGGATCATCCACTCGGCAAAGTGCGCCAGCGATGTCCACACCTTGTGGCCGTTGATGACCCATTTGTCACCCTTGCGTTCGGCGAACGTCTGCACACTGGCGAGGTCGGAGCCGGCCCCGGGCTCGCTGAAACCCTGGCACCAGATATCTTCGCCAGAAAACAGCCGCGGCAGCAGGCGTTCTTTTAACGCGTCCTGCCCGTGGTAATAAACTGTAGGGGCAGCCATACCCAGGCCGATTACATTGGGCAGGTAGGGTGTTCGCGCCCGGATCATTTCCTCGTTGGCGACACGCTGGCAGTCACTGCGACCACCGCCACCGACCGCCACGGCGTAGTCGCAGCCGATCAGCCCGGCATCGTAGGCGGACTTCTGCCACGCCTGCAAATAGGTCATTTGCGGTTCCGTCATGATTTCCAGTGGTGACAGCGGTAACCTCACTGTCGGCTCTGCCGGCTTGTTCGCCTGCAGCCAGTCGCGGCAATACAGGCGAAACTCCGCCTGTTCCTGCGTATCTTGGCGGGCACTTTCTGACATAACTTGCTCCCTGATCCTTACTAGTAGTGTGGCGGTTTTTCATCCAGCGGTGCACTTGCGTTGCCCGCTTCGTGGTTGTTCTCATACTCCTGCTGGCGCGTGCGCAGCAGTTCGACCTGCCGCCTCAGCAACAGAATTTCCTGCTGTTGCTGTGACAGCGCTGCATCGAGGCTACTCAGCGCATCTTCCTGAAAGGCGAGCTTGCTCTGCAGTTCCATCATCTGGTGTTTAAGCGTATCGACGTCTGCAGACATTCCACATGTTCTCCTGAAAATCCCGGCTTGCACGGGCACCGCGGCCTAATATACTGCCCGCTTTACGATAAATACACGGTCATACGATGAGTAAACGAAAAAACAACGGCAGCCGGCTGGTCTATTCCACCGACGCTGGCCGACTTTGCCCGCAGTGCCAGCGGCCTGTAGCAGGGTGCGTGTGCGGCAAGGACAAGCCCGCTGCCAACGGCGACGGCATTGTGCGCCTGCACCGGGAAACCAAAGGGCGCGGCGGCAAGGCGGTCACGCTGGTAAAGGGCTTGCCGCTGTCAGGCGATGCGCTGAAGAACCTCGCCAGCCAGTTGAAGAAAAAATGCGGTGTCGGCGGCGCCCTGAAAGACGATGTTGTGGAAATCCAGGGTGATCAGCGCGACTTGCTGAAAACCGAATTAGAAAAACTTGGCTACACCGTCAAAATTGCCGGCGGTTGAATAGATTCCGGATATTTTCCACCATTTGCGGTATTTCACGATCAATTTCAGGATTTTCTCGTATCTGTCGCTCGAAAATTTCCCTTGTCGCACTAAAATAAAGATAGCTTAGCGACGTTTCCCAAAATCTATGTGAATTAACCCCTACAACTCTTTATTTTTATTGGTATTTATTATTTTCTGTGCTAAAAAGTCCCTTGTGAGCCTGGAAAAGACCCGAACTGGTTAGTATCTCCAGCCGAATCTGACGATAACCGGGCCGCAATGACAATAAGAATGAAACAGCAGTGCCTGACGGATTAGTCATCCCTGCGAGGAATGGGTTATGTACGTTACTGCAGACCATATCAGAGACCACGTTATTCGTCCCACCCTGGAATATATGGGCGCCTGGACACCCGCCCGTGAAACCTTTCTGCTCAACGCCGCGATCAGCGCGCCCGATGTCGGACTGTTCTGTGCCAGAACGGAAGGCCTGGGGCTGTTCAACATCACGGCCGCGCAGCACCGGGATTTGTGGGATAGGTACCTGGCGTTCAACCCGGATCTGGCGAGCCGGGTGCGGGGGCTGGCCAGCCAGCGCGCGTTCCTGAGCGACCCCGACAGCGAGTTGCAAACCAACCTCAGCTATTGCACTGCGATAGCCTGGCTGATGCAACAGCGCGCGGGTGGCATCACGGAGCAACAGGCTGAGAACACCGCGCTCGCGCGTGCCTGAGACTGTCCCGGCGCCTGCCACCGCGACCTAGCGCGGGCGGTAGCAGATGGATTACGCCTGATTTGTCGTCAGACGCCGCGTTGCATGGCCTCCCAGACCGGGAGATCCCTGGGTCGATCAATATCGACCAGCGGTGGCAACGCCGCCCATCGAACACCTTCGCGCGACAGTGCCGCAGTGGTTTCCCGATAGACCCGGGCACTGCCCCAGGACATTCCCTGGAAGATTTCCCGCCGGATCGCGGTGGCGCCGATCAACACATAGCCGCCGTCATCTGCCGGCCCCAACACCACCGGCGCCGTGCGCAGCGACGCCACCGCCTGCGCAAGGTAGCCGGCATCGATAGCCGGGCAGTCGCTACCCACCAGTATCACCGCGGTATACCGCGCCAATCCACAGCGCAGCGCGTTGTACATCCGCTGCCCCAGATCCGCTCCTCGCTGGCGCAGCACGCGGTTCACCCCCATGGCCTGACACTCGGCGAACAGCGGGTGATCCCTGTCCCCCGTCACCGACAGTTCCACCGCACCCAGTTCACTGCCGAGCAACTGCCGGCAGGTCCAACGTGTGAGCTCGCAGTGAAGATCGCAAGCCTGTTCCGCTGAGAGATGGGGCAACATACGCGTTTTCACCTGTCCCGGCTGTGGCGCGCGCGAGAATTGAATCAGCAGCACACCGTCGCGCCGCTGGAGGGGCCGTTCAGCGCCCATAGTAGTGCCGCCACAATCGCTCCGGTGCAACTCCCAGAAAATAGGCCAATCGCAGCAGCCACATTCTCACTACGGTCCTGACCAAACCGCCCTGCTCCCAGCGCCGACTCGAGGTCACCACAGGCTCGCGGATTACCAGTGGCCGAGCGAACCGGCGCAGGCGTTTGCAGCAGGCGATATCCTCCATCAGCGGCACGTCATCAAAGCCACCGATACCGCCAAACAGCGCCTGTTGCACGAATATCATCTGGTCGCCGGTGGCGACTGAGGTCACACTGGATCGCTGATTCATACACCACTCAATCACCCTGAAAGGCCACTGCCCTCCGCTCAGGCGCACCCGGCAAAAACCCCACAGCGGCTGTGCAGCCAGCTGCGAGTCCAGCGTGTCGGCACCGACGCTGGGATAACTGTCGGCGTGCAAAAAAAACAGATAGGGCCGCGATGCCGCCTGTGCACCCAGGTTCATCTGGCGGGCGCGACCGCGATCACCGGCCAGCAGTTGGTCACACAGCGGCCGCGCTGCACCTACTGTATCGTCGCGGCTACCGCCATCGACCACGATAAGTTCGCTGTGCGGATACTGGCGGCGCAGGTCGCGCAACAACCCGGCCACGCGCTCCTCCTCGTTCAGCACCGGGATGACAAAACTGACCGCAGCGGACATCAGGCTACCAGTGCGCCACCGCAACTGCTGCCCTGCCCCGCCGTGCAACCGTAGCAATGCTCTGCGGTATGGACGGCTTCGCCCTCAACATCCGGGTCGTGCAGCAGATCGCGGATATGGCGCCGCCGATCGCTGGCCAGCATCGGCATGTCGAGCATCTGGTTGAAATCACAGTCGTACAGATAGCCGCGCCAATCCACGCTGACCAGGCTGCGACACATCAGGGTGGGGACATTGTCAGCGCTGTAGTTGTCGCGCAGCAGGCGCATATACTCGTGGTACTGCCCCTGCGCCAGCAACACAGCACCAAAGCGGCTGATCGGCATATTGGTAATCGTGAACAGTTCGTTGAAGCGAATGCCAAAGCGGGCGGCCAGCTCGCGGCGGTAGTCTGCCTCCAGCCCCTGTTGCGGCGGGGGTAATACCGGCCCCACCGGGTTGTAGACCAGGTTCAGGATCAACTCGGAACCGTACCCCAGCGCGTTCAGTTGGCGCAGCGCTTCAATACTCGTGTCATAGACGCCCTTACCGCGCTGCGCTTCGACGTTATCCTGCAGGTAACACGGCAGCGACGCACTGATCTCTACCTGCTGCCCGGCGAGAAACTCGCCCAAGTCTTCCTGCCCTGGCTCCATCAACACGGTGAGGTTGCAGCGATCAATCACCCGCACACCCAACCGACGCGCGGCGCGCACAAGATACCGGAAATGCGGATTCAACTCTGGTGCGCCGCCGGTCAGGTCCAGTGTCCGTATGCCTTTGCGCTGCACCAGCGCCAGTATCAGCTCGATCGTCTCGGCATCCATCTGCTCGGTGCGTGTTGGTCCGGCGTTGACATGGCAGTGTACGCAGCTGAGATTGCACAGATAGCCGAGGTTGACCTGCAGGGTATCCAGTGTCGCCCGGTACACCGGGGGGAAGTCACTGTGTAGTAAGAGCGGACGTGTATCGAGCATAGCTTGTGAGTAGTCCTTGTAAAAAAATGCGCCGGGGCCTGCCGCGCCACGGGAATCAGTAACGGGCCTCGCGTTCCTGAGGCGTCAGCAGGCTCTGTGGCTCGCCCTGCATATACTGGAATATTACATTATAGGACAGCACTGCCTGCACATAGTTGCGCGTTTCCTTGTAGGGAATGGTCTCCACCCAGAACTCTACCGGCAGCCCCTCCCCTACCTTATCGCGCCAGCGATCAACGCGATGGGGGCCGGCATTGTACGCCGTCAGCGCAAACACCCGGTTGCCGCCAAAACGATCCAGCAGTTCACGGTAGTACGCAGTACCCAGCAGCACATTGTGCTCGACATCAAACAGATCGGCTGTTGTGTGTCGCTGCTGCAACGACGCGGCCACCGCCTTGCCAGTGGCGGGCATGATCTGCATCAGGCCGCGCGCGCCGACCGGAGATTGTGCGCCGGCAAAAAACGCGCTCTCGCGCCGGGCGATCGCCATTAACTCGGTGCTGGGCACCTCACGCAGGGTTGCATTTCTGCTAAAGACCTCCTGATAGGGTGTCGGAAAACGCTGGTCGAGCGCATCCCACGTCCTGGCGCGAGTCGCGGCATCGATCCCCATCCGGTACCAGCCTTTCTGTGTCGCCAGCAGTGCGAGATCCTGCTGCTGTTCCTGATCGTGTGTGTCCTGCAACACCTTGTACCACTCCGAATGCGCCAGCCTCTCATCGCCGTGGTACTTCAGCTCCTCGATGCGCAACACGGCGGGCAGTTCGTTCACCATTGCTGAACCCGAGGCTACCAGCGGCTGGTGATTAAGGGCGTACGCTCGGCCGAGGCGGTCGGCGGCTAGAAAGCCGTAGTAATCGCGCTCACCGGCCAGTTCCACCAGCGCCGCATTCCCCGCCTCTGTCTCGCCGCGCTGCACCATTGCCAGCGCCTGCCAGTAACGCCAGACCGTCTCGTTGCGAGCAGACTCCGACAGCAGCGGCAGGGTGCGCTCCAGCGCGTCCCAATCCTGCTCTCGCAACGCCCAGCGCAGGCGAATGCCCGTCAGTTTGTCGTCCTGCAACCGGGCCAGCGCACCGTCGAGCCAATCACTGTGAGCCGCGTCGCGCGCGAACAGGCTCTGCAGCGCAATGGCAGTTTCGACCTGCCGCGTCTGCTCGGCATCAAACTCAAGTTGCTGTTGCAGTTGCAGCCAGTTGGCGAGAGCCTGGTCCGGGCTGGAACTGGCCAGATACGCCAACCCCCGACTGGCAATATCCGCTGAGTAGCGACTATCGGCATCCAGCGGCTGGCTGGCGACGGACCGTGGCTTGTGGTAGACGGCCAGCAGTGTCTCCACCTGCGGGCGCAGTTGCGCGCTACTTTTTTTCGCGACGTATTGCAGCAGCGAGCTTTCGCGCGCATCGAACGCGTTGAGTAGGCGAGCCCACACCATTTCATCGGTGATGCCACCGGCACCCTGCCAGGCGGCGAAAAGTGGGTCACAGGCAGCCGGCTGCGATTCACCGACCACCCACAGCCGGGAGGCTCCCTCCCAGGCGGCCTCTTTATTGCCCTGCGCCAGTTGTGCGCGGAAAAAATAGCACTTCAGGTCCGTGCTGTTGGGCTCCTGCGGCATGACTTGCAGCAACGACTGCCAGTGGCCGGCCCTGCCCACGGCGCGCAGGTACGCACCCAGATAGCGGATGGCCAGAGGGCTATCCGCACTGCGCGCCAGAAACTGCTTGGCCGTGACCGGGCTTACCCCATCACCCTGCCTGAGAAGTTGGCCGTAATCGAGATAAATCGCCAGCGGGTAGTCGTCCAACTGCGCGCGCAACCGCTGGTATTGCGCCGCGTCGCCCTGTTGCGTGGCCTGACGCGCCCCGGCATAGGCGAGGCGCTGCTCGGACAGAGTCGGTGTGGAAGCCTGTGCCGCGCCCGCCCCCACCGCGAGTAGCATCAGGAAAATACCTGTGAATCGACCGCTGCGCTGCCGCAAAAAATTGCCCTCCCCTCACTTCGCCCGGCAAACGGGGCGCGCCCCGGTATCGGCTTGAACGGTTGATAGAGTGATATGGGCGCAGCGACATTGCAAGCTTGCGAGAGTAATTCACGCAGTGCCTGTCGCTCAGAAGAACAGACCCAGTGTCGGCAATTCGATATTGGCGTAATCCAGTATGACCTCGCGGCGACAGAGGCGAAATCCATTGTCCATCGCCGCCAGTGTGTCGCGGCGCTGCCCGCTGTAGAGCACGTTATCGCACCCGGGGCGGGCGTAGTAGAGATGGAAATTGCTGACGATGGACAGGCTCTGCGCCGCGCTCGCGGTGTCGCCAACGTCCCCGGCGCCATCCCGCGCCAGCAATTCGATATTGCCGATCAGGCGGCGGGTGCGTGCGGGCGGATTCTCGGACCAGGAGTTGACCTTATAGGCGCGCTCGGCCCGCAGCGCCAACAGCAGGTAGTTTTCCTCGCGCAGCGGGCAACCCATCGAATTATCCCCCTCCAGTTCCCGCTCCACACTGATCATCGCCTCCTGCCCACGGTCGCGATTGTGCACCTGCACATTCACTCGCGAGGGCACGAGGTAACGGATATCCTCACTGAGCAGCGCCAGCCATTGCCTGTACTGGCGGTTGTCCAACAGGCGCGCCTCGTGAAAATAAAAGCGCTCCAACTCCCGCTGCTGCTGCGGTGTGGTCTCAAGTGACGCTGCGCTCACAATGCATCCTCCACTGCCAGCAGTTCATCGCGCCAGCGCGTATAAAAGTGTCGCGCGTAAAACTCGTTCGCCGTCACGCTGACCAGCCCGGGCATGTCGGGATGTGGCTGTTCCTCGCCCAGGCCGAGACCATAGAAATAAGGCCTGTCATCGGCAAAATCGATGTTGCTGCCGAGAAACTGCTGGCTCCATACTTCCGAATCCTCCTGCTCGAGCATGCCGGCTGGCCCAAAGAAAGCGCTGTAATTGGTGCGCAGGATTTTTTTGATCGCGTCGGGGGCATCGGCGGGAACCACCGCCCACGACCAGTACTCCACCTTGCCAGGACCGCGCGGGTGCGACACTTTGAAGGAGGTGTTGGACCACAGAAAAGACAGGTTGGGGTAAATACCGTAGGTGAGCCCTTTCATGCGTGCGCGCAAATCACCGACCCGCTCAGCCGCCTGCGCCTGAATCTCACGCAGGTAATTCTGCACCTCGGCGCCACCGAGTAGTGACCCAGTCCCCTCCATGCCCCAGGCGACATCGTCAACCGGCGCATCCGCAGGCATTAGCCTGAACGTCGCGCCGTGACCGGGGGTGGTCACCACACTGTGACCCAACGCCTCAATCACATCCTGCGCTTCCCTTGGCACGATGGCACTGTGCAGAAAAGCGCCGTGATTGACGTCCCCCAGTTGGTTCTCTACCGGCAGCTTCCAGTTGGCATTAATCACCCAGCGGTGCGGCGCACCCATGAACTCAATGCCTGCCGGGAAACGGTCAAAAAAGGCATCGAGGTAAAAGCGCATATCGCCCAGGTAGTCATCGAGGCCGATGATGTGTTCATCAAAGCTGCCAAAAATCATGCCGCGCCAGGACTCCACACGGGGTACCCGTTTCAGCCCCAGTTGCCGTTTATCCGGCTTGCGCTGTACCTCACTCTCCTGCGGGATCGAGACCAGTTCACCTTCGACGGTGTAGGACCAGTTGTGATACGGGCACACAAAGCGCCTGGTGTTGCC